>NZ_JAHKSQ010000001.1:0-667300 GCF_018862045.1 Roseovarius sp. PS-C2
GTTATCATCGGTCTTTGAACAACCTCAGACTACGAAGAAGCGCGGTGGCCGCCAGACCCGGCCGCGCGCTGCGCTACGCCAAAAGGCTCCGCGCGCGGCCTCTTACACCACCCCGTGGGACACTACCGTATGGCCATGGGGAGCGATCAAAGCTTTACCAATTTGTCGTGCAATTCAGTTGAGAGGCACCCGAAGAAGAGCAACCTGTCTCCGTGTAAAATCGACACCGCAAACCGTCCCAAAGAACGAACAGGGGGTGAACAGGGAATGTGGGAAACGGATTGGGAAAAGCGGAATTTTCGCTGATCGGGAAAACCGGCTAAGTCTTTGGTGCCCAAGGTGAGACTCGAACTCACACGGTATTGCTACCGGGGGATTTTGAATCCCCTGCGTCTACCATTCCGCCACTTGGGCCCGGATTGGGGTTGTATCCAAGCGATGCGCCCGCGTCCAGAGGGTCGAAGGCATTTTTATCCCGCGCGGGCTTGACCCCTCCGCCCCGCCATGATCAGAGGTCACACCCCAAGCGAACAAGGCTTCTCGCCCATGCTCAGACGGCTTTACGACTGGACGATCCGGATGGCGGACCATCCCCGCGCCCTTTGGGTGCTTGGCGGCGTGTCCTTCGTGGAAAGCTCGGTCTTTCCGATTCCACCCGACGTGCTGATGATTCCGATGATCCTCGCCCGGCCCTCGCGGGCGTGGCTGGTGGCACTGGTGGCGCTGGTCACCTCGGTTCTGGGCGGGCTTCTGGGCTATGCCATCGGGGCGCTGGCCTATGAAAGCATCGGGCAGCCGATCCTCGAATCCCTTGGCAAGGCCGACTCGATGGCCGAATTCAACACCCGCTTCAACGATTTCGGCTTCTGGGCGGTGCTGATCGCGGGCATGACCCCATTCCCCTACAAGGTGATCACCATCATGTCGGGCTGGACGGGCATGCCGCTGGCCACCTTCATCGCCACATCGATCCTTGCGCGGGGGCTGCGGTTTTTCATCGTCGCCGGGCTGTTGTGGAAATTCGGCACGCCGGTGCGCGATTTCATCGAACGCCGTCTGGGTCTGGTCACGATTGTGTTCATTGCACTTCTCTTCGGCGGGTTTTACGTGGTTCGCCATCTATAGGGGGAAACGATGAACGAAATCCTGACGCGCCGTATGCTGATCCTGATTGCCGCCGCGGGCTCTGCCGCGCTGATGCTGGGCGCGCTCGGGTTTCAATACATCGGCGGCATGCCCCCCTGCAAACTCTGCCTGTGGCAACGCTACCCGCATGTGGCCGCCATCCTGCTCGGGGCCGTGGCCCTGGCCCTACCCCGCGCCTCCCTCGCCCTGGCCGGGGCCGCCGCCACGCTGACCACCGCCGGGATCGCCTTCTATCACACCGGCGTCGAACGCGGCTGGTGGACCGGCCCGACCTCCTGCAGTTCCACCAGCCCCACCGGCCTCAGCACCGACGACCTGTTCGATCAGATCATGGCCGCCCCCGTCATTCGCTGCGACGAGGTGCCGTGGGAGATGTTCGGCCTGTCGATGGCAAGCTGGAACATGCTCGCCTCTCTCGCACTGGCGGCGATCTGGATCATGGCGGCGCGGCGCTGAACCCCGGTTTTGCGTCCCTGATGGACGCAAATTTCCGAACATCCCCCGATTTTCGTACAAAACCCGCGTACACTTCGTACAAAACGTACGAAACTCAGCCGCCCGATTTGCGGGTGTTCAGCAACAGGCTGGTTTCCGAGCTGGCGATCCCGTCGAATTTGCGGATTCGGGTCAGGGTTTCGTCCAGCGCCTCCAGCGTTTCGGTGCCGATTTCCACGATCAAATCCCACCGGCCATTCGTCGCATGAATCGCCCGCACGGCGCTCAACCCGTTGAGTTGCCTTGTAATTCTGTCCGTGCCGCGCCCCTCGATGCCGATCATCATCAGCCCGCGCACCGGATCGCGCGCCGCATCCCCCCGCAGCACCACGCTGAATCCCACGATCTCGCCCGATTGCTTCAACCGCTCGATCCGCCCCCGCACCGTGGTGCGCGACACCCCGAGCGTCAAAGCCAGGTCCGACAGCGAGGCGCGCGCATCGTGTCTGAGCGCCGAAATCAGTTTGCGATCCGTATCGTCCATTTCGGATTTATTACCCTTCGTTTCGATTATCCTACACCCGATTAGTGCAATTTGAGCGCTTCAAATCAACCCGTTTCGGAACAAAACTGATATTTCCTGACACCAACGGACGTATCTCATGACGCCTGAAACCTGCATCCTGATCGGTGCCCCCGTCGACAGCGGCAAGGCCCGCCGCGGCTGCCTGATGGGTCCCGACGCCTACCGCGTCGCCGGTCTGGCCGACGCCTTGACCACCCTCGGCCACACCGTCCAGGACCTCGGCAACCTCGCACCGTCCCCCGCCGACACCCCCGATGACCTGCCCGCCCATATCCACGCCCCGTCCGAAACCATCGGCTGGACGCAAACCCTTGCAAATGCTGCACAATCCGCGATGTCCGAGGGGCTGCCGATCTTTCTGGGAGGCGATCACAGCCTGTCGCTCGGCTCGGTCCTCGGGGTCGCCAACCACGCCGCCAGCATCGATAAACCGCAATTCGTGCTCTGGCTCGACGCCCATAGCGATTTTCACACGCCCAACAGCAGCAGTTCGGGCAATCTGCATGGAACGCCGCTGGCCTATGTCACTGGGGCCAAAGGGTTTTCCGGCTTCCCCGAGGTCACGAACCCGGTCCCCGAAAACCAGATCTGCATTCTCGGCCTGCGCTCGGTCGACGGCCCGGAACGCGACGCCTTGCAACGCTCGGCCATCCGCCGCCACGACATGCGCGAAATCGACGAGACAGGAATTGCCAAACCCCTTTCCGCTTTCCTGGACCGCGTGGCCGACATGGGCGGCGCGCTGCATGTCTCGCTCGACGTGGATTTCCTCGACCCCGCCGTTGCCCCCGCCGTCGGCACCACCGTCCCCGGCGGCGCCACCATCCGCGAGGCGCATCTGGTGATGGAGATGATCTGCGACAGCGGGCTGATGACATCCCTCGATCTGGTCGAACTCAATCCCTTTCTGGACGAACGCGGCCGCACGGCGCAGGTCATGGTCGATCTCGCGGCCTCGGCCCTTGGCCGCCGCGTCTTTGACCGCCCCACGCAAGCCTTTGGATAAAAAGGACAAAACCATGCCTCCTATCCCCCCTTCCGACAAGGCGCTGGTGCCCTTCGTCAGCGTCGAGAACATGATGAAACTCGTCCACCATATCGGGATCGAGCCGATGCTGCGCGGCCTCGCGGAGTATATCGAAGACGATTTCCGCCGCTGGGAATTGTTCGACAAGACCCCGCGCATCGCCAGCCATTCCGCCGAGGGCGTGATCGAACTGATGCCCACCTCGGATGGCGAGGTCTACGGTTTCAAATACGTCAACGGCCACCCCAAGAACACCAAGGAGGGGCTGCAAACCGTCACCGCCTTCGGCCTGCTGGCGAATGTGGGCAATGGCTATCCAGTGCTGTTGTCGGAAATGACGGTGCTGACCGCGCTGCGCACCGCCGCCACCTCGGCCATGGTGGCCAAACATCTTGCCCCCAAGGGCGCGGATACGATGGCGATGATCGGCAACGGCGCGCAATCGGAATTCCAAAGCCTCGCGATGAAGGCAATCTGCGGGCTGAAATCCGTGCGCCTGTGGGACATCGACCCGGCAGCCACGCACAAGGCCGCCCATAATCTCAAGGGCCTGGGGCTCGATGTTCATGTCTGCGACAGCGCCGAGGACGCGATGGAAGGCGCGCAGATCATCACCACCTGCACCGCCGACAAGCAATACGCCACGATCCTCAGCGACAACATGATCGGCAGCGGCGTGCATATAAACGCGATCGGCGGCGACTGCCCCGGCAAGACCGAACTGGCCCCCGGCGTCCTGCATCGCTCGGAGATTTTCGTGGAATATCCCGAACAAACCCGGATCGAAGGCGAGATTCAGCAACTCGCCCCCGATCATCCCGTCACGCAGATGTGGGAGGTGATCAACGGCACCAAGCCGGGCCGCACCAGCGCGGGCCAGATCACCCTGTTCGACAGCGTCGGTTTCGCCATCGAGGATTTCAGCGCCCTGCGCTATATCCGCGACCATATCGGCGGCACCGATCTGTATCTGGAGCTTGACCTGCTGGCCGACCCGGACGATCCGCGCGACCTGTTCGGCATGGTTCAGCGGGCGGCACCCTAAGCCGCCTGTTCGAGCAACGCGATCAAGTCGCCCCGTGACAGGTCGACCGGGTTGCCCTTCATGGAAGACGACACCTCCGCCGCCTCGGCCAGAGCCGCGTAATCGCTTGATTTCACGCCCATATCCGAAAGCCCCGGCAACCCGGCGCGTGCCGACCATTCGGCCAAGTGTTGCGGGGCGTCATCGGGGGCACAGTCCAGCGCAAGCGCGATCCAGCCCCGGATTTCCGCCAGCCGCGTCGCCAGGTCTCCCGTCGCGCCTTGTGCATTGCGCATCAGCACGAAGGGCAACAACCGCCCGCACACAGCCCCGTGCGGCGCGCCCGACAGCCCGCCAACCGGCCCGGCCAGCCCATGCACCGCTCCAAGCCCCGCATTGGCCAGCGCCAGACCTCCGCACAGGCTGACCCATGCCATTTCGTCCCGCGCCAGCGCATTCTCACTGTCGATCAGCGCCCGCAGCGCCGACAGCCCGCGCGGGATCGCATCGCGGCACAGCGCATCGGTCAGCGCATTGGCCTTGCGGCACACATAGGGCTCGATCACCTGCGTGATCGCATCCAGCCCGCTGGCCAGCGTCACCGCACGCGGCGCACCATCGGTCAGCGCGGGATCGACAATCGCCAGATCGGCCAGCATCCGGTTGTCCCGCAGGGACACCTTGCGCCCGGCCTGCGGCACGCCAATCACCGCATTCTTCGTGACCTCGGCCCCGGTGCCCGCCGTTGTCGGCAGCGCAACGAACGGCAAGGGCGCATGATCGAGCGGCAGGCCCTGCCCCACGACCTCGAGATGATCCAGCACCGGCCGCGTGGCGGGCACGAGCGCGGCAATCGCCTTGCCCGCGTCGATCACCGCACCACCGCCAAGCGCCACCACCACTTGCGCACCACCGGCACGCGCGGCCTCGACGCCCTGTTCGATCAAACCGATATCCGGCTCGGATGGGCAGGAAAATGCTGTCACCTCGCCCCCGGCCTGCGCAATCGCCTTTGCCAGCCAATCCGCCCGCCCCGCATTGGCCCCGTGAACCAGCAACACCTTGCGCCCAAAGCCAAGCACCGTATCGGCGGCGCCCTGCGCCTGCCCCCGGCCAAACCGGATTTCGCCAGCGGTCAAGAAATTGAATGCCGTGATGGTCATCGCGCGCCTCCTGTCCTGTGGACCGTTGTGACATGGACGCGCCCCGCACGGAACCTCCGGCCAAGAAAAAAGGGGCGTCCTGGGACGCCCCCTGAGGTTCACGAAATCAGGCTCACTCTTTATACCGCCCGGTTTCTGCCTGCGGCCTGATCCGCGTTCAGGGCGAGCGCACCCGCCCCGGAAAAGGATGGGTCGAAGCACATAGTCCGCCCCCACCCTGTCTCGTCGGGGCCGTGGGCGAGATACGCCCGGTGGCCCCTACGCACCCCCGGTCAGGGGGCACGATCCACTCAGCTACACCCGCTTGTTGCGCCGCAGGTGTTGCATTTCATGCAGGTGCCGTTACGCACCAGCGTATAGTTGCCGCATTCGCCGCAGGCCTCGCCCTCATAGCCCTGCATGCGGGCCTTGGTGCGGGCGTCCATGCTGACGCTGCCCGAGGCCACAGCCGTGGTCGTGGTCGAGGTGGCTGCAACCGTGGCAGTGGCCGTTTCCGGCACCAGCGTTTGCAGCGTCTCGACAGGGTCGCTGCCGCCACTCAGAGCCACCGCGCCGGATTGCCCGCCATTCAGCACAACCAGTTCCTGCGGCAGGCGCTTGCGCAGATAGCCCGTCGAACTGATCTGCTTGAGCACCTCCAGCGAGCGCGAGGCGGCGGCATCGCTCATCTCCGAGATATTGGAGACACCCTCTTCCTCGCCGCGGCCCAGATCGTCGAAGCTGGCGCCTTGCGGCTTCACATGGGCCAGGTCGGTGCGGTCCAGATAGCTGACGGCAAGTTCGCGGAAGATGTAATCGAGGATCGAGGTGGCGTTCTTGATGCTGTCATTGCCCTGCACCATGCCCGCCGGTTCGAACTTGGTGAAGGTAAAGGCATCGACGAACTCTTCCAGCGGCACGCCGTATTGCAGGCCCACCGACACGGCGATGGCGAAATTGTTCATCATCGCGCGGAACCCGGCACCTTCCTTGTGCATGTCGATGAAGATCTCGCCAAGGCTGCCGTCTTCGTATTCGCCAGTCCGCAGGTACACCTTGTGACCACCGACAATCGCCTTCTGGGTATAGCCCTTGCGCCGCTCCGGCATCTTGGTGCGCTGCGACTTGATGATTTCCTTGATCACGACCTTCTCGACGATCTTTTCGGCCAGAACGGCGGCCTTTTCCTGTGTCGAGCCGCTTTCCAGAATTTCGGCGGCCTCCTCGTCATCCTCGACAAGGCTGGCGGCCAGCGGTTGGCTGAGCTTGGAGCCGTCACGATAGAGCGCGTTCGCCTTCACCCCCAGGGACCAGCTGAGTTCATAGGCCTGCTGGCAATCCTCGATGGTGGCGTCGTTGGGCATGTTGATCGTTTTCGAGATCGCCCCCGAGATGAAGCTCTGCGCCGCCGCCATCATGTAGATATGGCTGTCCACGCTCAGGTAACGCTTGCCCTTCTTGCCACAGGGGTTGGCGCAATCGAAGATGTGGAAATGCTCGTCCTTCAGGTGCGGCGCACCCTCCAGCGTCATCGTCCCGCAAACATGGTCGTTGGCGGCTTCGATATCGGCCTTGGAATACCCGAGATGCGCCAGCATGTCGAAGGTCGGGTCGTTCAGCTTCTCCGCCGGGATACCCAGAACATTGGTGCAGAATTCTTCGCCCAGGGTCCACTGGTTGAACACGAAGCGGATGTCGAAGGCCGAACCGAGCGCGTTATCGACCTTTTCCAGTTCGTTGGGTCCGAACCCATGCCCCACCAGCGACGTGTGATTGATCCCCGGCGCGTTGCCGATGGTGCCGTGACCCACCGCATAGCTGACGACTTCCTCGATCTGGGCCGAGCCATAGCCCAGTTGCTCCAGCGCTGCGGGAACCGACTGGTTGATGATCTTGAAATAGCCGCCCCCGGCCAGTTTCTTGAACTTCACCAGGGCGAAATCCGGCTCGATGCCCGTCGTGTCACAATCCATCACGAGGCCGATCGTGCCGGTCGGCGCAATCACGGTGGCCTGCGCGTTGCGATAGCCGTGCTGCTCGCCCAGTTTCAGCGCCTCATCCCAGCTGGCCATCGCCAGATCGACCAGCCGCGCATCGGGGCAGTTTGCGAGGTCCAGAGGCACCGGCTTGACGGCCAGCCCTTCGTAGCCTTCGGTCGCGCCGTAGGCGGCATTGCGGTGGTTGCGGATGACGCGCAGCATGTGCTCGCGGTTGCGCCCATAGCCTGCGAATGCGCCCAGTTCCCCGGCCATTTCGGCGCTGGTGGCATAGGCGACACCCGTCATGATCGCCGTCAGCGCACCACACAGCGCGCGCCCCTCGGGCGAATCATAGCCGTGGCCCATGTTCATCAGCAGACCGCCGATATTGGCATAGCCCAGGCCGAGCGTGCGGAATTCATAGCTGAGCTGCGCGATCTCCTTCGACGGAAACTGCGCCATCATCACCGAGATTTCCAGCGTTACCGTCCACAACCGCGAGGCATGCACATAGCTATCCGCATCGAACTGGCCGTCCTTGTAGAACCGCAACAGGTTCATCGAGGCCAGGTTGCAGGCCGTATCGTCAAGGAACATGTATTCCGAACAGGGGTTCGAGCCACGGATTTCCCCGTCTTCCGGGCAGGTGTGCCAGGCATTGACGGTGTCGTGATACTGGATGCCCGGATCGGCGCAGGCCCATGCAGCATGGCCCACGTCTTCCCACAGGTCGCGCGCCTTGATGGTCCTGGCGACGCTGCCATCGGTGCGGTTGATCAGCGCCCAATCATCGTCGTTCTCGACCGCCTTGAGGAAGGCATCGGTCACGCGGATCGAATTGTTCGAGTTCTGCCCCGACACCGAGGCATAGGCCTCGGAATCCCAATCGGTATCGTAGGTCGGGAATTCAATGCTGTCATAGCCCTGCCGTGCGTAGTCCAGCACACGCTTGACGTAAGTTTCGGGGATCTGAACCCGCTTGGCCCCACGAATGGCCTCTTTCAGTTGCTCGTTCTTCTTGGGGTCGACCGCGTCTTCATTGCTGCCGTCCCTGGCCCGGATCGCGGCGAAGATTTCGTTCAGCTTCTGCTCGTGCATCTTCGAGCCGGCGACGATGCTGGCGACTTTCTGTTCTTCCTTCACCTTCCAGTTGATGAATTCCTGGATATCGGGGTGATCGGCGTCGCAGATCACCATCTTGGCGGCGCGCCGCGTGGTGCCGCCCGACTTGATCGCGCCCGCCGCGCGGTCGCCGATCTTGAGGAACCCCATCAGGCCCGAGGATTTGCCACCGCCCGACAGCGCCTCACCTTCGGCGCGCAGGCTGGAGAAGTTCGTGCCGGTGCCCGAACCGTATTTGAACAGGCGAGCCTCGCGCACCCACAGATCCATGATGCCACCATCGCCGACCAGATCGTCGCCGACCGACTGGATGAAGCACGCATGGGGCTGCGGGTGCTCATAGGCGCTGCTCGATTTGGTCAGGTCGCCCGTTTGGTAATCCACATAATAGTGCCCCTGGCTGGGGCCATCGATTCCATAGGCCCAATGCAGGCCGGTGTTGAACCATTGAGGAGAGTTCGGAGCGGCCATCTGATCGGCCAGCATGAAGCGCATTTCGTCGTAATAGGCGCGGGCATCCTCTTCGGTGCTGAAGTAACCGCCCTTCCAGCCCCAATAGGCCCATGCGCCTGCCAGACGGTTGAACACCTGTTTCGAACTCGTCTCACCGGCAAAACCCTTGTTGTTCTTGGCGGGAACCGAGCGCCACAGGAACTCGGGCACATCCTTTTCCTCGACGCGGGTCAGCTTCTGGGGCACGCCGGCCTTGCGAAAGTACTTCTGCGCGATCACGTCGCTGGCCACCTGGCTCCAGCTGGCGGGCACTTCGACGTTGTCCAGCTTGAAAACGGTCGTTCCGTCCGGATTGCGGATTTCCGAACTGGTGGTCACGAAATCCAACGCAGCGTAAGCGTCTTGCCCGGCTTTGGTGAACTTTCTTTCAATTTTCATGTTCTAGCTGCCCCATAATTCAGCGTTTTCACTTCACGAATGCCTGGCACGCGGCGCCTGACCGCCGCCGCGACCGACAAAACACCCCCGCCGTGATCGACAGATCGTCACGGTTCCACATGGCCCGGAATTCACCGGGTATGTTTTGGGGTTTGGTCCCTGATCCGCCGACGCGCACTATATGTTGTGGCTTTCCGACCGATAGACACAATCTGGCGTATTGCACGGCCTGCGGTCAACGGCTTTTTTGCGGAATTTTGCTGAAAAAAATGTTGACCTGAGCCGTTCGTGAAAATTGCCGGGCGCGGTGCGCGATTCATCCACAGACTGTACCGCCCCGCCAAAGCTCAGCCAAGAACGGGCATACCATCCCGGAAAGACGTTCCCACATAAGTGGTTAGCGCAATATTCTCATATGAAGCTTCAAGCGCGGGCCAGCCAAACCGGCTGGCGCGACTCATGCCGGAACGGAAATTATCCACCGGCTGACTGCAACATCTTGTGGATAAGATCTTGTCCGATCACTACGGAGAGTGTGTCGACAAAACCACTGGGTACAGGTCCTCCGCCGCCCGAAATCAGGGCGAATTGCCCATGATTTCCCCAAAACAGAGAAAATGCACCTCTATATCTTGTGACTTGGTCGGGGCGGCGAGATTCGAACTCACGACCCCCTGTACCCAAAACAGGTGCGCTACCAGACTGCGCTACGCCCCGAACCGGGGATGTGCATACTCGGCCCGCGCAGGATTGAAAACCCCTAACAGGGCCAGGCCGCCACTTGCGCGTCAATTGACGGGTGTTGCATCTGGCTACCCTCGGAAATTCCAAGCTGTCGCGCCAGCCCGCCATTGATTTCCAGCACATACTGTATGTCGCGCCCGCCCATGATCGGGCGCTCGTCATGCGGTTGCGCACGATGATGAACGCGACGCACCGTACCGGTACGGTCGGCAAAAATCATATCCAGTTCGATCAGGGTGTTCTTCATCCAGAACCCCACCGACCGGGGCGCCGGATACACAAACAGCATGCCCGCGCTTTTGGCCATCTGCTCACGATGCATCAGCCCCTGGGCGCGTTCCTCGGCATCATCGGCCACCTCGACGGTAAAACCGGCCTGGCCCCAGTCGCCGCGCAATGTCACGCGGTCGTCCCGGCATTCTCCGGCCAGCGCCGCAAAGACGGACGCCAGCCAGAAAAAACATGAGGCAAGCCCTAATCCGAGGACTTTTTCACAGCCATTTCCCATCCACACACCTCCGTGGCCATCCGGCCACGTTTACCCTCTATAACCCGAATGGCCAGTGCTTCGCCGGGCTGCAGATCCGCCAGCCCGGAACGCCGCAAGACTTCGACATGCACAAACACGTCCTCGTCCCGGCCAAAGGTGTTCGCAAAGCCAAACCCCTTGCCTTTATCGAACCATTTTACGCGTGCGGGCTCAAGGGGAGCCGAGCGGATAAGTTCCGGATCAATCTCGTCCAGATCGCTCAGGCCCGTACTTTCGCTGTCCTCAGGCGGCTCGATGCTGTGCACTTCAATCGCCTGAACACCGCGCTCGGTATCTTGCACGTCAATTTCCACCCCCGCCCGGTCGGCAACCGAACTCTGGCCGAAATTGCGCAACACATTTGCATGCAGAAGAATATCAGGACCGCCTTCATCGGCGACGACAAATCCAAACCCCTTTACCGGATCAAACCACTTAACGCGTCCCTTTACTCTGCGGATACGTTCATTTTCCTTGGTCACTTTGTTCCTACCTAAACAGTCTTCATCCCCACGAGACCAGATTTAGTCTTGCGCTATATCACCGCCCCGTTGCAAGCAAAAATTCCATTAATATTCAGGACTTTGCATTTTACGAAACGTGAATATCAAGGATTCAGACGCGATATTTCCCATTCATTTTCATATTCTTCACGGCGCCATACGAACCTGTCATGCAGTCTGAAAGCGCCATCTGCCCAGAATTCGATCTCAACCGGCTCGATTCTGAAACCTCCCCAAAAGGAGGGTCTCGGTGGGTTTGTGCCCTTCTGAGCGGTTACTTTCGCCACTTCCGCCATCAACGCCGTACGCGACGAAAGCGGTTGCGACTGCTTCGAGGCCCAGGCCCCGAGCCGACTCTTTAAAGAACGCGAGGCGAAATACTCGTCAGCCTCCGGGCCGTCCTCGCGGACGACCCTGCCCCGCACACGAAGCTGTCGCCGCAGGGACTTCCAGTGGAGCACGATCGCCGCCTTGCCGGCGTGTTCGAGCTCACGCCCCTTGGCGCTGCCGTAATTGGTGTAGAACCAGAACCCGTCGTCACTTATCTCTTTCAACAACACCATGCGTACATTCGGCAAGCCGGTTTCATCCACGGTCGACAGGGCCATCGCATTGGGATCGTTGATCTCGGTTTCGGTGGCGTCCGACAGCCAGCGGCGGGCAATCTCGAATGGATTGTCGCCCGCGAAGATACCGCTTCTGTCCGTCATGTCCGTGCCTTCCAACCTACCCAATACGAATGTGCGCCACGCGCCTATCCCGCCTCATTGACCGATGCAAGCCGGCAAGCCATTCTCCGCACACCATGCAGCGCTGACCGTATAAAACGCAAGAGGCTCGAAACAGGCTTTCCCTTGATGCCTCATGAGCGATCGCCTAAAGGATTTCGGAAGAAACACAGATGGGCCGAGGGCAAGAAATGTCAAATCAACTAATGGCGGGCAAGCGCGGTCTGATCATGGGCGTCGCAAACGACAAGTCGATCGCCTGGGGAATCGCCAAAGCCTGCGCCGATGCCGGGGCCGAACTGGCCTTTACCTACATGGGCGACGCGTTCAGGAAACGGGTTGCGCCGCTGGCCGAAACTCTTGGCGTCGAGCACATGTTCGATTGTGACGTATCCGATCCGGCCTCGATCGACACGGCGTTTGCCGAAATCGAAAAGGTCTGGGGCAGGGTCGACTTTCTGGTCCATGCAATCGGCTTTTCCGACAAGAACGAACTGCGCGGCCGCTACGTGGATACCAGCCGCGACAATTTCCTGATGACCATGGATATCAGCTGCTACAGCTTTACCGCCGTCATGCAGCGCGCCGAAAAACTGATGACCGACGGCGGCAGCGCTCTGACGCTCACCTATTACGGCGCCGAACAGGTGATGCCGCATTACAATGTCATGGGCGTCGCCAAGGCCGCACTCGAGGCGTCGGTCAAATACCTGGCCGAGGATCTGGGCAAGGACGGCATTCGCGTCAACGCGATTTCCGCCGGTCCGATCAAGACGCTGGCAGCCAGCGGGATCGGCGATTTCCGCTATATCCTGAAATGGAACGAACTGAACTCGCCGCTGCGCCGCAACGTCACCACCGAGGATGTGGGCAAATCCGCGCTGTATCTGCTGTCGGACCTTGGCAGCGGCGTGACCGGCGAAAACCTGCACGTGGATGCCGGGTATCATGTTGTCGGCATGAAGGCCGTCGACGCCCCCGACATCGACGCAACCTCCTGACGCCGGAGCCCGCCCCTTGGACGCAGCCGCGCTCATAGCTTTCAACCTCGCGGTCCTCGGCGCGCTGGCTTCGCCCGGCCCCGCGGTGGTGGCGATGCTGCGCGCGGCACTGTCCGGCGGGCGCAAGATGGGGCTGGCCTGCGGCATCGGGCTGGCGTTTGGCGCCGTCAGCTGGAGCGCACTGGCCGTTCTGGGCCTGACCGCGCTGTTCGCCGTGGCCCCGTGGGCCTTTCTTGCGCTGAAGCTCTGTGGCGCCGCCTATCTGATCTGGCTGGCGGTGTCGCTGTGGCGTAACGCCAGCACCTCGGCCGATGCGACGCCCCCGCGCGGCGTAAATGGCTTCCGGCTGGGCTTGTTGACGAACTGGGCCAATCCCAAGGCCGTGGTTTTCATCGCGGCCATTTTCACCACCGTATTCCCGGCCATGCCCACCGGGGCCGAGGCGCTGTTGGTTCTGGTCAATCACCTGATGCTGGAAATCCTGTTCTATGCCGTGCTGACACTGGGCCTGACTATCCCCGCCATTCAGCACGCCTATCTGAAATTCAAAGCCGTGTTCGACCGGGCGGCCGCCGCCGTTCTGGGGGTCATGGCGTTGCGCGTCGCCACCTGAGCGTGCCAAACCACCCTGTGCCAGACCGAAAGGACCACCCGATGACCGACCGCCTGCCCCATGAAAAAGGCTTTCACGTCAGCTGGGACCAACTGCACCGCGATGCCCGCGCCCTCGCCTGGCGTCTCCAGGACACCAGCCCCAAGGACGGCTGGCGCGCCGTGGTCGCCATCAC
Organism: Roseovarius sp. PS-C2; assembly: GCF_018862045.1. Lineage (NCBI taxonomy): Bacteria > Pseudomonadati > Pseudomonadota > Alphaproteobacteria > Rhodobacterales > Roseobacteraceae > Roseovarius > Roseovarius sp. PS-C2. The sequence continues at coordinate 13,646 of NZ_JAHKSQ010000001.1, forward strand.
CCGCGGCGGCATGGCCCCGGCGATGATCGTCGCGCGCGAACTGGACATTCGCGCCGTCGATACGATCAGCGTGAAATCCTACAACCATCAGGCCCAGTCCGAGCCGCGCGTCATCAAGTCCCCCGATATCGACCTGGTCGGAGATGGCGAAGGCGTGCTGATCGTCGACGATCTGGTCGACACCGGCAAAACGCTCGAAGTGGTGCGCGCCCTCTTGCCCAAGGCGCATGTGGCCACGGTCTATGCCAAGCCGATGGGCCGCGAGATGGTCAATACCTTCGTGACCGAGGTCAGCCAGGACACCTGGATATTCTTCCCGTGGGACATGGCCCTGCAATATGTCGAGCCCTATCGCGGGACCTGACCACAGACGCGCCAAGGAGACCGGGATGAACACCATGCCTCGCACCGCCAGAACCTTTTCGCCCCCGGTAATGGAGGCGCGCCGCTGGCTGGGGGGCGTGGATTTCCCACCCGAGTGCCCGCTGATCAATGTCAGTCAGGCCGCCCCGGTCGATCCGCCGCCCGAGCCCCTGCGCCAGGTCATCGCCGAGGCCGCCCTGCGCGATCCGCAAGCCCATCTCTATGGCCCGGTTCTGGGCCGTCCCGACCTGCGCGACGAGGTGGCGAGCCAATGGTCAACGGCCTATGGCGGCACGTTGGACGGGCACAATGTGGCCATCACCTCGGGCTGCAATCAGGCATTCTGCGCCGCCATCGCCACGCTCTGCACCGATGGAGACGAGGTGATCCTGCCGACGCCATGGTACTTCAACCACAAGATGTGGCTCGATATGTCGGGGGTCCAGGCCACACCCCTGCCCGCCGGGGCCGAATTGCTGCCCGACCCCGACGAGGCCGCGCGCCTGATCACCGAGCGCACCCGCGCCATCGTGCTGGTCACCCCCAACAACCCCGGCGGGGTGGAATACCCCGCCGATCTGGTGCTGGCCTTCTACCGGCTGGCGCAAGAGCGCGGCATCGCCCTGATCGTCGATGAAACCTATCGCGATTTCGATGCCCGCCCCGGCGCGCCGCACGCGTTGTTTGCCGATCCCGACTGGGACAAGACCCTGATTCAGCTTTATTCCTTCTCCAAGGCCTACCGCCTGACCGGGCATCGCGTCGGCGCCATCGTGACCAGCCCCGCGCGGCTGGCCGAGGTCGAGAAATTCCTCGATACAGTCACCATCTGCCCCAATCAGCTGGGCCAGATTGCGGCGCTTTGGGGGATGCGCAACCTGTCGCAATGGCTGGCCGGCGAACGGGCCGAAATTCTGGATCGCCGCGCAGCGATCCACGACAACATGCCGGACCTGGCCGCGCAGGGCTGGCGTCTGATGGGCTGTGGCGCCTATTTCGCCTATCTGCGCCATCCCTTCGCCATGCCCTCGAACGACCTTGCCCCGGCACTGGTGCGCGAGGCGGGTGTCCTACTGTTGCCCGGCACCATGTTCCAGCCCGCAAACAGCCCCGCTGGCGCGCGCGAGGTCCGCATCGCCTTTGCCAATGTCGACCGCGACGGGATCACCGCCCTGTTCCGGCGCCTGGCCGGTCCGGGCTGGCCTCTTGCCCCTGCCCCGGACAGCGCGTAGACAGTCCCGACTATTGATTTCAACGCCGTCTGACGGGGGGCCGCATGGCAGCCAAGAGCATCTCGAAAACGCTGGTCTGGATTCTGATGGGTCTGCTGATCCTCGGGCTTGGGGGCTTTGGCGTCACCAACCTCTCGGGCGGTGTCAGCAGCATCGGCAGCGTCGGCGACACCAAGATCGACATCAATGACTATGCCCGCGCCCTTCAATCCGAAATGGATGCCCGTCAGGCCGCCACCGGCGAACCGATGACCCTGCAACAGGCCCGCCAGAACGGCGTCACCGATGCGGTTCTGGCCCGAATGATCGCCACTGCCGCGCTTGATGACGAAACCGCCCGCCTCGGCATTTCCATCGGAGACGAAAACCTGCGTCGGCAAATTCTGGAAATTCAGGGGTTTCAAGGTATTAACGGCACGTTCGACCGCGAGGCCTACGCATTTGCACTGGATCGCGCGGGCCTGAGCGAAACCCAGTTCGAGGAAAACATGCGCACCGAATCCGCGCGTGCCATCCTTCAGGGCGCGGTCATGGCCGGCATTACCGCACCCGAAGGCTATATCAGGCCGCTGATGACCTATCTGGCCGAACAGCGCGATGCGACATGGGCCATTCTGGACCGCGCGGACCTGCAAACGGGCCTGCCCGACCCGACCGAGGAAGAGCTGAAGGCCTATCACCAAAGCCACCTGCCCGATTTCACCACGCCGACGGTCAAGCAGATCACCTATGCCTACCTGACGCCCGAAATGATCATCGACAGCGTCGAGGTGGATGAACAGGCGCTGCGCGAGACCTATGACGAGCGGGTCGAGGAATACCGCCAGCCCGAACGCCGCCTTGTGGAACGTCTGGTCTTTGCCGATTCCGACAGCGCCAGTGCGGCCCTCGCACGGATCGAAAACGGCGAGATCGGCTTTGAAGCACTGGTCGAGGAACGCGGCCTTTCCCTTGCCGATGTGGATATGGGCGATGTCGCCAGGGACGATCTGGCGGCGGGCTCGGACGCTGTCTTTTCCGCCGGGGTCGGCGACGTGGTCGGCCCGCTGGACAGCGATCTCGGCCCGGCGCTGTTTCGCGTCAACGCGATTCTTGCGGCTCAGGAAACCACCTTTGACGAGGCCGAAGCCGAATTGCGCGACGAACTGGCCAGCGGCCGCGCCCGCCGCGTGATCGAAACCCGTATCTCGGGCATCGACGACCTGCTCGCCGGTGGCGCCACGCTCGAGGACCTGGGGGCCGAAACCGACATGCAGACCGGCACGCTCGACTGGCATCCCGGCATGAGCGACGGGATCGCCGCCTACGCCGCCTTCCGCAGCGCCGCCGAGGCGGTCAGCGACAGCGACTATCCCGAGGTCATGGACCTCGACGATGGCGGTATTTTCGCGCTGCGCCTCGACAAGGTGATCGACCCCGAAATCCAGCCGCTCGACGATGTCCGCCCCGCCGTGGTGGCGGGGTGGCGTCAGCAGGCCACCGCCGAGGCGCTCAAGACGCAGGCCGAGGCGCAGATCGAAGAGTTGCGCGGCGGTGCCGGCTTTGACGATCTGGGGCTCGAAACACAATCCGCCAGCGATCTGACACGGCAGGGGTTTCAACCCGGAACCCCTCCGGGCTTCATCGAAACCCTGTTCGGCATGGACAAGGACGATGTCAGCGTGATCGAAGCCGATGGCCGCATCTTCGTGCTGCGCCTCGATGACATCCGCGCGCCAGATACCGACACCCCGGAACTCGAGGCGCTTCAGGCAGGCCTGCGCGAACAGGCGGCCTCTGGGTTGTCGCAGGATCTGTTCCAGATACTGGCCAATAACATCCGTGAACGCGCCGGGCTGACCATCGATCAGCAGGCGATCAACGCCGTTCACGCGAATTTCCAGTAAGGGGCATCTGACGTGGAGCTGACACCCTCTTTCGAAGACTTCGCCAAGGGGTTTGAGGCGGGCCGCAATCAGGTGGTCCATGCCCGGCTGGCCGCCGATCTGGATACGCCTGTCTCGCTCATGCTGAAACTGACCGGCGCGGCGCGCGATGCGTTCATGCTGGAATCGGTGACCGGCGGCGAGGTGCGCGGGCGCTATTCGATCATCGGGATGAAACCCGACCTGATCTGGCAATGCCACGGCGAAACCAGCCGTATCAACCGCGCCGCGCGCTATGACAGCGACAGTTTCGAGGATCAGGACGGTCATCCGCTGGACAATCTGCGCGCCCTGATCGCCGAATGCAAAATCGACCTGCCCGATGACCTGCCGGCCTCCAGTGCCGGGCTTTACGGCTATCTGGGCTATGACATGATCCGGCTGGTCGAACACCTGCCCGACGTCAACCCCGACCCTCTGGGCCTGCCCGACGCGCTGATGATGCGCCCCTCGGTCGTGGCGGTGCTGGACGGGGTCAAGGGCGAGGTGATCGTCGTCGCCCCCGCATGGGCCGGCAATGGCCAGTCGGCGCGCGCCGCCTATGCGCAGGCCGCCGAGCGGGTGATGGACGCGGTGCGCGACCTGGACCGCGCCCTGCCCCGGCAGGCCCGCGATCTGGGCAATGCCCACGAAGACGCCCCGCCGGTGTCGAATTTCACCCGCGAGGGCTACAAGGCCGCCGTCGAGAAGGCCAAGGAATATATCCGGGCGGGCGACATCTTTCAGGTGGTGCCCAGCCAACGCTGGACCCAGCCGTTCCGCCAGCCGCCCTTCGCGCTCTATCGCTCGCTGCGGCGCACCAACCCGTCTCCCTTCATGTTCTATTTCAACTTCGGCAGCTTTCAGGTGGTGGGCGCGAGCCCCGAAATCCTTGTGCGCGTGATGGGGGGCGAGGTCACGATCCGTCCCATCGCGGGCACCCGCCCACGCGGCCAGACCTCGGAAGAGGACCGCGCCAACGAGGCCGATCTTCTGGCCGACGAGAAAGAACTGGCAGAACACCTGATGCTGCTCGATCTGGGGCGCAACGATGCGGGGCGCGTGTCGAAGATCGGCACCGTGCGACCGACCGAAGAGTTCATCATCGAACGCTACAGCCACGTCATGCATATCGTATCGAACGTGGTGGGCGAACTGGCCCCGGATCAGGATGCGCTGTCGGCGCTGCTGGCCGGGTTGCCCGCCGGTACGGTTTCGGGCGCGCCCAAGGTCCGCGCGATGGAGATCATCGACGAGCTGGAGCCGGAAAAGCGTGGCGTCTATGGCGGCGGCGTGGGATATTTCAGCGCGGGTGGAGACATGGATGTCTGCATCGCGTTGCGTACAGCCGTGGTGAAGGACGAAAACCTGTATATTCAGGCCGGGGGTGGCGTCGTCTATGACAGCGATCCCGAGGCCGAGTACATGGAAACCGTCCACAAATCCAACGCCATACGCCGTGCGGCCGCAGATGCGGCGCGCTTTGCCGGGGATGGCAACGGGTGAACGCATCTTGATGCAGGTCAAAGATAAGGCTGCGGTATATCTTTAGACAGAACGTCGAATTCCAAGTTTCGAATGTTTTGAAAAGGAAACCGCGATGACACCCTTTGCCCGCCTTCTGGCCGCCCCCGCGCTGGCCCTTTCCCTCGGCCTTGCGCTGCCCCTGCCCGCTTTGGCCGACAGCCACGGCGCTAAATTCGATACTTCGGTGGTCGAAGCCGAACTGCCAAAGAAAAAGACCAACGCCACCTCGACCTATATCACCGCAGCCGAATCGATCGCCCTGCTGGCCGAACGCGATGACGTGGCGCTGGTCGATATCCGCAGCCCCGAGGAAACCATGTTCGTCGGCTATGCCACTGAAACGGATGCGAATATCCCGTTCAAGCTGGTCAATCCCGATCATCCGTACAACGCCAAGAAAGGCGCCTATGGCATGGTCGACAACCCCGCCTTCCTCGACCAGATCAAGGGCTTCATTGCCGCAAACGATCCTTCTGCCATCCTGATCATCTGCCGCTCGGGCGCGCGCAGCGCGGGGGCGGTCGATGCGCTGGTCAAGGCCGGGATCGAAACCCCCGCCTATACCGTCGTCGACGGGTTCGAGGGCGACAAATCGGATATCGGGCAGCGCACGGTAAACGGCTGGAAAAATGCCGGGGGGGCGTGGACCTACAAGATTCGCGACGGTCTGATGCCCGTCCCGGCGGCACAGTAAACCCTTGTCAGTCATGGCGGCCTGAGGCATCAGGTGCGCCATGGCCCGTCTTATCGCCTTCAACAAACCCTATGGGGTGCTGTCGCAGTTCACCGACAAGGGCAACGCCGACAGCCCGCGCGCCACGCTGTCCGATCATATCGACCTGCCGGGGGTCTATCCCGCCGGGCGGCTGGATCGCGACAGCGAGGGGCTGTTGCTGCTGACCGACGATGGCAAACTGCAAGCGCGCATCTCAAGCCCCCGTTTCAAAACGGAAAAAACCTATCTCGTGCAGGTTGAGGGCCTGCCGGACGATGCCGCGCTGGAGGCCCTGCGCAACGGTGTCACGCTCAAGGACGGGCCGACGCGCCCGGCCCGTGCGCGCCGGATCGACCCGCCCGATATCTGGCCACGCAATCCGCCCGTGCGATACCGCAAATCGGTTCCCGACTGCTGGATCGAACTGACGATCACCGAGGGCCGCAACCGGCAGGTCCGGCGCATGACGGCGCATGTGGGCCACCCCACCCTGCGGCTGATTCGCTGGCGGATCGGCGGGTGGAACCTTGACGGGCTCGCGCCCGGAGAGTGGCGCGACGTTGCCGAAAATCCGCGTCGGTAAAACGTCGGTATCGCATCGGTATCCTGTCGGTGCCGCCCGCGCCCCTGGTGTCAGTACCGTCCGATGGTGAAATCGCGGATCTCGTCCAACACCTTGCCCTGTTTGTCGATGGCCTTCAGGTCCACCGAATAGCGGTTGTTGCGCCCGCCCGAACAGGGCGGCAGGTAACCGGGGCTGGCATATTTCCCCGAGGCTTTCGCCGCCGCCATCACCTGCGCCCCACCCGGCAGGCGGGCCGTCATGCCCGGCACCGCAGGCAGGTCGGTCACCGCTCCGCGCACCGGAAACGCGATGGTGCCATGCCCGCCATTGCGCGACAGCGGCTTGTAGGATTTGTCATTGAAATAGGCCACGATCCAGACCGCCCCCGCCGGAACGCCCGACACCCGCATCGGTGGCGTCCCGCCATTGCCGCCGTTCAGCTTGCATTGCTGCCCTGCGGGGATCTTGCCGCCGCTCCATCCACCGCCCAGTTGCACCGACATGTCGGCCATCGCCATGCCCGCGCTCAGAACCACCCCCAAGGCCGTTGCTGCAATTTTCATCTCGTAAACCCTTACCTGTTGAAACCGCCGCGCATACTGGCGCGGCTGGCTTCAGGCTACAGGCAAACCGGGATCAGACAAGACATTCCGTCGGCGCAGATCGCGCTATTGCCCGCGCAGCACCGCCGATACCGGCGCAAGGGCCACGCTGCTGGCCCGGTCCTGCAACCCCCACAGCAAGAGCGCACTGATCGTGTCGGGGCGCAAACGGCCCACCATGATCACCCCGTTTTCATCCTGACCGGCCTTGAAGGCGGCCTGATCCAGAAAGCGGCGGATGACGGTGGCGTCCTGCCCCTTGGCGTCGAAATCGCGGAACACCGTGGTCGAGGGCACGCCCTCTTTGGCGATCAGCTTCTGCGCGGTGTTCAGCCCCTGGGGATACATCACCAGCCCATGACCGCTGTCCAGCAGGATCGCGGCCAGTTGCTCGCTGGCCTCGCGGTTCGATTGCAGGTCGGCGCCCGGAACTTCGAACACGGCCACGGCCTCGGGAATAACGGCCATCTGCGCCTGGATCGCCACCTCGGTATCCGTTGCGCTCGCGCCCGGCGGCAGGTCGGCCATGGCCAGCACCTCGAACCCCGCATCGCGATACTTCCGCGCGGCCCCTGCCGCGCCGGGCCAGCCGGGATCGACGGCGAAACTGACCGGATAGGGAAAATCCGACAGCGCCTCCAGCCCGATCCCGCTGCCGCCATCGTCAATCAGAACGATGGACATCAGCGGCTTCTCCTCAGGATTGTCGAACGGGACGGCGAACCGTTCTAGCGGCGGGCGCATATCTTCCTCAGTAGCGGCGCTATCGGTCTCCGCCTCATCCTCTTCGGGGGCGACCGCTTCGGGGTCATCGGTCACCGAGGGCAACCGCCCGGTGGTCACGCCCTCGGCCATGTTGTCGAACATGCCGGTACGAGGGGCATTTTCGTCGTTCGCCTGATCGCTTTTCGCCTGATCGCCGGCGGCATCTTCGTCCTGTCCGGGCGCGTCGTCCGGCATCGTCTGTTCTTCTTCCGCATCCTCCTGCGATGTCTGCGGCACGGGCGGTTGCGCCTCGGTCGCGTCCGGGGGGGCCTCCTGCGCGGGCTCTTCTTGCATCGGCTCTTCGCTGGCCTCCGGGGCCTCTGGGGCCTCGAGGGCCTCCGGTGAGTCCGGGGCATCGAACGCCCCGCCCTCTTCGATCTCGGGCGGCGCGGGCTGTGCCGGTTCGGTCGAGATCGACAGCTCGTCCTCGCCTGCGGGGGCCTCGGGGGCCGTGGATTGCGGACTGGGCAATACCGGGCTGTCGCTGTCCACTTCGACGCCCGCGGCGTCCTCTCCCGTGGCGGGTTGTGACATCCCGCCTGCGGGCTGGGCGGTTTCGGGCTGGCCCGCCGGGGCCATATCGGCACCCTGCAACGAAGACAGGTCATCAGGCTCGGGGGCCGTCACCCTTGGCGTGCTGCCTGCGTCGGGGGCCTCCTGCGTGGCGGGCAGTTCGGCCTCCCGGTCTTCTCGCGACTGGTCGAACTCCGACCCGGCCGGCACCTCCAGCGCGGCGGCGTCGGGCGGGTCCGATACGGGCGGCCCGTTCAGCACCGAAACGGTGCCCACCGCCACCCCGGAAACCACCGTTCCCACAAGGAATCCAGAAAAAAGCCCGCGTGCCACTGCCTTTGCCCCCTGTATTTGCGTTTTCCCAGCTATGCGCCCCTTGACGGTGCCGCGCAACCCTGAACATGTATACCGCGACCGCACCGCTGGCCTCCAGCCCCCTTGGCGTAAGGACAGGCAAAATGCTGCTTTTGATAGATAACTACGACAGTTTCACCTACAATCTGGTGCACTATGTCGGTGAACTGGGCGCCGATGTCGTTGTGAAACGCAACGATGCGCTGAACGTGCAGGAGGCCATGGGCATGAACCCCGCCGGCATCCTGCTGTCGCCCGGCCCCTGCGATCCGGACCAGGCGGGTATCTGCCTTGCCCTGACAGCGGCCGCCGCCGAAACCGGAACGCCGCTTCTGGGCGTGTGCCTTGGCCATCAGGCCATCGGGCAGGCGTTCGGCGGCAAGGTGGTGCGCCATTCCGAAATCGTGCATGGCAAGATGGGCAAGGTGCATCACACCGGCAAGGGCCTGTTCGCGGGCCTGCCCTCGCCGTTTCAGGCGACGCGTTATCACTCGCTGGTGGTCGAGCGCGCAACATGCCCCGAGGTTCTCGAGATCACAGCCGAACTCGAAGACGGCACGATCATGGGCCTGCAACACCGCGAATTGCCGATCCACGGCGTGCAGTTCCACCCCGAGTCGATCGCCTCGGAACATGGCCATGCGCTGCTGAAAAACTTCCTCGACATGATGAAGGTGCCCGCATGAGCGACCGCCTCAAACCGCTGATCGGCGCCGCCGCCGAACGCCCCCTGACCCGTGACGAGGCCGAGGCCGCATTCGCCTGCCTGTTCGAGGGCGAGGCGACACCGGCGCAAATGGGCGGCTTCCTGATGGCGCTGCGCACGCGCGGCGAAACGGTGGACGAATTCGCCGCCGCCGCCGCGGTGATGCGCGCCAAATGCAACAAGGTGGCCGCGCCCGCTGGGGCGATCGACATCGTCGGTACCGGAGGCGACGGCAAGGGCACGCTGAACATTTCCACCGCGACGGCCTTTGTCGTGGCGGGCGCGGGCGTGCCGGTGGCCAAGCACGGCAACCGCAACCTCAGCTCCAAGTCCGGCGCGGCGGATGCGCTGACCCAGATGGGCATCAATGTCATGGTCGGCCCGCAGGTGGTGGAACAGGCCATGAAGGAGGCCGGGATCGCCTTCATGATGGCGCCGATGCACCACCCGGCCATGGCCCATGTCGGCCCCGTGCGCGCCGAACTGGGCACGCGCACGATCTTCAACATCCTCGGGCCGCTGACCAATCCGGCGGGCGTCAAACGGCAGTTGACCGGGGCTTTCGCCCGCGACCTGATCCGCCCGATGGCCGAAACACTGGGGCAGTTGGGCTCGGAACGGGCCTGGCTGGTGCATGGCAGCGACGGCACCGACGAAATGACGATCACCGGCGTCACATGGGTGGCGCAACTGGGTGAAAACGGCGATGTCACCGACGCCGAGATGCATCCCGAAGACTTCGGCTTGCCCGTGCACCCGTTCGAGTCCATTCTCGGCGGCACGCCCGAAGACAACGCCAACGCCTTCCGCGCCCTTCTGGGCGGCGCGCAGGGGGCTTATCGCGACGCGGTGTTGCTGAATGCCGCCGCCGCGCTGGTGGTGGCGGGCCATGCCGGCGATGTCAGGGAAGGCGTCGCGCAGGCGATTGAGAGCATCGACAGCGGCGCGGCACGCGCCAAGGTCGAAACCCTTGCCAAGATCACATCGGAGGCCGCATGAGCACCCCCACCATTCTCGAAAAGATCAAGGCGTACAAGCTGGACGAAATCGCCGCCGCCAAGGCCGAGCGACCGCTGGACGAGGTCGAGGCCGCCGCCCGCGACGCGGGCGAGGTGCGCCCCTTTGCCGACGCGCTGCTGCAGGCCAGCAAGCAGGGCTATGGCCTGATCGCCGAAATCAAGAAGGCCAGCCCCTCCAAGGGGCTGATCCGCGAGGATTTCGACCCTGCCGCGCTGGCCACCGCCTATGCCGAGGGCGGCGCGACCTGCCTGTCGGTGCTGACCGATACGCCCAGCTTTCAGGGGGCGCCCGAATTTCTGGGACAGGCCCGCGCCGCCTGTGACCTGCCGGTCTTGCGCAAGGATTTCATGTACGACCCCTATCAGGTGGCCGAAGCCCGCGCCTGGGGCGCGGATTGCATCCTGATCATCATGGCCTCGGTCAGCGACGCACAGGCCTCCGAACTCGAGGACGCCGCCACCGCATGGGGCATGGACGCGCTGATCGAAGTGCATGACGAGGCCGAACTGGAGCGCGCCGCGCAACTCTCATCAAAGATGATCGGCATCAACAACCGCGACCTGAACACGTTCGACACCACGCTCGACACCACGCGCACCCTGTCGAAACTGGTCCCCGTGGACCGCATGATCGTCTGCGAAAGCGGCCTGGCCACGCCGAAGGACCTGTCGGACATGGCCATGTATGGCGCGCGCTGCTTCCTGATCGGGGAATCCCTGATGCGTCAGGACGATGTCGAAGCCGCCACGCGCACCCTGCTGGCCAATCCGCTGACCGCCGGGGGCATGTGAATGGCCGGCCTCACGCATTTCGACGGCAAGGGCGATGCGCATATGGTCGATGTCTCGGACAAGCCGGTGACATCGCGCGTGGCCGTCGCTGCCGGATCGGTCAGAATGGCGCGTGACACCTACGACATGATCAGCGACGGACGCGCCAAGAAGGGCGACGTTCTGTCGGTGGCCCGTCTGGCGGGCATCATGGGGGCCAAGAAAACCCCTGAGCTCATCCCGCTCTGCCACCCCCTGCCTGTCACCAAGGTCGCGGTGGAACTGACGCTCGATCCCGACCTGCCCGGCGTGCAGATCGAGGCCACGGTCAAGACCACCGGCCAGACCGGCGTGGAAATGGAGGCCCTGACCGCCGTCAGCACCGCCGCGCTGACCGTCTATGACATGGTCAAGGCCGTCGACAAGGCGATGGAAATCGGCGGTATCCGCGTCAAGTTGAAAGATGGCGGCAAATCCGGGCGGTACGAAGCCACATGATCACCGTTGACGAGGCGCTGGACCGCCTGTTTTCGCTGGTGACGCCGCTGGGCACCGAAGAGGTTCCGCTGATCCGGGCCGCGGGCCGCGTGCTGGCCGCCGATGCGGTGGCCTGGCGCGATCAGCCGCCCTTTGCCGCCTCGGCGATGGATGGATATGCGGTGGACGGGTCCGCCGTGCACCCCGGCGCGCAGTTCACCGTGATCGGCGAGGCTGCGGCGGGGCATGGCTTCGAGGGCCGCGTCGGCACCGGGCAGGCCGTGCGCATCTTTACCGGCGCACCGGTCCCCGAAGGTGCCGACCGTATCGTCATCCAAGAAGACGTCACGCGCGAGGGTGAGCGGATCACCCTTGGCGACGATCTGGGCGACAATACCCACTTGCGCCCCGCCGGGGCCGATTTCAGAACCGGCGACCGGATCACCGCGCCGCGCGTTCTGGGCCCGGCGGATATCGCGCTTCTGGCTTCGATGAACGTCGCCCATGTGCGCGTCACCCGTAAACCGCAGGTGGCGCTGATTTCCACCGGCGACGAGTTGGTGATGCCCGGCGAAGAGCCGGGGCCGGATCAGATCATCGCTTCGAACACCTTTGGCCTGAAGGCCATGCTCGACAGCATGGGCGCGGATGCCCGTATCCTGCCAATCGCACGCGATACGCGCGCCTCGCTGGAAACGGCGTTCGATCTGGCGCGCGGGGCCGATCTGGTTGTGACCATCGGCGGGGCCTCGGTGGGCGATCACGATCTGGTGGGCGACGTGACCGAAAGCCTCGGGATGCAGCGCGCGTTCTACAAGGTGCGGATGCGCCCCGGCAAACCGCTGATGGCGGGCCGCATGGGCGGCGCGGCGATGATCGGCCTGCCGGGCAACCCGGTTTCGGCCATGGTCTGCGGGCATGTGTTTCTGGCCCCGGCGATCCGCGCGATGCTGGGCCTCGGGGCCGAGCGCGCCCCACGCCTGACTGCGCGCCTTGCCCATGACCTGCCCCGTGGCGGCCCGCGCGAGCATTACATGCGCGCCGATGTCCGCGACGGCACGATCGCACCCGCCGAGCGGCAGGACAGCGCTTTGCTGAGCGTGCTGGCGGGCGCCAACGCCCTGATGATCCGCCCCGCCGACGACGCCCCGCGCAAGGCCGGCGACGTGATCGACTACCTGCCGCTGTAAAGGGGGCGCTGCCCCCGTCGCGCGCTGCGCGACTCCCCCGGGATATTTCGGGCAAGAAGAAGGGCGGGACGCGTCAGAGTTGACACAAAACGGGAACATGCGTAGAACAAAACAAAACGCATGGACCCGAGGTGCGCAAAATGCTGACGAAAAAACAGCTCGATCTTCTGAACTTCATCCACAAGCGCGTGCAGCGCGACGGGGTGCCGCCCAGTTTCGACGAAATGAAAGAGGCGCTCGATCTGCGCTCGAAATCCGGCATTCACCGGCTGATCACGGCGCTGGAGGAACGCGGCTTCATCCGCCGCCTGGCCCACCGGGCGCGGGCGCTGGAAATCGTCAAACTGCCCGAGGCGCTTGGCGGCGAGGCGACGCATGGCTTCACCCCCCGCGTGATCGACGGCGAAAAACCGGATGCGCCGCAACCGGCCAACGCACAACCCGTCGAAGCGGTCGGGGCGATGGAACTGCCGGTGATGGGCCGGATCGCCGCCGGTGTCCCGATCGAGGCGATTGCCCATGTCAGCCACAAGGTTGCCGTGCCCGGCGCGATGATCTCGGGCAAAGGCGAACATTACGCGCTCGAGGTCAAGGGCGACTCGATGATCGAGGCCGGCATCAACGACGGCGACGTGGTGGTGATCCGCGAAACCAGCACCGCCGACAATGGCGATATCGTCGTGGCCCTGGTCGAGGATCAGGAGGCGACGCTCAAGAAATTCTATCGCCGTGGCAACGCCATCGCGCTGGAGGCCGCCAACCCGGCTTATGAAACCCGCGTCCTGCCCGAGGATCAGGTCAAGGTGCAGGGCCGTCTGGTCGGGCTGATCCGCACCTACTGAGCGTTCCACAACCGCGTGCCGGTGATCTGGCGCGCGGTCACGGTTTTCACCCCGTCCGCCGTGACATGAAGCGCCACCGCGCCCGACCGGCGCAGCATGCGCGGCTCGAACACGGTGCAGGGCAGCTCGTGCTCCGGCGTCCTGTCGAAAACGATCCAGTCATGCCCCTTGCAATCGGTGGTGTCGCGCGCCGCGCGCTTGCCGCGCAGGGCAAGGATGCGGAGGCCGCCGGGGGGCGGGTCGCGCCAGCGGCTGGCCGCGCTTTCCTGCACCGCGCCGTCGCCATCGTTCTCAAGCCAGTTCATCGCAACGAACCCGGCCCCGCGCGCCCGGCTCAGCGCACGCCCCTGCGGGGTCATCACCCCGACCAATGCCCCATTGTCCGAGATCAGCACATCGGGCCGCTCGCTCTGCGCCCAAAACAGTGCGGCCAGCAGCATCGGCACGAGTCCGGCCAGCCGCGCCCGCCCCTGCCACAGCACCAGAAACAGGGCCCCCATTGCCATCAGCGGCAGAACCATCGGCGCGGGGCTGACCACCGTGCCGCGCGCCCCTTCGAGCGTGGCCACCCAATGCGCCACGCCGAGTATCCAGCCCAGCCCCTGCCCCATGACCCACAGCGCCACGCCCTCCAGCCCGAAGGGCAACAGGCAGGCGGCCAGCACCGCGGCGGGCATCACCAGCACCCCCATCAGGGGCACGCTCAACAGGTTGGCCAGCAGCCCGTAATGCGCGATCTGGTTGAAATGCGCCGCCGCCACCGGCGCGGTTGCCAGCCCCGCCACGGCCGAGGAAATCACCACCGTCACCGCCGGGCGCAACCAACGCGGGCCAAGCGGTACTGCGGCATCGCGCAGCCAGCCGAACACCGCGACCAGCGCGGTCGTGGCGGCGAACGACATCTGGAACCCCGGCCCCAGCAGGGCCTCGGGGCGCAGGATCAGCACGATCACCGCCGCCACCGCCACGGCGCGCAGAGACAGCGCCCGCCGGTCGCTCATCACCGCCAACAGGGCCACCGCCACCATGACGAACGCGCGCTCGGTCGCCACGCTGCCGCCGGACAGGCCCAGATAGGCCGCCGCCACCGGCAGGGCCATCAGCGCCGCCAGCTTTTTGGCCGGAACCCGCAAGCCAATGACCGGCACAGCGGCAAAGCCCAGCCGGAAGGCGGCAAAGACAAACCCCGCCAGCAACCCCATATGCAGTCCCGAGATTGCCAGCAGATGCGCAAGGTTCGACACCCGAAGCGCCTCGAGCGTGTCCTGCCCGATATCCGAGCGGTCCCCGGTCATGATCGCCGCCGCGAATCCGCCGGTTTCGCCGGGCAACGCCGCCTGCACCCGCGCCGACAGCGCCATGCGCGCCCGGAACATCCCTTGCCCGGCCTGCGGCGGGGCCAGCGTCAGGACCGGGGTTCTCGTGTAGCCCACGGCGCCAAGGCGCAAAAACCAAGCGTGACGCTGAAAATCGAAGCCGCCCGGCTCGACCGGGCCGCCGGGGGGCGACAAATGCGCGGTCATCATCACCCGCAGGCCGGGGCGCGGAACGACAAAGCCCTGCCTACCGTGCAGCGACACCCGAACACGCGCCGAGGTCTTTTCCGGTGAAACGTCATGCAGCCGGACACGATCCAGCGTCAGCCGCAGCGCATCCGACCCCGAGCGGTCGATCCCCACGATCCGGCCTTCCACCGGCCCGTAATAGCGCCAGCCCAGAACCGGCCCGGACAGGTGATGCGCCCGCGCCCCGGCGATGCACAGCCCCGTGGCCACCATCGCCCCGGCCCAGAACAGCGGCGACAGCCCCGGCCCCAAGCGCCATGCCAGACCGGCGCACAGAACGCCCGCCACGACCAGCCCAAGGTACGCACCCGCCCCCGGCTCGGCCCGCAGCGCGAAATAGAGCGCGACACCACAGCCCAGGCATACGGGCACCCAGGGAAACAGGTGTCCGCGCTGGTTCAGCCATGCGGCCCATGCGTGATGCCATAGCGCCAAGTCTTGTCACCCTTCCGCCGCGCCGATAGACAGGCCGCAACGCTAGGCCCAACCCGGTTACCGAAAGGTTAATGTCCCCCATGCCGCAAACAGTCGTGACCCGTTTCGCCCCCTCGCCCACGGGGTTCCTGCATATCGGCGGCGCGCGCACCGCACTGTTCAACTGGCTCTATGCCCGTGGCCGGGGCGGCAGGTTCCTGCTCAGGATCGAGGATACCGACCGCGCGCGCTCGACCGATCAGGCGACGCAGGCGATTCTCGACGGCATGACGTGGCTGGGTCTCGATCATGATGGCGACGTGATCAGCCAGTACGAGCGCGCCGACCGTCACCGCGAAGTGGCGCTGGAGCTGCTGGACAAGGGCGAGGCCTACAAGTGCTTTTCCACGCAGGACGAGATCCAGACGTTCCGCGACACCGCCGGCGCCGAGGGCCGCTCGACCCTGTTCCAGAGCCCGTGGCGCGACGCCGATCCCGCCACGCATCCCGACGCGCCTTACGTCATCCGCATCAAGGCCCCGCGCGACGGGGCCACGGTGATCGCCGATCAGGTGCAGGGCGATGTCACCATCCGCAACGATCAGCTCGACGACATGGTGCTTTTGCGCTCGGATGGCAGCCCGGTCTACATGCTGGCCGTGGCGGTGGACGATCACGACATGGGCGTGACTCATGTGATCCGCGGCGACGACCACCTGAACAATGCCGCCCGGCAGATGCTGATCTATACGGCGATGGGCTGGCCCCTGCCCGTTTACGCCCATATCCCGCTGATTCACGGCCCCGACGGCAAGAAACTGTCCAAGCGCCACGGCGCGCTCGGCGTGGATGAGTACCAGAAAATGGGCTATCCGGCGGCGGGCATGCGCAATTACCTGGCCCGGCTGGGCTGGAGCCACGGCGATGACGAATTCTTCACCGACGCGCAGGCGCAGGCGTGGTTCGACCTCTCGGGCATCGGAAAATCGCCCGCCCGGTTCGATTTCAAGAAGCTCGGCAATCTGTGCGGTCAGCATATCGCGGCCAGTGACGATGCTGCGCTGCTGCATGAACTTTCGGCCTTTTTGAAGGCCACCGGCCAGCCCGCCCTGTCCGATGCAAAATTCTCGTTGATGGGAAAGGCCATGTATTGCCTCAAGGAGCGGGCCAAAACCTTCCCTGAACTTATTGAAAAGGCTGAGTTTATTCTTGCAGACCGCCCAATTCTGCCGGATGAGAAAGCCGCCGCGCAACTTGATGATGTATCCCGTAGTATACTGAACGAATTGACGCCGCATTTGCGAAATGCTAGGTGGTCGCGCGAAGATTTGGAGGCAGCCGCAATGCAGTTTGCCGAATCTATTGACGTGAAGTTCGGCAAGCTGGCGGGCCCGCTCAGGGCCGCTCTGGCAGGCCGCAGCGCAACACCGAGCGTATTCGACATGATGCTCGTGCTCGGGCGGGATGAAACGATCGCCCGGCTTTCCGATGCCGCCTGCGAGAGTGGTTAACCTACTCGAAAGGCCGACTGTTATAGGCAGCCCGTGACGCACAGCAAGTGCGGGCTTGAAAGGGAGAACCCGAATGGCTGAAAGCACTAAAACCGCGAAGCTGACCATCGACGGCAAGGATTACGACCTGCCCGTTTACGCCGGAACCGCCGGTCCCGACGTGATCGACATTCGCAAGCTCTATGGGCAGGCGGGCGTTTTCACATACGATCCCGGCTTTACCTCGACCGCAAGCTGCGACAGCACGATCACCTATATCGACGGTGACAAGGGCCAATTGCTGCACCGCGGTTATCCGATCGACCAGCTGGCCGAGAAATCGCATTACCTCGAAGTGTGCTACCTGCTGCTGTACGGCGAACTGCCCTCGCCTGCGCAGCTGGAAGATTTCGAATCGCGCGTCACCAATCACACCATGATCCACGAACAGATGATGTACCTGTTCCGGGGCTATCGCCGCGATGCTCATCCGATGGCGATCATGGTGGGCGTGGTCGGTGCGATGTCGGCCTTCTACCATGACAGCACCGATATCTCCGACCCCTGGCAGCGCGAGGTCGCCTCGATCCGCATGGTCGCCAAGATGCCGACCATCGCGGCCATGGCCTACAAGTATTCCATCGGTCAGCCCTTCGTCTATCCGCGCAACGATCTGGATTACGCCTCGAACTTCCTGCGCATGTGCTTTGCCGTGCCCGCCGCCGATTACGAGGTGAACCCGATCCTCAGCCGCGCGATGGACCGGATCTTTACCCTGCACGCCGATCACGAACAGAACGCCTCGACCTCGACGGTGCGTCTGGCGTCCAGTTCGGGGGCAAACCCGTTTGCCTGTATCGCCGCCGGCATCGCCTGCCTCTGGGGCCCCGCGCATGGCGGCGCCAACCAGGCCTGCCTCGAAATGCTGCAGGAAATCGGCACGCCCGACCGCATCCCCGAGTTCATCGCGCGCGCCAAGGACAAGGACGATCCGTTCCGCCTGATGGGCTTCGGCCACCGGGTCTACAAGAACTTCGATCCGCGCGCCAAGGTGATGAAGCAATCCGCCGACGAGGTGCTGGATCTTCTGGGCATCGAAGACAATCCGACCCTGCAGGTCGCCAAGGAACTGGAAAAGGCGGCGCTGGCCGATCCCTATTTCGCCGAGAAGAAACTGTTCCCGAACGTCGATTTCTACTCGGGCATCATTCTCGAGGCGATGGGCTTCCCGACCTCGATGTTCACGCCGATCTTCGCGCTCAGCCGCACCGTCGGCTGGATTTCCCAGTGGAAGGAAATGATCAGCGATCCGCAGTTGAAAATCGGGCGTCCCCGTCAGCTGTATCATGGCGAAACGCTGCGCGATTACGTCGATATCGAAAACCGCTGACGCACGCGGATCGAACCGAGAACCGGGGCCGGGATGCAGCACGCATTCCGGCCCTTTTCTTGTGGGAGATAGATCGAATTTTACGGAAATTCGCCATGACCGGCCGGACAGGCATTCACCCGGTCTTTACCACCGCCCTGCGATCAATGGCCCGTCGTCAACGATCGCACAGGAAACACTGTCATGGCCTTCCTCGCTCTGTTCCTTCTGGTCGGTGCCTCGCTTGCCGGAATGGTGGGGGTGTCCGCCGGTGATATCGACATCGCCGGCGGGGCCGTGGATGACGATGATGTCATGGATGGCACCGACGGGCAGGATACCTTCTCGGGCGGCAGCGGGAACGACCTGCTGATCGGACGGGACGGCGATGACGACCTGTCGGGCGGGGCCGGAACGGACTGGCTGCTGGGGCTGGAGGGCGATGATCTGCTTGCAGGCGGCGCCGGGGCGGATGTCCTGATCGGCGGCGCGGGGGTCGACACGCTGACCGGCGGCGCGGGCGACGATTTCATCGAGGCCGCCAATGTGGTGGACGAAACCGCGCTGGTGGCATCGCTGGACGGGCTTGAAAACCTGGGAGATATCGCCTTTGGCTATGCCCTGCCCGGCCCGTCCGACACCGGCGATACCGTCGATCTGGGGCCGGGCGACGATACCATCGTCGCGGGCAGCGATGATTCTGTGACCGGCGGCGACGGATCGGATGAATTCGCCCTTGGCGACTGGATCGAAGGCGACCGGCCCGTCGTGATCGAAGATTTCGATCTGGCCGAGGATCTGATTTCCTTCGTGCATGCCGACGATCAGCCGGCCCCCGACATGACGCTGGAGGTGGACAGGCAAACCGGCATGACCACGATCAAGGCCGACGGTCACGCCGTGGCCGTACTGCGCAACGCCAGCCCCGAGTTTTCCCTGCGCAACGTCGCGGTGGGCCGCTATGCCGCCTGATAACGTGCGGCTTTCGTTTCCAGTCAGGAACCAAAGACAGCAGAAGCCGTAAATAATACCGAAAACAGCAACAACAACACCCCCATAGCGTGACCGTGGCGTCGAAGGCGGCACCGGCGATGACCGGCTGAGCGGCCTTACCAGCGATGACGCGCTGACCGGGGGCGACGGAAACGACAGTCTTTTCGCGGATGACGCCACCGAGGGCGACGCCACCGTCCTGCTGGACGGCGTGGCGGTCAGTGTGGTTCAGGGCGTCGGCACCGGCTTCACCGCCGCCAATGTCCAACTGGACCCGCGCGCGGCGGCCACACCCTGACGCACAAGCAAAAGGCGCGGCCCCCGCTGGCCGCGCCCACATGTCCGGCGACGTTGCGCGCCGCCCTCAGCGCCCTTCGTATTTCGCCGGGCGCTTTTCGAGAAACGCCACCACGCCCTCCTTGAAATCGCGCGTCGTCCCGCAAATGCCCTGCGATTTCGCCTCGAGGTCCAGCTGCCCGTCGTAATCGTTGCTCCAGCTCTGCCGGATCGCCTGTTTCAACTGCGCGTAGGCCACGGTCGGCCCCTTGGCCAGATGCGCCGCGCGTGCCTGCCATTTGGCCTCGAACCCGTCGTCACCGACCGCCTCCCAGATCATACCCCAGTCGCTCGCCTGCCGGGCGCTGACCGGCTCGGCGAACAGGGCCGCCCCCATCGCCTTGGCCGCCCCCATCTGGCGCGGCAGCCAATAGGTGCCCCCGGCATCCGGGATCAGCCCGATCCGCGTAAAGGCCTGCAGGAAATAGGCGCTCTCGGTGGCGATCACCACATCGGCGGCCAACGCCAGATTGGCCCCCGCCCCGGCGGCGGCGCCGTTCACCGCACTGATCGTCGGGATCGGGCATTCGCCTATGGCGCGCAGCATGGGCTCGTACTCGTCGCGCAGCACCCGTTCCAGATCCAGATTGGCGGCATTCCCGCCATCGCTCAGATCCTGCCCCGAGCAAAAGCACTTGCCATTGCCCGTCATCACCAGCACCCGCGCCGATTTCCCGGCCACGCCAACGGCATCGGTGATCTCGGCGCGCATCTGGGTGTTGAGCGCGTTCATCTTGTCCGGGCGGTTCAGCCGCAGAACGGCAACGCCGTCCGCGATCTCCAGCGTGATGGTCTGATAGTCTTTCACCGGGCCTGTCCCCCTGCATCCTGTTGCGATTTGCGGCGATCAAACCCGATTTCGCCCGGCAGGGAAAGCAGAACGGCGCGTCAGTCCTTCATGATCTCGCGCAGGCGCTCGGCCTCCTGATCGCTCAGCGGCTCGAGCCGGCCTTCCTCGGCCCGTTCCCGGCGGCGCAGATAGGTCCAGCCCAGACCGGCCCCCACCAGCAGCATCGCAGGCCCCGCCAGCCACAGCACGAGGTTCGATCCCGTCGCGCGCGGATTCAAAAGCACATATTCGCCATAGCGATCCACGATGAACTCCACGACCTCATCGTCGCTGTCCCCCGCGACCAGCCGCTCGCGCACCAGCAGACGCAGATCGCGCGCCAGCCCGGCATTGGAATCGTCGATGCTTTCGTTGCGGCACACAAGACAGCGCAGCCCGGAGGAAATATCGCGCGCGCGCGCCTCGAGTTGCGGATCGTCCAGCATCTCGTCGGGCTGCACCGCAAGCGCCGGCGCGGCCAGCAGGCACAGGGCAAGGCTCAGGATCAGGCGTTTCATTCGGCTGGCACTCCGGCGGCGGGGGTGGATTTGCGCGCACCGGCGGCCACGCGATAGCGCCGGTCGCTCAGGCTCAGCGCACCGCCGATCGCCATCAGGATCGACCCTCCCCAGATCCAGTTCGCCAGCGGCTTGTAATAGGTCCGAACGGCCCAACCGCCATTGTCCTGCGGATCGCCGATGACAACATAGACATCCCGCAGGAACCCGTTATCCAGCGCCGCCTCGGTCGTGGGCATTCTGGCCACCGGGTAGAACCGTTTCTCCGGCTGCAGGGTCGAAATCACGGCCCCGTCACGCGACAGGATCATATCCGCCTGCGTGGCCTCGTAATTCGGCCCCCTGATGTCCCGCACGGCATCCAGCGTGACGGTATAGCCCGCCAGGTCCAGGCTTTCGCCCACCTGCAACACTCGGATATCCTCGGCCTCCCAGGCCATGACCCCGGCAATCCCGGCCATGGTCACGCCCAGACCGGCATGCGCCACCGCCTTGCCCCAATCGGCGCGCGGCAGGCGCGTCAGACGGCTCAGGCGGTTTGCGCCGCGTCCGGTGCGGCTCCACAGGTCCACCGCCGCGCCGGACATCAGCCATGCCCCCAGAAACAGCCCCACGGGGCCAAGCGCACTACGCCCGGTCTGCATCGCAAAGGCCAGCGCCCCCACCGCCACGGCCAGCACGAACGCCCCGCGCAAGGGCCGGATGGCGCGCGCCAGATTGCCCCGTTTCCACGGCAGCATCGCCCCCACCGGCAGGATCAGCCCAAGCGCCACCATGAAGGGCGTGAAGGCCATATTGAAGAACGGCGCCCCGACCGACAGCTTGCGGTCGAACGCCATTTCACTGACCAACGGCCAGATCGTGCCGACGAACACCACAAAGGCGGCAACCGCCAGCAGCACATTGTTGATCACCAGCACCGATTCCCGGCTGACCAGCGAAAACACCCCCTTGGCCTGCAACACGTTGCCTCGCGCGGCGAACAGCGTCAGCGCGCCCACCATGAAGACCGCGAGGATCAGCAACAGGAACACGCCCCGCTCGGGGTCGCTGGCAAAGGCATGGACCGAGGTGATCACCCCCGACCGGGTGATGAACGCCCCCACCATCGAAAAGCCGAAGGCGATGATCGCCAGCAGGATCGTCCAGCTTTTGAGGCTCTCGCGTTTTTCCACCACGATGGCCGAATGCAACAGCGCGGCGGCGATCAGCCACGGCATGAAACTGGCGTTTTCCACCGGGTCCCAGAACCAGAATCCGCCCCAGCCCAGCTCGTAATAGGCCCACCAGCTTCCCAGCCCGATACCGATGGTCAGGAAAATCCACGCCGCCAGCGTATAGGGCCGCACCCAACGGCCCCAGGCCGCATCCACGCGCCCCTCGATCAGGGCCGCCACGGCAAAGGAAAACGTCATCGAAAGCCCGACATAGCCCAGGTACAGGAACGGCGGGTGGAAGGCCAAGCCGGGGTCCTGCAACAGCGGGTTCAGGTCCTGCCCGTCAAAGGGCGGCACGCCCATCCGCAGGAACGGGTTCGAGGTGAACAGGATAAAGGCAAAGAACGCCACGCCGATCATCGCCTGCACCGACAGCACCCGCGCCTTCAGCGTCGGTGGCAGGTTGCCCCCGAACCACGCGGCGAACGCCCCGAACAGGGTGACGATCAGCACCCACAACAGCATCGACCCCTCGTGATTCCCCCACACGCCGGTGATCTTGTAGAGCATCGGCTTGGCGGAATGGCTGTTCACCGTCACCAGCCGCACCGAGAAATCCGAGGTAACAAAGGCATAGGTCAGCGCGGCAAAGGCCGTCGCGGTCAGCAGGAATTGCACATTCGCCGCCGGTTCCGCCACGGCCATCCAGCCGGGCCAGCGTTTATGCGCCCCCACAAGGGGCACAACCGCCTGAACGCAGGCAACGAAGAAGGCGAGGACGAGGGCAAAGTGGCCGAGTTCTGTAATCATGGGCGCATAATACGCGTTTTCACCGTGGCGGGCCAACGGGATTCGGCACGCCGCGGTGATCACATTGTCGCGGGGTCAGCGGCCCCGCCGGTTGTCGCGCCGCCGCCACTCCGCCAGTGCCGGGTTGGTGGCGGGGCGCAGCACCTCCTGTACCATGCGCGCATCCGCGCCCGGATCGGCCACGCCGGGGCTGTCCGCGCGCAGGCTTTCAAGCCGGTCCAGATTCTCCAGCACCACCGGCGTTTGCGCCAGGGTCCGCGCCAGTAAGCGTTGGAATTCCTGGCCCTTCAACTGATGCCGCGCGCCGAAATAGAAACTCACGATCGCGCCCAGCAACCACCACAGCGGCTCGGGCACCAGCGCGATGCCCTGCATCCGCGCGGCAAACCATACCGGATCGACCATCGCGGCCACGAACAATCCCAGCGTCCCAAGCGCCAGCGCCGGGCGCGGCACCCGGTTCAGCCCGTCCATGACTCGATCGAACCGGCCGCGCGGCGGCTGGCCGAACTCGGCCCCGAACTGCTCCACCGCCGCCGCGCGCTGTTCGCTCTCGCGCGCTGCCCCGGCCTCGGCATTTTCGCGAAACACCTCGGCGGTCTGCGCCACCACGTTGCGCCCGTCGCCGAAGAACAATGTCACGATCCGCTCGATCATCCCCATGCCGCCACCCTTTCGCGAAAGTCCTGTTCGCTCAGATGAAACCGGGGCGAAATGAACTCCTCGGCCCGCCTGATCCAGCCCCCCTTGCCGCCCGCGCGGGTGCGGGCGTATTTCCGGCTGGCGGGCCGCCGGTCGGCCAGGGCGAGGTAATAGTTGCGCCGCGCGATCCCGTAGGCATCGGCGATATGATCCGGCGCGCCGCGCGCCACCCGTTGCGCGGCGGCGATGGTTTGCGGCCCGATCACGCCGTCCACCGTCACCTCCTGCCCCATGTCGCGCAACAGACGTTGCAGGATCTTCACCGCATTCGCGCCCGCGTTCACATACATGTCGAACACGCTGGCACGCAGCACCGGGGGCAGGTCGTCAATGCGGGGGCGGTGGTAATACTGCCCGACAAAGATATCCTCGGCCTGCGCACGGCTCAGGCGGCGCACATCCCCGACCCCCACAGCGCCATCGCCATCCAGATCCATCCCCAAACGACGCATGGTGTGAATGGTGACGCCGTATTTCGTCGCCCCGCCCGGATCGTCCGGGTCATCCACGAATCCCCCTTCGCGGGCGATGATCTGTTTTGCGATATCCGATACGCCGAGCATGATCCGGTCCTTCCTGCCGCATGACGGGGCAAGACTGACCGTGAAAGGTTAACGACTGGCTTGAACAGCGTGCGCAGCGGGCGTTCAGCTTCCGCTGCTGTGCCCGTTATACTCGCCCTCGGGGTCCTGATAGACGCCCTGCTCCTTGAGCGCGTCCACCACTTCCTTGGGCATGTAATCCTCGTCGTGCTTGGCAAGAATCTCGGTGGCGCGGAACACTTCGCCGTCATAGGTGCCCATGCCGACCATGCCCTGATTTTCCTCGAACAGGTCAGGCAGAACGCCGGTATAGCTTACCGCCACCACGGCCCCGCCATCCGTCACGTTGAAGCGGATTTCCTCACCCTGCCCGCGCACAAGACTGCCATCCTCGACCAGCCCGCCAATGCGGAACACTTCCGTCGGGCCGGGCGGTTCGGCGACGATTTCACTGGGCGAGCGGAAAAAGTTGATCCCGTCCTTGAAAGCGAAACCGATCAGGCCCACCGAGGCAATCAACGCAACCGCAGCAATGAGAACAACCTGCACCCTGCGTTTCTTCTTCAGCGATTTCATGGCCTTGCTCCAATCGGATCACGGGAATACCGGGGCCAGCATCAGACCTTCGGTTTCCTGAATATCTAGCATCAGATTGGCATTCTGCAATGCCTGTCCGCTGCTACCTTTTGTCAGGTTATCCAGCGCGGCGATCACGATGGTCTTGCCGGGGATACGGTCGGCGACCACGCCGATATGACAGAAATTGCTGCCCCGCACATGGCGGGTGCTGGGCGCCTCGCCCATCGGCAACAACTCGATGAACGGCTCGTCCCCGTATTGCGCGGCCAGCGCATCGTGAATCGCCCCGGCCTCGCCCTTGACATACCCGGTGGCCAGAATACCCCGGTTTGCCGGCACCAGATGCGGGGTGAACTGGATATGCACATCCCGCCCGGCAATCGCGCTGAATTCCTGATCGAATTCGCCCAGATGCCGATGCGTGCCGCCCACCGCATAGGCATGATAGCCCTCGCTCAACTCGGCATGCAGCAGGTTTTCCTTGAGGCTGCGCCCCGCGCCGGACACCCCGCATTTCAGGTCGAGGATGATGTCGTCAAGGTCGATCACCCCGGCCCCGATCAGCGGGCGCAGAATATACTGCCCCGTCGCCGCGTTACAGCCCGTCCCGGCCACCAGCCGCGCAGTCCTGATCTCATCGCGATAGAACTCGGTCAGCCCGTAAACCGCCTCTTTCTGCAACTCGACAGCCGAATGCGGGTTCCCATACCATTTTTCATAAGCCGCCGGATCACGCAGCCGGAAATCGGCGCTCAGGTCCACGATCCGCAAGTCACGCGGCAGGGCGCTGATCACCTCCTGGCTGGTCTTGTGCGGCAAGGCGCAAAAGCACAGGTCGATGCCGGCAAAGTCGATCTCGTCGATCTTGACCAGATCGGGCAGGTCCAGATGCCGCAAATGCGGAAACACCTGCGCCATGCTCTGCCCCGCCTTGGAATTCGCGCCAAGCGCGGCAATCTCCATCCCCGGATGGGTGGCGATCAGCCGGACAAGCTCGGCCCCGGTATACCCGCTGGCCCCCAGAATCGCGATTTTATGGCTCATCTCCGCCCCCGATATTGATCGGCATGTGCCTACATGCTGGACACGCGATTGCCAAGAGCGGGCAAAACCCCGCCAGCCCCATTGATTCACGACAGGACACAGGCTTTACTCCCACGCAAAACAGCAAGCGCAAATCACACCCAAGGGTCGGATCGGCCAATCGCGGCCCGCGAGCCTCTCCGCCCCGGAAACAGGATACCCCCATGCCCCTTTCCCAAGACCTCAAGGACAAGATCATCCAGGCGGTGAACGACGGGTTCGATGAACAACTCGACTTCACCCAAACCCTGATCCGCTTCCCCTCGACCCGCGGGCAGGAGC
Source organism: Roseovarius sp. PS-C2 (assembly GCF_018862045.1). Lineage (NCBI taxonomy): Bacteria > Pseudomonadati > Pseudomonadota > Alphaproteobacteria > Rhodobacterales > Roseobacteraceae > Roseovarius > Roseovarius sp. PS-C2. The sequence continues at coordinate 39,860 of NZ_JAHKSQ010000001.1, forward strand.
ATGAGATCGTCAAATTCATCGCCAGCCAGATGGCCGAGCGCGGATACCAGATCGACCAGTTCGACATGGACCGCGCTGCCATCGAAGCCCACGAAGGCGGCGGCAAATACAGCGACAGCCATTCCGACGCCCCCATAGTAGTGGGCACCCGCCTGCCCCGGCAGGAACGCGGGCGTTCGCTGATCCTGCAATCGCATGTCGATGTCGTCCCCACCGGCCCCGAGGACATGTGGACCGCCCCACCGTTTCAGCCCCATATCGAGGGCGACTGGCTCTATGGCCGGGGCGGGGCCGACATGAAGGCCGGTCAGGCGCAGATCTTCTTTGCCCTCGACGCCCTGCGCCGCGCCGGTGTCGCCCCTGCCGCACGCGTCCACCTGCAAACCGTGGTCGAAGAGGAATCCACCGGCAACGGCGCGCTGATGACCTATCTGCAAGGCTATACCGCCGATGCGGTCTTCATCCCCGAACCCGAAGAGGAAATGCTGGTGCGGGCCAATGTCGGCACGCTCTGGTTCCGGGTCGAGGTGCGCGGCACCCCCGTGCATGTGCGTGAAATGGGCAGCGGCGCCAACGCCATCGACGCCGCCTATCGCGTGATTGCCGCCCTGCGCGAGGTCCAGAGCGACTGGAACGCCGAAAAAGCCGACCACCCGTTTTTCGAGGACGAGGACCACCCGATCAACCTCAATATCGGCAAGATCGAAGGCGGGGACTGGGCCTCGTCGGTGCCCGCATGGTGCCGCTTCGATTGCCGCATCGCGCTCTATCCGGGCACGAAGGCCGCCGAGGCCGCGCAGGAAATCTCCGACCGCATCGCCGCCTTCGCCGCGCAGGATTCCTACCTGTCCAAATCCCCGCCCACGGTCACGTTCAACGGCTTCTTTTCCGAAGGCTACGTGCTAAAGCCGGGAACCGAGGCCGAATCCGTCCTGCACGCCGCCCATCGCGGCGCAACCGGCGAGGATCTGAAATCCTTCGTCACGCCGGGCTATCTCGATACCCGCGTCTACCAGCTCTACAATCGCATCCCGTCGCTGTGCTACGGCCCGAAATCCGAAAACATCCACGGCTTCGACGAACGCGTCAGCATCGAATCGATCCGCCGCACGACCATCACCATGGCCCTCTTCATCGCCGAATGGTGCGGAACCGAGGCGCTCGGGGAGTAAGGGAAATGTTAATGTCCGGTATCGCGCCGGGACACCGGCCTCTGCCGCTTTGCGCCCCACCCTCGGCATTTGCGCCCCTCATGGACGCAAATCTCCCGCACACCCCCGATTTTCGTACAAAACCCGCGTACACTTCGTACAAAACGTACGAAACGCTCAGGCGGCGGTAAAGGTGATCTCGCGGCGCAGGAATTGCGTGGCGCGGCTCGACACCCGCTTGGGATCGCCCGTGGTCAGAAACGCCGAGTCCGTCCCCTCACCCATCATGTTCGGATGGCGCGTCAGGTAATCGGCAAGGCTCTCGGCCACCAGGTTGGCTTGGCTATAGACCTGCACATCCGGCCCCAGGGCATCCTGAAAAACGTTTTGCATCAAGGGGTAATGGGTGCATCCCAGGATCGCCGCCTCGGGGGTCGGCATCTTGCGCTTCAGCGCATCGACATGCGAGCGCACCAGCGCCTCGGCCAGAATCATGTCGCCCTCTTCGATGGCGTCCACCACACCGCCACAGGCCTGCGCCTCCACATCCACGCCGATCGCACGAAACGCCAGCTCCCGCTGAAACGCCCGACTGCTCACCGTCGCCGGAGTCGCAAACAGTGCCACATGTTTGACAGCCACCTCGCGCGGCGGGGAATTGTCGCCCCACTGACGCTCGGTAAGTGCTTCAATTAACGGGACAAAAACGCCCAGAACCCGCTTGTCGCGCGGCACCCAGCTTTCCTGCATCCGGCGCAGCGCGGCGGCGCTGGCGGTGTTGCAGGCCAGGATCACCAGATCGCACCCCGCCTCCCATAACCGGGTGACCGCCCTGGTCGTCAGATCGTAAACATCATCGGCATCGCGCACCCCGTAAGGCGCATGTGCGTTGTCGCCGTAATAGACGAACGGCACGTCGGGCAGGCGTTTCTGCACCGCGTCCAGCACCGTCAGCCCGCCAAGCCCGCTGTCGAAAATCCCAACCGCCATGATGATCCGCGCCCCTGCGCCGCTATTCGAACTCGAAGCCGACTGCCCGTGGATCAACCGGCCTTGGGCTAAGCTCATACGTCTTGTGCCGCAGGAACGCCATAAGCGATTTGCTGTCTCCGGCACGCGCCTCCAGTTCATCGCGCCCGATGGGCTGCCCCACCACCACCCGCACCGAGGTATCCACCCGCTTGCGAAATTCCTTTATCAACAGGCCCATACGCAAGGTGGTATGCAGATGGCTGGCCACCTGGAACAACCGGCTGGTATGCCCGTCAAAGAACACCGGCACCACCGTGGCATCGGATTTCGCCACCATCCGCGCCGTAAAGGCGCGCCAGCCGGGGTCCATCGGCTGGGCAAAGGGTTTCGCCGCCGTGCTGACCGTGCCACCGGGGAAAATCCCGATCGCCCCGCCCTGCCCCAGATACTCCAGCGCGCGCTTGCGGGACTCGAGGTTCAGTTGCACGGCCTCCTTGGTTTCGTCGAAACTGATCGGCAGGATGATGCGGCTGACATCCTCGGCTTTGCGAAACACCTGATGCGCCAGAATACGGAAATCGCCGCGCGTCCGGCTCAGGATATGGCCCATCATGAGCCCGTCCAGAATACCGTAAGGATGGTTGGCGATCAGGATCAGCGGCCCCTCGCGCGGGATACTGTCGAGCGAGCCGCCCACAACGTCCAGCGTCAGGCCATAGCGTTCCACCATCACCTGCCAGAAATCCCGGCCCTGCGCGATCTCGTGCTCATACCCCCGCGCGCGCTTGATCAGCCCGATCCGCCCCGTCAGGTTTTCCATGGTGCGGATCATCACCCGCCCGCTGCGGGTGCGGGCGGAATGGGCATAGCTGATATCGCGCGCGATGTGCCGCTCCTGGCGCATGGGTCAATCCTGTACGATTCGGGCCTTGCGGTAGATCATCGCGACAGGAGTGACCAGATACGGTTACAGTTTTGCGACAAATGCGTGACGATCACTCCGCCGCCTGCGCCATCGGCGCGCCGCCCTGCCGGATCACCGCCAACAGTTCCTCGCGCCGCTTGGCCGCCTTCGCCTCGTTGGCCTGCTTGACCGGACCAAAGCCGCGAATCTGCAGGGGCAACCCGGCCAGCGCGACCACCGCATCCTGCGTGGCGTCGTCCAGTTTCGGCAGCACCTCGGCCATGTCGCGCTCGTATTGTTTGATCAGCGCGCGCTCCATCTTGCGCTCGGCGGTATAACCGAACGGGTCCAGCGGCGTGCCCCGCAGGCGTTTCATCTTCGACAGCCACCGCAGCGGACGTTCCAGCCACGGGCCGAACTCGCGTTTTTTCGGGCGGCCATCGGCACCGGCCTTGGCCAGCAGCGGCGGCGCCAGATGGAAGGTCATCTCGAAATCGCCGTCGAACTCGGCTTTCGCCTTGTCACGGGTCGACAGAAGCAATCGCGCGACCTCGTATTCGTCCTTGTAGGCCAGCAGCTTGTGATAGCCCTTGGCGACGGCCTCTTTCACCTCGGCGTCGTCAATCCCGTCCAGGAGTTTGCGATACCGTTTGGCCAATCCCTTGCCCTGATAGGAGACCAGTTGATCGGCCCGGAACGCGATCTTGTCGTCCAGCGATTTCGGCTTTTCCACCACGTTGGGCGTCAGCAAGGCCTGTGCCTCTTCGGGGAAAACCGCGGCCCACCGGCCCACGTCGAAGGCGCGCAGATTGCGCTCCACCGCCGCACCGTTCAGCGTGATCGCGTCGCGGATCGCTTCCAGCGACAGGGGCACCAGCCCCCGCTGCCACGCCGCGCCGAACACGATCATGTTGGAAAAGATCGAATCCCCAAGCGTCGCCGTCGCCAATTCATGCGCATCGAACAGTTGCACGTCGTCGCGCAAACGTGCCTCGAGCGACAGTTTCAGCCGATCCGTCGGCAGGCGAAACTCGGTGTTGCGGGTGAACTCGCCGGTGATGATCTCGTGGCTGTTCACCACCGCGCCAGTGCGGCCCGTGCGCGTCAGCCCCAGGGTCTTGGCCCCGGCACTCACTACCAGATCGCCGCCGATCAGCGCATCCGCCTCGCCCGTGGCCACGCGGATCGCGCTGATATCGGCAGGGTCATTGGCGACGCGGCAATGGATATGCACCGCGCCGCCCTTCTGCGCCAGCCCGGCCATTTCCATCATGCCTGCGCCCTTGCCGTCCAGCTGCGCCGCCTGCGCCATGATCGCGCCGATGGTCACAACACCGGTGCCGCCGACGCCGGTGATCACCACGTTATGCGTGCCGTCAATCTCGGGCAGCTTGGGCAGCGGCAGGTCGGGCAGATCGAACCCCTTGACCGCCTCCTTGCGGATTTTCGCGCCCTCCAGCGTCACGAAAGACGGGCAAAACCCCTTGAGACAACTGAAATCCTTGTTGCACGCGGATTGGTCGATCGCCCGTTTGCGGCCCAGCTCGGTTTCCTCGGGCACCACGGCCACACAGTTCGACTGCACGCCGCAATCGCCGCAGCCCTCGCAGACATCGGTATTGATGAACACCCGCTTGCCCGGGTCCGGGAAGGTGCCCCGCTTGCGGCGGCGGCGTTTCTCGGCGGCGCAGGTCTGGATGTAAACAATGGCAGATACGCCGCTGATTTTGGTAAATTTTTCCTGAACTTCCGGCAGCTCGGCCCGCTCGTGCCAGGTGATTCCACCGGGGAACACGCTGCGCTCGGGTTCTTCCTTGGCGTCATAGACCACGGCGATGTCCCTGACCCCCGCCGCCTGCAATTCGCGCACGATCCTCTCGGGCGTCAGATCGCCCTCGTTGGCCTGCCCGCCAGTCATCGCCACGGCATCGTTGTAAAGGATCTTGTAGGTCATCGTGACGCCCGAGGCCACGGCCGCCCGGATCGCCAGAATGCCCGAGTGGTTATACGTCCCGTCGCCAAGGTTCTGGAAGACGTGATCGCGGGTCGAGAACGGCGCCTCGCCGATCCAGTTCGCCCCTTCGCCGCCCATATGGGTAAAGCCGCTGGTGCCGCGATCCATCCACAGCGACATGATGTGGCAGCCGATCCCGGCATAGGCGCGCGACCCGTCCGGCAGCTTGGTCGATGTATTGTGCGGACACCCCGCGCAGAAATACGGCAAGCGCGCGGCGATCTCTTCTGCATTGTCGGATTTCTTATCTTCTTCAATGGCTTGCAAACCGGCCTTCACCCGATCCGTGCCGCGCCCTTCCTCGATCAGGATGGTGCCGATCTTTTCGGCGATCATCACCGGGTCCAGCGCCATGCGCGTCGGGAACAGCTCCTCGGAGTGCATGCCGCCCGCGCCGCCCTTGTACCAGCCATAGACGCGCCGCCCGCGCCGGTCGTCGAAAATCGCCTCCTTGATCTGCACCTCGATCAGCTTGCGCTTTTCCTCGACCACGACGATCAGCTCCAGTCCCTCGGCCCAGTCGTGAAACCCCTTCATGTCCATCGGGAAGGTCTGCCCGATCTTGTAGGTGGTCAGGCCCAACCGTTCGGCCTCGGCCTCGTCGATGCCCAGCAGGTCCAGCGCATGCACGAGGTCCAGCCAGTTCTTGCCCGCCGCGACAAAGCCGATCTTCGCGCCCGCCTTGCCCCAGACACGTTTGTCGATTTCATTCGCGTTTGCAAAGGCTTCCGCCGCGAACCTCTTGTGATCGATCATCCGCGCCTCTTGCGGGATCCAGTGATCGTTGAGGCGAATGTTCAGCCCGCCTTCGGGCATGTCGAACTCGGGCTCGACAAACTCCATCCGGTCCGGGCTGCCATCCACGACACTGGTCACTTCCACCGTGTCCTTCATCGTCTTCAACCCCGCCCAGACCCCGGCAAAGCGGCTCAGTGCAAAGCCGTACAGCCCGTAATCCAGGATTTCCTGAACACCGGCAGGCGACAGCACCGGCATATAGGCATCGACCAGCGCCCAATCGGACTGGTGGCACACGGTCGAGGATTCGCCGGTATGGTCGTCCCCCATGGCCATCAGGACGCCACCGTATTTCGAACTGCCCGCCATGTTGGCGTGGCGCATCACATCGCCCGAGCGGTCCACACCCGGCCCCTTGCCGTACCAAAGGCCGAACACGCCGTCATGCTTGCCCTCGCCGCGCAACTCGGCCTGCTGCGTTCCCCACAGCGCGGTCGCGGCAAGGTCTTCGTTCAGTCCCGGCTGGAACAGGACACCGGCCTCTTTCAGGGGCTTCTCGGCGCGCATCATCTGCATGTCGACCGCCCCCAGGGGCGAGCCGCGATATCCCGTGACATAGCCCGCGGTCTTCAGCCCCGCCGCCCGGTCCCGCGCGGCCTGCATGATCATCAGGCGAACCAGCGCCTGCGTACCGTTCAACAGAACAGGCGATTTTTCCAGGTCGTAGCGGTCATTCAGGGATACTGTATGCTTGCTCATCGCTCGCGCCCTCCCGTGCGATTGGTGTGCTTATATATAGGGCGATAATAGGTCATAATTAATGACCTACCAAGGGATATTTCACGAAATTGAACAGGTAAGCCTGTGGCCATAAATGAATTTTCTGGTATTGCGTGTCCGTGTCGCCAGTGAATCGAAAGTTGCAGGAATGGATTGGGATAAACTCAGAATATTTCACGCCGTGGCAGATGCCGGCAGCCTCACCCATGCGGGCGATCAGCTGCACCTGTCGCAATCGGCGGTCTCCCGCCAGGTCCGTGCGCTCGAAGAATCACTCAACGCCACCCTGTTTCACCGCCATGCGCGGGGGCTGATTCTCACCGAGCAGGGCGAATTGCTGTTCGACGCCACGCGCGCCATGATGAAGCGGCTCGATGCCGCCACCGCGCGCATCCGCGACAGCGAAGAAGAGGTGTTCGGCGAGTTGCGCGTCACCACCACCACGGGGTTTGGCTCGCTGTGGCTGGCGCCGCGCCTGCCGCATCTTTACAACAAGTACCCCGATCTCAAGATCGACCTCATGCTGGAAGAGCGGGTGCTGGACCTGCCGATGCGCGAGGCCGATGTCGCCATCCGAATGAAGGAACCCAGCCAGGCCGACCTGATCCGCAAGCGGCTGATGAGCGTGCATATGTGCCTCTATGCCTCGCCCGAATATCTCGCGCAGCGCGGCACACCCGAAACGCCCGCCGATCTGCATCATCACCGCCTGATCTGCCAGAATCCGCGCTCGGCGCAGGTGGGTGCGGGCGCGATGCTGATCAATGAACTGATGACGCACGACATCCCGTCGCTCCTGACGGTGAACAACTATTTCGGCGTCTTGCAGGGCGTTCTGCACAATCTGGGCATCGGCGTTCTGCCCGATTACCTGACGCAGGACTTCCCCAACCTCGTGCGCGTCCTCCCCGAGGTCCATTCCGTCGACGTGCCCGTGTTCCTCGCCTACCCCGAGGAACTGCGCCACTCCAAACGCATCGCCGCCTTCCGCGATTTCGTCCAGAACGAGATCATCACCTACCGCAAAAAGCTCAAGGAACATGCCGAAAGCTGACGATTTGGGCGCTTTTTGACTGAGGCATGCGCGCAACGCATATCGGGCATGATGCGCCTGCAGCATTATTACCCTTGATTGCACCGCGCGATATCCCTAAATCCCGCTCGTGACGGTGATTGCTTCTGGCGTCACCATCATACCTCCCTGTTGGACTATGGCCGAGCTTAGTGCTCGGCCTTTTTTTTGCGCAAACGCCGCAAGGGGGTTTTCAAACCGCCCAATTCATCATCGCTGCGCCCATCGCCCGAACAGGCGGGTCAGATCACCGGCAGGTCCGGCCCCGCCATCGACGACAACAGGCGCGGTGCGCCTTCGGTGATCACGATATTTTCCTCATGCACCATGATCCGCCCCGGCGCGATGTCGATCCCCGGCTCCAGCGTGATCACCATGCCGGGGCGCAGCTCGGTATGATCCTTCGCCGTCAGCGACAGCCCTTCGGTCAGTTGCATGCCCAGACCATGCCCCAGACGGCCCGCCCCCTCGCCGCCGCCCACGATATCGGCCATGACACGCCAGACATCGCTGGCCCGCGCGCCGGGGCGTGCGGCCTCCAGCCCCGCCTGCGTGGCCTCGATCAGCCGTGCATGGGCGTGCCTTTGCGCCGCACTGGCCCGGCCGATGGCGAAATTGCGGTCATAATCGCAGAAATACCCGTCACGCACCGCGCCCGTGTCCAGCATCAGCACATCGCCCATCGCCAGCGGCGTATCGGTGGCCGGTGAAATCACGTCGGCATAGCCCTGCGCGCCCGCGCCGCCCGCCAGATAAGGCACCCAATCGGCCCCTTCCTCCAGCAACAGGCGCTGGAAATCCCGGAACACCCGCGACAACGGCACACCGGGCGCGGCAATCTCGCCGACGCGCGCGAAGGCCCGTCCGGCAATCGCGCAGCTTTCGGCGATCTTGGCAATCTCGGCCCCGGACTTGATCGCGCGGCACCCCGCCACGATCCCCCGGTCATCGGTGAAGGTCAGCCCGCTCGCGCGTTTGACCCGCCCGAAATCCGCCAGCGGCATACGCAGGTGGCTTTCCGCCCCCGACGGTACGCCCACCGGGCCGCCCATCTCTTGCAGCGCCTCGGCCAACAGGCTCACGCCGTCATCCTCGGGGTCAGGCGCGGCCCAGGTGCGGATATCGCCGATCCATGTCGCCCACATCAGCGCCGCGCCGATCGACGGGATCACCGCCACCGGATCGCCGCTGACCGGCAGGATCAGGAACCACGGGCGGCTCGGGCTCTCCCAGAACCGCGTCAGGAAGCCGGTGAAATAGCGCAATTCCGGCTCGGTCGTCAGCAACAGCGCGCCAAGCCCTTCCTCCCCCATCCGTGCCTGCGCGCGGGCCAGCCGTCCGCGATATTCTTCAACCGGAAAGCCCCGGCTCACGCCTCGGCCTCTTCGCTCAGGATGCACAGAACCCGCGCCTCCTCCGGCAGGTCCATCAGCCGCAACGCCGCCAGCCCCGCCCCGCCCGACTCGGTCGTGGCAAGGCCCTGCACGGCCAGCTCCGGCAACACCGCGCTCGCCTCGGCATCGCTGATCGTCACGAACGCATCGGCATCCCGCGCCAGCCCCTTCAGCGCGATCAGCGACGGCGCCTTGCAATCCAGCCGCCCCATGTTCGACACCGGCCCCGTGCTCTCCTCGGGCCGTCCCGCCCTGATCGACCCCATCAGCGCAGGTGCGGCCTCGGGCTCGACCACGACAATCCGGGGGCTGTCGCCCCAGACATGGCGGAACCACGCGGCACAGGCCCCCGCCAGCCCGCCGACCCCGGCCTGCAACAGGATATGCGTGGGCGCTTGCGGCATCTGGCGCGCGGCCTCGGCGGCCATCGCCAGATAGCCCTCCATCAACCGATGCGGCAGGTCGAAATATCCGGGCCAGGAACTGTCCGACAGCAAGGTCCAGCCCTTTTCGTCCGCCGCATCGGCGGCGGCCTGCATGCTGGCCTCGTAATCGCGGCCCGCGCGCACCACCTCGGCCCCCTTGCCGCGCAAGCGCTGCGCAAACCCCTCGGGCACGGTGTCGGACAGGTACACCACCGCCCGCGCCCCGAACACATGCGCCCCGGCGGCCACCGACAACCCGTGATTGCCCGCGCTCGCCGTGACATAGGTGCGCCCGTTCAGCGCATTCGCCATATCCTTGGCGCCGGTTGCGGCAGCCTCATGTGCGATGACATAGGCCGCGCCAAGCGCCTTGAAACTGCCAAGCCCCATGCGCCCGCGCTCGTCCTTGATCCAGACCCGAGCGCCGAACCCCGCCGCCTCGACCAGCGGCGTTTCCCCCGCCGCCGTGCAGCGCGCCAGCAGCGCCTCGACCGCACCCGCGTCGATGCTGGGGGCCGGTGCGCCGTGCAGCACGTCTTGGGGCAGGCCCTTGCCCCGCCACGGATTGTCCAGACTGTCCATGATCCCTCCCGATGCGTCGCATCATAGCAACGCCATTCCCCCCTTCCGGTCAAGCAGGATCGCGCGGCCCCTTCCCCCGGCCCGCGCCATGCACTAAAGAGACCCCAACCGGACCACCCAGGGGGAATCCATTCACATGCAGGACCCGGCAATCACGCCCGAACTGATCGAGGCCCACGGCCTCAAACCCGACGAATACCAACTGATCCTCGATATCATTGGCCGCGAGCCCACGTTCACCGAACTGGGCATTTTCAGCGCCATGTGGAACGAGCATTGTTCCTACAAATCGTCCAAGAAATGGCTGCGCACCCTGCCCACCGAAGGGCCGCAGGTGATCTGCGGGCCGGGGGAAAACGCCGGTGTCGTGGATATCGGCGACGGTCAGGCGGTGATCTTCAAGATGGAAAGCCACAACCACCCCTCCTATATCGAGCCCTATCAGGGCGCGGCAACGGGCGTGGGCGGTATCCTGCGCGACGTGTTCACCATGGGCGCGCGCCCCATCGCCTCGATGAACTCGCTGTCCTTCGGCGAACCCGACCACCCCAAGACGCGCCAGCTCGTGCATGGCGTGGTCGAAGGTGTCGGCGGTTACGGCAACTGCTTCGGCGTGCCCTGTGCGGGCGGCGAGGTGCGCTTCGATCCGGCCTATAACGGCAACTGCCTCGTGAACGCCTTTGCCGCCGGTCTGGCGGATGCGGACAAGATCTTCTACTCCGCCGCCTCGGGCGTCGGCATGCCGGTGGTCTATCTCGGCGCCAAGACGGGCCGCGACGGTGTCGGCGGGGCCACTATGGCCAGCGCCGAATTCGACGAAACCATCGAGGAAAAGCGCCCCACGGTTCAGGTCGGCGACCCCTTCACCGAAAAACGCCTGATGGAGGCCACGCTGGAACTGATGGCCACCGGCGCTGTGATCTCGATTCAGGACATGGGCGCGGCGGGCCTCACCTGTTCCGCCGTGGAAATGGGCGACAAGGGCGATCTCGGCGTCCGGCTCAACCTCGAAGACGTGCCCTGCCGCGAAGAGAACATGACCGCCTACGAGATGATGCTCTCGGAATCGCAGGAGCGCATGCTCATGGTCCTGCGCCCCGAAAAAGAGGCCGAGGCCAAGGCGGTGTTCGACAAATGGGATCTCGATTTCGCCATCGTCGGCGAAACCATCCCCGAGGATCGCTTCCTCATCATGCACAACAACACGGTCAAGGCCGACCTGCCGCTCAAGGCGCTCTCGGGCAACGCCCCGGAATACGACCGCCCCTGGGTGGAAACCCCGGCGGCCGACCCGCTGGACAGCGATACCGTGCCGGGCGTCGATCCCATCGACGGGCTGCGCGCGCTCATTTCCTCGCCCAACTACTGCTCGCGCCAGTGGGTCTATGAACAATACGACACCATGGTCATGGCCGACACCGCCCGCACTCCGGGGCAAGGCGCGGGCCTGATCCGCGTGCACGGCACCGACAAGCTGCTGGCCTTCACCTCGGACGTGACGCCGCGCTATGTGCGCGCCAACCCCGTCGAGGGCGGCAAACAGGCCGTGGCCGAGGCCTATCGCAACCTCACCGCGCTTGGCGCGGTACCGCTGGCCACCACCGACAACATGAACTTCGGCAATCCCGAAAAGCCCGAGATCATGGGCCAGTTCGTCGGCGCGATCCAAGGCATCGGTCAGGCGGTCGCGGCGCTGGACATGCCCATCGTGTCGGGCAACGTGTCACTCTATAACGAAACCGACGGTCAGGCGATCCTGCCCACCCCCACCATCGGGGCCGTGGGCCTGATCCGCGATCCCGAAACGGCGATCACCGGCGAGGTGCGCGAGGGCCATGTCGCCCTCCTCGTGGGCGACACCACCGGGCATCTGGGCCAGTCCGCCCTGCTGGCCGAGGTCTATAACCGCGTCGAAGGCGATGCCCCCGCCGTCGATCTGGACACCGAGAAACGCCACGGCGATTTCATCCGCGCCAACCATGCGCTGATCAAGGCCTGCACCGACCTGTCTGATGGCGGGCTGGCGCTGGCCGCGTTCGAACTGGCCGAATCCGCGGGCGTCGGCGTGCATCTCGACAGCGACGACACCGCCTTCCTGTTCGGCGAGGACCAGGCGCGCTATCTGGTGGCCTGCAACTTCGATCAGGCCGAGGCGCTGATGATCGAAGCGGGCCGCGCCGATGTGCCGCTGCAGACCGTGGGCCGCTTTACCGGCGATACGGTGCGCTACGGCGCATCCGAAGCTCCGCTGAACGAACTGTCGCAACAGTTCCGCTCCAGCTTCGGCGCGCATTTCGCCTGACGATGTGACGCAGCAATCGGCGGGCGGTTCTGCCGCCCGCTCTTGCGCCGCCCCCGACCGCGCTCTACATCTTCGGGAGTAGACCAACAGGAGATGCCCGCATGCCGATGCAAGCCCATGAAATCGAGGATCTGATCCGCGCGGAGTTTCCCGATGCCCAGATCACCATCACCGATCTGGCAGGCGACGGAAATCACTACGCCGCCGAGGTGGTGGATGCCTCGTTCAAGGGGATGAACCGCGTCCAGCAGCAACGCGCCGTCTATGCCGCCCTCAAGGGCAAGATGGACGGCTCGACCGGCGAATTGCATGCGCTGGCCCTGACCACCAAGGCCCCCGGCTGATCCGATGGGCGCGGGCACGATCATCGTCAGCGTGATCGCCATCGCCGTGGTCACCGCCCTGCTCGCGGTGCTGCGGGTGAAAACCGATACCCTGTCGGCGCGCGGCTGCGACCCCGGACAGGGCGATCAGCTGATCGACATCGCCTATTGCTCGGGCGGATTGGGCGGCGGTCATGGCAGCGTCATGCGCGTCACCCGCGACCCGCAGCAATACGCCCGCGCCTTCGTGCCGGACCATGCCAGCGGGAAGCGGCGCCAGACCGGAAAGTGAGCGTAGCGTGCAAGCCACCGACAGTTTCAGTTTCTCCCCGTTCGGGCTCCCCGAAGGCCACATCCTGAGCGGGCACCCCGTCATCTTCCTGCTGATCGCCCCGTTTGCCATCCTGTTCGTCTGGGCCGCATGGCTGGAATTCCGGCGCTGGTATCGCCACGGGCCTTCCATGAACCGGCGGGCGGATTTCCCGATCGACAAGACCGCGCCCAGCTACGAGCCGCCCGAACCCAAAACCCGATCCTCCCGCGATGCCGGGAAGAACAGTCCTGAAAGGTAAACAATGACAGACGTGAAAACCCGTATCGCCGACACCGTGAAAGCCAATGACGTGGTGCTTTACATGAAAGGCACCAAGGACATGCCGCAATGCGGCTTTTCCAGCCGCGTCGCCGGGGTGCTGAATTTCATGGGCGTGGACTATGCCGATGTGAACGTGCTGGCCGACGAGGAAATCCGCCAGGGTATCAAGGATTATTCCGACTGGCCCACCATCCCGCAGCTTTACGTCAAGGGCGAGTTCGTCGGCGGCTGCGACATCATCACCGAAATGACCCTCTCGGGCGAACTGGACCAGCTCCTGGAACAGAACGGCGTCACCTTCGACAAGGACGCCGCCGACAAGATCCGCGAAGCCAACGCCTGAGGTGTGCCGGGGGATGATGGGGGCGCTGCCCCCGTCGCGCGCTGCGCGACTCCCCCGGGATATTTCCGGCAAGAAGAAGGGACGGGACGGCTCAGAGCGGCCAGAGTACCGCCGCCAGCCCCGCCGCAAAGGCGCCCGCGCGTAGCAAGGGCGCCTTTTTGCGCACCAGTGCCCAACTGATCAAGGCCAGTCCGAGGGCGATCTTTCCCGCTGCCAGCAGCGCGGCCTCCGGCGTGGCGGCCAGAGCGATCAGCGCCGGGTTCGCCACCATGCCGAGCGGGATCAGGTAGAGCCCGACCCCGAGCGTCATCGCCGTCAGCGCCACCTTGAGCCAGTTCTCCCCGATCATGCCCGATGCGATGAACACCGCGCCGCAAACCGGCGGCGTGATGGTGGACAACAGCGCATACCAGAAGACGAACAGATGCGCCTGCAACGGTTCCAGCCCCAGCTGGGTCAGCGCCGGACCGGCGACCGACACGCAGATCACATAGGCCGCCGTCGTCGGCACCTCCATCCCCAGCACAAGGCAGGCAATGGCGGTCAGCAGCAGCGACGGCCAGAGCATCCCGCCCGAAGCCGACAGGATCAGCGAGGTCAGCTTGACCCCAAGCCCCGTCACCCCCAGCACACCGATCACCAGCGACGCGCACAAGATGATCGACCCGATCAGCGCCACCTGCCGCGCCGCCGCCAGCACGGCGTTTTCCGCCCGTGTCAACGCGCGGCGCAGGTCGATCCGCAGATCGCCCCCCAGTATCAGCAGACACGCCGCGCCGAGGATCGCCAGACAGGCGGCATATTGCGGCGTCACCCCCAGCCCGAACATGCCCCATAGCAGGATCGCGAAAGGCACCAGGAAAAAGGCCGAGGTTATGGCCACATCCCGCCCCGCCGGGCGATCCTCAGCACGCAGGCCGCGCAGGTCGAAGCGGCGGGCATAGCCGTCGATCCCGATCCACACCGCCCAGAAATACAGCAGCGCCGGCAGCGCGGCAGCGGCCATGATGCCCGTGTAGGGTGTGCCGGTCAGTTCGACCATCACAAAGGCGCCCGCCCCCATCAGCGGCGGCATGATCTGCCCGCCCGACGAGGCCACGGCCTCGACCGCGCCGGCGATGCGCTTGGGATAGCCCAGCTTTTCCATGGCGGGCAGCGTGATCGCCCCGGTCGAGGCCACATTGGCCGAGGCCGACCCCGAGATCGAGCCGAACAGCGCCGAACTGAGGACCGACACCTTGGCCGCCCCGCCCCGCAACCGGCCCGCAGCCGCCGCCGCCACGTTCATGAAGCCCTGCCCGGCCTCGCCCGCGTTCAGCACCGCGCCGAAGATGACAAAGATCGACACCACGTTCACCGACACCGCGGTCAGGCTGCCCCACAGCCCGCCCTCGGCAATCACCAGCGTGCCGAGGAAACTTTCCACCGGCGTGCCCGAATGCCCGAAACGGCCCGGAATATGCTGGCCATAGAGCCCGTAAAGCAGCGCCAGCGCCGCCACCAGCGGCAAGGGCCAGCCGATCGCGCGGCGCGCGGCCTCCAGCACCACGAGGATCAGGACGGCGGCGATGGCCACCTGCCCCTGTCCCTCCAGAAACCCGTACTGATCGGCCAGCGCGCCCTGATTCCACACCACCCACAGCGCCGCCGCCGCTCCCGAAACCGCCAGTACCGCGCCCGAGGCCAGAGACCACCCGGCCCGGCCCCAGATCAGCACCCAGGGCAGCACGAACACCAGATGCAGCGGGCGGCTCACGAGGTTCGGCACCAGCCCGAAAAACACCAGACCGATGTGAAAAACGACAGAGGCCAGCGCAAAGCTGGCCCAGATCGCCCGCGCAGGCCCGGCCTGCACGGGGGTGTCGGAGGTTATCGTGCTCACTTCTGCGCGTCGGTCAGGGCGATGCCCGCCTCCTCGTAATAGCGCACGGCGCCGGGGTGGATCTTGCCGGTGATGTTCTCCATCAGCCCGGTATCCACACCGGCCCACCATTTGGCGGCCTCCGCCATCCTGTCCTTTTCCTCCCAGAAGGTCTTGGTCAGCAGATAGGCGGTGTCGTCATCCATCTTGGTGGTGGTGAAGGCCACGACCGGCAGCGAGGTGGTGGTGATATCCGCATCCTGCCCCGCATAGGTGCCCGCCGGAATGACCAGCCTGGCGCGCTTGGTCTCGGCGATTTCCTCGTCGCTCAGCGACAGAACGGTCACCCCGGTCGAGGCCGCGGCCTCGACCACGTTGGGCGCGGGCCACGACCCGGCGGTCACGAACCCGTCGATCTGCCCGTTCTTCAGCGCCGGAACCGCGTTGGACAATTCCACATCGGCGATGTTCACCTGATCCGCGATACCGAACAGGCCAAGGTATTTTTCACCCTCGCGCGCACCGAAACTGCCCTTGCCCAGCAGGATCGTCTTGCCCGCCATATCGGCAAAACCGGTCACGCCGCTGTCATTGGACATCACGAAATGCATGGTCAGTGACGGGATCGGAAACAGCGCGCGAATCTCGTCGAAGGCCGGATCGCCCTTGCCTTCGAACATCGCCTTGCCACCCTGCGCCAGCCCGACCAGCGCTGGGGGCGTGGTGAACACGTAATCGGCACCGCGCGCACGCACCTCCATCACGTTCTGGACCGAGCCCTGGCTTTCCTCGACCGTGACGCTGATCTCGCCGCCCGAGGCCTCCTGCATCGCCTCGGCGATCTGCACGGCCATCTGGTAATAGGACGACGCGGTTTTCGCCGATTTGTATGTCACGCGGGTTTCCGCCTGCGCGGGCAGCGCTGCGGTGGCTGCCAGCAGAACGGCAGCGGTGATGGAACGGATTTTCATGATAACCTCCCTGAGATTCGGCGCCATAAAACCGCTGTCGGCGCGGATGGTCAATGCCCCGCGCCCCCGAAAAACCCGAGGACGCCGGGGAACGGCCCGCAAGTCTCAGGCGGGTCCCTGACCGCCCTCACCGTCCAGTTGATCGGCCAGGGATTCCGCCCGCGCGGCGATCTCGGCCATGGCTTCAGAAACCGCCTGCGGCACCACCGGCACCTCGATCTGTTGCGGCTCGGGCGCGGGGGCGTTGCGCAACTGGTCCAGTTCGGCCTCTTTCTCGGCCATCTGGTCCTCGAGCGCGCGCAGCTTGTCCTGAATGCCCGCCGTCTTGTCGGCCAGCATCAGCCCCGCCATCAGCAACATGCGCGGCTCGGGAATGCGCCCGATCTGCGCCGTCAGCACCGAGGCCTCCTCGTTCAGCATCCGGGCCGCGGCCTTCAGGTAATGCTCTTCCCCGTCCTGGCAGGCCACCTCGAACGAGCGGCCGCCGATTTCAACTTCAACCTCGGGCATCAGGCCTCCTCCGACTGGGTTTCGTCACTGTCCGCCGCGCCGCCCTCCAGAATCCGGGTCAGTTCGGCCAGAATGGCGTCGGCCTCGGCCCGGTCTGCGGCATGGCTGGCGCGCAGCCCTTCAAGCTCGGCCAGCATGGCCTTGTTGATCAGATGCGGCTCGGCCACGCCTTTGGCATTGGCCTCGCGCAGGGCGGCGTTGTTGTCGCGCAACTGCTGGTTGGCCTTGCGCAACGACTGCAAATCGCGGTCCAGCGCCTCGACCTTTCCGGCCATCTCTTCGCGCGCCCTCGCCGCGGCCTCGTCCTGCGAGTCCTGCTTTTCGTGCAGCTTTTTCAGGCGCTCTTCCAACTGGGCGCAGGCCAGCCGCTCATCCTCCAGCTGCTGCCGGAGCGTTTCCACCTCCTGCACATCGGCCCCGGCCTGGCGGTCTTCCAGGCCCTGCCCGATGCGGTCCAGCGCGACAATGATCCGGCGCTGCAATTCGTCGATCTGGCTCATCTTGGCGATTCCCCTGCTTGCCTCGGGTCGCGGCCCTGCGAATCGCATTCGGGCCGCTTTGCAGGCAAGTCTATCGAATGGCGATGGGAAATGCGCCCCCCTATGCCAATCCGCCCCATGACGGGCCGCAGCGCGCTTGATCTTTGACCCCGGCCTGATATTGAGCGCCTCAGACGCTGCCAATCAAAGGATGACCCCGTGGATATCGCCGCTCTGCGCTCTGCCAATCCCGATCACTGGAACAAAGCCACCGCAATCCGCGCGCTGACGCTCGATGCCGTCGCCGCCGCCAATTCCGGCCATTCCGGCATGCCCATGGGCATGGCCGATGTCGCCACCGTGCTGTTCGAAAAGCACCTGAAATTCGACGCCGCCAATCCCGACTGGCCCGATCGCGACAGGTTCATCCTGTCCGCCGGGCACGGCTCGATGCTGCTTTACTCGCTGCTGCACCTGACCGGCTATCAGGACATGACCCTCGAACAGATCAAGAACTTCCGCCAATGGGGCGCGATCACGGCGGGCCATCCCGAATACGGCCACGCCAAGGGCATCGAAACCACCACCGGTCCGCTCGGTCAGGGGATTTCCAATTCGGTCGGATTCGCCATGGCCGAGGAAATGTTGCGCGCCCGCTTTGGCCGCAAACTGGTCGATCACTACACCTATGTCATCGCCGGGGACGGCTGCCTGATGGAGGGCGTCAGCCAGGAGGCCATCGGCCTCGCCGGTCGCCACAGCCTCGGCAAGCTGATCGTCTTCTGGGACAACAACAACATCACCATCGACGGCAAGGTCGACCTGGCCGACCGCACCGATCAGGTGAAACGCTTCCGCGCGGCGGGCTGGCAGGTTCTGGAAATCGACGGCCACGACCCGGCCGCGATTGACGAGGCCATCACCGCCGCCAGGAAATCGCGCAAGCCCACCATGATCGCCTGCGCCACGCATATCGCCCTTGGCCACGCGGCGCAGGACACCTCCAAGGGTCACGGCGCGCTGACCGACGCGGGCCAACTGGCCGCCGCGAAAGAGGCCTATGGCTGGCCCTACGGCCCGTTCGAAGTGCCCGCCGAGGTGAAATCCGCATGGGAAGCCATCGGATCGCGCGGCGCACAGGATCGCAAGGCGTGGGAAACCCGCCTCTCCGAGGCCTCCGAACGGCGGCAAAAGGACTTCGCCCGCATCTTCGCCCGCGAGGTGCCGAAAAACCTGTCGGCCCGCATCAAGGCCCTGAAAAAGCAGATCGCCGAAGAACAGCCCAAGGTCGCCACCCGCAAATCCAGCGAAATGGTGCTCGAGGTCGTCAACCCGATCATGCCCGAAACCGTGGGCGGCTCGGCCGACCTGTCGGGGTCGAACAACACCCAGACCGGCGACATGACGGTGTTCGACGTGGACAACCGCAAGGGCCGTTACGTCCATTGGGGCATCCGCGAACATGGCATGGCGGCGGCCATGAACGGCATGGCCCTGCATGGCGGCATCCGCCCCTATGGCGGCACCTTCATGTGCTTCACCGACTACGCCCGCCCCTCGATGCGCCTCGCCGCGCTGATGCGCATTCCCACCGTGTTCGTCATGACCCATGACAGCATCGGCCTTGGCGAAGACGGCCCGACCCACCAGCCGGTCGAGCATCTGGCGATCAGCCGCGCAACGCCCAACACCTGGGTGTTCCGCCCCTGCGATACGGTCGAAACCGCCGAAGCCTGGGAGATCGCCCTGCGTTCCACCGAAACGCCGTCGGTCCTGTCGCTCACCCGTCAGGGCGTGGCGACCCTGCGCACCGAGCACAGGAACAAGAACCTGACCGAACAGGGCGCCTATGTTCTGGCCGATGCCGAGGGCAAGCGTCAGGCAATCCTGATGGCCACCGGCTCCGAGGTCGAAATCGCCATGAAGGCGCGCGACCTGCTGCAGGCCGAAGGCATCGGCACCCGCGTGGTCTCCATGCCCTGCATGGAACTCTTCGCCGATCAGGACGAGGCCTATCGCAAACGCATCCTGCCCGGCGGCCCGGTGCGCGTTGCGGTCGAAGCGGCGGTGCAGCAAGGCTGGGATCGCTGGCTCTGCGGCGAACGTGGCCGCGAGGCCAAAGCCGGTTTCGTCGGCATGGACAGCTTCGGCGCCTCCGCCCCCGCCGGCACGCTCTACGAAAAATTCGGCATCACGGCCGAGGCCGTCGCCGACAAGGTCAAATCCCTGCTCTGAGCACGGCGCACTGACAGATAGAAAGCCCGGATGGTGCCCCGTCCGGGCTTTTTCGTTCGGTCTGTGGCACGAGGACGTGCCGCTATGCCAGCAACGTCACCATTCATGCAAGCCGCGCATCGCCGGGCCGCGGGGTGTCGATCAGACGGTCATTCTTTGCAGTTTATGCCAGCCAAATCCGAAAGAGGCTTGGACGGTGCGCCGTCCTCGCCGTTTTCAATCCGGACAATGGTGCCGATGGCAGCTATGCGGACAAAGCTGCCGTTCCGCTCACAAAAGGCGATGACCGCTTGAGACAATGAACTACCATTCTTCCATGTGTAATTAGGCCCCTGTTTCGCCGTTCTGAGAACCTTTCTCTTTCGTCCTAGGGGGGGCCCTGCGAATGATTATCATATGATCATCGGTATCTTTTGTAGGATATTTGGTCATTGGTTCGCCAAAATTAGTCATCCGTAGATCGGAATCGAAATAGTAGGCCAAAAAAATCAATGCGGAAAATCCTGGCAGCACGATTGTTAGCAACGAATTCGGCCCGAAAACAATAGCTACCGTGATTGCGCCAATTGATGTCCACATTAAAAGAGTGAACCCTGCCATAAGTTCATTGAGCTTAGAGACGCTATAGGGCGCTTCAAATCTAGCGACAGGGTACGTCTTATACAGGGCGCCTGAGATTTGATCCTCTAGGAAATCAACATGGCGTTCCCAGTTGTTTTGCCAAAATTTGGCTCCGCGAAGTAGAAGAAGCCAAATAAAGGCCGTAAATGTTCCAAAGCACCAAATTCCAACGATAACTACTATTGCAACCCATTCGCGCTGGCACGATTCAGTTTTTTCAAAAACCAATCCGAGACAGGTATCAGTCACTTTGATTGTCGATAAAATGAGCGCCAAACCTGCCAGCGCGGCTCCCTGAAGGGTCCACAGGTATGCGCTTCTGCGCCAATACATCTCTATTTCGAATTTTCGGATGTCGTGGGCCTTGTCATATGCCTCACGCCACTTATCAGCATTAGTTTCATCGTTGTTGAGCCGTATACCGAGCGCTTCAAAATAGCTTTTCTGCAATATTCTTCTCCAGATGCATGAAGGCGATCTATCATTGGCGAACTGTAGCAGAGCCTGAAAAATTCAACGCTCAAGGTAGGCACTCGGCCTCAAGTCCGCGTTAGATAACCTGAACACCTTTGCCTTGACCGTCAACGAATTCTATTGAGGCTAAGCCAGTTGAGGAAGATGGGCCGGCGACAGTTTGCAATTGCCTAAAAATTTGCGAGCAAATGTTCAGAACAGAGAACAACCAGACTCAGAGAACAGCGCTTTCTGCGCATTTCAAACGTCCATGAATAGTGCTGCATTCAACATTTCGGACTCGAACCAGACACTCCCCTCGCGACCCATAAATGCCCGGCTCACCCCCCAAAGGAACCACCTGTGCCCACGAAGGACGACCTCTCTGGCACGGGCCTCGGCGACGATGGCCACACCCCCTCACCTGTCCGGCGTTTCCCATTCCGAGGCGGGCACGTCGCGCCGCCGCAGGCGCAGCGCCAGCCCCAGGGCCACGCCCACGCCGATCGCCACCGTCAGGTCGGCCACCACCGTCAGGACCAGCGTCAGCACCAGCAGGAACTGATCCGACCGCCGCTCCCTGAAATATCCCGGCCAGCGGTGCGGCTCGCTCATGTTCCATGCCGTCAGGATCAGCAGCGCCGCCAGCGCGGGCATCGCCATGAACCCTGCCAGCGGCGCGGCCACCAGCATCACCAACAGGATCACCGCCGCATGCACCAGCCCCGCCACCGGCGTCTTGCCCCCGGCGCGCACATTGGTGGCGGTCCGGGCAATCGCCCCCGTCGCGGGAAGCCCGCCGAACAGCGCCGATCCCAGATTGGCCGCCCCCTGCGCCAGCAACTCGGCATTGGGCCGATGCCGCCCGCCGATCATCCGGTCGGCCACCATCGCCGACAACAACGACTCGACCCCGGCCAGAAAGGCGATCACCACCGCCGAGGGCAACAGCTCCCCGAGCCGCGCAAGGCTCATGTCGGGCCATGCCGGGGCGGGCAGCCCCCGCGGCAGATCGCCGAACCGCGACTGGATCGTGTCCACCGGCCAGCCCACCAGCGCCACCACCCCCGAGGTCAGCGCCACCGCCACGATCAGGCCGGGAAAGCGCGGAAAGGCCCGGCGCAGCGCCACGATCAGCCCCATCGTCACCAGCCCGACCCCCAAGGCCGGGACGGTCAGCGTCTCGCGCGCCGCCCACAGCGCCGACAGCTTTTCGAAAAACTCCGCCGGAACCTCGTGCATCGACAGGCCCAGCATGTCCTTGACCTGGCTGGTGGCGATCACCACCGCGATCCCGATGGTGAACCCGTTGATCACCGGCTCGGGCACCAGCTGGATCAACCGCCCGGCGCGGAAGAAACCGGCGATCAGCAGGATCACCCCCGCCATCAACGTCGCCAGCACCAGCCCGTCATAGCCGTGATCGGCGATCACCCCGAACACCACGACGATGAACGCCCCGGTCGGCCCGCCGATCTGCACCCGGCTTCCGCCCAGCGCCGAGATCAGCCCGCCCGCGACAATCGCCGTCACCAGCCCCTTTTCCGGCCCCGCCCCCGAGGCGATGGCGATGGCCAGGCTCAGCGGCAAGGCCACCATCGCCACGGTGATCCCCGCCAGCAGATCCGCGACAAACGTCTGACGGTCATAGGTTTTCAGCGTCGTAAGTATCTTGGGTATCATGCGCGCGACATTGCGCGCCCGGCCAGCCCTGTGCAAGGCGGAAAAACCCGACCTTCGCAGACTATTTCGTATATCCGCCCTCTCCGAACAGGTCCGGGTCGAGCACCGCCAGAATCATGTAGTCGCTCTGCACGACCCCCAGTTTGGTGCAGACATGTCGCGATACCGCGTTGTCCGACCGTATGCCGGTGTAAAACTCTGCGGCCCCGTAATGCTCATGCATATGCAAAACCGCCCGCGCCCCCAGATACAGCGACAGCCCCTGCCCCCGATCCGCCGCACGCGTGGCCAGCATGCCCCACCACGACGCACCGCCATGACGGCTTTCAACAGGATTACGCATCACCGCCCCGGCACAGGCCGCCACGCCGCCATCCGGTGCATCGAGGCAATAGCAAACGGCCCGCTGCGTCTGCGCGCTCAACACCGCCGTGACCGGCGGCAATACCCCACAGGCCAGCGCGGTATCTGACAGGCCGTCGAACCGCGCCTCCGGGGTATCCGTTTCGATGACATGCAACTCATACCCATCGGGCAGGCGAAAATCGTTCAGAACGCGCGCGCAGGTTTCGATGCAGGCCGCACCGCCCATGAACTGATCCCATCTGTCCGTTACCAGCCCGGCACCCGCAACATGGGCTGCCAGTTCCGCTTCCTGCGCCAGCGGCACATAGTGGCTGACGCTGGCCCCCTGAAGACGGGCAAGCGCCGCCAGCAACGGCACATCCGCGGGTTCTGCACCGTCAAGGCCAACCATGCGCCCCTCGTAGCCATAGCGCGGATCATTGCGCAGCAACGGCCACAGATGATGCGCCTTGCGTTGCATCTGCTGCTGCACATCGCTGCCGAAAACCCGCACATGGCCGGGATCGTCGGGGATCATGGCACACCTCCTGCCCCATCATAGCACAGATCCGGCCCAGTCGTGCGCCTCCCCTTATGGCCACCCTGCCCCGCAGCCGCTAAGGTCCGGCGCATGGCACAGCTTCTGATCGTTTACCATTCACGCACCGGCGGCAGCCGTCAGATGGCAGAGGCCGCCTTTGGCGCGGCCCGGAAAGAAACCGAAACCCGCCTGATCCCCGCCGACCGCGCCGGGCCGGACGATCTGTTGGCGGCGGATGGCTATATCTTCTGCGCGCCGGAAAACCTTGCCGCGATTTCAGGCGTGATGAAGGATTTCTTCGACCGCTGCTATTACCCCGTCCTCGGCCGGATCGAGGGCCGCCCCTATGCCCAGATGGTCTGTGCCGGGTCCGACGGTGAAAACGCCGTGCGCCAGATCGCCCGCATCGCGCAGGGCTGGCGGCTGCGCCCGGTGCAGGAGGCGCTGATCGTCTGCACCCACGCCCAGACCCCCGAACAGATCCTCGCCGAAAAAACCATCCCTGAATCCGACCTCGCCAAATGCCGCGAGATCGGCCAGGCCCTCGCCGCCGGTCTCGTCATGGGGATGTTCTAGGGGCTGGCCCTTCTCCGCGACGCAACCCGCGTCAGCGGCCCCAGAGCCAGCCAGCCGGTCAGCCCCGCGCAGGCCCATTTGTCGCCGATCGCCTCCAGCCGCATATCCCCGATTGCCGCAGCCGGGGAAAGATCGCCGCGAACGATATAGATCGCGTCGGGCAGCGTGCAGGCAAGGTACAGGTTCACCTCTCCCCCCGGGTCGTCCACGCACAACTCGCACCGCCCCGTCTGGTTCAGGAACCACCACAGGCGCTTGGCCTTTGGCTGGTCGGTCAACTCCAGCCGGATCAGGCACCGCCTGCCGCCGAAGGCATCCGGGTCGGCGGAACTCTCCAGGCTCCACACCAGAAGCCCCAGATCGATCTCGTGGTCCCTCAGGCTGCGCCGGGTCCAGCGTTGCCCCCAGATGCCAAGCGCCTCGACCAGTGGCACGAATTCGCGCCCCGGCTCTGTCAGGGCATAGCCCGAGCCGCGCCGGCCGTGTCCCTCGCGCGCCACGATCCCTTCGTCGATCAGCCATTTCAGACGCGCCGACAGCAACGAGGGCGACATCAGCGGAACACCGCGCTGCAACTGCGAAAATCGCCGCGGCCCGGCGGCCAGATCGCGGATGATAAGCGCAGTCCACCGTTCGCAGAAAATCTTTGCCGCCTTCGCCACCGGGCAGAACTGACCGTAAGACTTCATCCGCCTCACCCGTCGCTACAGATTTCGAACTATACCCGACACGGCTGCCCGAGTCACATTCGCCCCTCACCCCAAAGCAGGAGGAGCAAGAGATGACCACCACCGCCGCAACCGGACAGGTTTCAAGACCTGCCGCCGAAATC
Source organism: Roseovarius sp. PS-C2 (assembly GCF_018862045.1). Classification (NCBI taxonomy): domain Bacteria; kingdom Pseudomonadati; phylum Pseudomonadota; class Alphaproteobacteria; order Rhodobacterales; family Roseobacteraceae; genus Roseovarius; species Roseovarius sp. PS-C2. Next base: position 64,562 of record NZ_JAHKSQ010000001.1, read on the forward strand.
TACGACGAATTCTTCGTGCCCGCCCTGTTCGGCGCATGGGCCGGCCCGCTCTGCGACGCCGCCCGCCTGCGCCCGCAGGACAGCGTGCTGGACGTCGCCTGCGGAACGGGCGCCACCACGCGCGAGGCCCTTGCGCGCACCCGCCCCGACGGCCACGTCACCGGGCTCGATCGCAATGACGGGATGCTGGCCGTCGCATCATCACGCACACCCGGCATCGAATGGGTCCAGGGCACCGCCGAAGCCCTGCCCTTCGCCGATGCCAGCCAGGATGCCGTTCTGTGCCAGTTCGGGCTGATGTTCTTCGATGACCGCCCCGGCGCTCTGCAAGAAATGCGCCGCGTCCTGCGCCCCGGCGGGCGCATCGCGCTTTCGGTCTGGGACAGCGCCGATACCTCGCCGGGCTATGCCCGCATGATCGACCTGATCGACACCATGTTCGGCACAGACGCCGCCGATGCCCTGCGCGCGCCCTTCTGTCTGGGCGATACCGCAACCCTGCGCGCCCTGCTGAACACAGGCGGCCTCGGCGACGCCACCATAACCACGCCCACCGGCACCGCGCGGTTCGACTCGATCCGCGAATGGGTCCGCATGGACGTGCGCGGCTGGACCCTGGCCGAGATGATCGACGACACCGGGTTCCGGGCGCTTGTCACCGCAGCCGAAGAAACCCTTGCCGCCTTCGCCGCGCCCGATGGCACGGTCAGCTTCCCGGCCCCGGCCCATATCGTGGTCTGGCCACCCGCCTGACGGCCACATACCCCGGACGGTATCGCGCCCCCGAATGACGGCCATCGTCCCGCGGCATTTGACTGTGACGCAAAGCCATGCACATCTGTGCCCCGACCCCAAGGCGACAAGACAACAAGGCAAGGCGATACCGTGCTGATCTTTACCATCTGGCCCCTTTTCGCACTGATCTGCCTGGGCTTCGTCTTGGCGCGCGCGGGCTTTCCGTCGCCCGGCTTCTGGCCCGCTGCCGAACGGCTGAATTATTTCGTCCTGTTCCCCGCCCTGCTGTTTTCCAGCCTCGCCAAGGCACCGGTCCATGACCCCGAGGTTCTGCGCCTTGGCGGCGCGGCGGTGGCGATCCTGCTGATCGCCAGCCTTGCCCTGATACTGGCGCGCCGGCTCAGGCCCGCCCCCGCCGCCCGGTTCGGCCCCGGTGTGCAGGGCATGATTCGCTTCAACACCTACCTGGCCTTCGCCGTGATCGGCAGCATCGCCGGGTCCGGCGGCATGGCCCTTGCGGCGGTCTATGTCGCGGTGGCCGTTCCCGTGGTCAACATACTGGCCATCGTCGCCCTGACCGAGAAAAGCACGGGCCGGCACGCGCTGGTCCTGCTGAAAACCATCCTGCGCAATCCGCTCATCCTCGCCTGCTTCGCCGGGCTGGCGGTGGCGCTCGGCGGTCTGGGCCTGCCCTTTGGCACCGGAGCGTTCCTGTCCCTGCTCGCACAGGGCAGCCTGCCGCTCGGCCTGCTTTGCGTCGGGGCCGCGCTGCAACCGGCACAGATGCGGCGCGACGTGGCCGCACTCGGCACCATCGCCGCCCTGCGCCTGCTGGCCATGCCGGTCCTCGCCGCCGTCGTCACGCTCGCCCTCGGGCTCGACAGCACGGCAGCGCTGGTGCTTGTCGCCTTCTCGGCAGTCCCCACCGCCCCGACCTCCTATGTGCTGACCCGGCAACTGGGCGGCGACGGCCCCTTCATGGCCGGGATCATCACCAGCCAGACGCTCGCCTCGGTCCTGACCCTGCCCGTGGTGCTTGAGCTTCTGGTGTAAGCGGACCTGGACGAGACGCGCAGGCAAGAAGACCTCGCCGGTTTCAATCGAGATACCAGCCGGGCATGGTGCCGATGGCCGCTATGCAGGATGGAGCCGCCATCGCCTGAGCCGCGCATCGTCGGGCCGCGGTGCGGCGATCCCCCCTTTGGTCAATGGCACTTTATGGTGGCCAAATCCTGAAAAGATCTGAGCGTGGTCCTGGCATCAGCCAAATCGCCGTGCCGGGGGGCGGCCCGGCGATGCGCGGCGGCCTGCGGCCGCTGTTTCGCGCTTGGGAACAAAGGCAGCAAACCTAATCGACCAGCACCACACTTTGTGCCAAAGGCTACTATGCGGGACTAAGCCGACCGTGACTTATTGTGCCCGCTTGAATGCGGCCGTCGCAACGCCCATAGCAATGAGTGCGCTACCGCCCAGACGGGAAAACCAAGCCAACACGGCGGGGCTTGCTATTCTGGCACGCAATTTGTCCGCCAATAGCGCATATGCAAGTGCGTTGATCGCAGCCAAACCGACAAAGGTGACAACGAGTATTGCAAACTGTGGCAGGAGCGGCATGTCCACGACAACGAATTGCGGCACGAACGCGATAAAGAACACAATGGATTTAGGGTTGAGCGCGGTAACAGCCGCTGCATGCCCGAAAACGCTGGATGCGCTGGTTTCTGTCACCTTTTCCAGGTCACCAAGCGAAGCGGTCGATGCGCTCCGAAAGAGCTTAATGCCCAAATAGATGAGATAAACGGCCCCTGCCAATTTCAGAACGGTAAAGAGTGTGGCGGACGCCAGAACCAAAGCCCCAAGGCCAGCGAGAGAAGCTGACATTGCAATGAAGTCTCCAAGCGCCACACCGCCGACCGTCGCCAGAGCGACCCGCTTTCCCTGGCTGATCGCGTAGCTGAGAACGAGCAACACTGTCGGCCCCGGAATGAGCAAAAGAGCAATCGACGCCGCGACAAACGCCAACCAAATTTGAAAATCCATGAGAACACCTTTCAGATCTTTGCTTCAGCCAGCCACAGTCGTTTCAGACTGTAAAGCCGCAACATCAAATTAGTGTTCTGTGACGCAGCATTTGGTAATTTGGGATCAATCCGGTCATTCGCCATTCCAACGCCGCTAACACATCACCATTGCCCCCCTCGCCCGACCACACCCCGTAATTCCATATCCTTCACCTCGCTCGTTCACGGCCTTCACACCGCGCGCCAACATCCCCTTCATGACGCAAACTGATTAACCGGGCGTAACCCCAATGCGCGCCGGTCTCCGCAAGGCCCATGACCCGCCCGGTTTGCGCCCCTCATGGACACAAATTTCCACACAGCCCCCGATTTTCGTACAAAACCCGCGTACACATCGTACAAAACGTACGAAACGCCGCGCCAATCTCAGGCGGGCATCAGGCGGGTCCAGACGGGTTTGACGATCTTCACCCCGACAGGGATCAGGATCACCCCGAGGATCAGCCCGAACACCCCGTCCAGCCCCGCCGTGACCAGCCATTCCACCGCCCCGCGCCACTCGCCCGCGCCGTCTGCGGCGGCCACGGCCACATGGTGAATCCAGTCATAGGGCGCAGGCCACCCCATCTGGTCCAACCCGTGCAGGATGATCGACCCGCCCACCCACAGCATCGCCGCGGTGCCCACAATCATCAACAATTTCATGAAGGTAGGCATGGCATGCACGATCCCGCGCCCGATGGCGCGGGTCACGCCCAGACGGCCCCGCTCGGCCATGAACAACCCGACATCGTCGGCCTTCACGATCAGCCCCACCGCGCCATAGACCAACGCGGTGATGCCCACCGCCACCAGTGCCAGCGTCGCCGCTTCCATCCAGAAATTGCTCTCCGGGATGGCCGCGAGGGCTATCGTCATGATTTCAGCCGATAAAATGAAGTCCGTCTTGATCGCCCCGGCCACCTTGGTCTCTTCCAGATGGGTCGCGTCCACCTCGGTATGGCTCCCGTCCGGCCCCCCATGCCCTTTGCCGAATCCCAGGGCATGCGCGATCTTCTCGGCCCCCTCGAAACACAGATACGCGCCTCCCAGCATCAACAGCGGCGGGATCAGCCAGGGCGCAAAAGCCGACAAGGCCAGCCCGGCAGGCAACAGGAACACCAGCTTGTTGATCAGCGACCCGCGCGCAATGCGCCACACGATCGGCAATTCCCGTGCAGGCGCAAAGCCTTGCATGTATTTCGGGGTCACCGCAGCATCGTCGATCACGGCCCCCGCCGCCTTGGACCCGGCCTTGGCCGCCTGCCCGGCAACATCGTCCACCGAGGCCGCCGCCACCTTGGCCAGCCCCGCCACATCGTCCAGAAGCGCCATCAACCCGCTCATACTCGTCCCTTTCCTTGTCCCGCGCCTCTAAGTTCGTCGTTAGCGCCACCATGTCAAGCCCCGACGGGTTTGCGATAACAGTTATCGCTAACATGCTGGAAAACCGTCGAAAACGCCGTTTTTCACCTTTCAGCCAAACATTCCCCCGTCTATATCGCGGGCAACCCGAACCCGCAGGAGATACGCATGACCATCACCGTCGGCATCAATGGTTTCGGCCGCATCGGCCGCTGCACCCTCGCCCATATCGCCGCCAGCACCCGCAACGATATCAAGGTGGTCAAGGTCAACGCGACCGGCCCGCTCGACACGGCTGCGCATCTCATCAAGTACGACAGCGTGCATGGCCGCTTTCCGAACGAGGTCACTCTGGGCGACGGCACGATGGACCTGGGCCGCGGCCCGATGCAGATGTATTCCACCTACGACATGGACGAGCTGGACTGGTCCGGCGTCGATGTGGTTCTGGAATGCACCGGCAAGTTCAACGACGGTGAAAAGGCCAAAAAACACCTCGAGCGCGGCGCAGGCAAGGTTCTGCTCTCGGCTCCGGGCAAGAACGTGGATCGCACCGTGGTCTACGGCGTCAACCACGAAGACCTGCAGGCCGGTGAGCGCATGATCTCGAACGGCTCCTGCACCACCAACTGCCTGGCCCCGCTGGCCAAGGTGCTGCACGAGGCGATCGGCATCGAGTCCGGCATCATGACCACGATCCATGCCTACACCGGCGACCAGCCCACGCTGGACCGCCGCCACAAGGATCTCTACCGCGCCCGCGCTGCGGCGATGTCGATGATCCCCACCTCCACCGGCGCCGCCAAGGCATTGGGCGAGGTTCTGCCCGACCTCAAAGGCAAGCTCGACGGCTCGGCCATCCGTGTGCCTACCCCGAATGTCTCGGCGGTGGACCTGACCTTCATCGCCAAGAAAGACGTGACCGAGGCCGACGTGAACGCAGTCGTCGCCGAAGCCGCCGCCGGCCGCATGAAAGGCGTTCTGGGCTACGAGCCCGAGCCTCTGGTCAGCATCGACTTCAACCACACCGAAGAAAGCTCGATCTTCGCGCCCGACCAGACCAAGGTCACCGGCGGGCGACTGGTGCGCGTGCTGGCATGGTACGACAACGAATGGGGCTTTTCCTGCCGCATGGCCGATGTGGCCGTGGCCATGGGCAAGCTGTCCTGAAGCACGAACTCCTCCAAGGGAATCGAAACCCCGGCGCACCCGCGTCGGGGTTTTTCATTTGCGATACGCGAAAATACGCCATCAACCCCGGTTATACGCGCCACGAATGAACCCCAGATCAATGGCCAGATCCTCGATCCTGCCCCATTCCTTTCCTCATCGCAGGCCAGACCCGGCCCGTGACCGACCACATGACACAGGAAAGGACTTCACCATGACACGCATTATCGCACTGGCCCTCGCCATCACCGCAGGCACCATGGCCCAGGCCTCGGACGATTACATCAAGATCGACCCGGCCAAGACCCAGCAGATCGAGACGCTCCTCACCGAACAAGGCTACGATGTGCGCAAGATCGAAATGGATGACGGCCTGTACGAGGCCTACGCCCTCAAGGACGGGGCCCGCTACGAGATTTACCTCGACAGCAATCTGACCGTCGTAAAAACCGAGATTGATGACTGACCGGCCGGGGGCCGGCACACCCGGCCCCTTCCGCAACGGGAGAAACCCCATGCAGAATATCAAAATCTGGGACCCGTTCGTTCGCGTGTTCCACTGGTCGCTCGTAGTGGCATTCGCGGCCAACGCCCTGTTCGTCGACGACGACAGCAAACTACATGAATGGGTGGGGTATACCGTTATCGCACTGGTTCTTGCACGCATCCTTTGGGGCCTTGTCGGACCGCACAGCGCGCGCTTTGCCAGCTTCCTGCCCGGCCCCGCCGCTGTTGTCGACCAGATCACCGACATCGCCACCCGCCGCCGCCGCACCCATCTGGGGCACACACCGCTCGGCGCACTGATGATCGTCAATATTCTGGCCACGATGCTGGGGATCGGCGCGACGGGCTACATGATGACGACCAACGCCTTCTGGGGCGTCGACTGGGTCGAGGACGCCCACGAGGCACTGGTTGCTTGGGCCGAGATTTCCGTCGTGCTGCATATCGCTGCGGTGATCTGGGAAAGCTGGCGCACCGGCGTCAATTTGCCCCGTGCCATGGTGACAGGTACCAAACGCGTGCCCGATGACATAAATCTGGTCAAATGACACGCACCCCAACCGACCGGCCCGGCGCCCTGATCGCCCTGATTGCCATTCAGGCGCTCAGCGCCGGGTTCTTTCTGTGGGATGTTCTCGGGGATGCGATGCCCGAAGGGATGCGGGCGCTGGCCAACCTGCATATCGCGATCGAGGCCCTTGCCGCCTTCGGCCTGATCCTCGCCGTGATCTTCGAAACCCGCTACCTGATGCGCCTTCTGCGCCGCAAGGCCCATCTGGAACGGCAGGTCTCGATCGCCGCCGGGGCCTTTCACGACATCATGCAGGATCATTTTTCGACCTGGGGCCTGACCCCGGCCGAGGAAGACGTGGCCATGTTCACCATCAAGGGCTTTTCGATTGCCGAAATCGCGGACATGCGTGGATCGGCTCAGGGCACGGTCAAGTCGCAACTGAACGCGATCTACCGCAAGGCGGGCGTCAACGGGCGCGGCGGCTTGCTGGGGCTGCTGATCGACGGGCTGCTGGAGGCCCCGCTTGTTGTCCCGCGGGACGAGACCACGCAACAACCCGCGTGACTTGCGCTGCACGCTCTGGCATCTAGGACGCGAGAATGACCGCAAAGGACAGCCGCACCATGACGAACGCCACCTCTATCGGCCTTGGCCTCCTGATCGTGGCGGGGCTGACCGTGGACGCGACGATGTATGACTGGTCCGGCTCGCTGTTCCTGGCCCGCAAGCTGGCCGACCTGATTGAATGGCTGGCGTTCTGGCGCTGATCCCGCCACCTGCCCGACGCTTCTGTTGACCCATGCCTCGCTTTCCTCCTATACACGCGCCATGTGATTCATGTTAGCGCTAACAGGAATATTCAAGGGAGGGTCACCATGCCGATCAGACTGGCCATCAACGGATTTGGACGGATCGGGCGCAACGTTCTGCGCGCCATTGTGGAATCGGGACGCACCGACATCGAGGTGATCGCGATCAACGATCTGGCCCCGGTCGAAACCAACGCCCATCTCCTGGAATTCGACAGCGTACACGGGCGCTTTCCCGCGACGATCACGACCACCCCGGACAGTATCGACGTGGGCCGCGGCCCGATCCGGGTGACCGCCCTGCGCGATCCGGCCACCCTGCCCTGGGACGACGTGGATATCGCGCTGGAATGCACCGGCATCTTCACCGACCGCGACACCGCCGCCGCGCATCTGGAAAACGGGTCCAGCCGGGTTCTGGTATCCGCCCCCTCCAAGGGCGCGGATCGCACGGTGGTCTATGGCGTCAATCACGACACACTCACCGGCAACGACCTGATCGTCTCCAACGCCTCCTGCACCACCAACTGCCTCGCCCCGGTGGCCAAGGCCCTGCATGACGCCATCGGCATCACGCGCGGCTTCATGACCACGGTTCACAGTTACACGGGCGATCAGCCGACGCTGGATACCGCGCACAAGGATCTGTATCGCGCCCGCGCGGCGGCCCTCAACATGATCCCCACCTCCACCGGCGCGGCGCGCGCCGTGGGTCTGGTACTGCCCGAACTGGCAGGCAGGCTGGACGGCACCGCCATTCGGGTGCCCACCCCCAATGTCAGCGCCGTGGACCTGACATTCGAGGCCGCGCGCGAAACGAGCGCCGAGGAAATCAACACCGTCATCGCCCGCGCTGCCGCCGGGCCGCTGGCCGGCGTGCTGGACCTGACAGGCCGCGAGCTGGTGTCGTCGGATTTCAACCACAACCCGGCCAGTTCGATCTTTGCCACCGATCAGACCCGCGTGATGGACGGCACCATGTGCCGCGTTCTCAGCTGGTATGACAACGAATGGGGGTTTTCCAACCGCATGGCCGACACCGCCGCCGTTATGGGCACGCTATTGGCCAATGGCGGATCGGGCGGCGCCAAAACCTCGCGCGCCCCGGAATACGCCTGATCCGGCGCAGGACGGGCGGCACAGGCCGCCCAACCGCTTCGATTACCTGAATTTCGCCATCAACTGCGTTTGTACGGCGGGGGTTACGAACTTGCTGGAATCGCCCCCCAGACGGGCGATTTCCTTGACCAGCTTACTGGCAATCGCCTGATGGCTGGCATCGGCCATCAGGAACACCGTCTCGACGGAACTGTCCAGCGTCCGGTTCATCCCGACCATCTGGAATTCGTATTCGAAATCCGCCACCGCGCGCAGCCCGCGCAGGATCACCTGCGCGCCCACGTCATGAGCACAGTTGATCAACAGGTTCTCGAACGGATGAGCGACGATCTCGGTGCCGGTTTCCTCGGACAGTTTGGTGCATTCCGCCTCGATCATGGCGACGCGCTCTTCCAGCGAAAACAACGGCCCCTTGTCGCGGTTGATCGCCACCCCGATCACCAGCCGGTCCACCAGAGCGGCGGCCCGCCGAATAATGTCGATATGTCCCAGGGTGATCGGGTCGAAGGTGCCGGGGTACAATCCTATGCGCATGAGGCGGCTCCGTTATGTCGAACTGAAGGCACGCAACAATATTGCGCCCCGGATTGCAAGCCGTAGAAATACGTGGACGGTATTGCAAGCGCCTATGTCGCAGATCGCCGGGTCAGTGCCCCATGATCATGCCTTCCAGCGCGTCCTTTTCCATCGCCAGTTCCTGAAGCCGCGACTTGACCACGTCGCCGATGGTCACGATCCCGACCAGCTTGCCGTCCTCGACCACCGGCATGTGGCGAAAGCGCCCCTCGGTCATGCGCGTCAGCACCTGATCCGAACTGTCCTGCCGGGTGCAGCAGACCGGGTTGCGGGTCATCATCGCGTCCACGGTTTCCATCAGGCACCCGGTGCCCTTCAGCGCGAGGGCGCGCACGATGTCGCGCTCGGACAGGATGCCATCGGCGGTATCGCCTTCGCGCGACACGATCACCCCCCCGATCCGGCGCTCGGCCAGAATCTGCGCCGCGTCGGAAACCGATGTGCCGGGCTTGACCGTGATCACCCCATCGTCGCCCTTGGATTTCAGGATTTGCTGAACCAGCATACTCGGATCCTCCGCAAGAAAATGCCCATATCCTCAGCGTTTACGATCTGCGGCATTCTGTCAAGTCAGCGCCTCCAGTCGGGCCACCTCTGCGCGGGTCTCCTCGACCAGTGCGGCGGCAAAACGATTGAGCCGCTCCAGCCGCCGGTCATCGGCATGGCGCACAAGGTAGAAACTGCGCGTCAGGCTGAAATCGTCGGCCAATACCTTGCGCACCCCGCGAAACCACGGGATCGAAAAATCATGCACCACGCCGATCCCGCCCCCCTGCCGCACCCAGTTCACCTGCACGGAAACCGAATTGGACGCCAGATTGACCCGCTCCACCCCCGCTTCGCGCATGTAGTCCAGCTCCTTGTCGAAAATCATGTCCTGAATATAGCCCACCATGCGGTGACCATGCAGGTCTTCCCGCCGCTCGATGGGCGGATGCTGGCGCAGATAGGACCGGTGCGCCGCCAGATGCAGGTGATAATCGGTGATCTTCTGCACGCTCAGCCGCCCGGCGGTGGGCGGGCTGACCGCCACCACCATGTCGGCCTCGCGCCGGGTCAGGCTGAACAGGCGCGGCAGCGCCACGATCTGCACCTCGAGGTCCGGGTTAGAGCGCGCGATGCGCGCGCACACCTGCGGCAACACGAAATTCGCCGCCCCGTCCGGCGCGCCGATGCGGATTTGCCCCGTCAACCCGCCAGAGCGCCCGGCCATCTCTTCGGACACGCCCTCCACCGCCTGTTCCACCCGCACCGCATGGGTCATCAGGCGCTGGCCCGCATCGCTCAGCGCATAGCCGGTGGGCGATTTGGCGAACAGCGGCGCGCCCAGGTCGGTTTCCAGCCGGGCAATGCGCCGCCCCACCGTCGCCGGGTCGATCCGCAACACCCGCCCCGCGCCCGACAGGCTTTCGGCGCGGGCCACGGCCAGAAACACCCGAAGATCGTCCCACTGCATATCCATCGCCGCACCTTTGCATTTTTGCATGACCCTTTTGAAATATTGCCCCTTTTACAGCAATATTTGCAAGACTACACTCCGCCCGAACCTGAATGGAGGGAGGATTCTCATGAAAGAACTCACGCATTACATCGGCGGCGAACACGTCAAAGGCACGTCTGGCCGTTTCGCGGATGTCTTCAACCCCGCAACCGGCGAAGTGCAGGCGAAATGCCCGCTGGCCTCGACCGAAGAACTGAACAAGGCCGTCGAAGTGGCCGCCGCCGCGCAACCCGCGTGGGCCGCCACCAACCCTCAGCGTCGCGCACGGGTGATGATGAAGTTCGTCGCCCTTCTGAACCGCGACATGGACAAGCTGGCCGAAGCCCTGTCCGCCGAACACGGCAAGACCTTCCCCGACGCCAAGGGCGACGTTCAGCGCGGCCTGGAAGTGGTGGAATACTGCATCGGCGCGCCGCAACTGCTGAAAGGTGAATTCACCGACGGCGCAGGCCCGGGCATCGACATGTATTCGATGAAACAGCCGCTCGGCGTGTCGGCGGGCATCACGCCCTTCAACTTCCCGGCCATGATCCCGATGTGGATGTTCGCCCCGGCGCTGGCCTGCGGCAACGCCTTCATCCTCAAGCCGTCCGAGCGCGACCCCTCGGTGCCGCTGATGCTGGCCGAGCTGATGGAAGAGGCCGGTCTGCCCAAGGGCCTGCTGCAAGTCGTCAACGGTGACAAGGAAGCGGTGGACGCCATCCTCGACAACCCGGTGATCCAGTCCGTCGGCTTCGTCGGCTCGACCCCGATCGCCGAATATATCTATGGCCGCGGCTGCTCGAACGGCAAGCGCGTTCAGTGCTTCGGCGGGGCCAAGAACCACATGATCATCATGCCCGATGCCGACATGGATCAGGCCGCCGACGCGCTGGTCGGGGCCGGTTACGGCGCGGCGGGCGAACGCTGCATGGCGATCTCCGTGGCCGTGCCGGTGGGCGACGAAACCGCCGACCGCCTGATCGAGAAACTCGTGCCGCGCATCGAAAAGCTCAAGGTCGGCCCCTACACCGCGGGCGATGATGTGGATTACGGCCCTGTCGTGACCGGCGCCGCCAAGGAGAAAATCCTCGGGCTGGTGCAGTCGGGCATAGATCAGGGCGCGGAACTGGTCGTGGATGGCCGTGATTTCAAACTTCAGGGGTACGAAGACGGCTTCTTTGTCGGTCCCCACCTGTTCGACAAGGTGACCCCCGACATGGACATCTACAAACAGGAAATCTTCGGCCCGGTCCTTAGCACCGTGCGCGCGGCCTCCTACGAAGAGGCGGTCAGCCTGGCCATGAATCACGAGATGGGCAACGGCACCGCGATCTTCACCCGCGACGGCGACGCCGCCCGCGATTTCGCCAGCCGGATCAACATCGGCATGATCGGTGTCAACGTGCCGATCCCGGTGCCGCTGGCCTATCACACCTTCGGCGGCTGGAAGAAATCCATGTTCGGCGACCTGAACCAGCACGGCCCCGACGCCTTCAAATTCTACACCCGCACGAAAACGGTCACCTCGCGCTGGCCCTCGGGGATCAAGGAAGGCGGCGAATTCAACTTCAAGGCCATGGACTGATTTCAGCCCGCCCGGCAACAGAAAAGGCCCCGGAAATATCCGGGGCCTTTTTCAATGGTTATGCAACTAAGCTCAGGCCTTCTTGCGGCGGCGCAGCAAGGCCAGCGCGCCAAGACCGCCAAGCAGAAGCGGCGCCCCCGCAGGCAGCGGAACCACGCTGGGCTGGTATTGAACAGTGATCGACGTGATCTTGATGCCACTTTCGTGACGCACGGTTTTGTTCCTCCAGCCAAAGATTGTCCATTTCCGCACGGTTTCCTCGAACGTCCGCGTACCGATCGCATAAACGTTGTCCGGACCAGCCGGCGTAACGGCGCCATCACGGGTGTTGCCCAGCAGTTGGCCACCGGCGAACAGGTCGTAGTCGCCTGTACCGTCAGACCAGCCGATAGTTATATCGGTCAGGGTCACATCCCCATCGAAGGTGAACTTCATCGATTCGTCGTCACCTTTACTATCGATGGCATGATCATCAGAGGATCCGCATCCCCAAAACCAACCGCAAGACGTGGAGTTGTCGCTGATCAGCCCATAGCTGTTGGTATCCACATCGATGGCACTCCCCTGCACATATGAACTGCCGTTCAGGGAATAGTGAAATCCTTCGACCAACACACCAAAACCGGGATTTTCGTTCGAAGTGAAATACTGGGAGGTCTGGTTGTCTTCCCTGTCATCGAACGTAAACGTATAGGTCGCCGCCGATGCGACCGTACCGGAGACCGTCAACACAGTCGCGGCGATCAAAGCACTGGCGGCTTTCGTCACTCGCGTCTTCATCATTATCCGTTCCTCAAAATCAACGTTTCCAAAATCGCAAGGGACACAGAGAATCAACCTCCAAAACCCATTGCTCTACATTTTAGGCTACGGCAATTGAGGTGCGATTGCCAAGTTTTGAACACGATTGCGCCACACTTTTTCCAATTATTATCAACCTCTTCAATAACAGTTGCCCGTTTACAGCACTACTGTCGTCAGTTCGAGAACAATGCAAACGATCACCGCGTGCTTGTCAGCCACGGACTTGCCATGCTGAAGTGACGGCGTTGCAACCAAAACGGTGTGTCTCATGGCCCTGATCCATCCCGATTTCACCATCGGCATCGAGGAAGAATACCTTCTGGTCGACCGCGACAGCCTTGCGCTGGCCGACGCCCCCGAAGCCCTGATGGAGGACTGCAAGACGCAACTGCAGGATCAGGTCAGCCCCGAATTCCTCAACTGTCAGATCGAAATCGGCACCAAGGTCTGCCGCACCGTGGCCGAGGCCCGCGACGATCTCAAACGCCTGCGCTCCTGCGTGGCGGCCTGCGCGGCCCGGCACAACCTCGCCCCCATCGCCGCCTCGTGCCACCCGTTTGCCGACTGGCGCAACCAGACCCACACCAACAAGGATCGCTACAACATGCTGGCCGGGGATCTGGCGGGCGTGGTGCGGCGCATGCTGATCTGCGGCATGCATGTGCATGTGGGCATCGACCCGCCCGACCGGCGCGTCGATCTGATGAACCAGTTGTCCTATTTCCTGCCGCATCTTCTGGCGCTCAGCTGCTCCTCGCCCTTCTGGCAGGGGCAGGACACCGGGCTCAGCAGTTACCGGCTGACCGTGTTCGACAACCTGCCGCGCACCGGCCTGCCCCCGCGCATGGAAAGTTTCGGGGAATTCGAGCGCTCGGTTCAGGCGCTGGTTGATCTGGGCGTGATCGAGGACAGCTCGAAAATCTGGTGGGATCTGCGCCCCAGCCACCAGTTCCCCACGCTTGAATCGCGCATCTGCGATGTGCAGCCCCGGCTGGAACATGCCCTGACCCTGGCCGCGATCACGCAGGCCTTGGCCCGGATGCTGTGGCGGCTGGCGGTCAGAAACCAGCGCTGGCGCATCTATGATCGCTTCCTTCTGGCCGAAAACCGCTGGCGGGCGCAGCGCTATGGCGTGCGCGAAGGCCTGATCGACTTCGGCCTTGGCGAAATCACCCCGATGGGCGATCTGGTCGAGGAACTGATCGAATTGCTGACCGAGGACGCCGCGTTTTTCGAATCCGTCGCCGAAATCGAAGGCGCGCGCGACATGCTGCGCTCGGGCACCAGTTCGGGGCGTCAGCGTCAGGTCTATTCCGACGCCCTGCACGCCCAGGACGATCACGACCACGCGCTTCAGGCCGTGGTGCGCCATCTGATCGAGGAATTCCACGCCGATCTGTAGCGCGAACACGCAAAACTGCCGCTCCTCGCCCGGTGCAAAAGACCGACGCAAAACCGACAGGTTACCGACACGACACCGAGGCCGGTTTTCCCTGTTAAAAAAGGCCTCCAAGTCTTGCGATTGCCTGCAATACTCCTGTAAGGATTGGTAATTAAACACGCGTTCAATTCAATTCGGGAGGAGGAGGCCGCGTCATGGATTTTGCCCTGACAGAGGAACAAACCGCCATATTCGACATGGCTCATGCCTTCGGGCAGGACAACATCGCACCCCATGCCAAACAATGGGAAAGCGACGGCACCATCCCGAAAGAGCTGTGGCCGCAAATCGCCGAACTCGGGTTCGGCGGGCTCTATGTCAGCGAAGAGGGCGGCGGGTCCGGCCTGACACGTCTGGATGCGACGCTTGTTTTCGAAGCCCTGTCAATGGCTTGCCCCTCGGTTGCCGCCTTCCTGTCGATCCACAACATGTGCGCCAAGATGATCGACACCTTCGCCAGCGACGACATGAAGGCGCGCGTCATGCCCGGCGTCCTGTCGATGGACACGGTTCTGTCCTACTGCCTGACCGAACCCGGTTCAGGCTCGGACGCCGCCGCGCTGAAAACCCGCGCCGAACGCACCAACGAAGGCTACACCCTGAACGGCACCAAGGCGTTCATCTCGGGCGGCGGATATTCCGATGCCTACGTGGTCATGGTCCGCACTGGCGAAGATGGCCCCAAAGGCATCTCGACCGTCTATGTCGAAGACGGCACCGAGGGCCTCAGCTTTGGCGCTCTCGAGGATAAAATGGGCTGGCGCAGCCAACCCACGGCGCAGGTGCAGTTCGACAATTGCAACATTTCTGCCGACAACCTCGTGGGCGAAGAGAGCAAAGGGTTCACATATGCCATGGCCGGTCTCGATGGCGGGCGGCTGAACATCTCCGCCTGCTCGCTCGGTGCGGCGCAACAGGCGCTGAACCTGACCCTGCAATACATGTCCGAGCGCAAGGCCTTCGGCAAGTCCATCGACCAGTTCCAGGCGCTGCAATTCCGCCTCGCCGATCTGGAGATCGAACTTCAGGCCGCGCGCACCTTCCTGCGGCAGGCCGCGTGGAAACTGGACACCGGCGCCCCCGACGCCACCAAGTTCTGCGCCATGGCCAAGAAGTTCGTCACCGAAACCGGCAGCCATGTCGTCAATCAATGCCTTCAACTTCACGGCGGCTATGGCTACCTTGCCGATTACGGGATCGAGAAATTGGTGCGTGACCTGCGCGTGCACGAGATCCTTGAAGGGACCAACGAAATCATGCGCCTGATCGTGGCGCGTCAAATGCTGGCCGACAGATGAGCGACGAAATCAATATCCGCAAAGAGCGGCGCGCGGGCCGGATCACCCTGACCCGCCCCAAGGCCCTGAACGCGCTCAGCTATGACATGTGCCTCGCGATGGAGGACGCTCTGGATGCCTGGGCGGCAGATGACAGCGTCAATCTGGTCATTGTCGATGCCGAAGGTGACAAGGCGTTCTGCGCGGGTGGCGACATCCAGAAACTCTATGACACGGGCCGCGCGGGCGATTTCGCCTTTGGCCGCAGGTTCTGGCGCGACGAATACCGCCTGAACGCGAAGATCGCCGAATATCCCAAGCCCTACATCGCCTTCATGCAGGGCTTCACCATGGGTGGCGGTGTGGGCATTGCCTGCCACGGCAGTCACCGCATTGTCTGCGACAGCAGCCAGATCGCCATGCCCGAATGCGGTATCGGTCTGGTGCCGGATGTGGGCGGGTCGCTTTTGCTGGCAAATGCACCG
This sequence comes from Roseovarius sp. PS-C2, assembly GCF_018862045.1. NCBI lineage: Bacteria > Pseudomonadati > Pseudomonadota > Alphaproteobacteria > Rhodobacterales > Roseobacteraceae > Roseovarius > Roseovarius sp. PS-C2. The sequence goes on from NZ_JAHKSQ010000001.1 coordinate 80,492, forward strand.
GGCCGGTTGGGCGAATACCTTGGCATGACCGGCACCCGCATGGGCCCCGGCGATGCAATCCATGCAGGGTTTGCCGATCATTACCTGCCGGCATCCGGGTGGGACGCCCTCAAGGCCGAACTCATCGAAACCGGCGACGCCACGTTGATCGAACGCGCCGCCTCGCCCGCGCCCGCCAGCCCGCTTGCGGCAACGCAGGCCGAGGTCGACACGCTGTTCACTGCCGAGACCCTGCCAGACCTCCTCGAGGCGCTCGAATCCGACGACACAGAGATCGCGCAAAGCACGCTGAAGAAACTGTCGCGCAATTCGCCCCTGTCGCTGGCCTGCACTCTCGACATGATCCACCGCCTGCGCGCAACGCCCTCCGCCGATATCCGGCACGCGCTGGACCTCGAATACCGTTTCACGCACCGCGCAATGGAACACAGCGACATTCTGGAAGGCATCCGCGCCCAGATCATCGACAAGGACCGTCAGCCGAACTGGCAGCACGATCCGACCACCCTGCCCGACACGGCGGTCAGCGACATGCTGGCCCCTCTGGGACAAGACGCTCTGACATTCGACAAGGAAGGATAGGCCATGAAAATCGGATTTATCGGACTGGGCAACATGGGCGGGCCGATGGCCGCCAATCTGGCCAAGGCCGGCCATGACGTTACCGGGTTCGACGCCGCCGGCGTCACCATCGAGGGCGTCACCCCCGCCGCCAGCGCCGAAGAGGCCGTCAAAGGCGCGCAGGTGGCGATCACCATGCTGCCCAACGGCAAGATCCTGCGCAGCGTGGCCGATCAGATCATCCCGGCGATGGACAAGGGCGCGGTGTTTCTGGACTGCTCGACCGTCGATGTCGACAGCGCCCGCGCCGTGGCCGAACAGGCGCAGGCGGCTGGTCTTTCGGCGCTGGACGCCCCCGTTTCGGGCGGTGTCGGCGGCGCACAGGGCGGCACGCTGACCTTCATGGTCGGTGGCGACGAAGACGGGTTCAACACCGCAAAGGAACTCTTTGATATCATGGGACAAAAGGCCGTCCACTGTGGCCCTTCGGGCAACGGCCAGGCCGCCAAGATCTGCAACAACATGATCCTCGGCGCCACGATGATCGTCACCTGCGAGGCCTTCGCCCTGGCCGACAAGCTGGGTCTGGACCGGCAGGCGATGTTCGACGTGGTCAGCACCTCGTCGGGGCAATCCTGGTCGATGAACACCTATTGCCCCGCCCCCGGTGTCGGCCCAAGCAGCCCCTCCGACAACGATTACAAGCCCGGTTTCGCCGCCGAACTGATGCTCAAGGACCTGCGTCTCGCACAAGAGGCCGCAAGCTCGGCAGATGCGGATACCCCCATCGGCGAAGCGGCGATGAAGCTCTATGCGCAGTTCGTCGAAGACGAAGACGGGCTTGGTCGCGACTTCAGCGCCATGTTGCCCCGCTTCGAGAAGCGCACGCGAAATTGATCTGAATCATATTCTCAAATCCCGATTTATCGTTAAGCTGTCCGGCAGATAAACCTTTTCGGGAGTAAACCGATGTTTACAAAGAATATGGGCAAAACAGATCGCACAATTCGCGCGATCGTGGGCGTTGTCTTGCTGTTCCTCGCCCTGGCCTCGATGTCGGGGGGCTGGGCTTGGGTTGCCGGGATCGTCGGCGCGGTCCTTCTGGCCACCGCCGCAATGGGCACCTGCCCGCCCTATGCGCTTCTGGGGATCAACACCTGCAAGAAAGAGTCCTGAGACTCGTCAACTCACGAACCGACCTCACAAGGCCGCCCCATCCGGGCGGCCTTGATCGTTTCACCCCCCAAGAGGGAAAACAGCAGAACTCCGCCCAACTCCTGCGCCTGCCCTTGAATACCCTGCGCCACCAGCCCATTCTTTAACCCAAGAACAGGAGGCAACCATGCGCAAAACAACGCTTTTTCTGGCCATGATGGCAACCGGCCTGACCGTGACCACCGCACAGGCCGATCAGCCGGGGCGCAACGGCTGCCCGCCGGGGCTCGCCAAGAAACACAATGGCTGCCTGCCACCCGGCATCGCCAAGAAACGCTATGGCCGCGGCGATTACATCAACGATGGGTATGTGGTGGTCCGCCATCCGGGCCGCTACGGGCTGGACCCCGACCAGACATATTACCGCGTGGGCGATTACATCTATCGCGTCGATCGCGACACGCGCGAGGTGCTGGACCTGATCGGCGCCGTCGCACGGGTTCTGGACTGATTCAATCCGTCAGTTCCAGACCAAGGTGGTCGATCAGTGACGCGCAATAGCCGATCCAGTCACGGTAGTCCTGTGTCATGATATAGCGCGCGCCCTTCGCATCCCATTTTTCCGCCTTGGCACCCGCCAGATCGGCGACATACCGTTCCGCGTCATCCCGCCCTTCCTGATGCGCGCGGGACTGCGCGGCGATCAGCAACTTGTCCTTCGCCCGATCCAGCGCATAGCCCTTGCCGTGGTTCGCCCTCGCCGGCTCGGCCCGGTTCGTGATCATGAACAGCATGGCACAATCGACCAGACTTTCACTGATCGGCTGCCCCGCCTGCAAAGGCGTTGCGGCCAAAGCCAGGGCCAGCACCACAGGTAAACGCATGAGACCCTCCTGACGGTCGATCCCGATACGCTTACCCGGTCATTTCGGCCATTTCAGGGCGGTTATTCGGCAGCCACCCTGCGCGCGGTCAGCATCTCTTTCAGATAACGCCCGGTATGGCTGCGCTCGACCCCGGCCACCTCTTCGGGCGTGCCTTCGGCCACGATCTCGCCACCGCCATCGCCCCCCTCGGGGCCGATGTCGATGATATGATCGGCGGTTTTCACCACATCCAGATTGTGCTCGATCACCACCACCGTGTTCCCGGCGTCGACCAGCTCGTGCAGCACCTCCAGCAGCTTCTTCACATCCTCGAAATGCAGCCCCGTCGTCGGCTCGTCGAGAATATAGAGCGTCCGCCCCGTGGATCGTTTCGCCAGTTCCTTGGACAGTTTCACGCGCTGCGCCTCGCCGCCCGAAAGCGTGGTCGCCTGCTGGCCCACCTTGATATATCCCAGACCGACACGCGCCAGCGCATCCATCTTGTCGCGGATACTGGGCACCGCCTTGAAGAACTCCTGCGCATCTTCCACCGTCATGTCCAGCACATCGGCGATGCTCTTGCCCTTCCACCGGATTTCCAGCGTCTCGCGGTTGTAGCGCGCGCCGTTGCAGGTTTCGCAGGTGACATAGACATCGGGCAGGAAATGCATCTCGATCTTGATCACCCCGTCGCCCTGACAGGCCTCACAGCGCCCGCCCTTGACGTTGAAGGAGAACCGCCCCGGCTTGTAGCCCCGCGCCTGTGCCTCGGGCAGCCCGGCAAACCAGTCGCGGATCGGGGTGAACGCCCCGGTATAGGTGGCCGGGTTCGAGCGCGGCGTGCGCCCGATGGGCCGCTGGTCGATGTCGATCACCTTGTCCAGATGTTCCAGCCCCTTGATCGTCTCGCAAGGCGCGGGTGTCTGGCGCGCCCCGTTCAGGCGCATACTGGCGGTCTTGAACAGGGTTTCGATGGTCAGCGTGGATTTCCCCCCACCCGACACGCCGGTGACACAGACGAATTTGCCCAAGGGAAATTTCGCCGTCACGTTTTTCAGGTTGTTGCCCGTCGCCTTGACCACACTCAGCATTTTGCCATTGCCCTTGCGCCGCTCAAGCGGAATGGCGATCTCACGCGCCCCCGACAGGTACTGCCCGGTGATCGAGGCCGCATCGGCCGTGATCTCCTCGGGCGTGCCGCGGCTTACCACCTGCCCGCCATGCACACCGGCACCGGGGCCGATGTCATAGACATAATCGGCGGTGCGGATCGCCTCCTCGTCATGTTCGACCACGATCACCGTATTGCCCTGATCCCGCAGGTTTTGCAGCGTCTGCAACAGGCGGCCATTGTCGCGCTGATGCAGCCCGATGCTTGGCTCGTCCAGCACATAGAGAACCCCGGTCAGCCCGCTGCCGATCTGGCTGGCCAGCCGGATACGCTGGCTCTCCCCGCCCGACAACGTCCCGGCGTTGCGGCTCAGCGTCAGGTATTCCAGCCCAACATTGTTCAGAAAGCCCAACCGTTCGCGGATTTCCTTGAGGATCGCGCGGGCGATCTCGTTCTTCTGCGCCGTCAATACCTCGGGCACCCCCGCGCACCAATCATATGCCTCGCGGATCGACATCTGCACCACCTGCCCGATATGCAGACGCTCGTCCTGCCCGCCTCCGGCAGGACCGATCTTGACCGCCAACGCCTCCTGCCGCAGGCGATACCCCTCGCAACTGCCGCAAGACCGGTTGTTCTGATAGCGTTCGAACTCCTCGCGAATCCAGTTGCTGTCCGTCTCGCGATAGCGCCGCTCCATGTTGGGGATCACCCCCTCGAAGCTGCGCGTCACCTGATAGACGCGCCCGCCCTCGTCATAGCGAAACGGGATTTCCTCGTCGCCCGACCCGTACAGGAACACCTGCTGCACATGTTTCGGCAGGTCCTTCCACGGGGCGTTCCGGTCGAACTCGTAATGTTTGGCCAGCGCCTCGATGGTTTGCAGGAAATAAGGGGATTTGCCCTTGCGCCACGGGGCAATCGCCCCGTCACTGATCTTCAGGGTCGCATCCGGCACCACCAGCCGTTCGTCGAAAAACAGCTCGGCCCCCAACCCGTCGCAATCCGGGCAGGCCCCGAACGGCGCGTTGAAGGAAAACAGCCGCGGCTCGATCTCGGGGATGGTGAACCCGCTGACCGGGCAGGCGAAATTCTCGGAAAAGGTGATCCGCTCCGGCTCACCCTCCTTCGGCGCGGTTTCCAGAACGGCAATCCCATCGGCCAGATCCAGCGCCGTGCGGAAACTGTCCGCCAGCCGTGTCTCGATCCCCTCTTTCACCACGAGGCGATCCACCACCACGTCGATGTCATGGCGGTATTTCTTGTCCAGCTTGGGCGGATCGTCCAGATCGTGAAACGCCCCGTCCACCTTGACCCGCTGGAACCCCTGCTTGCGAAGCTCCAGCATCTCCTTGCGGTATTCGCCCTTGCGGTCGCGCACGATGGGCGCCAGCAGATAGGCGCGCGTGCCCTCATCCATGGCCATCACCCGGTCGGCCATGTCCTGCACCTGCTGCGCCTCGATGGGCAGGCCGGTGGCGGGCGAATAGGGCGTGCCGACACGGGCAAAGAGCAGCCGCATATAGTCGTAAATCTCGGTCACCGTGCCGACGGTCGAACGCGGGTTCTTGCTGGTGGTTTTCTGCTCGATGGAAATCGCCGGACTCAACCCGCTGATATGGTCCACATCCGGCTTTTCCATCATGTCCAGAAACTGGCGCGCATAGGCCGACAGGCTCTCGACATAGCGCCGCTGCCCCTCGGCATAGATCGTATCGAAAGCCAGCGACGACTTCCCCGAGCCGCTCAGCCCGGTGATCACCACCAGCTCGTTGCGCGGAATATCCACGTCAATGTTCTTGAGATTATGCTCGCGCGCGCCGCGCACCTCGATATGCTTCAGCTCAGCCATCAGGACCCCCGTCAACGGTGGTTAACAGATAGTGGACGAAGCGCCGGGTTCCAAGAAAATTCTGCGAACATTGCGCGAACATTCGCCGGGCCGACCCGCTATTTCCGCGCCAGGGCCCAGGAACAGATCGGAAAATCCGGCTCGTCCGTCAGATCGTCGCGCCCCCGCTCATAGGCGGGCGGCCAAGGCGTTTCGAAATTGCGCAGCGCGGCGGCCCGGTTGCCCCATTGCCGGGCCATGATCCTGTCCTCGTCAAACCCCGCTTCGATCAACAGGTTCTTCAGGCCCCGCGCGCTCCAGCGCGAACAATCCACCGGATCGCCGTGATAGGGAATGAAGAACGGCACCGCGACCCAGAAATACCCGCCGGGGCGCAGCATCTCCAACACATTGCGCGTGGCGGCATAGGGCCGGTCCAGATGCTCCCACACCTGATTGGCAAGGATCAGATCGAAACTCAGAACCTCGCCATCGCGCCCGCGATAAGGGCCCGCACAAACATCGTATTTCGGATAGCGAAACCGCTGATAGCTGCGGAACGTAAACCGCCGTCCGAACTTGCCCGACACTTCGGCGGCGTCCATATCGGCCAGCGGCAACTCTTCCAGCCAGTTACGCGTGGTGCGCTGCATCACGACCCTGTTCACACTCGGCACAATTCACCTCTGACCGACACGGAAAGGGGCGGTGCCCCTCCCTTTCTTCTTGCCCGAAATATCCCGGGGGAGTCCGGGAAAATCCGCGATTTTTCCGGGCGGGGGGCAGCGCCCCCGAGACCCGGTTCAGATATGGATCACCCGGTCATAGGCGTCCAGCACTGATTCATGCATCATTTCGCTCAGCGTCGGGTGCGGGAACACCGCATGCATCAGGTCTTCCTCGGTGGTCTCCAACTGGCGGCCCACCACATATCCCTGGATCAGCTCGGTCACTTCCGCGCCGATCATATGCGCGCCCAGCAACTCGCCGGTCTTCTCGTCGAACACCGTCTTGATCATGCCTTCTGGCTCGCCAAGCGCAATCGCCTTGCCGTTGCCGATGAACGGGAAGCGCCCCACCCTGATCTTGTATCCGGCCTCTTTCGCCTGCGCCTCGGTCAGGCCGACGCTGGCCACCTGCGGCTGGCAATAGGTGCAGCCCGCGATGCTGTCGGGTTTGACCGGATGCACCTTCTGCCCGGCGATCATCTCGGCCACCATCACGCCTTCGTGGCTCGCCTTGTGCGCCAGCCACGGCGCGCCGGCCAGATCGCCGATGGCATAGAGCCCCTCGACACCGGTGCGGCAGTATTCGTCGGTCACCACATGGGTGCGATCCACCTTGACGCCCAGCTCCTCCAGGCCCAGCCCCTCGGTATTGCCGACGATCCCGACAGCGGAAATCACCGTGTCGAAATCGTGCTTTTCCACCTTGCTGCCCGCCTCGATATGGGCGGTCACCTTGCCCTTGGCGCGGTCCAACTGCTTGACCATGGCCTTTTCCATGATCTTCATGCCCTGTTTCTGGAAGGATTTCTTCGCCATGCCGGAAATCTCGGCATCTTCCACCGGCAGGATACGCTCCATCACCTCGACAACGGTCGTCTCGGCGCCGAGCGTGTTGTAAAAACTTGCGAATTCGATGCCGATGGCGCCCGATCCGATGACCAGCAGTTTCTTGGGCATATGCGGCGGCATCAGCGCGTGCTTGTAGGTCCAGACCTGTTCGCCATCTGCCTCCAGCCCCGGCAATTCACGGGCGCGCGCTCCGGTGGCCAGCACGATATGCTTGGCCTCCAGTTCCTCGGCCCCCTTGTCGGTCTTGACGCTGACCTTGCCTTTGGCGGGCAGGCTCGCCTCGCCCATGATGGTCGTGACCTTGTTCTTCTTCAGCAGGTGCCCGACGCCCGAGTTCAACTGCTTGGCCACCCCGCGCGAGCGTTTGACCACCGCGTCCAGATCGTATCCGATCTTGTCGGCCTTCAGCCCGAACTCCCCGGCGCGGTGCATCAGGTGAAACACCTCCGAGCTACGCAGCAGCGCCTTGGTCGGGATGCAGCCCCAGTTCAGGCAGATACCGCCCATATGTTCGCGTTCCACGACGGCCACATTCAGGCCCAGTTGCGCCCCCCGGATCGCGGCGACATAGCCGCCGGGGCCCGCACCGATCACGATCAAATCAAAACTTTTCGCGGCCATGACCATCTCCGTTTTCAAATTTAGTTTGATATTAAACTATCTCTGCAACGATCACAACGCAGGCCGCACCCGGCCACGTCCGATCCCGGCTTGCAGGATGGCAAACCGTTGGCGCAGGGCAAGATTTTTTTGCATGTCACAGCAAAACACCGCCTGCCGTCGGGCGCAAAGGCGGCATTTTCAGGGGATTCACACCCTCTTTCCAGATAAAATGGCGGGAGGCTCAGGCTGCGGCCTTGGCCTGCAATTCGCGCAGCGTGGCGGCATAGCCCCCATCGGCGACATAGGCCCGCTCCGGCGAGGTCGATGCGCGCTCCAGCGCCTCGTTGCGATAGGGGAAGCGGCCGAACTTGCGGATCACCTCGCGATGCGCACGGGCATGCAACAGGTTGCTCTCCCCGGTCTCGGGCATCCGCTGGCAGATCAGGCGCACGCAATGCTCCTGGTCGCACAGGTTCTCCGAATGCATCAGCGGCAGGTAAAAGAACTGGCGCGCGGGTTCGTCGATGCGTAAATCCCACTTGCGTTCAATCGCCGATTTGGCAGCGGCCAGTGAGGCCCGGTCGCTGGCAAAGGCGCTCCCCTGCCCCCGGAACATGTTGCGCGGAAACTGGTCCATCAGGATGATATAGGCCAGCGTCCCGCTGGGATAGGTCAGCCACAGCGAGTACGCGCCCTCGCAAGCCTTGCGCCATGCCTCCTCGAACCGGTCACGAATTCTGGCGTCCAGTTCTTCGGACACCTCGTACCAGCCCTTGGGGCCAACGTCATCCAACCAGAAACTCAATACGTCTTCGGGCGCGATCATCGGCTTTCCTCCCCGCCATGGGCGCACTGCACTGTTACAAAAATGTTAACTGAAGATTCGCGTTCAGGGACAGTCACTTATTACTACAGTCACGACAATACCGTGACGTTAGCGCAATCAACTGCCCGCTTCCGTGCTCTCCTCGTCCTCCTGGGCGGTTTCGATGGCATATTCCTGCGCAAATTCCACCGCCACCGGCGTGGCCGAGGCGACAACCGGCGCGTAGCTTTCGGTCTCGGCCACCGAAGGCGCGGCGCGCTGCGTCATCCGATAGGCGGCATAGCCCGCCATCGTCAGCATCAGCACCGCGATGAATAGGAAAAAACCCTGCGGCCCCACAACCTCCATGATCCAGCCGGTGATCAGCGGCCCGGCCACGGCGCCAAGCCCGTTGATGAACACCATGCCACCGGCGGCGGCGGCCATGTCGTCATGCTCCAGAAAATCGTTGGTATAGGCGATCAGCAGCGAATAGAGCGGATTCGACATCCCCCCGATGGCGAAGGCCGACACCAGAAGCATCGGGTAAAAGCCCCCCAGCAGAAACCCGAGCACCCCGCCCAGGCCACAGATCAGCGCCGCGGAAAAGATCAGGACGCGCCGGTCCATGCGGTCCGACAACCAGCCGATGGGATACTGCAACAGCATCGAGCCGACAAAGAACGCCGAAACGAAGGTCGAAATCTGCACCACGCTCAGCCCTGCCTCGGCGCCGAACACCGCGGCCATGCCGAACTGCGCCGAAAACACGCCCCCCAACAGGAACATGCCCACGCAGCCCAGGGGCGAGGTTTCCAGAATTTGCCGCAATGTCATGGGCTTGGCCGTTCCAAACGCCGGGGTCGGGCTGACCGACAGCAAAATCGGCGCAAACGACAAGGACACCAGAACCGACGAGATGATGAACAGGATAAAGCCCCCCGGATCGCCCACCAGCATCATCGCCTGCGCGCTGACGATCCCGACCATCTGCATGATCATGTAAAGCGACAGAGCCTGCCCGCGCGTCTCGTTGGTCGAGGAATTGTTCAGCCAGCTTTCGGCGGTCACGTACACGCCGGAAAAGCAGAAGCCGATCACGATGCGCCCTGCCCCCCATGCGATGGGATGGGTCAGCGCCGGATACAGGATCATCACCGCCGAGATCATCGAGGCCAGCGCCGCGAACACCCGCACATGCCCCACCCGGCGGATCATCTCGGGCGCCATGCGCGACCCGAACAGGAAACCGACGAAATAGCCCGCCATGACCAGCGACATGTGAAAGGTCGAAAACCCTTCCATCGCGCCGCGAATCCCCAACAGCGTCCCCTGCATGCCATTGCCCACCTGCAACAGCATCATGCCCAGCAACAGCGCCCATGCACCCGACAGAACCTGAATCATCGCGTTTCCCCTTCCACAAGATCGCTCCCACCATATCCGGGAACTCCCTGTTCGCTCGCGCCCGCCGTGCCAGCAAATCAGCCGGGGATCAACAACGAAGCATCCCCATAGGAAAAGAAGCGGTAATCCCCGCGCACCGCATGATCGTAGATCGCCCTGATCCGCTCGGGGCCCATCAGGGCCGAGACCAGCATCATAAGCGTCGATCTGGGCAGGTGGAAATTGGTCATCAGCGCATCGGTGACGCGAAACTCGAATCCCGGATAGATGAAAATATCCGTCTCGCCCTGCCACGGGGCGATCTGCCCGGTGGCGCGCGCCGCGCTTTCGATCAGGCGCAAGGCCGTGGTGCCCACCGGGATCACCCGCCCGCCGGCGGCTTTCGTCGCGGCGATCTCGGCGGCGGCGCTCTCGCTGACCTCGCCCCATTCGGCATGCATCTTGTGGGTCGTCACATCCTCCACCTTCACCGGCAAAAACGTGCCCGCCCCCACATGCAGCGTCACATGGCTGAACGCCACGCCCATCTCGCGCAGTTCCGCCAGCAGCGCATCGTCGAAATGCAACGAGGCCGTCGGCGCGGCCACCGCGCCGGGATTGCGCGCCCAGACGGTCTGATAATCGGTCTTGTCCTGCTCGTCCGCTGCACGGCGCGCCGCGATATAGGGCGGCAGCGGCATCGCCCCCGCCTCTGCCAATGCCGTGTCGAACGCCGCGCCCTCAAGGTTGAAACGCAGCCGCGCCTGCCCATCCTCTTTGGCCAGCAGTTCCGCCTGCAGCCCGGCGGCAAACTCCACCACTTCGCCCTCACGCAGCTTTTTCAGCGGCTTGACCATCGCGCTCCAGGTGCCGTCGCCCCCCGGCTCCAGCAGCGTGACCTCGATCTTCGCGCGGGTCTCTCCCTCGGGGCCGAGACGGCGGCGCGCCCCGCTCAGCCGCGCGGGAATGACGGCGGTATCGTTCAGGATCAGCCGATCACCGGGGTGCAGCCACTGCCCCAGATCGCGCACCACCGCATCGGTGATCGCATCGCCCTGGGCCACCAGCAGGCGCGCCGATGTGCGGGGCCGCGCGGGCCGTGTCGCGATCAGCGCCTCGGGCAGGTCGAAATCGAAATCGCTCAACTTCACCGGTCGTTCTCCTGCAACGCGGGGGTTCCGGGGCCGTCCTCGCCCGGCGGCGGGCGGCGGAACAACTGCCGGAACACGCCCGGCGTCAGCACCGACAGCGGGTTCACCTCGACATCGGGGTTTGCGGCGGTTCCGCGCAGGGCATAGTTCATGCCCACCAACCCCTCGCCCCGCCGGGTAAACAGCCCGCCCATCCCGTTCAGCATGAAAAACGGCGACACGACGCCCTGCATGTCCATGCGTCCGCTGTTCAGGTCGTAATATCCGTCCATCGAAATCCCCATCGACGCGCCCACCGCGCTGCCCGACAAAAGCGTCAGGTGATCCGGTGTCAACTTGAAACGCGCGATCACCTCGCTGAAATGGATGCCTTCGCCCGACAACTGCTCCAACAGGCCGATCACGCTGATCGTGTTCAGCAGTTCGGCCATCGCCGGGGCATCCTTCAGCCGCACGTTGCGGATCGTCAACTGCCCGTCATAAACCCCGGTTTCCCCGGTCGGGACCAGCGCAAGGTTCATCCCCCCGTCACGCGCCTGTTTCAGCAGCCCCGCCGCCGCCATGACGCCCCCGGCATCTTCGGACAGGATGCGAATGGCGCTGTCCCCCGCCTTGGGCGAAATCGCGCCCTGCACCGCCGGACCGCCATTGACCCGGCCGGTAAAGCTGCCGCTGGTGCCCTTGCTCATGTCGAAATCCGCGCGGAAATCCGTCAGGGCGATCCCGTCTGAAATCTGCAACCGATCCAGCACCAGCGAGACCGGCCCCGCCCTCTGGGCCTCGCTCGGCGCCGAACCAGAGCCACCGCCACCCGCCCGCGGCCCGAAACTGCTCTTGCGCAGATCCAGCGTGCCGCCGCTGACCAGAACCTGCGGCACGCGCGCCGCGCCCCGGCCCACCAGTTCGACCGGCGCGCTGAACCATTCTTGCAGCCGCACGCGGTTGAATCGGGCGCGCTCCAGCGTGCCATCGGCATTCAGCACCACGTCGCCCTGCGCCTGCAACCCGCCCGCATCCAGTGCGATCAGGTCGATCCGGGGCGGCTGGCCCAACTGCCCCGTTACCTCAAGACTGCCGCGCGCACCCTGCGCGAAACTCCAGCCAAGCGCCGGCAGCGCCAGCCCCACGCCCGCAAGGTCCGAGCGCAACTCGAACGCGCCGGGCGCTCCCCGCTGCAATGTGATGTCGATATCCGCCCACCCCGCTCCGCTCAGGCTGCCGGGCGGCAGGCCGATGCCGAACTCGTCGGCAAAGCGTTCCGACAATTCGATGTCCCCGGTCAGGTGGCTTTCGCCACCGGCTTCGGGGCCAAACGCGCTGCTCCAGTGCGCCGTCACCGGCACCCGGCCGATCCGGCCCTCGCCTTCGATGCTCAGCCCGTCATTGGCGGCCCTCAGCGTCAACTCCGGCGCGGCCAGCACCCGCCCCTCGACCAGCGTTTCGCTGCGCACATCGCGCAGCGTCCCGGCCACGTCAAAGGCCACCTCGTCGGGCTGCAAATCGGGCTTGAGCAGGAAATCCAGCCGCCCCGCCACCTGTGCCCGCCCGTCGGCCAGCGTGACCGGCATGCCCGCCTTGCTCATGAAGCGGAACGGCTCTTCGTCCAGCAAGGACAGCGCGGCGGTGATCGTGCTGTCCGTCCTGATCCGCGCCCGCGCCGGGCCGCGCTTGATATGCACGTCGGGGATGATGAAACTGGTGCCCGCAATGTCGATCCGCCCGCCCTGCGCGGCACCGATATGCCCCTGATCGGCGGTGATCACGAAACGATCCGCAAACAATGACGCATGCCCCGACGCCCCGACGATATGCGGCACCTCCTTGATGAACCGGGTTTCCAGCCCCTCGTAATCAAATCCCAGAAACAGGTCCGGGCGCTGTCCCGGCTCGATCCGCAAGGCGAATTGCGCATTGCTCACCGTCGCACGGCGCACGTTCTCCACAACCCAGTCGCGCGCCTTGGGGGCCACGTCACGCAGAGGCCACAACTCCAGCAACCGCTCCAGCCCCAGACGATCGCGCCGCCCGTCCAGCGCCACGCGCCAGCCCTCGGGCCCGGCCGACAACTCGCCCTCGAACAACAGCCGCTCCTCGCCATCGCTCAGCGCAAGCTGCCCGATACTCAACTGAAACGGGTTCATCCGCAGCCGCAGATCCATCATCGCCGCGTCCAGCGTAACGGGCTGCGCATAATACGCGTCCGGGCTGGCGGTCAGGTCCGACACCCTGAACTGGCCCAGCAATTCGCTTGGCCAGCCCTCCTCCATCCCCACCAGATAGGCCTGCCCGTCGATCCGCGCCTTGACCCACTGGCTGTCCACCGTCACCTCGTCAAAGCGCAGAACCTGCTGCGCGGGATCGTAGGTGAAATAGGTCCGCGCCTCGCTGAAGGCCACGGGCTTGGCCCCGGCATGGGGCTGAACCGCGCCCGCCCCGATATCCAGCGTGGCCGACAGCCGCGACAGCGCGCCGCTGTCGTTCACCGAAGCCCGCATCGACCCCGAAATCGGCGCATCCAGCGCCCCCAGCCAGCTCAGCGCCGGGTTCTGCCCGGCAATGTCGCGCGCCGGCATGTCCTCGAAACTGACGCCCAGTTCTCCCGCAACCTGCCCGATCCGGCCCTGGTAATTCATCTCCAGCGTCGTCGCATAAGCCCGCGCCCCCAACAGGGCGAAATCTCCGCGCAGGGTCAGGTTCTCGCCGTCGCGCGTCACCGTCACACGTCCGCCATCTACGCTCCAGGCCCGCCCGGCGCGGGCATCTTCGTAGCGCAGGCTCAGATTGTCGGCGTCGATCACCCTCAATTCGGCAAAATGCGGGCGCTGCAACAGATCGTCCACATGCCCGACCAGCGCGGCCATGTTCGGCGCGCCCTCGACAGTCGGGACGGCCTCGCCCACGGTCAGCCCCACCGCCCCGTCCGCGGATCGGCGCAGCGTCAGCCGCGCCCCCGACAGGGCGATTTCGGCGGGTTGCAGCTTGCCCTGCAACAACGGCCCGAGCGCCACCCGGCTGCGCGCATTCGACAGGCTGGCCAGTGTCACACCGCTCGCATCGCGCAGATCGACCCCGCGCAGGCTCAGGCGCGGCACCCAATCGCTGTCCACCAGAATGGCCATGTCGGCAAAGTGCAACGACATCCCGTCCATATCCCGGTTGATCTTGTCCGTGATCCTGCTGCGCAACCAGTCCGGCGCGGCGATCTCGCGGCCCACGGCGAAATTCAACGCCAGCCCGGTCGCCAGCATCACCACCAGCAGCACGCCAAGCAGCCACGGACCGGCCCGCCGGGCCCGGCTCTTGCGCTCGGTTCTGTTCAAGGGGTCGTTCATCTGTTTCAGAAATTCAGGCCGTGTCGCCTGCTGCCTGCTTGTTGCCTTTTCTCCGGCGCGTCCTGCTCTAATATGACGGCGACGGCAACGCATAACAAGGAGAGCCCATGCCCGACACCGGCCAGACCGCCCCCGATTTCACGCTGCCTCGCGATGGCGGCAACCAGATCACCCTGTCCGCGCTGCGCCCCGCGCCCGTGGTCCTGTTCTTTTATCCCCGCGACGACACGTCCGGCTGCACCAAAGAGGCCATCGCCTTTACCGCCCTGCAAGGGGAATTCGAGGCCGCCGGGGCCTGCATCCTGGGGATTTCCAAAGACACCGTCGCCAAGCACGACAAGTTCCGCGACAAGCACGATCTGGGGGTTCCGCTATTGTCGGACGCCGAGGCCGACATTTGCGAACAATACGGCGTCTGGAAGGAAAAAAGCATGTATGGCAAGAAATTCTGGGGGATTGAACGCTCGACCTTCCTGATCGACGGGTCCGGCCAGATCGCCGGCGTCTGGCGCAAGGTCAAGGTGCCCGGCCACGCCGAAGAGGTCCTCGAGGCGGTGAAATCGCTGTGACAGGTCAAACGCTGACGCAAATGGCGGTCGAGGTTCTGACCACCGCCGACGGGCGTGAGAAAACCGCGCTGTCGCGCCGTCATGCCGCCGCGTGGTTCGCGGCGCGCGAGGCGGGCCAAGATATCCCCGTCGGCACGGCCACCCCGCCCTTGCGCCCCGCCCGGCCCGAGCGCCCCGAATTGCTCGATCCGCGCGACGTGCCGCGCCGCCGCCCCGGCAGCCCGCAAGGACGGTTGGCGATCCTGCACGCCGTCGCGCATATCGAACTCAACGCCGTCGATCTGCACTGGGACATCATCGCGCGCTTCGGCCATGTGCCCATGCCCATCGGATTCCATGACGACTGGGTAAAATCCGCCGATGAGGAATCCAAGCATTTCAACCTGATATGCGACTGTCTTGAAGCGAACGGCAGCCATTACGGCGCCCTGCCGGCCCATGCCGGCATGTGGCGTGCCGCCGAGGACACCGCCCAGGACCTGATGGGCCGCCTAGCCGTGGTGCCGATGGTGCTCGAGGCCCGAGGGCTCGACGTGACCCCCGGCATGATCGAGATTTTCGACAAGGCCGGCGACACCCGCGCGGTCGAGGCGATGCAGGTCATCTACGCCGAAGAGGTTCACCATGTCGCTTATGGCTCCAAATGGTTCCACTTCCTGTGCGGGCGCCACGATCTCGACCCCAAAGAGGTGTTTCACGATCTGGTCCGGCGCTATTTCCACGGCCCGCTGAAACCGCCCTTCAACGAGGAAAAGCGCGCCGAGGCCGGATTGCCGCCGGATTTCTACTGGCCGCTGGCCGATCGGACCCCGGCAAAAAGCTAGTCAACCCCTTGCGGATCGGCGGTTTTTTGCCGGGACAGCAACATTTGGCCCAAATCCGCGAATCGGCGGGGCAAAAACCTTGCTCAAACGAGAAGCACTCGGTAATCCATCCTGCGAAGGCGCGTGGTCACAGAAGATGACCAATCACACAGAACAGCGCCGCGCGTGAGAAGGGTTGAATAGGGACTGGGAACTTGCGGACACGAATGGCGATCAGGGTGCACACCCTGCTTGAGAAATATTTCCCCGAACGCCGGGTTTTCCTGAAATCCGATACAGACACCCGCTTCATCCGGCTCCGGCCCCTTCCGCAACTTCTGGCGTCCCTCGGTGCATCCGCCATTGTCGCCTGGGCGATCATCGCCACCGCCGTCCTGATGATGGACAGTATCGGCTCTGGCAATTTCCGCGAACAGGCCAAGCGCGATCAGCGCACCTATGAAAACCGCCTGAACGCGCTGGCCTCCGAACGCGACATGCGCGCCTCCGAGGCGCTGGCCGCACAGGATCGCTTCAACTCGGCGCTGGAACAGATTTCGGTCATGCAGTCCGAGCTTCTGGCCTCCGAAACCCGCCGCCGCGAACTGGAAACCGGGATCGACGTGATCCAGAAAACCCTGCGCCGGACGATGAAGGAACGCGAAACCGCGCGGGACGAGGCCGAGCAACTGGCCCTCGCACTCGAAGATCAGGGCGCAACCCCCGGCGATCAGGGCGAAACCGCCGCCGACGGCACGCTCGATTTCCTCGCCGCCGCGCTGGCCGATACCGCCACCGAGCGCGACATGATCACCGAAAACGCGCAGACCGCCCTGCTGCAAGCCGATGAAATGGCCGCGCAGATCAAGTTCCTCGAAGACCGCAACGAGCAGATCTTCCGCCAGCTCGAAGAGGCGATGACCATCTCGGTCGAACCGCTGGACAAGATGTTCCGCGCCGCGGGCCTCAACACCGACAGCCTGCTCGACACCGTGCGCCGGGGCTATTCGGGCCAGGGCGGGCCGCTCATGCCGCTCAGTTTCTCGACACGCGGCGAAGACCCCTCGCCCGACGCCATGCGCGCCAACCGCATCCTCAACCAGATGGACCGGCTGAACCTCTATCGCATCGCCGCGCAAAAGGCGCCCTTCTCGGTCCCGCTCAAGGATTCGTTCCGCTACACCTCGGGATACGGCATGCGGTGGGGCCGGATGCACAACGGCACCGATTTCGCCGCCCCGCACGGCACCCCGATCTATGCCACCGCCGATGGCGTCGTGACGCATGCGGGCTGGCTTTCGGGCTATGGCCGGCTGGTGAAAATCCAGCATGAATTCGGTATTGAAACGCGCTATGCTCACAATTCACAGATCTTCGTGAAAAAAGGGCAAAGAGTTTCCCGCGGGCAGAAGATTTCTGCTATGGGCAATACTGGACGTTCCACGGGCACGCATCTACACTACGAGGTCCGTGTCGGCGGCAAGGCCGTCAACCCCATGATCTATATCAAGGCTGCTAAAGATGTTTTCTAAGAGCAAAATCAACGACCCCGGCCCCAAGGCTGACGACAGCGCCCGCAAAGCGCCCGGCGCCGAAGCCTCGCAGGCCGCACGCCCCGAAAGCGCCGGCACCGAATTCAAGGCCTCGGCCCCCAAGGCCAAGCCCCCCGCATCGGTCCTCTCCTCGGACCTGCATGTGACCGGCAATCTCAAGACCACCGGCGACATCCAGGTCGAAGGCACCGTCGAGGGCGATATCCGCGCGCACCTGCTGACGGTCGGCGAAACCGCCACAGTCAAAGGCGAAGTGATCGCCGATGACGTGGTGATCAACGGCCGCATCGTCGGTCGTGTGCGTGGCCTCAAGGTCCGCCTGACCTCGACCGCCCGCGTCGAAGGCGACATCATCCACAAGACCATCGCCATCGAATCCGGCGCCCATTTCGAAGGCTCGGTTCAGCGTCAGGACGATCCGCTCAACGCCAACAAGTCCGGCCAGAAGCCCGCCCATGCTCAGGCGCAGGCGCAACCGAAACCCGCAGGCGAAGCCGCCAAAGGCTGACGCCCGCCGCGATACGCGCATCAAAGGCGCCCTGCCCCGGCAGCGGCGCCTTTTTCATGTCCGCTTGCCCCTTGCGCCGCCCCGCCGCAGCCCGCATTCTGCCGCCCATGAACCAGCCCACCTGGGGCCTTGTCGCCACGATCAAGGCCGAGACCGCCGATATCCTGAACTTCGCCGCGCACCATCTCGATCTGGGCGCGCACCGCCTGCATATCTATCTGGATGCCGACAACCCCGAGGCCTTCGCCGCGCTCAAGGCGCATCCCAAATGCCGCGTCACCCTGTGCGACCACGGCTATTGGAAACGCCGGGGCAAACGCCCCGAAGCGCACCAGCCCCGGCAATCCATGAACGCCACCCATTGCCTCAACAAGCGCCCGCAGGTCGATTGGCTGGCCCATATCGACGTGGACGAGTTCCTCTGGCCCGCCACGCCCCTGCCCGATCAACTCGCCGCCCTGCCTCCCGGCACCCGCAGCGCCCGCATCCGCCCGATCGAGGCCCTGGCCCCCGATCCCGCCGATCCCCCCGCGCCAGGGCATACATGGTTCAAAGGCTGCTCCCGCTATCAGGGCGAGCGCCGCGACCAGACGGCACAGATCTACCCCACCTACGGCCCGCACCTGCATGGCGGGTTTCTCAGCCATGTGGCGGGCAAGGTGTTCATCCGCACCGATCAGCCCGACGCCGCCCTGCGCATCCACAACGCGTTTTTCGACGGCGCCAGGGATTCGGACCCAGCCACCCTGACCGATACGCTCCTGTGTCATCTGCACGCGCCCAACTGGGACCGCTGGCGCACGGCCTACCGGTTCCGGCTGGAACAGGGCTCGTATCGCGACGGGCTGAAACCGCCGCCGTCTCCCACTGGCGACGGGCTCAGCATGAACGCCCTTTTCACCCTGCTCGAATCCGATAACGGCGAAGCGGCGCTCGAATCCTTCTTCACCGAGGTCTGCACCGCCACGCCGGACCTGCGCGACCGGCTGGCCCGGTTCGGCCATCTGCACGACATCGCGCTCGATCTCGATGCCAAACGCGCGCATCATTTCCCGAAATACGGGTAAACTGTTGCCTTTTTCGCAACAATACCTACATCCTGCGCAGGATCGTATCCTTGATCCGAGGTCGCATTGACCCACCCCCCTGCTTTCCGGTAAACGCAAGGCCAAGGGTCACAGATGTGACAAACCACAGGGCCACACGGGCCCGACCCTGAACAGACGTGCGGGCCAGGAAAGTGTCCGCAAACCACGGACACACATGACAAAATTTTCCGATCTGAACCTGAACCCCAAGGTCCTCAAAGCCATTGAAGAAGCCGGTTACGAAGAACCGACTCCCATTCAGGCCGGCGCGATTCCCCCGGCCCTCGAAGGGCGCGACGTTCTGGGCATCGCCCAGACCGGCACCGGCAAAACCGCCAGCTTCACCCTGCCCATGTTGTCGCTTCTGGCCCGTGGCCGCGCCCGCGCCCGGATGCCGCGCAGCCTCGTGCTCTGCCCCACGCGGGAACTGGCCGCACAGGTGGCCGAGAATTTCGATACCTATTCCAAACACCTGAAACTGACCAAGGCGCTGTTGATCGGCGGCGTCAGCTTCAAGGAACAGGACAAGCTGATCGACAAGGGCGTCGATGTGCTGATCGCCACACCGGGCCGCCTGCTGGACCATTTCGAACGTGGCAAGCTGTTGCTGACCGGCGTGCAGATCATGGTGGTGGACGAAGCCGACCGCATGCTCGACATGGGCTTCATCCCCGACATCGAACGCATCTTCTCGCTCACGCCCTTCACCCGGCAGACATTCTTCTTCTCGGCCACCATGGCCCCCGAGATCGAACGCATCACCAACACCTTCCTGCAAGCGCCCGAACGTATCGAAGTGGCCCGTCAGGCCACGGCGAGCGAGACCATCGAACAGGGCGTTGTCATGTTCAAACCCTCGCGCCGGGATCGCGCCGACAGTGAAAAGCGCAAGGTGCTGCGCGCCCTGATCGACGCCGAGGGCGAAAAATGCACCAACGCCATCGTCTTCTGCAACCGCAAGGTCGATGTCGATATCTGCGCCAAGTCGCTCAAGAAATACGGCTATGACGCCGCCCCGATCCACGGCGACCTCGACCAGTCGCAGCGCACCAGAACGCTCGATTCCTTCCGCAACGGCGAATTGAAGATCCTCGTCGCCTCGGACGTGGCCGCGCGCGGGCTCGATGTGCCCTCGGTCAGCCATGTGTTCAACTACGATGTTCCCGGCCATGCCGAGGATTACGTTCACCGTATCGGCCGCACCGGCCGCGCCGGACGTGACGGCAAGGCGATGATGATCTGTGCGCCCCGTGACGAAAAGAACCTCGAAGACATCGAGCGCCTGATCCAGAAAGAGGTGCCGCGCCTCGACAATCCGGTCAAAGGGGCCGCGCCCCAACCCGACACCACAGACGAGGCCAGGGGCGACGACAAACCGCCGCGCAAAACGCGCAGCCGCCGGAAACCCAAAACCGACGAGGCCGCGCCCCAGACGGTCGAAGCGACAGACAATGACGCCCCGCCCCCCGACACCAAACCCGCAGACGACAATTCGTCCTCCAAACCGCGCTCGCGCCGCAGCAGCGGCAGTCGCGGCAGGTCGGATGGTGGCGGCAAGCCGGTCGTCGGGATGGGCGATCACATGCCCAGCTTCATCGCCCTCAGCTTCGACGAACGCCGCACCGGCTGAGCCTGCGCATCGCAGCTCAGCCCAAGCGCATCGCGATTTTAAAAAACCAGCCGCAATAACGGCTGGTTTCTTGTTTTGCGTCCATGATGGATGCACGTTACCCGATGAGCGTCGAGTTTCGTACAAAACCGGCGTACACTTTGTACGTTTCGTACGAAACTACGCGCTCAACCGGCTGATGATCACCGTCACCTCGGGGCGCTTGCCGATCTCGGTCTGCGCCGACTGCCGCGTGATCTTGCGCAGCCCCTCTTCCAGCTTGTCATCGTCGGTCATGGTCTTGCGCCCGGCCCGGCCCATGAACTGGCTCAGGTCCTCTTCCAGCACGTCCACCAGCGGCGCGCGGCTGCGCCCTTCTTCCGGTAAGCCCTTGATTTCACACCAGGGCTCGCCAAGAGGTTCGTCATCCTCATCGAGAATGACATTGACCATCACATGCCCGTTCAACGCCATGCGAATGCGGTCGCGCACGATCCCGTCAAGCGCACCGATCTTGATACTGCCATCCAGATAGACGCGCCCGGTCTCGACATAATCGCAAATCTCGGCCCGTTTACCCGTCAGGTCCACCATCGTCCCATTGACAGCCAGAACCCCCTGACGGCGTTTCGACTTGGCCAGTTTGACATGCTCACGCAAGTGACGGTGTTCGCCATGCATCGGAACCACAACATCTGGTTTCAGAAGGTCTTGTAACGCCTCCAGATCGGGGCGGTTGGCGTGCCCGGACACGTGGTATTTCCCGCCCGAGTCATCCACGACATCAACGCCCATCTCACTGAATTGATTGATGATTCTGATGACACCGCGCTCATTTCCGGGGATCGTCTTTGACGAGAACAAAAACGTATCCCCCTCTTTCAACGTGATCCCCTGATACTTGCCCTGCGCCAGTTGCGCGCTCGCCGCGCGCCTTTCGCCCTGACTGCCGGTGACGATCAGCATCACGTTCTCGCGCGGAATTTCCTTTGCTTCTTCGGGGCTTACGGTTTTCGGGAAACTGGTCAGAACGCCCGTTTCCACGGCCGCTTCGATCATCCGCCGCATAGCGCGCCCCAACAGGCACACCGACCGCCCGGCCCGGTCCGCCGCCTCCGCCAGCGTCCTGACCCGCGCCACGTTGCTGGCAAAGGTCGTGGCCACCACCATCCCCTTGGCGCCAGCGACCAGGGCCTCGATATCCGGCCCAAGGGTACTTTCAGAACGCCCCTCATGTGCATTGAAAACATTGGTAGAATCGCACATCAGCGCCTTGACGCCCGGCGCGGCCAGACTGCCCCAAAGCTCGGGATCGAAGGCCTCGCCGACGACCGGATTCGCGTCGATCTTGAAATCCCCTGAATGCACCACACGGCCCGCAGGCGTGTCGATCACCAACCCGGAACTCTCTGGGATCGAATGGGAAATCGGCACGAACCCCACGCTGAACGGCCCCGCCTGAGTCACCTCGGGCCAGGCCGAAACCGTGCGCACGGATTTTTCGGAGTACCCGAACTCCTCCATCTTGCGCCGCGCAATATTGGCCGTAAACGCCCGCGCATAGACCGGCGCGCCAAGATCTTCGTAAAACTGCGCCACGGCGCCAACATGATCTTCATGGGCATGGGTGATGAACACCGCCTCCAACTGGTCGCGCCGCTCGGCCAGCCATGTCATGTCGGGAAAAATCAGGTCGACACCGGGGCTTGTGTCCATATCGGAAAAGGCCACCCCCAGATCGACAAGGATCAACCGTTCCTGTCCCGGTTGGCCATATCCGTAGACATAGGCATTCATGCCGATTTCGCCCGCCCCACCGAGGGGCAGGTAGATCAGTCTGTCACTGCTCATAAAGTCTCTGCTTTCTTGTTATAGTCGTGAATCACGGTCAGGCCGTGCATCGTCAGGTCGTCTTCGATGAAATCGAACAGCATCTCGCCCTGCGCAAACAGCGGCGCCAGCCCGCCAGTGCCGATGATGCGCATCGGCTTCTCATATTCGGCGCGGATACGGTCGCAAATGCCGTTCACAAGGCCCACATAGCCCCAGAACACACCGGATTGCATGCAATCGACGGTGTTGGTGCCGATCACCTTTTGCGGTTTGGTCACGTCCACATGCGGCAGCGCCGCCGCCGCCATGTGCAAGGCTTCAAGGCTCAGATTCACGCCCGGCGCGATCACCCCGCCCACATAGGCCCCGTCATGCGCCACCACGTCAAAGGTCGTTGCAGTGCCGAAATCCACAACGATCAGATCCCCGCCATGCCGGTCGAACGCCCCGGCAGAGTTCACCAACCGGTCAGGCCCCACCTGCGTGCCCGGATCGACGCGCGGCGCATGCGGCAACAGGCATTCGGGTTTGCCCACTACCAACGGGCGGCACCCAAAAAACCGATCGGCGAACACCCGCAGGTTGAACACCACGCGCGGCACCGTCGAGGAAATGATCACCTCGGTAATATCCGCTTCGATCCCGTAATGCTTCACCAAGGTAGAATACCAGGTGAAATAGGCATCCGCGGTGCGGGCATGGTGCGTCGAGGTGCGCAAGGTGCACAGAAATTTCTCTCCATCCCAGATCGAGAAAACAGTGTTCGTGTTGCCGCAGTCGATGGCCAGAAGCATGGCACGTTCCTCAGAAAAAGACCTCGGCCGCCGGGATGGCATGCCGGGATTTCGCTGTTGTTAGAACAAGATTACCGGTCGCGTCCACCGTCTCGAACGTACCGGTGAATTCGTCCCGCGCCGTGCGCGCGGTAATGACCTCGCCCAGTTTTGCGGCGCGATCCAGCCACGCGGTGCGAATGGGGGCAAAGCCGTAGGTGGTGAATTGCGCCTCGTAACGGGCATAGGCCGGGGCCAGCAGGTCGAGGAATTCCTCGGGGGTTACCTCTGCCCCGGTCTCGGACAGTAACGAGACGGGCCGCAACGCCTGCGGCTCGACCTGATCCGGAGATGGGGCCTGCGCTAGGTTCACGCCGATCCCGATCGCGAAATACGACAGGCCCGCCGCACTGCCCGCGCTTTCCAACAGGATACCAGCCAGCTTGCCGCCGTTCAGCAAAACGTCATTCGGCCATTTCAGGGTAAACCCTTCGGCACGGCCCGTGGCGGCGACAAAAGCGTCATAGAGCGCCAGCGAGGCCACGAAAGACCGCAGCGCCACCTGATCGGGGCTCTCGGTAGGACGCATCACCAAAGTCGCGGCAAAGTTGCCCTGTGGGTTCGTCCATGCGCGCCCACGCCGCCCGCGTGCCGCCGTCTGGCGCAGGGCCAGTATCCACTCCGGGCCGGTCAGATTCGGGGCGATACGCGCGGCTTCGGCATTGGTGCTGTCCACTTCGGCCAGCACCCTGCGGCCCACCCCATGCGGCCAGGCAGCCATATCACGCCCCATCTTCATCATACTCCCAAAACCGGCACCCCAAAGGCACGCCCACAAACAAAGCGACGCGCCAGAGGCGCGTCACCTGTTCAATCCATCCAGTGCAAGCGTCAGTTGACAAGGGTCGCTGCCGCAGCCTGAGCCATGCCTTCGACACCGAACATGTTGATGATCCCCAACAGCATCAGCGCCGCCGACGCCATCAGAAAACTCCACTGCACGGGCGACCGGGAGGTTTCCAGTGGCTCACGCTCTTCGCCGAAATACATGTAGTAGACGATGCGCAGGTAGTAGAAGGCACCGATCACCGAGGCGATCACGCCGGCCACCGCCAGCCATGCCAGCCCGCCCTCATAGGCGGCCCGCAGCACGTAGAGCTTGCCGAAGAACCCCAGAAGCGGCGGCACACCGGCCAGGCTGAACAGCAGGATCAGCATGGCGAATGCACGGGCCGGATGGGCGCGCGAGTACATGTTCAGGCTTGCGATCTCGGTGATCGGCTGGCCGTCACGCTCCATCGACAGGATAAAGGCGAAGGTGCCGATATTCATGGTCACATAGATCGCCATGTAGATCAGCATAGCCTGAACGCCAAAGGCGTCGCCAGCCGCCAGCCCCATCAGCGCATAGCCCATATGCGCGATCGAGGAATAGGCCATCAGGCGTTTGATATCGGTCTGCCCGATTGCCGCCACGGCTCCCAGGAACATCGACAGAAGGCTGAGCAGCGCAAGCACCTGCTGCCAATCACCCACGACGCCGCCAAAGGCATCGTGCACCACTCGGGCGAACAGCCCCATGGCCGCAACCTTGGGCGCGGTCGCAAAAAAGGCCGTGATCGGCGTGGGCGAGCCTTCGTAGACATCCGGCGTCCACATATGGAAGGGAACCGCCGATACCTTGAAGGCCAGACCGGCGATCACGAAGACCAGCCCGAACAGCAAGCCGACCGGTGCCTGCCCGTCGGCCGCTTCGATGATGCCCGAGAACAGCGTCGTTCCGGCATAGCCATAGGTTAGCGATGCACCGTAAAGCAGCAGCCCCGAGCTGAGCGCGCCAAGCACAAAGTACTTCAGGCCCGCCTCGGTGGATTTGGCACTGTCGCGGCGCAGCGAGGCGACGACGTAAAGCGCCAGGGATTGCAGTTCCAGCCCCATGTAAAGCGCCATCAGGTCTCCGGCACTGACCATCAGCATCATGCCGACGGCAGAGAGCGCGATCAGGATCGGATACTCGAAGCGCAGGATTTTCCGGCGCATCATGTATTCCTGCCCCAGCACCATGACCGCAGCGGCCGACAACAGGATCGTCACCTTGGCGAAGCGGGCGAAACCGTCATCGTTGAACATGCCGCCGAATGCAGTGCGCGAACCATCGCCCGTCGCCCCGATCCAGATCGCCATGGCGCCCAGCAAACCGGCGGTCAGCCACAGCAGCATCCCTGCCATCCGGTCCTTGCCGGTATAGGCCGTGAACAACAGCGCGGCGAGCGCGTAGACCGAGATCACGATCTCGGGCAGGATAATATTCAGATCAGCCTGCATGTCTCAGGGCCTCCGTTAATGCGACACTTCGGCGATCTGGCTGGCGGTGTGCGCCTCGGCCAGGGCCGTATCGTAGTTGGAAATCAGGGCTTCTACCGAGGGCCCGATGATGTCGGTGACAAGGCTCGGATAAACGCCGAGCAGCAGCGTCATGACAACCAGCGGCACAAAGATCGCACGCTCGCGGGTGGTCATGTCGGTGATCGAGCGCAGGCTCTCCTTGATCAGGTCGCCCAACACGACACGGCGATAGAGCCACAGCGCATAGGCCGCCGACAGGATCACGCCCGAGGCCGCCACCAGTGCCACCCAGGTATTGACCTGGAAGACGCCGATCAGCGTCAGGAATTCACCGATGAACCCGGACGTGCCCGGCAGGCCGACATTGGCCATGGTGAACAGCATGAAGATCAGCGCATAGGCCGGCATCCGGTTGACCAGACCGCCATAGGCGTCGATCTCGCGGGTGTGCATCCGGTCATAGATGACACCAACGCACAGGAACAGCGCGCCCGAGATGAACCCGTGGCTGATCATCTGGAAAATCGCTCCGTCGATCCCCTGCTGGTTCGCCGCGAAAATACCCATCGTGACATAACCCATATGCGCGACCGACGAATAGGCGATCAGCTTTTTCATGTCTTCCTGCGCCAAGGCGACCAGCGAGGTGTAAACGATGGCAATGGCCGACATCCACAGGATCAGCGGTGTCATGACCTCGGCCCCGACCGGGAACATCGGCAGGCTGAACCGCAGGAAGCCATAGCCCCCCATCTTCAGCAGGATCGCCGCCAGAACGACCGAGCCTGCCGTGGGCGCCTGAACGTGCGCGTCCGGAAGCCATGTATGCACCGGCCACATCGGCATCTTGACCGCGAAACTGGCGAAGAAGGCGATGAACATCAGCGTCTGCATGCCGCCCACGACATGCACGCCGAGGATGCTGAAGCTTTCCGAGCCGAACTGGTGGTTCAGCAAGGTCACGATATCGGTGGTCCCCGCGTCCGAGAACATCGCCACCATCGCCACCAGCATCAGCACCGAGCCAAGGAAGGTATAGAGGAAGAACTTGAAGGACGCATAAATGCGTTCCTTGCCGCCCCAGATGCCGATGATCAGGAACATCGGGATCAGGCCCGCCTCGAAGAACAGGTAGAACAGCACCAGATCGAGCGCCATGAACACGCCCAGCATCAGCGTTTCGAGGATCAGGAACGCGATCATGTATTCCTTGACCCGCTTGGTCACGTTCCACGACGCGGCGATGGTCAGCGGCATCATGAAGGTGGTCAGCAGCACGAACAGAACGCTGATCCCGTCCACACCCATCTTGTATTTGAGGCCCAGAAGCCACTGATGCTCTTCCACGAACTGGAAGCCTGTATCGTTCGGATCGAACCCGGCCAGAATGAACAGCGACACGACAAAGGTCAGCGTCGTGGCGATCAGCGCGACCCACTTGGCGTTGCGCTGTGCCGCTGCATCCTCGCCGCGCAGGAAGATCGCGAGGATCGCTGCCGCGATGGCGGGGATGAACGTGGTGATGGAAAGAAGGTTGTCCATTATTCAGCCCCTCCGATGAAAGTCATCCAGGTTACCAGGACCGCGATCCCGATCACCATCGCGAAGGCATATGTGAAGATGTAGCCCGATTGTGCCCGCCCTGCGAGACGGGTGAAGAAGGGAATGATCCCCATGGCCACGCCATTGATCGTTCCGTCGACGACGTCCCCGTCGCCGCGTTTCCACAGGAACCGGCCAAGCGCCTTGGCGGGACGAACGAACAGGAAGTCGTAGATTTCGTCGAAATACCACTTGTTCAGCAGGAACTGATAAAGCGGTCGTTGGTTCTCGGCCAGTTTGCGCGGCATCGACGGATCCCAGATATAGAACCAGAGCGCGACCACGAAGCCGATCACCATGGCGATGAACGGGCTGACCTTGACCCAGGTCGGTGCGTGGTGCGCATCGTCCATTACATGATTGTCGGGCCCCATGAAAATCGCGCCTTCCGGGGCCATTGCATGGATCGCGGCGGCGGGTTCACCGCCCTCTTGCGTGGCCGCCTCATCATGCGTGGCGTCTGCAGCAGCCTGATCCTCGGCGGAGGTCTCTTCGCCATGCCCCGCGTCGGCCTCTGCATGCTGAGCCGGGATGCCGAAGAACTTGTTCACCTGGGCATGGTCCCCGAAGAAGCTGTTGTACCACACCATCCCCGAGAACACCGCGCCAAGCGCCAGAACGCCAAGCGGCACCAGCATGACCATCGGGCTTTCATGCGCATGATCGTGCGTGTGCTTGTCGCCGCGCGGTTTGCCCCAGAAAGTCAGGAACATCAGCCGCCAGCTGTAGAAACTGGTGAACAGTGCCGCGATGACCAGCATCCAGAAGGCATAGCCTCCTGCCGTGCCCGCATAAGCGGATTCGATGACCGCGTCCTTGGACAGGAACCCGGCAAAGCCGAAATGGGTCAGCGGGATACCGACGCCGGTAATGGCCAGTGTCCCGATCAGCATTGCCCAGAACGTATAGGGCAGCTTCTTGCGCAAGCCGCCATAGTTGCGCATGTCCTGCTCGTGATGCATCCCGTGGATGACCGACCCGGCGCCAAGGAACAGCATCGCCTTGAAGAAGGCGTGCGTGAACAGGTGGAACATCGCCACCGAATAGACACCCACACCGGCCGCCACGAACATGTAGCCAAGCTGCGAACAGGTGGAATAGGCGATCACGCGCTTGATGTCGTTCTGAACCAGACCCACCGTGGCGGCGAAAAACGCCGTGGTGGCCCCGATGAAGGTGACAAAGCCCATGGCCTCGGGTGCGTATTCCATGATCGGCGACATGCGGCAGACAAGGAACACGCCCGCCGTCACCATCGTGGCGGCGTGGATCAGCGCCGACACCGGGGTCGGGCCTTCCATCGCGTCGGGCAACCAGGTGTGCAGGAACAACTGCGCCGACTTGCCCATGGCCCCCACGAACAGCAGGAAGGCGATCAGGTTGGCCGCGTTCCACTCGGTCCACAAAAAGCTGAGCTGCGTTTCGGCCAGTTCGGGACCGGCGGCGAAAATATTCTCGAACCGGATCGAGTCGGTCAGGAAATAAAGCGCCATGATGCCGAGGACGAAGCCAAAATCGCCGACGCGGTTGACCACAAAAGCCTTGATCGACGCGGCGTTGGCGCTCGGCTTGCGGAAATAGAACCCGATCAGCAGATAGGATGCGAGGCCCACGCCCTCCCAGCCGAAGAACATCTGCGCAAGGTTGTCGGCCGTGACCAGCATCAGCATCGCGAAGGTGAAAAGCGACAGGTAGGCAAAGAAGCGCGGCTTGTAGCTTTCGCCGTCGCGGAAATTCTCGTCATGGGCCATGTAGCCCATGGAATATAGATGCACGAGCGCCGAAACCGAAGTCACGACGATCAGCATGATCGCGGTCAGGCGGTCCAGCCGGATTGCCCAGGACGTGTTCAGCGTACCGGATTCGATCCAGTCCAGAATATGGACAATATGGGTTTGCCCGTCATGGCCCAGAAACACGATCCACGACAGAACGCAGGACAGGAACAGCAAGCCGGTGGTCAGCCACTGCGCCCCGGTCTCTCCGATGATGCGCCAGCCGAAACCGGCGATGATGGCCCCGATGAGAGGCGCGAAAAGAATGGTCAACTCCATCGGATCAGCCTTTCATCACGTTGACGTCTTCCACGGCGATGGTGCCGCGGTTGCGGAAGAAACAGACAAGAATGGCCAGCCCGATCGCCGCCTCGGCTGCGGCGACGGTCAGGACGAACAGCGTGAAAATCTGCCCCACCAGATCGCCCAGATGGGCGGAAAAGGCCACGAGGTTGATGTTGACCGAGAGCAGCATCAGTTCGATCGACATCAGCAGGATGATGACGTTCTTCCGGTTCAGGAAGAGGCCGAAAATCCCGATGACGAACAGCGCCGCCGCCACGGTCAGGTAATGTTCAAGTCCAATCATGCGTGTCCCTCCGGGCTCTGCCCGTCCGTCTTTCTTTTCAACGCGCCCCGGGCCTGGCCCGGAACCTCTTCCTGTTTGCCCCGGCGCTTTTGGCCGGGAGGCCCCGGATCGGGTCCGGGGCGGGTCAAAAGCTCAGAGCCCCTGCCCCGGCTTCACGTCCTTCAGTTCCATCGCCTTGGCCGGATCGCGATACATCTGCGCCAGAACATTCTGGCGTTTGATATCCGTGCGATGGCGCAGCGTCAGGACGATCGCCCCGATCATCGCCACCAGCAGGATCAGGCCCGCCGTCTGGAACAGGAGGAAATACTTGTCGTAGATCAGCAGCCCCAGGGCCGCGGTGTTTTCGACGCCTTCGGGCGCAACCGCGCCACGCGCCGCTTCGGCAGTTTCGGCCATATGCCAGTTGCCGTAAGCCAGCCCGAACTGCATCAGCAGGATCACCCCGATCAACAGCGCCAAAGGCATGTATTTCGCCATCTCGGCCTTCAACTCGGCGAAATCCACATCCAGCATCATCACGACGAACAGGAACAGCACGGCGACCGCCCCGACATAGACGATGATCAGCAGCATCGCCACGAACTCGGCCCCCAGCAAAACGAACAGCCCCGCCGAACTGATGAAGGCCAGGATCAGCCACAGCACCGAATGCACGGGGTTGCGGCTGATCACGGTGAACAGCCCCCCGGCCAGCGCCGAGACCGCAAACAGATAGAATGACAGTACTGTCAGGGTCATGTCTCGTTATCCTTTCCCTCGTTCTCGTCCATGACTTCGCGGGCGAAATCCATCGCCCGGTTCATGGACGGAATGCCGGCGAACATCGCCATCTGAGCGATGGTTTCGGCAATCTCTTCCTTGGTGGCGCCCGCCTCCAATGCGTGGCGCACCGTCATGCGGATCTGTGTATCGCTTTGCGCGCCCAGCATGGTCAGCCCCGCCAGCGTCAGCAAAAGCCGCGTCTTGGCATCGAGCCCGTCCTTGCTGATGCCCTTTCCAAAGGTCATCTCCATGATGTCCTTGGGCATGGTGGGCCACAGTTTTTCCATTCCTTTGGGCGAAAACGACTCGAGCGCAGGATTCATGGCCTTCGCCATTTCCTGTGCCTGGGCCATCAAGGCCGCAAAGGGATTGCTGTGATCACTCATCGGTACGGCGCGTCCAGTTCCAGATTGCGGGCGATCTCGGCTTCCCACCGTTCGCCGTTCTCAAGCAGTTTTTGCTTGTCATAGAACAGCTCTTCGCGGGTTTCCGTTGCGAATTCGAAATTCGGCCCCTCGACGATGGCATCCACCGGGCATGCCTCCTGGCAGAAGCCGCAATAGATGCATTTCGTCATGTCGATGTCGTAACGCGTGGTGCGGCGGCTGCCGTCATCACGCGGTTCGGCGTCGATGGTGATGGCCTGCGCCGGGCAGATCGCCTCGCACAGCTTGCAGGCGATGCAACGCTCTTCGCCGTTCGGATAACGTCGCAGCGCGTGTTCGCCACGGAACCGAGGGCTGAGCGGCCCTTTTTCGTGCGGGTAGTTCAAGGTCGCCTTGGGGGCGAAGAAGTACTTCAGACCCAGCCGGAAGCCTTTGAAGAAATCCTTGAGCAGGAAATAGCCTGCGGCGCGTCCATAGTCGATTTGCGTCATGGGTCAGCTCCTGGCGTCTTCGAACCGGGTTTGCCCGGCGGTATCGTGGCCCTGCCACTTGGTTTCATAGTCGCTTTGCAGCGCGATCTTCGGCAGGCGGGATTTCGATGTCTTTTCGATCTCGTAATAAAGATAAGTCCGTCCCGGCCCGATCTTCTTCTTCAACCGCAAGCGGCGGCCCGTGTCGGCAGGATCGCCGAAAACGACCTGCTCGTAGGGCTCTGTCGGATCCTCGGGGATGGCACGGCAGTCGATGACTTCGCAATTGCACGCGCGTTTCCAGAAGGTCCAGACCAATTCGGGATTGAACTGGTACATGCCGTGCCCATACCAGCCGTTCAGCCCATTCAACGACACCAGGCGCCCACCTGGCTTCAACATCCGATAAAGCCCTTCAAGCGCCACCGGCACGTTGAAGACATGTTCGACCGTACCACCGTCAAAGATGAAGTCGAACTGGTTCTCCAGCTCTTTCGGCGGTCTTTTGTTGAGATCGTGCAAGATGCTGGCGCCCTCGTAATCCGAGAAGTCCATCGTTTCCATCTCGCCAAAGCCCAGTTTGCGCATCAGGGTTTCGGCATAGCCGTCTTCCTGAAGGAAATCGAAACGTCGTGCCTCAACCCCGTTCTTGTTCAGACTTGCCTCATAGCGTTTGGCATCGCGACGCTTGATCTTGAACCCCTGACGGCCAAGCATGAGCGTACGGCCCTCCGGCTTGAACCGGGTGGACAGATCGACCAGCCTGTCAAATGTGACGTAGTCGACGCCCATAGCTCATCAGCCTCCGATTGCCCAACGGGCCCACATACCACCAAGCACTTCGAACTTGGCAAGGAACGACACGATCACCACCCAGGCCAGCGATAGCGGCAGGAACACTTTCCAGCCAATGCGCATCAACTGATCATAGCGGTACCGCGGGGTGATCGCCTTGACCATCGCGAAGATGAAGAAGAAGAACGCCATCTTGGCCACCATCCACAGGACGCCATCGGGCAGCCCCGGAATGGGCGACAGCCATCCTCCGAAAAACAGCAGCGAGGTCAGCGCGCACATCAGGAAGATGGCGATGTATTCACCGGCCATGAACAACAGGAAAGGCGTTGCGGAATATTCCACCTGATATCCGGCAACCAATTCCGATTCAGCCTCGGGCAGATCGAAGGGCGGGCGGTTGGTTTCAGCCAGGGCCGAGATGAAGAACAGGAAAACCATCGGCAAATGCGGCAACCAGTACCAGCCGAAGAAGCCATATCCCGTATCCTGCGCAGCAACGATCGCACCGAAATTCATCGAACCGGTCGAGATGATAACCCCGATGATGATCAGGCCGATGCTGACCTCATAGGAAATCATCTGCGCCGCCGAACGCAACGATCCGAGGAACGGGTATTTCGAGTTCGAGGCCCACCCGCCCATGATCACGCCGTAAACCTCCAGTGAGGACACGGCAAAGACGAACAGGATCGCGACGTTGATATCGCTCAGCACCCATCCGTCATTGAACGGGATCACCGCCCAGGCAAGGATCGCCAGTACGAAACTGGTCATCGGCGCCAGCATGAACACCGCCTTGTCGGCCCCCGCGGGAACGACGACCTCCTTG
The DNA here is from genome assembly GCF_018862045.1 of Roseovarius sp. PS-C2. Classification (NCBI taxonomy): domain Bacteria; kingdom Pseudomonadati; phylum Pseudomonadota; class Alphaproteobacteria; order Rhodobacterales; family Roseobacteraceae; genus Roseovarius; species Roseovarius sp. PS-C2. The sequence continues at coordinate 113,166 of NZ_JAHKSQ010000001.1, forward strand.
ACGACATATTTCAGCGCGTCGGCCACCGATTGCAGAATGCCGAATGTCCCCACCACGTTCGGCCCGCGGCGCATCTGGACAGCGGCCCAGATCTTGCGGTCGCCATAGACCAGAAACAGAAGCGAAATCATGACAAAGCCGACCACCGCAAGGCATTGCGCCACGATAATCACCGCGATCCCAAGCGGGGTTGTAAAGAATTCAGCCATCAGGTCCTCACACCATCGGTATTCCGTTTTCCGCGCAATCGGCGGCGACGACTTCTGCGTCGATTGTCTTCAATCCCTGGGGCAGCGCCGGCGAGATCGTATAAACCGCATCGCCACTCCAGATACCACCCGCTTCCTCGACATTTGTGCGCAAATGCCGGGCAAATCCGTATCCCCGGATCAGGGTATATTGCGCCGCCGCGCATTCTGCGTAACGGCTGACATCTTCGGCGTTGCGCGCACCGCTCATCGAGACCTGAAAGCTGACCAGATCATTGTCCAGCAAACGCGTCTCGACCCCCCTGTAATCGGGAGAGAAACCGGCGCTTCCGTCCGGGTCGGGCATTTCACAGCCCGACACCGCCCCGGCAAAGGCCAGCGTCATCGGCGATATGACCGCCACGCGCCGCATCACTCGGCGGCCACCGGCGCGTTGCGGCGGGCCTTGGCGTTGGAACTGAGTTCCGCCATCAATTCGCTGGCCCGTGCGATCGGGTTCGTCAGATAGAAATCCCGGATCGTCAGGCGGAAATCGGCCTTGCCAAGTTTGCCTGCCGACAAGGGCTGCCAATCGTTTTCGGGAACCTGGTCTATTTTCGCCAGATGCGGCACCTCGGCCACCAGAGCCTTGCGAAGCTGAACCAGGCTGTCATAGGGCAGCGCCTGCCCCATCTCACCCGACAACGCACGCAGGATCGCCCAGTTTTCCTTGGCCTCACCCGGTGCGAATCCGGCGCGCAGCGCCAGTTGCGGACGGCCTTCGGTATTCACGAACAGGCCCTGTTCCTCGGTGTAAGCGGCGCCCGGCAGGATCACATCGGCGCGATGCGCGCCACGGTCGCCATGGCTGCCCTGATAGATCACGAAGGGGCCGTCCTGAATCTCGACCTCGTCCGCGCCGAGATTGTAGATTACATCGGCCCCGTCGATTGCCGCCGTCATGCCGCCCTCGGTGACGCATCCGGCATCCATCGCGCCGACACGCGCCGCAGCGCTGTGCAGAACCATGAGTTTCGATTGCGTGTCCTCGGCCAGCTTCATGGCCGCCGCCAAAACCGCCTCGCCATCGGCTTCGTTGAGCGCGCTCTGGCCGACGATCACCACGGAAGGTGCTTCGAGAACTTGCCCATAGTCCTTGTCGAGCAGCGATTTAAGAGACTCACGGCCCGTCCCGACATGCTCGTATTCATAGGTCAGATCAACGGCTTCGCCCACAAGGCCAACCTGTGCCCCCCTGAGCCACGCCTTGCGAATGCGTGCGTTCAAAACCGGCGACTCGACCCGCGGGTCGGTGCCGATCAACTGAATGAACTTCGCATTGTCGATGTCGTCGATAGACGCCGTGCCGACATACCCCGAACGGTTGCCCGCAGGCAGGCGCACCCCGTCAGTACGGCATTCCACGGAACCGCCCTGCCCCTCGACCAATTGCCTCAGGGCAAATGCGGCCTCGACCGGGGCAAGGTCACCCACCAGACCGGCAAGTTTCGACGCGCCCTTGATCGCTTCTGCGGTCTTGGCCAGTGCCTCGCCCCAGGTGGCAGTGCGCAGCTTGCCGTTATCGCGCACATAGGGGCGGTCCAGCCGCTGGCGGCGCAGCCCGTCCCAGACAAAGCGCGTCTTGTCTGAAATCCATTCCTCGTTCACGCCATCATGGTTGCGCGGCAGGATACGCATCACTTCACGCCCCTTGGTATCCACCCGGATATTGGCACCAAGCGCATCCATCACGTCGATGGTTTCGGTCTTGCGCAACTCCCACGGGCGGGCCGTGAAGGCGTAGGGCTTGGAGACAAGCGCCCCAACCGGGCACAGGTCGATGATGTTGCCCTGCATGTTGCTGTCCAGCGTTTCGCCCAGATAGCTGGTGATCTCGGCGTCTTCGCCCCGGCCCGTCTGGCCCATCTGGTTGATGCCCGCCACCTCGGTTGTGAAACGTACGCAACGGGTGCAGGAAATGCAGCGCGTCATGTGGGTTTCGACCAGCGGGCCAAGATCCAGATCATCCACCGCACGCTTGGGTTCGCGGTAGCGGCTGAAATCCACACCATAGGCCATGGCCTGATCCTGAAGATCACACTCGCCGCCCTGATCGCAGATCGGGCAATCAAGCGGGTGGTTGATCAGAAGGAATTCCATCACCCCCTCGCGGGCCTTCTTGACCATCGGCGAATTCGTCTTGACCACCGGCGGCTGGCCCTCGGGGCCAGGCCGCAGGTCGCGCACCTGCATCGCACAGGAGGCGGCCGGTTTCGGCGGGCCGCCGACCACCTCGACAAGGCACATACGGCAGTTGCCGGCAATCGACAGCCGCTCGTGATAGCAGAACCGCGGGATTTCGATCCCGGCCTCTTCGCAGGCCTGGATCAGCGTCATGGCGCCGTCCACTTCCAGTTCCTGATCGTCGATGATGATCTTGCGCAGGTCAGACATGATTTCTCACTTCGCTTTCAGCAGCAGGCCAATCTGGCTCTGCTTCCGGATTTCTTCGCGGCCAAGGCTACACAGGCTGGCAGGGTCCAGATTGCTTGCGCCGCGGGCCTTGAAATAGGCATTGCGCTTCATGCGCATCTTGGCCTTTTCCACGTCGTTGTTGATGTAGGAGTCGATCTCGGCTTCCGAATACCCCTGCTCGGCAGCCCGATCCTTGAGATCGGTCAAGTAGGCGCGCGCGGTGAACAACCGCGCCGAAATGGAATCGCATTCGCGGCGTATCTTGTCGGCCACCGCGACCACCAGAAGACCGGCGTTGATTTCTTTCTCGGCAGGCAGGCCTGGCTTTGCAGTGGCGGCAGTCGCCGCCATCACGGCACCGAGAACCAGGGATTTCATCATACGCATGGCACATATCCTTTCATTGCATCAGCAGGCCGCGCATGACGCGCCGGCCCATCTGCGGCGCAGATGGGGGCCAAGGCGCATGCTATGCAATAACATGCCCCCCAAGCCGCTGATATAAAAAGGAGTTTCACCATAGAGAGCAGCGCCCCCGGAATGTCAAACTACCACCCGACAGCATCACGGTTCCGTCCTCGGCATCGGGGCCCTGGCTCCAGTCGATCTCAGAGGTCCCGAAATTCTGCAGGCAATAGCGTGTGCCCTCATAGCGTCCCGCTTCCCGTGCGAGTTCCAGGTTCTGCTCGGCCTTGCGAACCGTCACGACAAAATCCTGACGGTCATCCGAAGCCTTCTTGGACTTCAACGGGAAATAAACACCGTCGAACGTCACCCGCTCGGTTTTCTTCGCACAGGCCCCTAGGGCCAATGCCGCCATCAAGATGAGAGTTGCCTTGCGCATACCGCTTACTCCGCCGCCACTGCGCTGACACGACCGGATTTCTGGGCCTTGATACGGTCCTCGATCTCATCGCGGAAGTTGCGGATCAGGCCCTGGATGGGCCAGGCCGACGCATCGCCAAGCGCGCAGATCGTGTGCCCCTCCACCTGTTTGGTCACATCGAACAGCATGTCGATCTCTTCGACTTCGGCCTCGCCACGCACCAGCCGGTCCATGACCCGCATCATCCATCCCGTGCCTTCCCGGCATGGGGTGCACTGGCCACAGCTTTCGTGTTTGTAGAATTTCGACAGGCGCCAGATCGCCTTGATGATATCGGTCTGCTTGTCCATGACGATCACGGCCGCCGTACCGAGGCTCGATCCGACCTCGCGCAGGGCGTCGAAATCCATAACCGCGTCGCGCATGTTCTCGCCCCGCACACAGGGCACCGACGACCCGCCCGGAATCACGGCCTTGAGGTTGTCCCACCCCCCGCGAATACCGCCGCAATGCTTGTCGATCAGCTCTTCGAAGGTGATCGACATCGCCTCTTCGACAACGCAGGGATTGTTGACATGGCCAGACACCGCAAACAGCTTGGTTCCCGCATTGTTGGGCCGCCCGAACGAAGCGAACCAATCCGGTCCGCGCCGCAGGATCGTCGGCACGACAGCAATGGATTCCACGTTGTTCACCGTGGTCGGACAACCATAAACGCCAGCCATTGCCGGGAACGGCGGCTTCATGCGCGGCATGCCCTTCTTGCCTTCGAGGCTTTCCAGCAGCGCGGTTTCCTCGCCGCAGATATAGGCCCCGGCCCCGTGATGCAGGTAAAGATCAAAATCATAGCCCGATTTGCAGGCGTTCTTGCCGATCAGCCCGGCCTCGTAAGCCTCGTCGATCGCGGCCTGCAATGCCTCGCGCTCACGAATATACTCGCCGCGGATGTAGATATAACAGGCATGCGCGTTCATCGCGAAAGACGCGATCAGACATCCTTCGACCAGGGTGTGCGGATCATGGCGCATGATTTCGCGGTCCTTGCAGGTGCCCGGCTCGGACTCATCCGCATTGACCACCAGATATGACGGACGCCCATCACTTTCCTTGGGCATGAACGACCATTTGAGACCGGTCGGAAAGCCCGCACCGCCACGGCCCCGCAGCCCGCTGGCCTTCATCTGTTCGATGATCCAGTCGCGACCGTTTTGCAGGATTTTCGCCGTCCCGTCCCAATGTCCACGTGCCTTGGCCCCGTTGAGGGAGCGGTCATGCATCCCGTAGAGATTGGTAAAGATACGGTCTTCGTCCTTGAGCATCCGTTATCACCCTCGGTTATCCCGGCGCGCGCGCCAGATTTGATAAGTTACCACCAAGGCCCAGATCAGGGCCGCGATGGCGGCAAGATCGAACAGAAAGACAAAGCGCACCGGCCAGCCCATCTGCCCTCCCAGCCATTGGGCGCCCATCCAGACCAGCATCGTCACGGCAATCACCACACCCACGGTGCGGCCCTTGCGTGCCAGATACATATCGGTCGAACGGTCTCCCATCGTTTCGTTTCACTCCGTCAATACACGTCGCCGTCTTCGACGCGCTTGGAGAATTCCGTTTCACCACCCCCGGCCAGAATCCGGGCCTGCTCGACCCAGTTGTCGCGGCTGACCCGCCCGCGGAACCCCTTGAGGTTGGCATCGACCCAGGCGACCTCATCCACGCCCCAACCGGCGATCTGGTCGAAGTGGTAGAATCCCAATTCGTTGCACAAGAGTTCCAGTTTGGGTCCAACCCCCTTGATCTGCTTGAGATCATCGGCATTTCCACCGCGCGGCGCGGACAAACCTTCCGGGCGGCTGCCCTCTTCGGTGCCTTCCTTGACGCCGTCACCGTCATAATCGGGAATGGCGTCTTTCCCCGAAGCTTTGGCCGCCTCTACCGCATCGCCAGCCGTGTCCTTGGCCGACTTTGCCGCCTTGGCGATATCACTGGTGGCATCTTTCGCGGCGGCTGCGGCTTTCTCACCGGCGTCCCCGGCCATTTTTGCTGTATCGGCCGCAACGGTCCTGGCCTTGTCGGCCACATCGGCAGCGGTGTCCTTGACCGGGTGCGAGGCCGCGACAGGTTGTCCGGCTGCCGCGCAGAAAAGGCGTGTCAGGACCAAACCCAGAAATACCGCGACGGCTGCGCCGGCCAACAACGCCGCCACGAAACCTACTGCCGGCGTCGTGCCCCACAGCACCAGCACGCCAACAACGGCGGCGATGGCCCAGCAAACGATGCGGCACATGCTCCAACCTTCCGAATTCGACATCACTAACTACCCCCTATTGGTGTCTAGACGGGCGCCTTCAATAGACGCCTCCTTTCTTGACCTTGGAGGAAAACTCCGTCTCCTTGCCCTCGGCCAGCAGTTTCGCCTGTTCGACCCAATTGTCGCGGCTGACACGGCCCTTGAACCCTTCAAGGTTCTGGTCAACCCACTGCACCTCGTCCTCGCTCCATTTCGCCACCTGGTCGAAATGGAAGAATCCCAGCTCGTGAAGCAGTTTTTCAAGTTTCGGTCCGACGCCCTTGATCTGCTTGAGGTCATCGGCGCCCGCCTTGCGGGGCGCTTTCATCGTACGTGGTTTCTTACCCGGCCCGGCGGCCTTGGGTTCCGCGGCAGGTTTGACGTCGGGTTTGGCCTTGGTTTCGGCCTGCGCCGCGCGCTTGGAAATCCCCGTTTTATCAACGCTGGCATTGCCCGCAACCTTCGGTTTCGCGGCCTTGGCCCCCACCTCTTGAGGAGAGGCGTTCAGCTTGACGGCCGGGTCGGCGGGCTGATGGTTGGCCCCACGGTCACGCCACGGGGACAATAGCGGCACCTCGGTGCCGTCGATACGCTTGATCGTGTCGCCGATATCGGTGGCGCGCTGCACGCTGGCATTGTACTGGTGCCGACCGCTTTCGAAATCCTTGAGGCTGGTCAATCCCGACGCCGGTTCACTTGCATAACGGCCATTTTGCGGGCCCGGCGTGGGCACCTTGCCTGCGGCCATCTCGTCGATGAGGCGTGCGAAACTCTCGGCTGTCAGGTCTTCGTAGTAATCCTTGCCGATCTGCGCCATGGGCGCGTTCGCGCAGGCACCAAGGCACTCCACCTCTTCCCAGCTGAACTTGCCATCCGCCGACAGCTCATGCGCGTTCGGCGCGATCTTTTCACGGCAAACCGCGATCAGGTCTTCGGCACCGCAGATCATGCACGAGGTCGTGCCGCAAACCTGAATATGCGCCACACTGCCGACCGGCTGAAGCTGGAACATGAAATAGAAGGTCGCGACTTCGAGAGCGCGAATATACTGCATCCCCAGCATCTCGGCGACGTATTCGATCGCCTTGCGGGTCAACCAGCCTTCTTGCTCTTGCGCGCGCCACAACAATGGGATCACCGCACTGGCTTGGCGGCCCTCGGGATACTTGGTCATCTGAGCCTCGGCCCAGGCCTGGTTTTCAGGCGTGAAGGCAAAGCTGTCGGGCTGCTCGTGGTAGAGACGTCTCAGCATCTAGGCACAGGCTCCTGTCGTCAGTTTCACACCGCCTTCGGGCAAGCGTTCTGCCTTGCCCGTGGCCAGCATGTAAGAGGTAATCGCCTTGGATTGCTCGCGGGTCAGCCCCGCTTGCAACTCGACCGGCTGATAATCGGCTTCGGTCACCATTTGACAACCGATGGTCGCTACGGCCAGTTCGTATTCCGAAATATCGGCAGGTTCGACACCTTCGGGCGGTACATCACAGGCCGCCAGCGGAAGGATACACAGCGCGGCAAAGGCTTTCGTCAGATAGTTGATCAACGGTCGATCTCCCCGAACACAACATCCATGGTCCCGATAATGGCCGCCACATCGGCCAATTGATGCCCGCCAGCCACATGATCCATTGCCTGCAGATGCAGGAAACCGGGCGCGCGCAGCTTGGCGCGATAGGGTTTGTTGGTGCCATCGGCCACGAGGTAGACACCGAATTCCCCCTTGGGGGCCTCGACGGCGGCGTAAACTTCGCCCTCGGGCACGCGGAACCCTTCGGTATACAGCTTGAAGTGATGGATCAACGCCTCCATCGAGGTCTTCATCTCTCCACGGGCCGGCGGGGTCAGCTTGCCACGCGCCAGAACATCGCCCTGCCCTTCGGGCGCTCGCAGCTTCTCGATCGCCTGATGGATGATCGAAAGCGATTGGCGCATCTCTTCCATCCGCACCAGATAGCGATCATAGCAATCGCCGTTCTTTCCTACGGGAATCTGGAATTCGAACTCGTCATAGCATTCATAGGGCTGCGCCCGGCGCAGATCCCACGCCAAACCGCTGCCGCGCACCATCACGCCCGAAAAGCCCCAGTTCTGGATGTCTTCTTCGGTCACGACACCGATATCGGCGTTGCGCTGCTTGAAAATCCGGTTCTCGGTCAGCAGGCCGTCGATATCGTCAAGGGCCTTGGGAAATTCATGGGCCCATGTTTCGATATCGTCGATCAGGGCGGGCGGCAGATCCTGATGCACCCCACCGGGGCGGAAGTAAGCCGCGTGCAGGCGCGCGCCACAGGCACGCTCGTAGAATTCCATCAGCTTTTCGCGCTCTTCAAACCCCCAGAGCGGCGGGGTCAGCGCGCCCACGTCCATCGCCTGCGTGGTGACGTTCAGCAGGTGGTTCAGGATACGGCCGATTTCAGAATAGAGCACCCGGATCAGCTGTGCCCGGCGCGGCACCTCGACGCCCGTCAGCTTTTCGATGGCCAGACACCAGGCATGTTCCTGGTTCATCGGCGCCACGTAATCCAGCCGGTCGAAATAAGGCAGGTTCTGCAGGTACGTGCGGCTTTCCATCAGCTTTTCGGTGCCACGATGCAGCAGACCGATATGCGGGTCGCACCGCTCGACAATCTCACCGTCGAGTTCCAGCACAAGCCGCAACACCCCGTGCGCCGCCGGGTGCTGAGGCCCGAAGTTCAGGTTGAAATTGCGGATCTTCTGTTCGCCCGTCAGGGCATCGTCAAACTTGGAGCCGTCCATCATTTCGCTTCCTCCTTCTTCTCATCGCCAGGCAGGATGTATTCCGCCCCTTCCCACGGCGACATGAAGTCGAACTGTCGATACTCCTGAACCAGGCTGACGGGTTCGTAAACGACGCGCTTTTGCACCTCGTCATAGCGCACCTCGGTATACCCGGTGGTCGGGAAATCCTTGCGCAGCGGATGTCCGCGAAAGCCATAGTCGGTCAGGATGCGACGCAGGTCCGGATGGCCCGAAAACAGGATCCCGAACATGTCGAACACTTCGCGCTCGAACCAGTTGGCCGAAGGATGCACATCGGTGATCGAGGGCACCATATCCTCTTCGCGCACGGCAACACGCAGGCGAATACGCTGGTTCTGATACATGCTCAGGAAATGGTAGACCACATCGAACCGCTTGGCCCGCTCGGGGTAATCGACGGCGGTGATGTCCACCAAACTAGAGAAACGACAGGTCTGGTCGGTTTTCAGAAACTCCACCAGTCCCACGATATTGGCCAGCGCGACATCCACGTTCAGCTCGTCATGGGTGACATCCCAACCCAGCACGCAATCGGGGCGTTTGACCTCGATATGGGCGCCCAGTTCTTTCAGCGCGTTGCTCATCGTTTTCGTCCTTTCGCGCGGCCCGTATTGGCCCGCCGTTGTCTGTCAGGCGCGCTTAGCGCACGATCGTCCCGGTCCGGCGGATTTTCCGCTGCAGTTGCATGATGCCGTATACCAGCGCCTCGGCGGTCGGCGGGCAGCCCGGCACGTAAACGTCGACCGGCACGATCCGGTCGCATCCCCGCACAACCGAATAGCTGTAGTGATAATAGCCGCCCCCGTTGGCGCAGGACCCCATCGAGATCACATAACGCGGCTCGGGCATCTGGTCGTATACCTTGCGCAGAGCCGGGGCCATCTTGTTGGTCAGCGTACCGGCCACGATCATCAGGTCCGACTGGCGCGGACTGGCGCGCGGTGCGGTGCCAAAGCGTTCGAGGTCATAGCGCGGCATCGAGGAATGCATCATCTCGACCGCACAACAGGCCAGGCCGAAGGTCATCCAGTGCAGGCTGCCGGTCCGCGCCCAGTTGATGATGTCCTCGGTCGAGGTGACAAGGAACCCCTTGTCCTGCAACTCGCGGTTCAACTCCTGCGTGGCGACCTCGCGGTCGACCCCGGCAGTGTTCAGTCCGGTCGCTACTCCCATTCCATTGCCCCTTTCTTCCATTCATAGGCAAAGCCGGCGGTCAGCACGGCCAGGAACACCATCATCGACCAGAAGCCCACCATCGACACGTCCTTGAAGGCGACGGCCCAGGGGAAAAGCATCGCGATCTCCAGATCGAAGATGATGAACAGGATCGAGACCAGGTAGAACCGGACATCGAATTTCATGCGCGCATCGTCGAAGGCGTTGAAACCGCATTCATACGCGCTCAGTTTTTCGGGGTCGGGATGACGGACCGCAGCGACAACCGCCGCAAGGATGAGCACCAGACCAAGACCAATGGCAATGGCCAGAAGAACCAGAATGGGAAGATATTCCCTCAGCATCTCGTCCACGGGATGGCTCCTTTCATGCGCGTCGCACACGCATTCAGATGGCTGTACAGACTATCGCAGGGTTTACCCCCGCCCCCGATCAGGGTCAACCGACGCAGAACATATTCCAATCCGTGAAACTGTTTGCTGCAATCAATGTATTCCACAGTATACCAATAAGGCGAATACGCTGAACTTATACGCAGAAAACCCAAGCAGGCCAGGGTTTCAGGAGAATTGAACAAGACGGACGCACACGCCTTATCCGCGGGCCTGCCGAATCTTTCAGCCTGTCCAGGACGGTTTGCTCTTGCCGAAAAATGCGCCGATCCCTTCCGGGGCTTCCTCGCCCCGCCAGCACGCCGCCAGTTCCTCCACCGTGTGAGCGATAACCGAGTCGTCGATACGCGGGCCGAGATGGCGCAGCAGCGCCTTGGCCCGCGCGACCGCCCCTGGCGCGCACTCAAGATACGGGACGACTTCGGCTTCTATGGCCGCATCCAGTTCGGCCTCGGGCACGGCGCGGGCCAAAAGGTTCAGCGTCACCCCCTCATCCGCACCGAACCGGCGGCCCGACATGAACACACGCCGCGCCTTGTCTTCGCCCATCCGGGCGCAGACGTAAGGCCCGATGGTCGCCGGGATCAACCCCAGCCGGGTTTCCGTGAATCCCAGCAGGATATGATCGGCCCCGATGGCCACGTCACATACGCTGGCCATGCCCAACCCTCCGCCAAAGGCATTGCCATGCACCCGCCCGATCATGGGTTTCGGCAGGGTGTTGAGCGCCTGCAACATATGCGCCAGCTTGGCGGCTTCGCTCGAACGCGTTTCGGGATCGGCTTCGAACTGCTCGCGCATCCAGCCCAGATCTCCGCCCGCACAGAACGTCTTGCCCTTCGCAGCCAGAACAACCACGCGCACTTCATCATCCGCACCCAGTTGTCCTGCGGCCTGCGTCAGCTCCGCGATCATCTGCGCCGACAAGGCATTATGCTTTTCCGCCCGGTCCAGCCAAAGGGTGGCCACACCACGCGCGTCACGCTCGATACTGATGGTTTCAAACATTCCTTACCCTCCTGCAATCCCGACGTTGAGCGACCGGCGTCAACCGGCCCGCATCGCACGCGCCATGTCCGCCGCCTTGTCCAGAACCGCGCGGTCAAGGCCGGTCGCATATCCAAGCGCGGTCAGACGATCATGCACCGCCTCGGTCGCGACATTCCCGGCAGCACCAGGGGCGTATGGACATCCGCCCAAGCCTCCCACAGCGGCATCGAAAATCCGCAAGCCATGCGCCAGCGACGCCTCGATATTCTCCAGCGCGCGACCGCCGGTGTCATGATAGTGTCCGGCCAGCCTGTCCGCCGGAACCGCCTGACAGACAGCGTGCAACATCGCGTCGATGCTTTCGGGAGTGCCCTGTCCGATGGTGTCACCCAATGACACCTCGTAACAGCCCATCTCGAACAGCCTGGCCGCCACATGCGCCACATCGGACGGGGCAACCGGCCCGTCATAGGGACAATCCGTCACACATGACACATACCCCCGCACCGGCAAGCCGACGGTTTTCGCGGCCTCCATGACCGGCGCGAACCGCTCAAGACTTTCCTCAATCGTCGCGTTGATATTGGCCTTCGAAAACCCTTCCGAGGCCGATCCGAACACCGCCACCTCATCGGCTTTCGCCGCCACCGCGCCCTCGAACCCGCGCAGATTGGGGGTCAGCGCCGTATAATGCACCCCCGGCGCACGGGTGATCCCCGCCAGAACATCCGCCGAATCCGCCATTTGCGGCACCCATTTCGGGCTGACGAAACTGGCCACCTCGATACGCCGGAAGCCCGCGCCGCTCAGGCAATCGACCAGGGCGACCTTGTCCGCCGTCGGAATCTGGCGTTTCTCGTTCTGCAACCCGTCGCGTGGGCCTACCTCGAAAATCTCGACCGTCTCAGCCATCCCATACCTCATAGAAATCCTGTTCATAAATCAAGGAACTCTCCGCCCTCGGCAAAGACGCCTGAAATCCCTCGCGTTCGGTAATCCGCTCAAACCATTTTCCGGTTTCAGGGAACTCCTCCAGCCGCGCGAAGCGACGCGCCATATATACCGCCTGGCCGACAGCGATATCGCAGGCCGAGAACCCTCCCGTCAGCAGGTAATCGCGATTTTCCAAAGGCGTGGACAGGCGTGCCTCGATCGCCTCATAGCATTTGCGAATACGTGCGGCCTCGAGCTTCATGACGATCGGACTGCGCATCGAATCTTCGTAGAGCATGATATGCTGCTGCGTCAGCGCCGCCACATGCTGACTGACGGTTTCGGCAAAATGCACCCAGACCAGCCACGCCATGCGATCCATGCTGCCCGGCAACCGGCCAAGCCCCGCCTCGGGAAAGCGTTCGCAAAGATATTCTACCATCGCGCCGGATTCGAACATCCGCTCGCCTTCGATCTCGAGCGCGGGCACCCGCCCCGCCGGAGACAGCGACAGGAATTCGGGCGCGCGCAAGGATTTGTCGAAGGCGTGTTCGACCACCTGAAAGTCTACATCCAGTTCATGCAACAACCACAAGACCCGCATCGAACGGCTTTGCGGAACATGATGCAGGGTGATCATGCCGCCTCTCCTTCCTCGTCCTCGCTGGCCAGCCGGATCAGCGCCGCTCCGGCCTCGACCTGCGCGCCTTCCTCGACCAGCACCTCGTCAACCGTGCCGTCTCGCGCCGCCAGCAGGGAATGCTCCATCTTCATGGCCTCCAGCACCGCCAGCCGGTCGCCTTCGCTGACCTCCTGCCCCGGTTTGGCCAGAACCGCCTTGACCAGTCCGGGCATCGGCGCCTCGATCACGTCACGATCCCCGCCAGCCATGGCCGCGCGATCCAGTGGATCGACGATATCGAACCCCAGACCGTAGTCGTCGAACACCGTCACCAGATGCCCCGACACCGCCACGTTTGCGGCCGCCTGCCCATCGAGTTGCCATCGCCCCCCCACGCGCCGCGCTTCCACCTTGATGTCACCGAGATGCACATCATGGGCCTCCGGCGACAGGCTCTGAACACGCGCTGCAATCTCATCGCCCTGACGGTGCAGGTGCACCGTACGGGTCAGCGGCGACCACAGGGCGAAGCCCGTCGCGCCGTCTGTTGCATCCAGCACGCCCATGGCGGCAAGGGCGGCCAGGGCGATATCGCGCGTATCCGGCACGGACTCGACCACCAGCATATCCAGATCGCGCGCGATCAGGCCCGTGTCGACTTCGCCCGCGGCAAACCCCTCATGCACGGCCAGGGCCCCCAGAAAGCCGAGATTGGTCACCGTCCCCGCCACCTCGCAATCCCGCAAGGCGGATGACAGGCGGCGCAGCGCGCCCGCACGGGTTGCCCCGTGAGTGATCAGCTTGGCGATCATCGGGTCGTAATGCGGCGATATCTCATCGCCCGCACGCACCCCGGTATCGGCGCGCGCCCCATCGGGGAACCGCAGATGCGCCAGCCGCCCCGTCGCGGGCAGGAACCCCTTGGGCACATCCTCGGCATAAAGCCGCGCCTCGAAGGCGTGACCGTTGATCTGCAACTCATCCTGCCGTTTGGGCAGCCCTTCGCCACTGGCCACGCGCAGCTGCCACTCGACAAGGTCAACGCCGGTAATCGCCTCGGTCACCGGATGCTCGACCTGCAAGCGCGTGTTCATTTCCATGAACCAGAACCCGTCCGAACGCAGCCCGCGGCTTCCATCCACGATGAACTCCACCGTCCCGGCCCCGGCATAGCCGATCGCCTCGGCGGCACGCACCGCCGCCTGCCCCATCGCCGCGCGCATCTCCTCGGTCATGCCCGGCGCGGGCGCCTCTTCGATGACCTTCTGGTGACGGCGCTGAAGCGAGCAATCACGCTCGAACAGATGAACGGCGCCTTGCCCGTCGCCGAAAACCTGCACCTCGATATGGCGCGGCTTCTGGATGAACTTCTCGATCAGCACCGCATCGTTGCCAAAGGCGGTCCTGGCTTCACTGCGCGCGCTGTCCAGCGCATCGGCAAAATCGCCTGCACGTTCCACCAGCCGCATACCCTTGCCGCCGCCCCCCGCAACGGCCTTGATCAGCACCGGATAGCCAATCGCATCGGCAGCCCCCGACAGGTGCTCGGGGTCCTGGTTGTCGCCGTGATACCCCGGCACCACCGGCACGCCCGCCTCTTCCATCAGCACCTTGGCCGCATCCTTGAGCCCCATGGCGCGGATCGCCCTGGCCGACGGCCCGATAAAGGCCAGCCCCGCCGCTTCGACCGCCTCGACGAAATCGGGGTTCTCGGACAGGAACCCATAGCCGGGATGGATGGCCTGCGCCCCGGTCTGCAACGCCGCCTCGATGATCGCATCGCCCCGCAGATAACTGTCCGCGGGGGCCGGCCCACCGATATGCACGGCCCGGTCCGCCATTGCCACATGGCGCGCGGCCCGGTCGGCATCGGAATACACCGCCACCGTGCGCACTCCCATCTTCCTCGCGGTGTCGATCACCCGGCAGGCGATCTCGCCACGATTGGCTATCAGGATCGTTTCAAACATCGGTTTCTCTCCTGTCGGGCAGGTTTCGCCCGCGTTTCATCTTTCCCAAATACTCCCGCCGGAGGCATCATGCGTCTGCCCCGAACGGACCGGCATTAGAATAGGCAGAGGGCACGTCACCACTGGCCCAAGGCCTCCTGCGCCTCTGCGACCATACGCGCGACGATCTCGCCCGCCGGTCGCACCTCATGGATCAGGCCAACGGCTTCACCGGCAATGCCCGGCGCACCCGCCGCATCCCCATCGGCCACCGCCTTGACATACCCCGCCCGCGCCTGCGCCGACGCGGGTCCACCCGGCACATCCTGCCAATGATCGGTCCAGGCGTTGCGAAGCGTGCGGATCGTGTATGGTTCGGGCCATTTCAGCCCCCGTGCGATATCCGGCAGGGACGAGCGTAACGTGCGGTCCCCATCCGCATCCACTGCCGCGCGGTGGAATCCCGGCGCGACAAGCGCCTCGTCGCTGGCCCAGAACCGGGTGCCCACCAGCACCCCGTCGGCGCCCAGCATCAGCGCCGCCGCCAATCCCCGGCCATCGGCAATGCCCCCGGCGGCCAGCACAAGCGCGCGCTCGCCCACCGCATCCACCACCTCGGGCACAAGGCTGAACGTGCCGCGCGACGCGCCATGCCCTCCGGCCTCGCTCCCTTGCGCGACGACCACATCGGCCCCGGCCAGCGCAGCATCGCGTGCGCCCTGCACCGTCTGAACCTGCGCGAACACCGGCACAGCTGCGGCTTGCGCGCGTTCGGCAAAGGGCGACAGATCGCCAAATGACAGGAACACCCCCGCAGGCTTGCGGGCAAGCACGGCATCGAACACCCCCGGTGCTTCCGCCTCGCGCTCGGCCAGGGCCCAGGTGATGAAACCACAGCCCACGGCGCCATTCCCGGCCTCGGAAAACTGCGCATCGATCCATTCGGCATCGCAATAGCCCCCGCCGATGAACCCAAGCCCCCCGGCCCCGCTGACCGCAGCCGCCAGACGCCCGCCCGCAGCCATCGCCATAGGGGCCGACACGATCGGGGCGTCCAGACCGAACCGCTCGGTCAATCGGGTTGTCAAAACTGCGCTCATGTCACCTGTCCTGTTGCTTCCACTGACCGCCTTGTCCGATTACATGCGGAACACGCCAAACCGGGTTTCGTCGATGGGCGCGCACAGCGCCGCGCTCAGGCTCAGCGCCAAAACCTCGCGCGATTTGCGCGGATCGACGATTCCGTCATCCCACAGCCGCGCCGACGCGTATAGAGGGTGCGACTGGCGCTCGAACATCTCGATGGTGGGGCGTTTGAACTCAGCCTCTTCCTCGGCGGACCAAGCGCCACCCTTGCGCTCGATCGCGTCGCGGCGAACCGTGGCCAGCACGCCCGCCGCCTGTTCGCCGCCCATCACGCTGATCCGGCTGTTGGGCCATGACCACATGAAGCGCGGCTGATAGGCCCGCCCGGACATGCCGTAATTCCCTGCCCCGAACGAGCCGCCGACCACCATGGTCACCTTGGGTACGCGGGTCGTCGCCACCGCCGTCACCATCTTGGCGCCGTGGCGCGCGATGCCCTCGTTTTCGTATTTCCGGCCCACCATGAAACCGGTGATGTTTTGCAGGAACAACAGCGGGATCTTGCGCTGGCTGCACAATTCCACGAAATGCGCGCCCTTCTGCGCGGCCTCCGAGAACAACACGCCGTTATTGGCCACGATCCCCACCGGACAGCCCTTGAGATGCGCGAACCCGCAGACCAGCGTTTCCCCGAATCGCGCCTTGAACTCGTCAAAACGCGATCCATCCACCAGCCGCGCGATGACCTCGCGAATATCGTAGGGCGTGCGCAGACCGGCAGGCACGACGCCCAGCAATTCATCGGGATCATAGGCCGGGTCTTCGGGGCTGGCCCAATCGACCGTCGCGGGTTTCACCCGGTTCAGACCGGCCACCGCCCGGCGGGCCAGGGCAAGGGCATGCGCGTCATCCTCGGCCAGATAATCGGCAACGCCCGACAGGCGCGTATGCACGTCGCCGCCCCCCAGGTCCTCGGCTGTCACGACCTCGCCCGTCGCGGCCTTGACCAGCGGCGGACCGGCCAGAAAGATCGTTCCCTGATCCTTGACGATGATGGTCACATCCGACATCGCCGGAACATAGGCCCCGCCTGCGGTGCAGGACCCCATCACCACCGCGATCTGCGGGATTCCCTTGGCGGACATATTGGCCTGATTGTAGAAAATGCGCCCGAAATGATCCCGGTCGGGGAAAACCTCGTCCTGATTGGGCAGATTCGCACCTCCCGAATCCACCAGGTAGATACAGGGCAGATTGCATTCTTCCGCGATCTCCTGGGCACGCAGGTGCTTCTTGACGGTCATCGGGTAATAGGTGCCGCCTTTGACCGTGGCATCGTTGCACACGATCATGCATTCCAACCCCTGCACCCGGCCGATTCCCGCAATCACCCCGGCGCAAGGCGCTGCGCCTTCGTACAGCCCATGCGCCGCCGTCGCCCCGACTTCGAGGAAAGGCGAGCCGGGGTCCAGAAGGTTGGCCACCCGTTCACGAGGCAGCATCTTGCCGCGGCTCAAATGGCGCTCGCGAGCCGCCTCACCCCCGCCCGCTGCGGCCAATGCCGCGGCCTCCTGAACCACGCGGATCGCTTCAAGATGACCGTCGCGATTGGCCTGAAACTCGGCTGACGACGGAATTGCCTTGGACTGAAGCTTCATATTGCCCCCCAGAGTGGTCGGGGCCGGTATAAACCCGCCCCGAATGTTGCATTAATGCCGCATCGCGGCGAGCGTTTCGCAATTTGACCTGAATCAATGAGAAATTGCCCGGCGGCCACCATGTTCGCGAACACTCGCATAGGAATGGAAAGACCATGAAAAAGATCACCGCATTTACACTTGCAACTGCCCTGGCCACGGCAGCCGCACCGGCGCTGGCGCAGGAACAAGGTGATATGACTCTCGGCTTCGGCTTTGCCTCGGTGATGCCCGCCGACAAGACCAACACCACACTGGCCGGGAATCTCAGCGTCGACGACAACGTGCGCCCGACCCTGACCTTCGAATATTTCGTCGCGGACAATATCGGCGTCGAAGTTCTGGCCGCATGGCCGTTCGAACACACCGTCAGCCATCCGGCGCTCGGCGATATCGTCAAAACCAAGCACCTGCCGCCGACGATCTCGGTCAACTATCACTTCACCAACAAATCGTCGGTCACACCCTTCGTCGGTGTCGGTGTGAACTACACCACCTTCTGGGACGACAATGCCATCGGCCTGCTGACCGGCACCCCCGTCAGCCTCGACGACAGCTGGGGCATCGCCCTGCATGCCGGTCTGGACTTCAAACTGACCGAGCGTTCCTCGCTGCGCACCGACATTCGCTGGATCGACATCGACACCGACGTGACCGTCGGCGGCACCGATATCGGCACCGTCTCGATCGACCCGCTGGTTGTCGGCGTCTCCTACGTGATGAAGTTCTGATCCATATCGGAACAGTGACGTCAGGGGGCCGGCCATTGCGCCGGCCCCTTTCGTTATATGCGTGAGCCAAGCCATCATGACGCGGCCTCGGCAGTTGCACGCGCTTTCAGTTCACGGCGGATCACCTTGCCGGTCACCGTCATCGGCAACGCGTCGAGAAACCCGATCTCACGCGGGTAGGAATAGCTCGCCAGCCGCGCCTTGACGAAGCCCTGCAACTCCTTTGCCAATTCGCCGGACGGCGCGACACCCGGTTTCAGCACCACATACGCCTTGACGATCTCGGTGCGCAGCGCATCGGGCTTGCCCACCACGCCCACTGTCGCCACGGCCTCGTGCTGCAACAGGCAATCCTCGATCTCGGCAGGTCCGATGCGATAGCCCGCGCTGGTGATCACGTCGTCATCGCGGCCCACGAACCGCAAATAGCCTTCGTCCCACACACCGCGATCCCCGGTCAGCATCCACGCGCCCCGGAACTTGGCGGCTGTTTCATCCGGCTTGTTCCAGTACCCCAGCATCATGCTGGCCGCGCCGCGACGCACAGCGATGTCACCTTCGCCATCCGTTTCCTCGCCGCTGTCGTCAATCACGCCGATCCCGAACCCCGGCGCCGGTTTCCCGATACACCCCGGACGCGGCGGAAACAGCCGGTTGCAGGAACTGGCCACCATGTTGCATTCGGTCTGGCCGTAGAATTCGTTGATCGTCACGCCAAAGGCCTGCCGCCCCCATTCCAGCATCTCGGCCCCCAAGGGCTCTCCGCCACTGGCGATACTGCGCAGGCCCGCAATATGCTGATCCGCCGCCTTGAGCATACGCAGCGCCGTGGGCGGAAAGAACACGTTGCGCACCCCGCCCTCGCGCACGATCCGCGCGCAATCCTCGGGCGTGAACTTGGGCAGGCGCGCGGCCACCACCGGCACCCCAAGCGCCAGCCCCGGCATCAACACGTCGAACAGCCCCCCGATCCAGGCCCAATCCGCAGGCGTCCACAGGCAATCGCCCGGCTGTCCCAGGAAGTCGTGGCTCATCTCGACACCGGGCAAATGCCCCGTCAGAACTCGATGCCCGTGCAACGCCCCCTTGGGGCTGCCCGTGGTGCCGCTGGTATAGATCAGCACCGCCGGATCGTCCGGCCCGGTTTCGACCGGCTCCAACGGGTCACCGTCCAACACCAACTCTTCGGGGATCAGCGGTGTTGCCCCCGCGATCCCGTCCAGCATCCCTGCCCCCTCGGCATCGCAGATCACCCACGCCGCCCCGGCATCGCCCACCCGGCTGGCCAGCGCATCATGACGAAACAGCTTGAACAGAGGGATCGACACCGCGCCGATCTTCCAGATCGCCACATGCGCGGCCACGCACCACGCATCCTGACTGCGCAGGACACCCACACGATCGCCGCGCCCGACCCCGCGGGCCAGCAGATCGCGCGCCAGACCGTCCGACAGGCGTTTAAGCTCGCCATAGGAGGTCTCCCGACGCCCCTGCGTCAGGTCGATGACCGCCACGCGGCCCGGCTGATCCGCCGCCCAATCGTCGCAGACCTGCACGGCCATGTTCAACCGCTCGGGCAAATTCCAGCGGAAATTGCCGGTCAGCACGTCATAGCTGTCGCCCCGGCTCAACATGGCCGCTCCGGCGATTCTATTTGTTCAGCGCGTAATAGAACTCCACCGCCCGTTTTGCCGTCAGGTCGCGTTGGCATTCGGCACCATAGATCACCCGGATCGACCCGCCTCCGGCGGACGCGTAGGCGCGCTGACATTCGGCATCCCGCGCCTTGATCCATTGCCGTTGCGCGTTCAGCAGCCGATCCCAGTTGCCGTTGGCCTGCGCCCGCGCCTTCATGGGCTTCCACCAGGCATTGAGCAGGTAATCCCACGCTGCCGTTTCGCGCATGATGCATTCGGCGATCTCTATGGTTGTCTTGTTGCGGCAGGCGCCGTCGATGATTCCGACACATCCGCCGATCACCCGCTCCTGCGGAGCCCCTTTCGAATAGTTGCGAACGCAGTCCTCGATCTGCGCAACATCCGATCGGCTGGCGGATTGAGCATGAGAAACTGAAGGTAAAATCAAAATGAAAAGCAGTACGATCCAGCGCATAGCGACCCCCGTGGCAGTGCGGCGTGACACGCTCCACACTACCACAGATCGCCCTTGACGCACAGATGCGGCCAGAATGGCTCAACTCATGGCTCCCATCAGTTCGCGCCCCACCAGCATCCGGCGGATTTCCGAGGTGCCCGCGCCGATTTCCATCAGCTTGGCATCGCGGAAAATCCGCGCCACCGGTGCATCGTTCAGAAATCCGGCACCGCCCATGGCCTGCACCGCCTGGTGCGCCTGCACCATGGCCTGTTCGCTGGCGTAAAGACAGCACGCCGCGGCATCCTGACGGGTGACATCGCCCCGGTCGCAGGATTTGGCGACTTCGTACACATAGGCCCGCGCAGAATTCATCGCCGTATACATATCGGCGATCTTGCCCTGCATCAGTTGGAAATTCCCGATGGGCTGCCCGAACTGTTTGCGCTCGGCCATATAGGGCATGATCTCGTCCAGACAGGCGGCCATGATCCCCGTGCCGATACCCGCCAGAACGACGCGCTCGTAATCCAGCCCCGACATCAATACGCGCACGCCCTTGCCCTCTTCGCCGAGAATGTTCTCGAACGGGACTTCGACATCGTCAAAGATCAACTCGGCGGTGTTGCTGCCGCGCATCCCCAGCTTGTCGAAATGCGGGCTGGTCGAGAACCCTTTCATGCTTTTTTCGATCAGAAAGGCCGTGATTCCCCTGGAGCCTGCCTCGGGATCGGTCTTGGCGTAGACCACCAGCGTATCGGCATCCGGTCCGTTGGTGATCCAGTATTTGTTGCCGTTCAGCTTGTAGTGATCGTTGCGCTTTTCAGCGCGCAGCTTCATCGACACCACATCGCTGCCCGCACCGGCCTCGGACATGGCCAGGGCGCCGACATGCTCGCCACTGACCAGCTTGGGCAGGTATTGCGCCTTCTGCTCATCATTGCCGTTCAGCTTGATCTGGTTCACGCACAGGTTGGAATGCGCCCCGTAGCTGAGCGACACCGAGGCCGAGGCGCGCGCGATCTCTTCTACCGCGATCACATGCGCCAGATACGACATGCCCGCACCGCCGTATTCCTCGGGCACCGTAATACCCAACAGGCCCAACTCGCCCATCTCTTTCCAAAGTTCGTTGGGAAAGGCGTTGGTTTGGTCCACCTCCGCCGCCATCGGCTTGACGCGCTCCTGCGCCCACCTGTGAACCATATCCCGAAGGGCGTTCACATCCTCACCCAGGTCGTATTGCATCACCGCGTTGAACATCCGCCTTGCCTCCCGCTTCCGGCATTTATTGAACACTTGTTCATTTATAGGCGCAAGAGTCGAGTCGGGTCAATCCCGTCGTGGTGTCCGGCCCGTTAACCCTGGCCGATCCGACCCCGCGCACCGACGCGACACCGATGCATTACCGACGTGATACCGACACGGCAATTTGAGGCGTTTGACCTTGTTAACAAGGGAAATTCCGGCGCACCGACTCATCCGCGGCGCGGCGGCACAAGGTTTTGCTCATAGAGGTTAAGATCAGCCTTACGCAGCCTGATACACAGCGCCCACCTCGGCCCGGATGATCCGCGCAATCAATGCGCAATCCTCCAGGGAGAAGGTCAAAGGCAGGCGCATATCCAGAATCCCGCGCAGAATACGGTCGGACTCGGGCATCGCCTCGCTCGGCGCATAACGCCAACTGTCATAGCGGCTGGTAAAGCCCACCGGCTCGGCCCCGCCGAACCACTTCAGCTCGACCCCCCGCTTCAGGCAACGCGCGATGACCTCGTCAATCGCGCTATCCCCCCAATCCAAAAGAAGAAACTGGATCGACGAGCCGACATAGGTTTCCTCTTCGGGACGCTCCACCACGGCCAGGCCCGGCGTGCCGCGCAGGCCATCTTCGACCACCTTGTAACGGTCGTTCCACGCCGCGCACTGCGCATCCAGCCGGGCCAGTTGCGGTCGCAGGATTGCCGCGCGCAGATGGTCCATCCGCCCGGAAACATTGGGGGTTTCGTATTTCACCCCCTCGAACACGTCCTCAGGCGGCACCGTCCCGTTGCGCCCATAGAGCATGTAAGAGCCCGACAGGATCGTGGCGCGCGCCGCGATCTCGTCTTCATCGGTGATCAGCAATCCGCCTTCGCCGGAATTCATATGCTTGTAGGTCTGGGTCGAATAGCACCCCACCTTGCCCCACCGCCCCGAAGCACGCCCCTTCCACGCCGCGCCCATGGTGTGCGCACAATCCTCGATCACGGTTATTCCGGCGTCATCGCAGATGCGCATCAGCCGCTCCATGTCGCACAGATGCCCGCGCATATGGCTCAGCATCAGCACATCGGCCTGGTCCGACTTGGCCTTCAAGTCATTGAGATCAATCGTCAATTCACCGGTAACGCCGACGAATACCGGCACCGCGCCGACACTCGCGATAGCCCCTGGCACCGGGGCCAGCGTAAAGGCGTTGGTCAGCACCCGGTCGCCCGTCCGGACGCCCACGGCCCGCAATGCGGTGGCCAAAGCATACCCGCCCGACGCCACGGCCAGTGCGTATTTCGCCCCGGTATAGGCGGCAAATTCCCGTTCCAGAAGGGCCGTTTCCCCCGGTTCGTCCGGGGCAAGGTTATAGCGATGCAACCGACCGCTGCGCATCACCTCGAGCGCCGCGGCAATCCCGTCCTCGGGGATCGGCTCCTGCTGGGTGAAATTGCCTTTGAATATCTCAGTCATGTCCCTGTTCTGAGGGGCAAAACCTGCGCGGTCAATCTGTTTACCACAAAGCGCATGCAGAGTTCGGTATTCCCGAACATTCCCTGCACAACCATCGAACGCCCTACCCGATCAACCGGCGGGTGATATCCGGCAACTCGCTGTAATCGCTCAACAAGGCCTCCGGCATCAGATCGGCCACCGAGTGCCCGTCCGGCCCGAAGGTCACCAGCACCGACGGCACCCGCGCCGCCCGGCTGGTTTCACGATCGGTCACGGTGTCCCCGACCAGCAAACAGCGCTCAGGGTTTCCACCCGCCCGGCGCACCGCCTCGCGCAGCGGTTCGGGATCGGGCTTGCGCACGGGCAAGGTATCCGCTCCGATCAGCGCACCAAAGGCGTCCAGCACCCCCAGCCGGGTCATCAGCAAATGCGCCAGTTTCTCGGGTTTGTTGGTGCATATCGCTACCCTGTACCCCGCGCTGCGCAACGCCTCGACCGCGTCCATCGCACCGGGATACAGCAGCGTGTGCGTGTCGATAGCCGCCTCATAGGCCTGCAAAAGCAGCGGATACTGACGGTCCACTTCGGTCTCGCATTTCGTGTGCCCCAGACGTTCCAGCCCGAGCTTGAGCATCGCACGGCCCCCGCGAAACGCCGTGGCGGCGTCGTCCCGCACATCCAGCTGATCGCCCACACCCATAGCGCGAAAACAGGCATTTGCCGCCGCAATCAAATCGGCGCTGGTATCCGCCAAAGTTCCGTCCAGATCGAAAACAACCGTCCGCATCGCCACCTGCCCTTTTTTGCTTAAATGCGCAGTTTTCCGCGCATGGCTGACATATACCGCAATTCAGTTTGATGCACTGCCTCCTTGCGTAGCGGTGGCAACCCGATAAAACGGTCAACGCAGGAATACAAAGAGAAACATCCATGAGTACAGCCTTGATCATCCTGGCCGCCGGTCAGGGCACGCGCATGAAATCGGACCTGCCCAAGGTACTGCATCAGGTGGCCGGTGCGCCGCTTTTGGTCCACGCGATGAAAGCTGGTGCAGCCCTTGCGCCAGACCGGACGGTGATTGTGGCCGGGCATGGGGCCGAGGCCGTGACCGAGGCCGCGCAGGACTTTGATGGCGACGCGCAGATCGCCCTCCAGTCAGAACAGAAAGGCACGGCGCATGCCGTGGCACAGGCGGCACCACTGCTGGACAGCTACGAAGGCGATGCGCTGGTTCTCTATGGCGATACGCCGTTCATCCAGCCCGAAACGCTGGCCCACATGGCCAAAGCACGGGAGCAACACGACATCGTGGTTCTCGGGTTCGAAGCGGCGGAGCCGGGCCGGTATGGCCGCCTGAAGATGACGGGCGAAACCCTTGAAAAAATTGTCGAATTCAAAGATGCCGATGAATCCGAGCGCGCCATTACGTTCTGTAACTCCGGTGTCATCGCGGCCCCCGCGCCCCTGTTGTTCAGCCTGATTTCAGAGATCGACAACAACAATGCCAGTGGCGAATACTACCTGACAGACATCGTGGCTCTGGCGCGTAAGCGGGGCTTGTCGGCGACAGCCGTGGCCTGTGACGAATCCGAAACGATGGGCGTGAATTCGCGTGCCGAACTGGCCGTAGCCGAAGCCGCTTTTCAGACGCGCGCACGAGCAACGGCCCTTGCCGACGGAATCACACTGACCGCCCCCGAAACCGTGCATTTCGCCCATGATACCGTGATCGGCCGGGACTCTGTCATCGAACCCAATGTCGTGTTTGGCCCCGGAGTGACCATCGAATCCGGCGCGCGGATCAGGGCGTTTTCGCATCTCGAAGGATGCCATGTGTCACGCGGTGCGGTGGTCGGCCCCTATGCGCGCCTGCGGCCCGGCGCTGAACTGGCCGAGGATACACGCATCGGCAATTTCGTCGAGATCAAGAATGCGGTGATCGACGCCGGTGCGAAGGTCAATCACCTCAGCTATATCGGCGACGCCCATCTGGGCGAGGCGACGAATGTTGGCGCGGGGACGATTACCTGCAACTATGATGGTGTCATGAAGCACCACACCGAGATTGGCCGCAATGCCTTTATCGGGTCGAACACCATGCTGGTCGCTCCGGTCAGCATCGGCGACGAGGCGATGACGGCCTCGGGGTCGGTCATCACGCGCGATGTCCCGGATGGGGCGCTTGCCATCGCCCGCGGGGACCAGACGGTCAAACCCGGCATGGCACGTAAATTGTTCGATATTCTAAAGTCTAAAAAAGCGAAACGTGACAAAGGGGCAGGATAATGTGCGGTATTGTAGGCATACTCGGACAGCATGAAGTTGCCCCAACCCTGGTTGAGGCCCTGCGGCGGCTGGAATATCGCGGCTATGACAGCGCCGGGATCGCCACGCTGAAAGATGGGCGCCTGGATCGGCGCCGAGCTGTCGGCAAGCTGGTCAACCTGTCGGACCTGTTGGTGCACGAACCGCTGGCGGGCAAGGCCGGGATCGGGCACACCCGATGGGCCACGCATGGTGCGCCGAATCTGGCCAACACCCATCCGCACCGCGCCGGGCCGGTGGCCGTGGTGCACAACGGCATCATCGAAAATTATCGCGATCTGCGCGCCGATCTGGCGACGAAGGGGATCGGCCACGAAACCGACACCGACACAGAAACCGTCGCCCTGCTGGCCCGGCATTTCCTCGATCAGGGCCTGCCTCCGGTCGAGGCGGCGAAACGCACCATCGAACGGCTCGAAGGCGCGTATGCCCTGTTGTTCCTGTTCGATGGCGAGCCCGATCTTCTGGTCGCCGCACGCAAGGGCAGCCCGCTGGCCGTTGGCCACGGCACGGGCGAAATGTTCGTTGGTTCCGACGCCATCGCTCTGGCGCCGATGACCGACCGCGTAACCTATCTGGACGAGGGCGATATCGCCGTCGTGACGCGCGAGGGCGTCACGATCACCGACGAAACGGGAAACACCGTCGACAGACCGGTCAAGCGTATCCGCATCGGCAATACCCGCGTCGACAAGGCCGGGCACAAGCATTTCATGGCCAAGGAGATTGCCGAGCAACCCGCCGTGATCGGCGATGCGCTTGGGCATTACCTGTCGGCGGACGGGCGTGACGTGACCTTGCCCGGCGACGGGCTGGATTTCAGCGGGTTCGACCGGCTGACCATGGTGGCCTGCGGCACCGCGTATTACGCCTGCCTGACCGCGAAATACTGGTTCGAACAACTGGCCGGCATGCCCGTCGAAGTCGATATCGCATCCGAGTTCCGCTATCGCGAACCGCCCGTAACCCCCCGAACTTGCGCGATTTTTGTCAGCCAGTCGGGCGAAACCGCCGATACGTTGGCTGCTCTGCGCTATTGCGAGGGGAAGGCCGATACGATCCTGTCGGTGGTCAATGTGGATGAAAGCTCGATCGCGCGGGAAAGCGATCTGGCGCTGCCGATTCATGCCGGAGCCGAAATCGGCGTTGCCTCGACCAAGGCCTTTACATGCCAGTTGACGGTGCTTCTGTTGCTAGCGCTGAAGGCCGCCAAGGACCGGGGTGCGATGTCGGCCGATGACATGGCCGACACGCTGTCGAGCCTGCGCGGGCTGCCCGCCACGATCAATCACGCGCTTGAACTGGACGATGATTTCGCCAAGGCCGCGCGCCGTCTGTCCGAGGCTGACAACGCGCTGTTCCTGGGCCGGGGGCTGATGTATCCTCTGGCGCTTGAAGGCGCCCTGAAACTCAAAGAAATCAGCTATATACACGCCGAAGCTTATGCGTCTGGCGAGTTGAAACACGGCCCCATCGCGCTGATCGACAAAAGGATGCCGGTCGTGGTGATGGCTCCGCGGGATGGCTTGTTCGACAAGACCGTTTCCAACATGCAGGAGGTCATGGCGCGTGGCGGTAAGGTGATGCTGATCACCGATCATGCGGGCGCTGCGGAAACCGACGATGGGGTGTGGCGTCTGATCGAAATGCCCGAGGTCGATCCGCTTCTGGCGCCGATCCTCTATGCGATTCCGGCGCAATTGCTGGCCTATCACACGGCGGTTGCAAAAGGCACCGACGTGGATCAGCCGCGCAATCTGGCGAAATCGGTGACGGTGGAATAGCCTCGGAGTTTCGTACGTTTTGTACGAAGTGTACGCGGGTTTCGTACGAAACGTGCACAGCGCCCCAATTTAGTCGGGAAGGCGATACACCCGAAGCTCGGGCAGGCCGGTCAGATCGGCCCCGATCACGCGCATGGCGGCCAGCGATATCTGGCTGCCCGCACCCGGCGCGTCGGCGAGCGGGATCAGGTCGACCACGACGGAGGTTCCCTTGTCCGGGTATTCGACCCGCCCCTTGCCCGGCACATCGGCCAGCGGCGTCTTGAGCCAGAACCCCGGCTCGCCCGGTGCGCCAAGGGACGCGATGGTCGTGCCGAGATCGGTTTCACCGCCTGCCGGTGCGGCCCCGGCCACGGCCTCGGCGCGTTGCTGTTCGGTGGTGGTGTCGAATGCCTCGGCGGTGCGTGCGCCGGACACGGGGACCGGCGCGGTTTCCGGCGGGCGAACGCCGGACGGATCGACCTCGGAGGGAACGGCT
Organism: Roseovarius sp. PS-C2; assembly: GCF_018862045.1. Classification (NCBI taxonomy): domain Bacteria; kingdom Pseudomonadati; phylum Pseudomonadota; class Alphaproteobacteria; order Rhodobacterales; family Roseobacteraceae; genus Roseovarius; species Roseovarius sp. PS-C2. Next base: position 140,686 of record NZ_JAHKSQ010000001.1, read on the forward strand.
GCGGAGTCCTCTGCCGCCGTTGCGCGGGAGCGGTCAAAAAGTCCCTCGACCTGGGCGCAACCGGCCAGGGAAATACCCAGAACGACACTGATCAACACGGGTTTCATATCCTGACCATACTGCCGCCCACGGGGCGCTTCAATCTGCAAGATCAGCCTTGCCCCATACCGCGTCACGCCTTAGGTAAATTCTTATGACCGCACCATTGATCGACCCTTTCCAACGCGCGATTTCCTACCTGCGCGTCTCTGTCACGGACCGCTGCGATTTCCGCTGCGTCTATTGCATGTCCGAGAACATGACCTTTCTACCCAAGAAAGAACTGCTGACGCTGGAGGAGCTGGACCGCATGTGTGCGACCTTCGTGCGCATGGGTGTTGAAAAGCTGCGCATCACGGGGGGTGAGCCGCTGGTGCGCAAGGGAATCATGACCTTTTTCAACGCCATGACCCGGCATCTGGACTCGGGCGATCTGAAGGAACTGACGCTGACCACCAACGGCAGTCAGCTGGAGCGGTTCGCCGACGATCTCTATGCAGCGGGCGTGCGGCGGGTGAATATCTCGCTCGATACGCTGGACGAGAAGAAATTCGCCGATATCACCCGCTGGGGCCGCCTGCCACAGGTGATCAAGGGCATCGACGCGGCGCAACGCGCCGGTTTGCGGGTCAAGATCAACACCGTGGCGCTGAAGGGGTTCAACGAGGACGAGTTGTTCGCGCTGGTCGACTGGTGCAAAAGCCGCGACATGGACCTGACCTTTATCGAGGTCATGCCGATGGGCGATATCGGCAACGAGGACCGGCTGGACCAGTATTGGAAGCTGAGCGATCTGCGCAAGGATCTGGCGCAGCGATACACGCTGACCGAGTTGAGCGAACGCACCGGGGGGCCTGCGCGGTATGTGCGGCTGGAAGAGACCGGGCAGAAGATCGGCTTCATCACGCCGCTGACCCATAATTTCTGCGAAAGCTGCAACCGGGTGCGCCTGACCTGCACGGGGGAATTGTACCTGTGCCTGGGACAGGAAGACATGGCCGACCTGCGCGCGCCCTTGCGCAACAATCCCGGCGACGACGCCCCGCTGGAGGCCGCGATCCGGCAGGCGATCACGCTCAAGCCCAAGGGGCACGATTTCGACTATTCCCGCCAGACGGTGGACGGGCGCGTGTCGCGCCACATGAGCCATACGGGCGGCTGAGGCGCGCATGGGCCGACGCCCCCTGCCCCTGCGGCTGTATGCGGCCGCGGCCAACCTGCTGGCCCCGGTGGCCTATAACCGGGTCAAGGCCAAGCTGCGTGCGCAGGGCATCCCCCCGGCCCGGTTCGGTGAGCGAATGGGCCGGGCCACGCAACCCCGCCCCGAAGGAACGCTGATCTGGTTTCATGCCGCCAGCGTAGGCGAAAGCCTGTCGGTGCTGCGGCTGATCGCGCATATGGCGCAGGCGCATGACGACTGGCATTTCCTGATCACCTCGGGGACGGCGACTTCGGGCAAGATACTGGCCGACCGTTTGCCGCCGCGTAGCACCCATCAGTTCGCCCCGCTGGACAGCGGCCCGGCGGTGGGGCGGTTTCTGAATCACTGGCAGCCCGATCTGGCGGTGTTCGTCGAAAGCGAATTCTGGCCGCAGATGTTGAACAAGACCCATGCGACGGGTGTTCCCATGGCGCTGCTGAACGCGCGCATTTCGGACGGCTCGGCGCGGAACTGGAAACGGTTCAGCACCACGGCGCGGCATTTGCTGAGCGTGTTTTCCATGATCCATTGTCAGGACAAGCGCACCGAGGGGCATTTGCGCGATATCGGGCTGACCCATGCGCAGGTGGGGCAGAACCTGAAGTCGCTGTCCGGGCCCCTGCCCTTTGACGCAGAAACCCTCGGCCAGATGCGGCAGAGTATCGGCGCGCGCCCGGTCTGGCTGGCCAGTTCCACCCATCCCGGCGAGGACGAGATCGTGCTGGAGGCGCATCGGCAATTGCTGGAGACGCACCCCGAGCTGTTGCTGATCCTCGTGCCGCGCCATCCCGAACGGGCAGGCGACATCGCCGCGCTGATCGGCAAGGCCGGGCTGCGCCATGCGCAGCGCTCTGCCGGGGCGCTACCGGGCACGGGCGATCAGGTGTATCTGGCCGACACGTTGGGGGAAACCGGGCTGTGGTATGCACTGTCGCCCATCACCTGCCTGTGCGGGTCGTTCAGCCCGGTGGGCGGGCACAACCCGTATGAGCCCGCCCATGCGGGATCGGCCCTGATCCACGGTCCGCTCTATGCGAATTTCGCGGATACCTATGGTGAGCTGGACGCGGCGCGCGCCAGCACCGAAGTGACGGATGCCGGGGCGTTGGCCGGGGCTGTCGCGCTGTGGCTTGACGATCCGGCGGCATTGCAGGGCGCGCGGGATCGCGTTTCGGCCTTTGCCGCTGCGCAGGAGGATGCGTTGGATGCGCTGGCGCTGGACCTTTCCGCGCTGGTCGATCCGGTGTAAGAGCGCGCGAAACCAGTTCAGCCAAGGCCGCCGTCATGCCCAACCCCGCCGACGCCATCGACGTGATCGCCCCGAATTTCAAATCCCGAATGTCGGGCGTGACCTCGACCGTGTTCCGGCTGGTGCCGATTCAGGCGCGCAGCATGGCGGTGGCGACCTGCGGGCCGAACATTCCCGAAGGCATCCCGCACATCCCGCCCGGTTGCCTGCCGACGATGAGCCGACGCCGCCGCGTGTGGCATGCGCGGCGTAACAACGAGATGCTGGCGGGGATCGCGCTCAAGCGCCTGTTGCGCAAGGATCTCAAGCTGATGTTCACCTCGGCGGCGCAGCGCGACCACAAGAAGCTGACCAAGTGGATGATCCGGCAGATGGACAAGGTGGTGGCGACCTCGGCGCGCTCGGCCTCGTTCCTGGAGGTCGAGTCGCAGGTGATCCATCACGGCATCGACGTGGAGCGGTTCGCCCCCGTGGCCGACAAGGCGGCGCTGCGGGCCGAATTGGGCCTACCGCAGGACAAGGTTCTGGTGGGCTGTTTCGGGCGCATCCGCCCGCAGAAGGGCAACGATCTGTTCACCGACATGATGCTGCGCCTGCTGCCCGAACGGCCCGATGCGGTGGCGGTGATGATGGGCGGGGTGACCGATCAGTTCCGTGATTTTCACAAGGGGCTGGTGGACAAGGTCGCGGCGGCGGGGTTGCAGGATCGGTTCCTGTTCCTGCCCGAAGACCCGCATTGGGACGTGTCGCGCTGGTTCAAGGCGCTGGATCTCTATATCGCGCCGCAACGCTGGGAAGGGTTCGGCCTGACCCCGCTGGAGGCGATGGCCTGCGGCAGTCCGGTGGTCGCCACCCGCGCGGGCGCGTTCGAGGAGCTGGTGCAGGACGGGCAGACCGGCACGCTGGTCGACATCGAGGATCTGGAGGCGATGACAGCGGCCACCGCGCGGCTGCTGGACGATGCGGACCTGCGCGCCGAATGGGCCCGCAACGCCCGCGCCCATGCCGAAACCCATTGCCGGATCGAACAGGAGGCCGAGGCGCTGTGCGCGATTTACCGAGGGTTGCTGGACGAGGCGTGAACCTTGTGCGGCATGAATCAGATGTACTGTGCGAGCCGGCCGTGTAACCCTTGGCCGCCAATATGCCGCCTTGTCAGAGACAGTCATGACCACGACCGAAGCCCTGATTGAAAATTATGGTTTGCTGGCCGTTTTCGCGGGCAGTCTTCTGGAAGGTGAAACCATCGTTGTTTTGGCGGCGTTGGCAGCCCATCACGGCATACTGTCCCTGCCATCGGTTTTTTTCGTTGCGGCATGTGCCGCGACAATCGGAGACCAGATTTGGTTTGCGCTTGGCCGCTTCGGTTCGGAGCGAAAAATCGTCAAACGCATGGTTGCCAGATCAATGGTGCAGCACTCCCTGACGAAAGTTCACCAACACCCCACGACATTCGTTCTGTCGTTTCGCTTTATCTATGGCTTGCGGATCGCCGGGGCACTTGCCTGTGGGCTCAGCCGAATGCCGCTTCCTGTGTTCGTGATCCTGAACATCATTGCGGCCTTGCTGTGGACGGCGGCCATTCTGGCCCTTGGCTATTCCTTCGGAAGTGCGATCGAGGCTTTCTTTGGCCAGGCCAAACAGATCGAATGGAAATTGATGGCGGCAATCGTCGCTTTCGCCGTCGTCTTCACGATCGGTCATTTGCTTTCAAAGCGAAAGAAAAAGTAGCGCCGGATCAAAAGCCGCGGGCATTTCCGCGATGGAGGCCCGCGAACGATGCCGGACCAACGCCCTGTACGCGCACCCGCCGGTTTCAGCCCAACGGCATCCGCTGTTCCACGATCCCGGCCCACCAACTGCATCCGGCGGGGATCACCGCGTCGTTGAAATTGTAATCGGGGCTGTGGACCATTGCCGTGTCACCGTTTCCGACAAGGATATAGGCGCCGGGGCGTTCTTCGAGCATGAAGGCGAAATCCTCGCCGCCCATGACCAGCGGCGCGTCGGCGCATTGCCCCGAGACCGAGCGCGCCACGTCGGCGGCAAATTCGGTCTGGGCGTCGTGATTGACCATCACCGGATAGTTGCGCTCGTACTCCAGCACAGCACGGCCACCGAACCCCGCCGGGATACTGTCGCACAGCGCCTGCATCCGGTTCTGGATCAGGTCGCGCATTTCGGGGCTGAGGCTGCGGGCGGTGCCCAGCAACTCCACCCGGTCGGGGATCACGTTGAACGCGTCCGAGCCGGTTTTCATCGCCGTGACCGACACGACGGCCTGCTCGGTCGGGTCGGCGTTGCGGCTGACGATGGATTGCAGCGCCAGCACGAGATGGCTGGCGATCACCACCGGGTCTATCGTGTCATGGGGTTTGGCGGCATGGCCGCCCTGCCCGGTCACGGTGATCTCGAACTTGTCGGTCGCGGCAAAGAACGGCCCCGGTCGGATGGCGAAGGTGCCTTCGGGCACGCCGGGCCAGTTGTGCATGCCGTACACTTCCTGAATGCCGAAGCGGTCCATCAGCCCGTCGGCGCACATCTCGCGCCCGCCGCCGCCGCCCTCTTCGGCGGGCTGGAAGATCACAACGCAGATGCCGTCGAAATTGCGGGTTTCGGCCAGGTATTGCGCCGCGCCAAGCAGCATCGCGGTATGTCCGTCATGGCCGCAGGCGTGCATCTTGCCCGGTGTCTGGCTGGCATAGTCGAGCCCGGTGGTTTCATGGATCGGCAGCGCGTCCATATCGGCGCGCAGCCCCACCACCTTGCCCGAGCCGGTATTGCGCCCCCTGATCACCCCGACAACCCCGGTGCGGCCCAGGCCCGTGACGACCTCGTCACAGCCGAAGTCGCGCAGCCTGTCGGCCACCAGCGCCGCCGTGCGATGCGTGTCGAACAGGATTTCGGGATGGGCATGAAGATCGCGCCGCCATTCGGTGATCTGGTCGTGCAACTCGGCAAAGCGGTTCTTGACGGGCATCGAAGTGTCCTTTCCTGCGGCGCGTGTGGCGTGACGCTACAGCCGGGCAGGATTGGCGTCAAACGGCAAGCCGCCGGAACCCGAGCGCAGCGCCGTTTACAGGCATTTGGCCAGGGATCGGTGCCTCAGAGCAGAAAAGAAAGCCGGTCACGGCGAGGGCGGGCGGCATGGATCATTAACCCGCCGCATCGCCACAAGCGAAACAGATGTTTTACCTCACCCCTATGCACGGTATTTTGTTCCGCTTCGCATAAGTTCACTCGATTTATACAGCCTTGATCGAAAGCCGATTCCGCTCCATTTGGGAAAAAATTCCGATTTCGGGAGAATCGATATGTTTGAGACACTGGGTTTCGAATCCCTGACCGCCCCGCAAGCCGCCGTCTGGTTCGCACTGGGGCTTGGCGTGCTGTTCGGTGCGCTGGCGCAGGTGACCCGTTTCTGCCTGCGCCGTGCCATCGTGGCCGGTGAGGATCGCCGACAGGCCGCCGGTGTCTGGCTGACCGCGCTGGCCGTGGCGGTTCTGGGCACGCAGTTTGCCGTCGCTCAGGGCTGGATCGGCTTTGGCGATCACCGGTTCATGGCGGGCGACCTGCCGATACTGGCCATCGTCGCCGGGGGCGTGATGTTCGGGATCGGCATGGTTCTGACCCGCGGCTGCATCTCGCGGCTGACCGTGCTGAGCGGGGCGGGCAACCTGCGCGCCGCGCTGGTTCTGGTGATTTTCGCAATCACCGCACATGCCACCCTCAAGGGCGTTCTGGCCCCGGTGCGCACCGCGCTCGGATCGCAGACCGTGGCGCTGGACAATGCCGCGCTGCCCGGCAATCCGGCGATCTGGGCCGGGCTGATCGCCATAGCGGCGCTGGCTTTTGGACTGCGTTCGGGCAATCGTGCGGGCGTTCTGGCCCTGGCGGCCCTGATCGGGGCGCTGGTGCCTCTGGGCTGGGTCGGCACGGGGTTCGTTCTGTATGATGATTTCGATCCCATCGCGATGCAATCGCTGTCCTTCACCTCGCCTGCCGCGGATGCGCTGTTCTATTCCGTCGCCTCGACGGCGGTGGGCGCGAATTTCGGTGCGGCGCTGATCGGCGGCGTGCTGATCGGGGCGCTTGCGGCGGCGCTGCTGAGCGGCGGTTTCGCCTGGCAGAGCTTTGAAAGCCCGCGCCAGACCGGGCGCTATATCGCCGGTGCGGTTCTGATGGGGCTGGGCGGCGTGCTGGCAGGCGGCTGCACCGTGGGGGCCGGTCTGGCCGGTATCCCGACGCTGTCGCTGGCGGCCATTCTTGCGCTGCTTTCGATTGTCGCGGGTGGCGTGCTGGCCGACAGGCTGTTGCGCGGTGCGCCCCGGCCCGCAACGCAGGTTCAGCCCGCCGAATAACCGGCCCGACGCCAAATTTCAGGCCCCCGTGCAAGCGATTGCCGGGGGCCTTGCGCTGTCCGGCTGTGCGGGTAGGATGCGCCAGCCATGAAACTGGACGGAACGCGATGCCCGCAACATTCGAATACAAGGTGATCCCTGCCCCGGCAAAAGGGCGCAAAGCGCCCGGCGTCAAAGGGGCCGAGGCCAGATTCGCCCATACGCTGGAGGCCGCGCTGAATGAAATGGCCGCGGAGGGGTGGGAATACCTGCGCTCGGATATCCTGCCATCGGAAGAACGGCAGGGGCTGACCTCGTCGCACACGGTGTATCGCAGCGTGCTGGTGTTTCAGCGCGCCTTGCAGGAGGGCGAGCGGCTGGACCCCGAACCCGCGCAGGCCGAAGCGGCCGTGCCCGACAGCGAGGCGGACACGGACGAACAGGACGGCATTGCGCCCGAAACCGCCAGCGAGGACGACGCGGCGCAGGGCGATATGGATACGTCCGGCGAGACCGACCCCAAGGCCCGGCCCGAGCGCCCCTGACACGGTTTCATGCGCCCGGCGTCCCGGTTGGGTGGCGTAGATTCGGCTGGGATCATGGCGGGTTTGCGCTGATCAACGGGATTTTTTGCACCCTGCCCCCTTCTATTCGCGCGCGTTTAGCATAAACTCTGCGCTCCGAGTCGCAAAGGTAGAGCCATGTCCAAGACAGATCCCTTCGGTTTCGACATGTCGGTTTCGTCGGCCAAGAAGAAGAATCCGCGTGGTCGGCGCGGCATGTCCGGCGCATCCGAAACGTCAACGCGCATCTGCGAGAAAGAGGGCTGTCAGGAGCCGGGCAAATATCGAGCCCCCAAGGCGCCCGACGTGCTGGATGAGTTCCACTGGTTCTGCAAGGAGCATGTGCGCGAATACAACCAGCAATGGAACTTCTTCCACGGCACGACCGAGGCCGAGATGAACGCGCAGATGTCCAAGGACAAGGTCTGGGAGCGTGAGACCAAGGCGTTTGTCGATCCCGAAACGCGGGCCTGGGCGCGGCTTGGCATCGAAGACCCGCATCAGGTGCTGGGCGAGAACGCCACCAAGAATCCGGGCCGCAAGAAGGCCGGCGGGCGCAAACTGCCACCGACCGAGCGCCGGGCCGTGGAAATCCTGGAGGTCGAGGACAACTGGACCAAGGCGGATATCCGCAAGAGCTACAAGAAGCTGATCAAGGTGCTGCACCCGGACATGAACGGCGGCGACCGCAGCCAGGAAGAGCAGTTGCAACAGGTCGTCTGGGCCTGGGATCAGATCAAGGCCAGCCGGAACTTCAAGTAAAACAGGCGACAAGGCCGTTCAACCGGCCTTGCGCGCCGGATGCCGGATCAGGCCGGTTTGAACACCAGGCAGACACCGTTGATGCAGTGGCGTTTGCCTGTCGGTTTGGGGCCGTCGTTGAACACATGCCCCAGGTGACTGCCGCAGCGGCTGCAATGGCATTCGGTACGCGGGATCACCAGTTTCCAGTCGCGTTTGGTGGCCACGGCAGAGGCATTGACCGGTTGCCAGAAGCTGGGCCAGCCGGTGCCGCTGTCGAACTTGTGCTTGCTGGAATACAGCGCCAGATCGCAGCCCCGGCAGTGATAGGTTCCCGGATCGTATTGTTTGTCCAATGGCGAACTGAAGGCCGGTTCGGTGCCCTCGCGGCGCATCACCTCGTATTGCCGGTCGGACAGCAACGCCTTCCATTCGGCCTCGGTGCGGGTGATCTCAAAGGTTTCTCCGGCGGCGAGGGCGTATCGTGTCAGGGACAGGCCGGTTCCCGCCCCGATGACGGTGGCGACAAAGCTGCGGCGGTTCATGCGGGGCTCCTTTTTTGCAGGGCTGTATCTCAGGAAGGATGACGGGTGTGGGGCCGTGGCGCAATGCACGGCCCCACACGATCGGGTGAGGATTACTGCATCGCCGGCAGGATCACCCGGTCGACCACGTGGATGACGCCGTTGGACTGATCGACATCGGCAATGGTCACGTTGATGGTGCGGCCACGCTCGTCTTCGAGCATGATCTTGTCCCCCTCATAGGTGGCCTGCAGGGTGCAACTGCCGAGGGTGGGCACGGGATGTACGCCGCCATCGTCGTCGATCATGCCCTTGATGGCCATCGACATGGCGTCGGCCCCGACGACGTGGCATTTCAGGATATTGGCCAGCTGATCCTTGGCCGCGGGTTCCAGCAACGCCTCGACGGTGCCTTCCTTGAGCATGCCGAACGCGTCGTCGGTGGGGGCGAACACGGTGAACGGCCCTTCCGAGTTCAGCACATCGACCAGACCGGCGGCCTTGACGGCGGCGACCAGCGTTTCGTGATCGGCCGAGTTCACCGCGTTTTCGACAATGGTCTTGTCCGCATACATCGCGGCCCCGCCGACCATCGGGTTTTCGGCAGCGGCAAAGCTGGCCGAAAGGCCGAGTGCGGTGGCTGCGGCGGCAAATGTCCTGATCGTAAACATATCGAGTTCCTCCTGTTATGACGTCGCGGCCTTGATCGCCGCGACAAGGGCGTGACGGGCCTGATTGCCCGCCGACACCCAAAGCCACGCAGATTTCGTCAAAGAGTTTCAGGACAGGCGATCACAGGTTCGTGATCTCTCCGACCGCCAGAATATCGCCCGTGGCGGTGCCCGTGGGCGATCCGCCCGGCGGTTCATCGGTGATCGCCAGCACCGCACCGTCGAGGCGCGATCGCAACGCAGCCGGCACAGTCAGGTCGGCCTGAGCCTCGGAGGGCAGCACACCGAGCGACACCGGCGCGTCCTCTCCTGCGATCAGCCACAATTCCAGCGCGCGCCCCTCCCGCGGGGCGCCACGCTGTCGGTCAATGAACAAACGCCCCTGCCCCGCATCATAGGCGGCGGCAACGACGAGGCTACGATCCTCGGCAGCGATTTCGGCCACATAGGCGGGGCTGCCCGGCGGCGTCGGGCCACGATCCAACACCCCAGTCCCAAGCCCGACCGCCACGACCACGACCACCGCCGCCACAGCGCCCATTATCCATGACAGCCAGGCCCTGCCTGAGCTGCGGCCGCTGCCGAACAGCCGAGCCTCGATCTTGCCAAACACCCGAGGCGGCGGGGCCACCGGCTCGATCCGGTCGGTCAACCTGGCCAGATCTTCGGCCCAATCGGCATAGATCGCGCGCAATGCGGGATCGGTGGCCAGACGCGCCTCGAACGCCGCCGCCTCGTCCGGCGGCAGCAATCCCAGGGCGTATTCCCCGGCCAGGGCCTTGTCGGCCTCGCGATCTGGTGTCTCATCGCTCATCGCGACAGGCACTCCCTCAGTTTCAGCAGGCTGCGGCGCAGCCATGTCCGCATCGTATTGAGCGGCACATCGAAGCGGCTGGCAAGCGCTGCATAGGTCTCGCCATCCAGATATGCACGACGCACGGCCTCGGCATGACCTTCGGCCAGTTCATCCATACAGTCCGAAAGGCGCGCATTTTCGGATGCGGCAATCGCGCGCTGTTCCGGCCCCGGCCCGCTGTCGGATTCGAATTCGATGGCCGACATATCCGCCGGGATCGCCACGCGCCGCCGCTTGCGGTCCACGGCGGCGTTGCGGGCAATTGTGATCAGCCATGTCATGGGGCTGAGCCCGTTGACCCGATAGCGCCCGGCATGCCGCCAGACGCGCATGTAAACCTCTTGCAGCACCTCTTCGGCTTCGGCCCTGTTGTCCAAGACACGCAAGATAACGCCAAAAAGTTTCGCAGATGTAGCCGAATACAACGCGGAAAAAGACGCACGGTCCCCCAATGCGATCTGCCCCAGCCAGTTTTCAATATCTTCACGCGTAGCCAAGATGGCGCCATTCCTCTTGTTCCATGGCCTGAGTTAGCGCGACTTTTTGCGGAGTCCATGACGCTTACCCTTCCCCTTGCCCTTTGCTGCAATATGTTGCACCACGTAACGCAACTTGAGACACCCGACTTGAAGGACCGCGCGAATGGCTGACGGCAGCATCGACACGAACGCAAAACCGACCGAAGAGATTTCCGTTCGCGAGGTATTCGGCATCGACACCGACATGATCGTGAAAGGCTTTGCCGAGCGCAGCGATCGCGTGCCCGAACTGGACAGCACCTACAAGTTCGACCCCGACACCACGCTGGCGATCCTTGCGGGCTTCAGCCACAATCGGCGCGTGATGATCCAAGGGTATCACGGCACGGGCAAATCCACCCATATCGAACAGGTCGCCAGCCGCCTGAACTGGCCCTGCGTGCGGGTCAACCTGGACAGCCATATCAGCCGGATCGACCTGATCGGCAAGGACGCGATCAAGCTGAAGGATGGTGTGCAGGTCACGGAATTCCACGAAGGCATCCTGCCCTGGGCGCTGCGCAACCCCACCGCCATCGTGTTCGACGAATACGACGCGGGGCGCGCGGACGTGATGTTCGTGATCCAGCGGGTGCTGGAAGTGGACGGCAAGCTGACGCTGCTGGACCAGAACGAGGTGATCACCCCGAACCCCTATTTCCGCCTGTTCGCCACCGCGAACACCGTCGGCCTCGGGGATACGACCGGCCTCTATCACGGCACGCAGCAGATCAACCAGGGCCAGATGGACCGCTGGAGCCTTGTGGCGACGCTGAACTATCTCAGCCATGACGCCGAAACCAATATCGTGCTGGCCAAGAACCCGCTCTACAACACCGAAAAGGGCCGCAAGATCATCAGCCAGATGGTGACCGTCGCGGATCTCAGTCGGTCGGCCTTCATGAATGGTGAGCTGAGCACGGTGATGAGCCCGCGGACGGTGATCGCATGGGCGCAGAACGCCACGATCTTCCGCGATGTGGGCTATGCGTTCCGCCTGACCTTCCTCAACAAGTGCGACGAGCTGGAGCGCCAGACCGTGGCCGAGTTCTATCAGCGCTGCTTTGACGAGGAACTGCCCGAAAGCGCCGCGAGCGTGAGTCTGGGGTGAGTGCGCAGGCCGCCCTTGCTCCGGCGCTGCTTTGCGCATGGCCCGCCTTTGCGGAGGGTGGCGAACTCTACCCGGCGGCGGACTGTGCGGCGCTTTGGTTCGGCTATGGGGATTATGCGGCTGTGTCGGCCTTTCTCGACGGGCAGCAGGCGGCCTATGACAAGGCGAACGCCTTTCGCGCGGCCGCGATCCGCCTGACCGGCGATGCAGAGGCGGTGGAGGCCCATATCGCCAGGTGGCGACCCTACATGGCACTGATGATGGAGGCCTATATCGGCCATGCCGACCGCTCCAGCCGCGAGATATTCGAACGCCTGTCAGACACCTGCAAAGATTTTGCCCGCACCCAACCCGAAACACGGCTATTGCAATGACCAAACCGACCGACAACCCCGCCGATCCGTTCAAGAAGGCCCTGGCCGAGGCCACCAAGGTCTTGGCCGACGACCCGGAACTGACGGTCAGCTATTCGGTCGATCCCTCGGGACTGACCGGCGATTCCATGCGCCTGCCGCAGGTCAGCCGCCGGATGACCCGTGACGAAGTCTTGCAGGCGCGCGGCACCGCCGATGCGCTGGCGCTGCGCCACAAGTATCACGATGCGGCCACCCATGCGCGCTATAACCCCGCAGGCGACATGGCACGCGATCTGTATGAGGCGATGGAAACCGCCCGTTGCGAAGCGATTGGTGCGCGTGACATGCCCGGCACCGCCGGCAATATCGACGCCAAAATCGGCGCCGAGGCCGAGCGCATGGGCTATGGCCAGATCACCGAAGCCTCGGACGCGCCGCTGGCCACCGCCGCCGGGTATCTGGTGCGCCACATGGCGACGGGGCGCAATCTGCCCCCGGCGGCGCAGAACGTCATGAACCTGTGGCGCGGGTTCATCGAGCAACAGGCCGGCGGCACGCTGGAGGGGCTCGGGGACACGCTGGCCGATCAGGCGGCCTTTGCCCGGTTCGCCCGCAAGGTGATCGAGGATCTGGGCTATGGCGATCAGTTGGGGGACGACCCCGATGCGCTGGACGACGATCAGGACGACGAGGCCGAGCAATCCCCCGACGACGAGGACGAGCAGCCCGACAGCAGCGGTCAGGACGACAGCGAAGACGATGACTCCGAGGCCAATCCAGAACAGGCCCAGGATCAGCAGATGGACGAGCAGCAGGCGCAGATATCGTCCGACGACATGGCCGAAGACGAGATGAGCGACGAAACCGAGCTGCCCGAAGGGGAAGCCCCGCTCGATCCGCCCCCGCCTGCGCCGGTGTCCGAAGCCGATCCCGACTACACCGTGTTCAGCACCGAGTTCGACGAGGAAATCCGCGCCGAGGATTTGGCCGAACCCGTCGAACTGGAACGCCTGCGCGCCTATCTGGATCAGCAGCTCGAGCCGCTCAAGGGCGCGGTCAGCCGCCTGGCCAACAAGCTGCAACGCCGCCTGCAGGCGCAGCAGAACCGAAGCTGGGAGTTCGACCGCGAAGAGGGTATTCTGGACGCGGGCCGGCTGGCGCGTGTGGTGGCCAACCCGACCACGCCGCTGTCTTTCAAGGTCGAAAAGGACACCGAATTCCGCGACACCGTCGTGACCCTTCTTCTGGACAATTCCGGCTCGATGCGGGGGCGGCCCATCTCCATCGCGGCGATCTGTGCGGACGTTCTGGCGCGCACGCTTGAGCGCTGCAACGTCAAGGTCGAGGTGCTGGGCTTCACCACCCGCGCGTGGAAAGGCGGCCAGAGCCGCGAAGCATGGCTGAACGAAGGGCGCGCGCAGTTGCCCGGCCGCCTGAACGATCTGCGCCATATCATCTACAAATCCGCCGACGCCCCGATGCGGCGCACCCGCGACAATCTGGGCCTGATGATGAAAGAGGGCCTGCTCAAGGAAAATATCGACGGCGAGGCGCTGGAATGGGCGCATCGGCGGCTGGCGGGACGCAAGGAGGCGCGCAAGATCCTGATGGTGATCTCGGACGGGGCGCCCGTGGATGACTCCACGCTGTCGGTCAACCCCGCGAACTACCTCGAAAAGCACCTGCGCGACGTGATCGCCATGGTCGAACGACGCAAGGCGGTGGAATTGCTGGCCATCGGCATCGGCCATGACGTGACCCGCTATTACGAGCGCGCGGTCACGATCACGGATGTCGATCAGCTGGCCGGCGCGATGACCGAACAACTGGCGGCGCTGTTCGATCCCGACCCGCGGGCGCGGGCCCGCGTGATGGGGATCAGGAAAGTGGGCTGAAGGCCGCAACCGGGCGGCCCGCCGTCTTCATCTTTCCCGAAATACTCCGGGGGAGTCGCCCAACGGGCGACGGGGGCAGCGCCCCCATCTTCCCTCCGGCGCATGCGCGGCGTTGATCTTCGGGGCCAGGTTCACTAGCACTGTCGGATTAGATCGTTTTCAGGAGATCGCGATGTTTCAGTCCTTCGACGACACTGCCAGCCCGGAACAGGGCCCGCCGCGTCTCGCGCAACTGCGCGAGGCGATGTCCGCCGAGGGGCTGGCCGGGTTTCTGGTGCCCCGCGCCGACGCCCATCAGGGCGAATACGTCGCCCCCTGCAACGACCGTCTGGCGTGGCTGACCGGGTTTACCGGATCGGCGGGCTTCTGCGCCGTTCTGTCCGGCATCGCGGGCGTCTTCGTCGATGGGCGCTATCGCGCTCAGGTCAGGACGCAGGTGGATACCGCGCATTTCACCCCCGTGGACTGGCCTGAAACGAAACTGGCCGTCTGGCTGAAAGAGCATCTTCCCGATGGCGGCGCGGTCGGCTTCGATCCGTGGCTGTATACGCCTGCGCAGGTCGCGGCGGTCGAGAAGGAGCTGGCCGTGTCCGGGATCGAGCTGAAAGCCACCGGCAACCTGATCGACCGTATCTGGCCCGACCGTCCGCCCCCCCCGCAAGGCGCGGTGCGGGTCTATCCCGAAACCCTCGCGGGCGAGCCGCAATCGGACAAGCGCCGCCGTCTGGCCGCCGCCCTGCGCAATGCGGGCCATGCCGCGACGGTGATCACCCTGCCGGATTCGATCGCGTGGCTGTTGAATATCCGCGGCAGCGACATCCCCCGCAACCCGGTGCCGCATGGTTTTGCCGTGCTGCATGACGATGCGCATCTGACGCTCTATATCGACGCGGCCAAGCTGGACGACAGGGTGCGCGACCATCTGGGCGGCGAGGTCACGATCCGCCCCACCAGTGCGTTCGGCCCCGGATTGCGCAGCCTGACGGGCAGCGTGCGTCTGGATCGGGCGAGCGTGCCGCTCTGGGTGGTGCAGCACCTGGACGAGGCCGGTGTCGCGCATGTCTGGGGCGACGATCCCTGTGTCCTGCCGAAAGCCACGAAAACCAGCGCCGAGATCGCCGCCACGCAAGAGGCGCATCTGCGCGACGGCGCGGCGCTGTGCGAGTTCCTGGCCTGGTTCGACGCTCAGGCCCCCGGCACCATCAGCGAAATCGACGTGGTCACCCGGCTGGAAGACAGCCGCCGCGCTACCGGCAAACTGCTGGACATCAGCTTTGACACCATTGCCGGGTCGGGCCCGCATGGCGCGCTGGCGCATTACCGGGTGACGCAGAAAACCAACCGTGTGCTGCAGGCGGGCGATCTTCTGGTGCTGGATGGGGGTGGGCAATACCTTGACGGTACCACCGACATCACCCGCACCCTGCCCGTGGGCGATGTGGGCGAGGACGAGTGCACCGCCTTTACCCGCGTGTTGCAGGGCATGATCGCGATGAGCCGCACGCGCTGGCCGCGCGGGCTGGCGGGGCGCGATCTGGACGCCATTGCGCGCTATCCGCTGTGGCTGGCCGATCAGGATTATGCGCATGGCACGGGCCACGGCGTGGGGGTGCATTTGTGCGTTCACGAGGGCCCGCAGCGCTTGTCGAAGATCAGCGACGTTCCGTTCGAGCCGGGCATGATCGTATCGAACGAACCGGGCTATTACCGCGAAGGCGCATTCGGCATCCGTATCGAGAACCTGTTGGTCGTGCGCGACGCCGAAACGCTGCCCGGTGGCGACGCAACCGGCAAGCTGTGCTTTGAAACGCTGAGCTTCGTGCCGATCGACCGGCGGCTGATCGTGACCGCTATGCTGAGCGATCCCGAGCGCGACTGGCTGGATGCCTATCACGCCGCGTGCCGCGACAAAATCGGGCCTCGGATATCCGGGGCGGCTCGTCTATGGTTGGAGCAAGCAACCACGCCTTTGCAACACTGACGTTACAAAAGCCGGGCAAGCACACAGCAGATACGAAAAGACACGAAAGGGACGGAGATGACCGGGATCAAGATACGCAAGGCCGAGGGAACATGGGTGGTCCGTGCAGGCGGCGCGGTTCTGGCCGAAAGCAAGGACGCGCTGGAACTGTCGGAAAACGGCCACCCGGATGTCATCTATTTTCCCCGCGGCGATATCGCCATGGCGTTTCTGGATGAAAGCGATCAACGCACCACCTGCCCGCTCAAGGGCGAGGCGCGCTATTATTCCATCGTGACCAAGAGCCAGACCTTGAAGAATGCGGCCTGGAGCTATGACGCCCCCAAGGACGACGTGGCCCGCATCAAGGACCATCTGGCCTTTTATCCCAGTGAAAAGGTCGCGGTCGAGCGCGTATAAGCCCCCTATCGGCATATATAGCGGGACGCGAACCGGCACTCGTTTCAGGCGGGAGTGCCGGGCACGTCCCGTGTGCCTTTCAGGATCGCGCGACACAGATCTAAGATGTCGGTCGGCACATGCCGCCGTCCGGTTTTTGTCAGCCATCGGCCTGTCCGGCATTCCCGCGGGTTTCATAGGAATTTCTTCTTGCCGGACGGGCCGATAGTGGCAAATTTCACCTCCGGGCGGGCAACAAGGGAAAAGGGTCAAAGTTCCACCACATTTCGCCTCTAAACCAAGATTCTGCGTAGCCAGTGACCTGTGTTTTCTCCTGAACTCACCACTAAAGGCCAACGCGAAATGAAGATCCTTGCGGTCGATGATGACGAAAGCATTTTGGAAATTCTTCGGCACGTTCTGGGAGGCACTGGGTATCACGAGGTCGAAACGGCGCAATCCGCCAAACATGCGCTGGAAACCATCAGCGATGAACAAAGGTTTTTCGACTGTTTCCTGATCGACATTCAAATGCCGGCCATGGATGGGATCGACCTGACGGGGTTGATCCGTCAAACACCGGGATACCGCCACAAGCCGGTCCTGATGCTGACCGCGATGGAAGACAAAGACTATCTCGACCGGGCCTTTGCCGCCGGTGCGACCGATTCCATCACCAAACCATTCGACTTCCTCGAACTTCGCGCCCGCCTTCACGAAGCGCAAAGGCTGACCCATGACAAGGAACATCACGATTTCTGGCCAAGCCTGGACAAGGCGATGGCACAGCCGGGCGCCGACCGCGCCGAGGACACGACAGACGAAGCCGGGGCGTTGATCGACTATGCGGAGTTCGAAAACTACCTGATCGCGCTTGGCCGTCGCAAATCGTGCAAGGCGATTCTCATCGCGTTCAAGATCAGGCATCCGGGGCGTGACTTTCCGAAGCATTCGCCAGACAATCTGGCGATCATGGCGCCCGATGTCGCCATATCGATTCAACAGGCGCTGTTGGGTCATCTGAGCAGCCTGTCCTATCGCGGTGACGGAACCTTCGTTTGCGTCCTCGAAAAACCGCTGAACGCGTTCCGGGACGAAATCGAAGACATGATAAACACCCGGATTGCCTCGCGTCCCCGGCAAGACAGGAAATCCTCCGTTCGGGTGGTCGCCGGGGATCAGGTATCGTTGAAGACGATCTCGCCGCAGAACCTGTTCAGATTGCTCGGGCGCGCCGTCGACAGCGTTGAGCAAAGGCACCTTTCGGCGAACGAGTTCGTTTCGATTTCGAAACGCTTCCTGAGCCGTGCGCTATTGTCGGATGAACAGCGGCGGCTCGATCAGAAGGCCTACAGGTCTGTACTGAAAGAGACCCTCCCGGAAGTGAACGACACGCTGTGGCATCAACGGCTTGCCGCCAGGAAGACCCGGACAGGCTGACGCGCGCGCCCGCGGCCCGAGGGCTCCTGCATAAACGCCTGCGACCATTTTGAGGCAAGTTTTACCCGCTTGCCAACTGATCGACCGATCTTGGCCACGATCTGATCACAATTCCGGTGCAGCGTATTAACGTTATGAGTGCAAACGTACCCTTCCCAATGGTTTTCAAGCTGTCCAATGGAAAGTTACATTGCCAAACACGGCCACCATTCAAAGCCTGCCTGAGGATCAACTCCTCTCTCCCGGCGCGACGCTTCTTTACGGTCAGTACACGATCGAACGGCATCTCATAGACGGGGGGTTCGGCATGACGTATCTTGCCCGTGACAGCCTTGATCGCCGTGTCGTGATCAAGGAATGCTTCCCCAGTTCGATCTGCCATCGCGTCGAAGGAGAAGTCCGTCCGACCGAGACGGACAATCAGGAGCAGTTCCAGAGCGTCATTCGCAATTTCCTGCGCGAGGCCCTGCGTCTGGCCAAGCTCGAACATCCCAATGTCGTCGGGGTTCATCAGGTCTTTCAGGAAAACAACACCGCCTATATCGCCATGGAGTACATTCAGGGCGTCGACCTGATCACCGTGCTCGAACGCGAGCCCGAGCGGCTGACGAACCGCCTCATCACCAAGTTGCTGCACGATACCCTGAACGCGCTGGATTACGTTCACGCCCAGGGGATGCTGCACCGCGATATCTCGCCCGACAACCTGTTGCTGGATATCAATGACAAGGTCACCATGATCGATTTCGGCGCCGCGCGTGAGGAGACTCGCAAATCGTCGCGCGCCCTTTCGACGCTGCTCGCCGTCAAAGAGGGCTATTCCCCGCAGGAATTCTATGTTCAGGACAGTATCCAGGACATGTCGAGCGATCTCTATTCCGTCGCGGCGACGTTCTATCACCTGGTCACGGGCGAAGCGCCACCGGAAAGCCAGAAACGGCTTGCGGCGCTGACCTCGGACGAACCGGACCCCTACGTTCCGCTGGCGGAAGGAAAGTGGCCTTTCGACAGGCCGTTCCTGGACGCCATCGACCGTGCCCTTTCGCTGTCACGGGGGGAACGCATCCGCTCGGTCGAAGAATGGCTGACCCTGCTCGATGCGAAACCGGATACGGTTGCAAGCGTTCCCGAGCTCGAGCCGGATGCAGATTTGCCGGACACGAGACTCGAAGCCGTGATTTCCTCGCTTGTGGCGGACACGAACAGGTATCTTACCGCCGCCGTGCCCGACACGGCCACGCAGGCCAAAGACACGACCGACGAATCCGCCGAACAAGAAGACGAGCTCCCGCAGCTTGTCGATATCTTCGGCAACCCGATTCAGGATCTCGAAGCCTGGCTGAAAGATCAGGACCGGCAATCGGAAAAACACACGGAAAAACACGGCCGCCGCAAAAAACCGGAGAGGGCTGAAATCCGGCACGAGATCGAAGCTGAAGAACCGGAAGCGCCTATGATGGCAGCGGCGGACGAAACGACCGGGGAGGACGCTCCGCGGTCCGGGCTATCGCGTATGTTGAATTCTCTAGTGAAACGGCGGAGCCGCGCAGCCGCCACGGGTCAAAACTGAAAGGACGATCATGAAATTCATTCGTGACATTATCGGAGAAAAGCGTCAGGCGCATTTCGAGGCTGGCGGCATTCCCTCAGCAGATATTCCCACGCCCGACAGGCCGCGCACCGACAGCGCGCAGGAAGAAATGCCGCACCGGACCGCGCAGGACCAGCAGGCAGAGCGGCTTGACGATATCCTGCTAGGGCAAGTCAGCGCGAAGGCCGAAGACGGTTTCGAACAGTTCGACCGGAAAACAGACGATCTGGCCGAGAGCCTGACAGAGGGTCCGAGCGAAAATGCGGATCACGACCTGATGGACGATCTGAACAATCTCTTTTCCGATACGGATTACGACGATCTGCAAGACGATGTGACCTTTGCGGATGCCGCAGCGATGCCCGCCACCCCTGCCCCGGCCGAAACATGCGCGACGGAGGAACCGCAGCAGGACGAAGCGGCCTCCCTTGCAGACGAGCCACCCGCGTGTCAGCCCGACGATACGGCCCCCGCATCGCAGCCCGATACGACCGCCCCGCAGCACATGACCGGCGAACACGAAGTGCCGCAATCGCAAGACCGTGTTGAGCCCCCTGCTGACGATCCTGCGCCCCTGCAACTCGGCGCCGAATACGAACGCACCGTCACCGTTTCTCCCGAAATACCTGCACAAGAGGCAAGTAACGAAACACCACCCCCCGCACCGGCCAGCGAGGCACCGACACCCGCCGCCGATCCGGCCCCCGCTGTCGCGGTCGATGTCCCTCAACCGACAGCGGGGCTTGGTGCCGGGCGCCGTGGCCGGGCCAAGACACGGTTGCTGGGTTTCCAGCCGGGGAACGACATCGGGCGGGACGTGCTGTCGCAAGCGCCGGTCGCCTCGCACGCGGAACACGCCATGTTCCCGGTCGGATGGCTGGTGGTGATCAGCGGCGCGGGCTATGGCGCGTCCTTCACCCTGCATAACGGTGTCTGCACCATCGGGCGCGGTGCGGATCAATCCGTTCGGCTGGATTTTGGCGACAACAGCATTTCGCGCGAGAACCACGCCTCGATCGCCTATGACGAACAGCAACGCGTCTTTTATATCGGGCATGGCGGCAAGGCAAACCTGGTTCGCCGCAACGACAGGCCGGTTCTGAGCACCGAAGACCTGTGCGCAGGCGACAAGATCACCATCGGTGAGACCGTTCTGAAGTTCATTCCGCTTTGCGGTCAGGATTTCAAATGGGGCACCCCGGACAACAATGGCTGGGCCCATGACACAAACGGTTGATCTGATCTACGAAACGTCGATGTCCATCGACCAGGGGCGTCGCGACCGCCAGGAAGACGCCGTCGTGTCCGATTTTCAGGCCGGATTCCCCTGCGGTTTCGTGGTCCTGGCGGACGGCATGGGCGGGCACGCCGCCGGCGATGTGGCCAGCAAGATCGTCGTGACCGAGGTTTTCAGCGAGTTGAAGCTGCAATCCGGCGATCCCGACCTGCTGGAGCCGCATATCGGAGATATATTGCGCCGTGCCGCCGAATGCGCGAACGAATGCGTCGGATTATACGCCAGCACGCGCGCAAACGTGGCCGGAATGGGCGCGACCCTTGTCGCCTCGGTCTTTATCGAGGACAGGCTTTACTGGGTTTCGGTCGGGGATTCGCCCCTGTACCTGTTTCGCGATGGTGTGTTGACGCGCCTGAACGAAAACCATGCGCTGGAATCCCAGATCGATTTCCTGGTGAACAACGGCATCATGGGCTACGAAGAAGCGCTGAACTATCCCGATCCAAGCTGCCTGACATCCGTCCTGATCGGGGATGACATCCCTCAGATGGACTGCCGGTCGATGCCTCTTCGGATACGGCATGACGATATCCTGATCGTGGCCAGCGACGGGTTGCAATTTCTGGACGACGCCCAGATCGAGGGCATCCTGCGGTTTTCGCGCAAACGCTCGGCCGACGATATCAGCGCGGCGCTGATGCGCGAAATTCACAAGCTCGACGACCCGGATCAGGACAACGTGTCGTTCTGCGTCATCAAGGCCGTGAAGGAAGGGGCAAAGATGTCCGAGCCCCCTTCCGAAGCGGTAACGCATTCAAGCACGCATCAGGCCGGGAACAAAACCATCACGATTCTGGCCAAGGTGTCCCGCTCGGGCGCCGGAACCGCATAGGCCGGATTTGGAAGAGAGTACACGCGTGACGAATATCGGGAACATCAGTCCGGTCATCGACCGTCTGGAAACCGCGCTATCCAGCGGAAACATACCGGCGCCCTACGACCGCTGGGGAGGGCGGCTGTTGTCGCACCTCACCAAACCGGTTCAGGTGGTCGTCACCGGCTTGCCGGGCAGTGGCAAGACGGCCCTTCTGGAAATGCTGTCGGGCCATTCGGTATCGACGGGCGGTCTGTCGCCGCCCATCATGGAACTGTCCTATGGCGAACATGAGCGCACCGTGATCGAGCGCCGCGACGGTTCGGTCCAGGAAACTGCGGGATTGCTGAAGGATATCGACCTGCCCGAGGATGTGGTGCGCGCACGCCAGGAGATCCCGACCCCGAGGCTGGCCTGTCAGGACTTCATTGAAATCGGCCTGACGGGAAACCCCGCTGACAACGGTTCCGTTCTCGATCAGATTGTCAGGCGGGCCGATATCGTCCTGTGGTGCAGCCAGGATTTCAACGGCGCGGAACAACAGCTTTGGGCGATGGCCCCGGACCACATCAAGGATCACAGCTTTCTGGTGCTGACCAAGGCGGACAAGCAAATGATGCGCGGCGTGCTGCCCGGTATCATGTCCCGTCTGGAGCCCGTCGTGGCCGAGGAATTTCTGGGCATGTGCCCGGTCGCGACGATTCAAGGCATTACGGCGCAGACCTCGGGCACGGCGGTGGACGATGCGCTCTGGGCGTCGAGCGGTGGCCAGCGCCTGATGAACCTGGTGCTGAACGAGGTGCGGCAAGGGCGTGCCGCGGATATCGACCAGGGCCGGGTCTTTCTGGAAAGGCTGTCGTCGCAGGCCCCGATGGCCCCGGACGCAAACGCCGCCTCGCCCTCAGCCGCTGTGGTCCCCGCTGCGGCATCGCCGCTGACCTCCGGCAATGAGACTGTCGCGACCGAAACCGGCGTGCTGCTGTCCGAAGCCGCCGATCTGCTGCAGAAACAGGCCGGGCAGATGCTCGACTCGCTGGATATGTCGGGGGAACTGAACTCCGACGCGATCCTGAATGGCTGCGTCGAAGCGGTATCGTCGCTCGGCACCCTGATGGACCGCATCGCCCCGAACGACCCGGCGGCGCAAACCGTGCGTGACGATCTTCAGGATGGCGAGGAAATGCTGGTTCTGTTTCAACTGGAACGCGGCGAAGACGCCGCCCTCGACGCCGTGACCCTGTTACTTCAGATGCGCAAGGAGCTGATCGAAAAAGCGGCAGGCTGAAAAGCGGGTTAACGAACGGGGCAAAAGCAAGATTATTTCCGCAGACGCGTCCAATTCTCACCACAATTGCTTGCCAGTTTCGTCAAATGTTGAACGCGGGCGGATGATATGGATGTCCCAACCAGGCCTGTCCATCCGTCTCGCCCAAGCCGACACCGGAAGCCGAATGAACGTCAAAGCTGAAATAGATCACGCAACCGGGCTCCTGACCTCCGCCGGTCCGGGCAATCTGTCGTCGGGCATGGAAGACCTGAGCGATTTCGCCTGCCGGACAGCCGAAATCGAACAGGCATTGGAAACGCTCGCCAATCTCGCGGGCAAAGGCACGCGCCGTTCGGTGCAGCGCTTGCAGGACGAACTTGCCGATTTCGAACCCTGTGTCACGGTTCTGGGACAGGTGAAATCGGGCAAGACGACCTTGCTGAACGCCATGGCTGGCTGGGCCGACCTGCTTCCGTCGGATGTCAATCCGTGGACCTCCGTAGTGACCTCCCTGCACCTGACACCGGGTCAGAAACGCGCCGAGAACGGCGCGAAATTCCAGTTCATGACCGAAGACGAATGGGACAGGCTGACCTCCAAGGGCGGTCGTCTCGGAGAACTGGCCGGACGCGCCGGGGCGGACAGCGAGCTGCAGAAAATTCAGCATCAGCTTGAAACCATGCGCGAAAAATCCCGCAAGCGCCTGGGCCGCAAATTCGAACTGTTGATGGGGCAAGAACACGAATACAGCTATTTCGACAAGAACCTGCTGGAACGCTATATCTGTCTGGGCGACGATTTCGGCGATGACAGCGACGATCCCGCCGATGACGGGCAGGGTCAGTTTGCCGATATCACCCGGTCGGCCGATCTGTATCTGAATTGCCGCACTGTTCCGCACAGGATTTGCCTGCGCGACACGCCGGGCGTCAACGACACCTTCATGATGCGCGAGATGATCACCATCAAGGCCGTCCGCGACAGCCGGATCTGCGTGGTCGTCCTGTCGGCGGCGCAGGCCCTGACCACGGTCGATCTTGCCCTGATCCGCCTGATATCGAACCTGCCGTCGCGTGACGTGGTGATCTTTGTCAACCGGATCGACGAATTGTCCGATCCGGTCAACCAGATCCCCGAGATCGAGGACAGCCTGCGCGAAACGCTGCAGGCCCATGATGGCCCGGCGGAGGCCGAGATCATTTTCGGCAGCGCCTATTGGGCGAACAAGGCACTCAGCGGAAAACTGGACGATATGCCCGATGTCAGCGCCGATGCGCTGCTGGCGATCACGAACGATCTGCTGGGCACCACCCGGATCGACCGCGAGCCCGCAGATCAGATATGGGACATGTCCGGCCTCCCTGCCCTGATGCAGGGCTTGTCGCAACGCATCGTGGACGGGCTTGGCGCGCCGCTGCTGGAAAAGCTGGCCTCTTCGGCGCTCTCCATCGCCACGTCCCAACAGGCAGCGCAATCGGTGATGATCGAAGCCGGCGATCACGGCGCCAATCTCAGCGGCTACGACCTGCGGAAAGAATTCGAACAGATCGCCCAAACCCATCTGGACGGGTTCGGCAGCGAGATCGACGAGATCATTGCGGATTTTCACCTGCGTGCCGACCGGGCGCATGAGAACTTCGTCGAACGCTCCACGCATTCGCTTCTGACGCATCTCGAACGTTTCGGCCCGGATCTGGTTTGGGAATACACCCCGACGGGGCTGCGTGTCCTGCTGCGGTCGGCCTATTCGTCGATGGGCGCGCGTATCCGCAAGGCTGCCGAGCAGCGCTATGAGGCCGCCGTGACCGATACGGCCCATCTTCTTTACCGCGCCTTCGGGAAGATGGTCGAAGGCATCCAGATAGGCGTGCCCGCAGTTCCCGATATCCCCGCCCCGGTCGCCCTGGGACAGACCATCGCACTGGATTTCAACGACAGCTGGTGGGTCATGTGGTGGCGCAAGACCCGCGGCTACAAGGCGTTCGCCAAACAGTTCCGCGAGTTGATCCGCGCCGAAACCGAAGATTTCATGACGCAGATGAAGGATGCGCAGACCGGCGACATTCGCACTGCCGTCCTCAAGGAACTGCAAGGGTTCCTGGACCAGCAGCATGACGTTCTGACCGACCTGATTTCAGGCCGCCAGCACGGCGAGAACATCGAGACCCTGTTTCAGACACCGGCAGGTCAGGACTGTCACGGCAGTCTCGACACGGCGATCGAAACATTCAGACGCTACACCTCATGACGAAGGAGACGACCTTGGATACCGCCGATACAAGTCTGCGCGTCGCCCCCCGCAAACCCCGGTTGGCGCTGATGGGCGAGTTCAGCGCAGGCAAAAGCACGCTGTCCAAACTGCTTCTGGGCGGGGCGCCGATGCCGGTGCGCGTGACCGCAACGCGGCTTCCGCCGGTCTGGCTCAGCAAAGGGGCGGACTCTGCGGTTGCGGTACGGCACGACGGAACGGAAATGCCCTGTGACATCGCCGCGCTCGACGAGGTATCGGTCGAAGATACACGTTATATCCGGCTCTATAACCCGTCCGAAACGCTGGATATCTGCGATCTTATCGACATGCCCGGCATTTCCGATCCGAACCTGTCCACCGAGGCGATGCTCTCCCTCGTGGATGATATCGATTGCGTCGTCTGGTGCACCCCGGCCACGCAGGCATGGCGGCAATCCGAGGCCGCGATGTGGGAGCGGATCAAGGACCGGACGAACGGCGACAACATTCTTCTTGTGACCCAGGCCGACAAGCTGCGCAACGATCGCGATACCGCGCGCATGCTGGCCCGCGTGCGCAAGGAAACCGAGGGGCTGTTCAAGGCCGTCTATCCGATTTCGATTCTCAAGGCGCTCGACTCGGGGGACGACGAAGCGAAATGGCAGGCCAGCGGCGCCGCGGAATTCGTCGATCACCTGGTGGAAATGCTGCTCAATCCATCGTCATCGGCCGCGCAGCAGACGCCGCATTATACGCCGCCCAACGCGCCTTCGGATATCGCCCAAAGTGGTGATGCCGGGGAAACATCTCTGGCCCTGGCAGGGTCCGACGACGACGAAACCACCTCCGATCCCGGAATCGTGCCAAAGCGCGTGCGCCGCGTGCGTACCGAACTGCGCGGGCGCCGGACGCGACCGGGGGCCGACCTATGACGCAACGCAGGACACAACGGCTGGTACGGGCGAGATAATCGTCACGCCAGCATGACCATCGCCGGGGGGGCGGAGCATGAACATTGCCGAATACCTGGACCAAATGCGCAGGGATATTCCCGATTGCTCGCTGGTTTCCTTCGGGGACCTGCGCACCGGGCTTTCGCTTCGTGCCAGCGCGGCAGACCCTCTGAGACAGGACCAACTGGAAGAGATTCTTCAACACGCGGCCTTTACCTTTTCCGTGTCCGACGCGCTGGCGGCGACAGGTGAAACGGAAACCGCCGACCGCCAAAGCGCCATCGTTGCCCGCCCGCAGGGTGTGCTGATTTTCGTGCGCTCCCCGGAAGAGCCATCCGATGTCATATGCTGCCTTTGCCGGGATGCCGCGGCGGAGGCCCGTGTCGTGAACGGCGCGAACAATCTGTTTCATGGCATGGCGGGGGGCTCCTGATGGCAAGGACAGCCCAGATAACGCCGGGTCCGAACGACAAGGCGGAACAGCGCCTGCGAAAGGTGCTGAAACGCTTATGCGCCGAGCGGACCGTGCTGAGCGCCGAACGCGACACCCCTGCCGAAAATGGCCTCGGTCTGGTTCGCAGGGTCATAGACGAGATCGACGAAACCATCCTGCCCAGACGGATCGACATCGTGGCGAGCGGCAAGGTGGTGGGTCGGATGATCGCCTCGCATCGCAGGCTGATCGCCCTCGATACCGCCCACCCTGCCCCCGAAGGCAATGCCACCCCGGAAGGCATGGCGCGCGCCCATGTCGAAACCCTTGTGCACATCGGCGACAATCATCCCCAGGCATCGCTTTGCTGCCGCGGGCGCATCGAAAATGTCGCGACCGACAGTCAGTCCTGTTCGGTCGAGCAATTGGCGGCCTGCACCGTTGCAGACGACCGGGCCGCGCCGCTGGACCGTTTCCTTGGGGAAATCGAGGATCGGGCACAGGGCTGGATACGGCTCGAAGAGCGAACGACGATCCTGGGTTCCGGCGGTTCGGGAGATCTGGTCGCCCGCCTGGCCGATCTGGGACGGCTCGTTGTGGAAAAGCGCATGTACAAAGGATCGCTGTCGCGCCTCAAGCGAAGCGAGCCGACCTGTTCGGTGCTGCCTTTTTCCCGGACGTTGCGCGCCGTCGTGGCATCGGAGTCCGACGACTATGTCATCGCCCTCCTGCCCCCCGAGGATGTGGCCGGGACACTGGCGGATTGGCAACGGTTTTACGGCGCAAAATCGCCTGCATCGCCGTAAACATCCCCCCGATCGTCACACCCCAGCCCCGCCGCCGCGGGATGAGAGGCCCGACTCTCGCCTGACGCACAAAGAATGCGCGTAAGCGAAAAAGGCCGCACAACCACAGCAACCCATGAATTTGCTGCCCAATTTCCGGGCAGGGGAATGCGTATGACCTGTGCTGTGGCATTCTAAACTAACGAAATTTAATAAAAAATTAATACACGGTAGACTTGTTTGGTTAAAATTTGGCATAAATAAGTCAAAAATATGTTGAGAGCAGGCAATGAACCGATCGTGGTCGCCTTTTCGTGCGCCGTCCGAACTTCCTGACTGGCCAAATCCGGCGTCCCTGACGACCCCGGAAAACGCCAGAGGTGTTTCATCGGGGTTCATGACCCGCAGCAAGGCATCGAAGATCAAATCGGTCACGATGAATTTCCGCACGATTCACGAGCATGGCGATCTTCTGGTGAAATATCTCGAAGCGCGCAAAACGATATTCCTGGATCAGCTGAAATGGGACGTCTGCGAAGCCGACGGCATGGAGTTCGATCAGTACGATACGCCCGCGAGCCAATGGGTTGTCCTGCACGAATTCGGCGAGGTTCTGGGCGGCGTTCGCATGCTGCCGACCATAGCGAAATGCGGCATTTACAGTTACATGCTGCGCGATGCGCAAAACGGCCTTCTGGAAAGCCTGCCCACCGACGTTCTGTTCATCGAGGCCCCGGTCGAGCACGATGTCTGGGAGGCATCGCGCTTTTTCGTGACCGATATCGTCCCCGCCTCGCGGCGTCTGGAGGTCGAACAATTGCTGTTCAAGGGCATGACCCAAGTCGCGATCGACAACGGGGCGAAATATATCCTCGGGATCGTTCCCGCTGTCTGGTCGCGTTGGGCACGGCGCCTGGGCGTCAGCGCAACCCCGATCGGCGCGAAATTCACCATTGACGGCACCACCAGCCAATCGGTCCTGTTCAACGCGCAGGGTTTCGTGATCTGACCCGAACACCGCGTTTATTTCGGACGCAACGGAAACATTGCCGTGTCGAATGGCGGGTTTCCGTGCGATTCATCAACAATGTCACGGAAATGCCCGATTTTACACACAATCGGTCAGAATTCGCCGAAACCGGGCCTCAATAAAAGCACAATCTTTAATTATCGGTTGTTCGCTATTCCGCAGCAATAACGGCCGTGGCTCATGACCAACCTGATTTCAGCAAGTGACCGTTTCCAGCGCAAACTGGATGACCGTGCGAACAAGATTATGGCCTCCACCTTTCGGATTCTGGTGGTGGATGACGAGCCCAGCATCCTGGAGCTTGTGAAAACGGCCTTGGAAACGCTTGACGATTACAACGTATCGACCGCAACGAACGCGATTGCGGCGCTTGAGGAAATCCGCCGCGCCGAACGGCCCTTCGACTGCATCCTGCTCGACATCCAGATGCCCGAAACCGATGGCATCGAACTGCTGCGCGGGCTGCGATCCCTGCCCGATTATGCCGACATTCCGATTCTCATGCTGACCGCCATGAGCGATCGAAGCTATATTGACGAAGCCTTCAAGGAAGGCGCAACGGATTACGTCAACAAGCCCTTCGACTTTCTGGAACTGCGCAGCCGCATCAAATGCGCGCATCAGCTTGTCGACGAGCGGCGCAAGACCGAGCTCAGCCAGAAATGCGCCTATCAGTTGCAACAGAAGATGAAGCGGAACAAGCAGTTCAACTTCGACGATCCGATCTCGGTGTCCGACGTCGACAAGCACCTGCGCTACCTTGAATTCGACAACTACGTCACACAGCTTGCCCGCCGCAAGCTGTTCAATTCGCAGTCGATCGCGATCAAGATCCAGGATGCCCAACTGCTGTACGAGAAACAGGATTGCGACAGTTTCCGCAATGCGATCCAGACCGTCGCCGAAAGCATCCAACTGGCCACTCACAAGGTCGATTGTGTCTTTTCCTACCGTGGCGGCGGTATCTTTCTGGTCATTTCGCACGATGCTAAGGGGGCCGAAGCGCTCTCATGCGAAAAGAATCTGAACACCCTGATCCAGGAGCGGACTCCCCATCAGCAACCCGCCCCCGAACCGATCAATGTTCTGGTCAGCAACTCCGTCCCGATGCGCGGCCTGTCACGGTCGGCGGCCGCAACGGCCCTTCAGGACGCAATCAGCAACGTCAACGAACTGGAGCTCGCCTTGCAAAAGGATCAGGATACACAGACCGGCACGATGCACGATCACCGTCAGGATCTTCGCAAGCAGACGCGCAAGCGTGTCTACGAGCGTGTTCTCTTCGAACTTTTCGGGGAAGAAAACTATCTGAACATGCGATAAATTCGCAAAACCGATCTGTTTTACCCGTCCTGGAATACGCGGTAAAAAATAAACGGTTTGGTATACTTGCCAAACCGGCATCTGATGATTCACTATGTCCACACTTGGCAAGCGATGCGAGCCGGTTCGGGAATGCCTGACGGTATTTCTGTATGTGTCTGAACAAGTTGGGCGTGTTTTCCATAAAATCAACTTTGGCCTGTCCGGGTGTTTGTGCGCTTGTCAGGCCCTTATTCTGAATTTGGCTCGATTGCGCGCCTGGCCCGAGGAGGTCGTTGGCAATGACTGAACAGCCTCTGTTCGATGCGACGCCCATCGCGGCGCAGCTTGCCACGAAACCTGTCGGTTTGCTGAAATTCGCCCAGTTGGCAGGGCGCAACATGCTCGAAGTCATTCCTGACGAAACGCTTCGGCAGAAATACGTCCGCGGGCCTCTGAACATCCATTATTTCTGCGATCCCGATATCATTACCGAACTGCTTGTCGGCAAGGGCCGCTACTTTCCCAAGGCGAAGTTCACCAAGGACATCATCGGCTCGGCCGTGGGCAACGGGCTGATCCTGTCCGAGGGCGACAAATGGCGCAGTCAACGCCACCGCTATTCCCCCCTCTTCGCCGCGCGCAACCTACCCCTGCTGGCAACGCATTTCGCCGAAACCGGGATCGAAGTGGCCGACTCCCTTCTCGAAGGGCACGGTGTCGTGGATGTCACCCAGATGGCTCCGGCCTCGACGCTCACCAACATTTCCCGCGTCATTTTTTCCGGCAACGAAGAGGTCAGCGCCGAGGAAATCCGCGCCGGGCTGAAAGCCTATTTCGAATATATTTCAAGGATTTCGCTGTTCGATCTGATGCAGCTTCCCAAATGGCTTCCGCGCCGTAAATGGCTGCAAAGCAAGGCACCGGTCACCAACATGCGCAACCTGGCCCGGCAGGTCATTGTTGAACGGCGCAGCCAGAACCGGGAAGAGCCCGAGGATTTCCTAGACCTCATGATCGCGGCGCTGGACGAGGATTTCGAAGATCTCGAAACCACCGTGGACAACCTCCTGACCTTCGTCGTGGCCGGGCATGAAACCTCGGCCAATGCCTTGGCATGGGGGTATTACCTGCTGGCCCTGCATCCGCGCATGCAAACCCGGATTCGTCAGGAAATCCGCAAGATCACTCCCGATGCGCCGGTCACCTACGAGGATGTGCAGCACATGCCGCTCTTGCGGGCCCATATCAAGGAAACGCTGCGCCTCTACCCGTCGGCGGCCTTCTTTGCCCGCGATGCGTCGGACGATCTGCAAATCAAGAACGTGAGCATCTCCAAGGGCGATGCGCTGTTCTTCCCGGTCTATTCGCTGCACCGGAACGAAAAGCTATGGGACGCCCCCGAAAGCTATCGCCCCGAGCGGTTCCTGTCGGGCAAGATCCCACGCGGCCAGTATATCCCGTTCGGCGACGGGCCGCGGATTTGCCTTGGCGCGCAATATGCCGAAACCGAAATCATGGTTCTGATGGCCAGCGTGCTGCGTAAGATCACGTTCTCGCTTTCGGGGTCCCTCATCCCGCGCCCGGTGCTGACCTTCACGATGCGCCCCGAGGGGCCGATGATCCTCAACGCCCGGCCCGCACCGTAAACCCGAACGTCCGGCCGGCTCAGTTTCGCGGCGGCACGAGCTTGCCGGGGTTCATGATGTTCTGCGGGTCCAGCGCGGCCTTCACCGCGCCCATCACCTGCCATGCCCCGCCATGTTCGCGCGCCATGTAATTCAGCTTGCCCACTCCAATGCCATGCTCGCCCGTGGCCGTCCCGCCAAGCGCAAGCGCGCGGGTCACCATCTTGTCCGAAACGGTTTTGGCGCGGGCCACAGCGTCGGCGTCGTTTTCGTCGAACATCAGGATCGCATGGAAATTCCCGTCGCCCACATGCCCGAGGATCGGGCCGGGCAACCCGGCCTCTTCCAGATCGGCCTGCGTGCCCTCGATGGCCTCGGCCAGCCGCGAAATCGGCACACAATTGTCGGTCACCACCGCACGGGTGCCGGGCCGCGAGGCCAATATCGCGTGATAGGCATTGTGCCGCATGGTCCACAGCGCAGTCCGGTCTTCGGCCCGCGTGGCCCAGTCGAACCCGCTGCCGCCATGTTCGGCGGCGATCAGGCCGAAGGTTTCCGCCTGTTCCGCCACCCCCGCGTCCGAGCCGTGAAACTCCAGCAACAGGTGCGGCCGTTCCGGAAGGGTCATGCCGGAATAGGCGTTCACCGCCGCGACGCTGGCCTCGTCCATCAGTTCGATCCGGGCCATGGGCACCCCCATCTGGATCGTGTCGATCACCGCCTGCACCGCGCCGCCCATCGTGTCGAACCCGCAAACCGCACTGGAAATGGCCTCGGGCTGGCCGTGCAGGCGCAGGGTCAGTTCGGTGATCAGCCCCAGCGTGCCCTCGGCACCCACGAACAGCGAGGTCAGGTCGTACCCGCTGGACGATTTGCGCGCCCGTGTGCCGGTGCGGATGATCTCGCCACCGGCGGTGACCACCTCGAGGCCCAGAACATTCTCGCGCATCGTGCCATAGCGCACCGCCGTGGTGCCGCTGGCCCGCGTCGACGCCATACCGCCAAGCGAGGCATTCGCGCCCGGATCGACCGGAAAGAACAGCCCCGTCGCGCGCAACTCCTCGTTCAGGCTCTGGCGCGTCACGCCGGGCTGCACGGTCACGTCCATATCCTGCTGACGTATCTCCAGAACCCGGTTCATCCGGCTGAAATCCACGCTGATCCCGCCCTGAAACGCCTGGGCCTGCCCCTCAAGCGAGGTTCCCGTGCCCCAGCCGATCACCGGGCAGCCCGCCTTGGCGCAGGCGCGCAGGATCTGCGCCACCTCCTGCGTGGTTTCGGGATAAGCCACGGCATCCGGGGGCGTGAGCGGGAAATAACTTTCGCTGCGGCCATGCAAATCCAGATCGGACTTGGACCGCGTCAGCCGTTGGCCTAGAAATGTGGAAATCTCGGCGATTGCGTCCTGAACACCCATGCGTTTCCCCTCAAGCTGACTCCGGCGCACAGTAGGGCATGTGCTGGGTGGGGGAAAGATCGCCCCAGGGGAAACGGTGCGCGATGACCGACGGGGAACAGTCCATTTTTCGCCAGAAGGCCACAGCGGCCGCCGACGCGCTGCGCAACGGCTGGACGGTGCTGGTCACGCGCGGGCCGAGCCAGTTCCAGTTCTGGCTGATCGCCCTGACCATCGGCGTGGGCGCGGGCTTTGCCGCGTTGTTTTTCCGCAAGGGCATCAATGCCTTGCAGGGCCTTCTTTACGGCACGGACGATCCCGGCAGCCTGCACAGCCTGGCCGAAACCCTGCCGTGGTACTGGATTCTTATCATCCCCATCATCGGCGGGCTGGTGGTGGGGCTGATCCTGCACCATTTCACTGACGACGCGCGGGTGCGCACGGTCTCGGACGTGATCGAGGGCGCGGCGCTGAACGAAGGCCGCGTCGAAGGGCGTGCCGGTGTCGCTTCGATCTTTGCATCGCTCATCACGCTCGGTTCCGGCGGATCGTCCGGGCGCGAAGGGCCGGTCGTGCATATGGCCGGGGTGATCTCAAGCTGGGTCAGCGACCGGATCAATGCCGATGGCATCACCGGGCGCGATCTGCTGGGCTGTGCCGTGGCGGCTGCGGTGTCGGCCTCGTTCAACGCACCGATCGCCGGGGCGCTGTTCGCGCTCGAAGTGGTGCTGCGCCACTTCGCCCTGCATGCCTTTGCCCCCATCGTGATCGCCAGCGTGGCGGGCACGGTCATCAACCGGCTGGAATTCGGCGACATCACCGAATTCGCGCTGCCCACCTCCAGCGCCCTGGAATTCTATGTCGAACTGCCCGCCTTTCTTCTTCTGGGGCTGATCTGCGGTGTGGTGGCCACCATCCTCATGCACTCCATGCTTTTTGCCGAAGACATGGCCAGTTACATGCAGAAACGCGCCCGCGTGCCGCGCTGGCTGCGCCCGATGGTGGCCGGGGCGTTGCTGGGCGCGCTTGCCATCGGCTTTCCCCATATCATCGGCGTCGGGTATGAAACGACATCGCTGGCGCTGACCGGGCAGATGCTGCTGCACGAGGCAATCGTCTTTGCCGTGGTCAAGGTGCTGGCCGTGTCGATCACCATCGGCGGGCGCATGGGCGGCGGCGTGTTTTCGCCATCGCTCATGGTCGGTGCGCTGACAGGGCTGTCTTTCGGCCTGATCGCAACCGGGTTGTTCCCTGACGTGTCGGGATCGTCCACGCTCTATGCGCTGGCGGGGATGGGGGCAGTCGCCGCTGCGGTTCTGGGGGCACCGATTTCCACCACACTGATCGTGTTCGAACTGACCGGCGACTGGCAGACCGGCCTTGCCGTGATGGTCGCCGTGTCGATCTCCACCGCGCTTGGCGGGCGGCTGGTGCGGCGGTCGTTCTTCCTGACCCAGCTGGAGCGGCGCGGCACACGGCTGGCGGCCGGGCCGCAGGCCTATCTGCTGGCGATGTTCCGGGTCGAACGGCTGATGCGCGGCCCCGACCACGAGCGCCCAGCCAGGGAGGAGCAACTTTGGGAGCTGATCGAGGACGGCGTCTATATCGACGGCAACGCCACGCTCGAGGCGGCGATGCCGATTTTCGATCGCTCGGCCATTCCCTTCATCCCCGTGGTCACGCTCAGGGGCGGGGATCAGCCGCCCGAGTTGAAAGGCGCGCTTTTCCATGTCGATGCGCTCAAGGCCTATAACCGGGCGCTGGCCGCAGTCTCGGCGGAAGAACACAGCTGACCCACGGCGGAAACACTCAACCGGGCGGCGGTGACAAGATTTTAACAGATTGCGGGCGTATTCGTTCCACTTCACTATGAGAGAACGCACTGAACGGGGCGTATGTGGGTATTAACAACAGGTCATAAAAATGGCGTTCTTTGATATTGTTCAGCCGGGTTCCAAAACGGCTGCTCCGGACGAGCGGTTGCTGCAAAATCTGAAAGACTACACGTCGATGAGTCTGACTCTGCTCTGGCAGCGTCAGGCGATCTACCTCGCGGCGACCCTGCTGACCGCATTCTACTTCGATCCGATCAATGCAGCGCTTTTTTACGTGACGATCCTGTTCTGCGAAGTTCAGGACATCATGCTGGCCCGGCGCGTGGCGGCGCTTCTGCCGCGTCAGACCGATGCCATCTATTCCAGCCTCATCTGGATTCTCCTGAACACGATGCTGAGCGCGGCGGCAATCTGCCTGTTCGCGATCTCGGTCGCCTTCGAACAGGAAAGCGGCGGGCATTTCACGCCATTGTTCTTCCTGTTCGCCGCCGCGCTTTTTGCGGCGATGAACAACCATCAGCTGGTCATGGCGCTCACGATACGGCTGGCGATGTACGGCCTGTCGTTCTTCATCATCGTTCTGCGCGATCTGTGGCTGCACCGTCCCGGCCTGGATTCCGAACTGTGGCTGCACTTCTTCACGGTCGTGTTCGTCATGTATTTCCTGATCGACTGTTCGATCGTTTTCCTGAAACTCTACAAGAAGAACCTCAAGCAACTCGAAGCGCTCCGCGAGGAACACGAGCGCACCAAGGCCGCCTATATCGTCAAGTCGCAGTTCATCTCGACCGTCAGCCACGAATTGCGCACGCCGCTGACCTCGATCAAGGGGTCGCTCGACCTGCTGAATTCGGGAACGATGGGTCCGGTGCCCGACTCCATGCAGAAGCTCGTCGAAATCGCCGGCAAGAACGCCCTGCGCCTGTCCCATCTGATCGACGACGTTCTGGACCTGCAGAAAATCGAAGCCGGTGAAATGAACTACAAGATCACGGTGGTCGAGGTAAAAGCCCTGCTAGGCGAAGCCGTGAGTGGCAATTCGGGCTATGGCAACACCTACGGCGTGACCATCACCGAAGACTGCCCCCCGGACGAAACCATGCGGATCAGGGCCGACGAATCGCGCCTGATACAGGTTCTGAACAACATGATTTCCAACGCCGTGAAATTCTCGCCCGAAGGAAGCGAAGTGACGGTCGGCTGCAAGCGTTTCAGCGACACCGTCAGAATCTATGTCTCGGATCAGGGCAGCGGGATACCCGAAGGCGTCAAGCACAAGGTCTTCGACCGGTTCAGTCAGCTGGATTCCTCGGACCAGCGGCGCGCGGCGGGCAGCGGCCTCGGCATGAGCATTTCAAAGGAAATCGTCGAACAGCTGGGCGGCACCATCGACTATGTCAGCGAACTGGGGCGCGGAACGACCTTTTATTGCGATTTCCCCGCCTGCGGCGATTCCGATGAACAGTGGCTCAAGGGCACCTTCGGCAGCCTGTGATCCCCGGCGCGCGGGTCTCGTTCACGGCCGGGCCTTGGATACATCCCCGAAAGCGGCCCCTACCCCGCCATCAGCGCCTGCGCGGCGGCGCGGGCCTCTTCGGTGATCCGGTCGCCCGACAGCATGCGCGCGATTTCATCCACCCGCTCGGGCGTCGGCAGCGGCGTGACGGTGGACAGGGTCTGCGCCCCGGTCACCTTCTTTTCGACACGCCAGTGATGCGCCCCGCGCGCCGCCACCTGGGGCGAATGGGTCACCACCAGAACCTGCCCGTCTTCGGCCAGTTGCGCCAGACGCCGGCCCACGGCATCCGCCGTGGCCCCCCCGACCCCGCGGTCGATCTCGTCAAAGATCATCGTCAGCCCGCTGTCGGTGCCCGTCAGGCAAACCTTGAGCGCCAGCAGGAAGCGGCTGAGTTCCCCGCCCGAGGCAATCTTGTTCAGCGGCCCCGAGGGCGCACCGGGATTGGTGGCCACCGTGAATGTCACCGTATCGCGCCCCTCGGGCCCCGGATCGGACGGTTCGACCTGTGTGCTGAACACCGCGCGCTCCATCTTGAGCGGCGCCAGTTCCTCGCTGACGGCCCGGTCAAGTTCGCCTGCGGCTTCACTCCGCGCCGCGCTCAGCGCCCCGGCAGCGGCGTCATAGGCCGCCTGCGCCGCCGATAACGCCTCCTCCAGCGCCTTCAGGTCCGCATCCCCCTGATTGAGCGCCGCCAGTTTCCCGCGCAGCTCGGTCGCGAAATCCCCCAGGTCGTCCGCCGCGACCCCATGCTTGCGGGCCATGGCGCGGATGGCGAACAGGCGTTCCTCGGCCTCTTCCAGATCCAGCGGGTTGAAATTCAACCCCTCAAGGCATCGCGCCACGCCTTGTCCGGCCTCGTCCAGTTCCACCATCGCCCGGCCTATCGCACCGATGGCTTGATCAAGCTGCCCCTCGGCCCGGTCGGCAACCCCCTCCAGCCAGCGCAGCGCATCGCCTGCGGACCCTTCGGCCCCCTCCTGCCCAAGCGCGGCCTGCGCGCGGGCGATATCCTCGCGGATACGCTCGGCCTGCTGCATCAACCGGCGGCGGGTATCCAGCGCCTCTTCCTCGCCCGGCTGCGGGTCCAGCGCATCCAGTTCCGACACTGCATGGCGCAGGAATTCCTCTTCGGCGCGCACCTCGTCCAGCGCCGCAGTGGCGGTTTCCAACGCCTTGCGGGCCTCGGCCACACCGCGCCATGTGCTGCGGGCCTTGGTTTTCAACGGCTCGAGCCGCCCATAGGCATCCAACAGCGCGCGATGCCCCTTCGGGTCCAGCAAACCGCGATCGTCATGCTGCCCGTGCAACTCGACCAATGTCTCCGACAGCCGCCGCAGCACCTCGCCCGAACAGCGCCGGTCATTCACCCAGGCGGTCTTGCGCCCGTCGCGGGAATTGACCCGCCGCAGGATCAGTTCATCCCCCGCCGGAAGGCCCGCCTCTTGCAGCACATCGCGCGCCGGGTGTCCTTCGGGCAGGTCGAATTCGGCCATCACCTCGCCCTGATCGGCCCCCTGGCGCACCAGTTCGGCCCGCCCGCGCCAGCCCAGAACGAACCCCAGTGAATCGAGCAGGATCGACTTGCCCGCCCCGGTTTCCCCGGTCAGCACGTTCAGTCCGGGCTGAAACGCCAGCTCCAGATGGTCGATGATCAGAATGTCCCGGATATCAAGCGCGCGCAGCATCGGATGCATCCCGGCAGCGGGGCTGGCCCCGCCGCCCCTTTACAACCAACGGCCCTGGATCATCTGGCGATAGATCTGGCGCAACCAGCTATCGCCCGCCGCCTCCAGCGTCAGCCCCTGACCAGTCAGCAGCTTGTAGCTGTCTTCATACCATTCGGTGCCGCGGAAGTTATGACCCAGAATCGCACCGGCGGTGCGGGCCTCGTTCGTCAGCCCCAGAGACAGGTAGGATTCGACCAGACGGTGCAGGGCCTCGGGCGTATGCGTCGTGGTCTGGAAATCCTCGACCACCACGCGGAACCGGTTGATCGCGGCTGAAAAGTTGTCCCGGCGCAGGTAATACCGCCCGATTTCCATTTCCTTCGACGCCAGATGGTCGAACGCCAGGTCGAACTTGAGAATCGCCGAGCGCGCATATTCGCTGTCGGGGTAGCGCTCGATCACCTGCCGCAGGGATTGCAGCGCCTGAAAGGTCAGGCCCTGATCGCGTCCGACCTCGTCGATCTGGTCGTAATAGCTGAGCGCCAGAAGATACTGCGCATAGGCCGCATCCTCGTCGGTCGGGTAGAAGTCGATGAATCGCTGCGCAGCGGACCGGCTGTTCTCGTAATCCTTGTCCTGATGATAGGAATAGGCCTGCATGATCAGCGCCCGCTTGGCCCACTCCGAATAAGGGTACAGGCGTTCCACTTCGCCAAAGACTTCGGCGGCCATACCGGGATTGCGGCGGGCAAGATCGTATTCGGCACGCTCAAAAATCTGCTGGGCGCTGTAGTTCTCGAAATCGACGTCGCCGCGCTCGACCCGGCCATTGTCACTACAGGCTGCAAGGCCAAGGCCCACGACGATTGCACCGACCAGCTTTGCGCGGGACTTGCCGATAGTCATGCTCGAACTCACCTATCTTGCGTATCTGCGGGGAAAATCCCCAGCTTCCGGAACGGTCCT
The DNA here is from genome assembly GCF_018862045.1 of Roseovarius sp. PS-C2. Lineage (NCBI taxonomy): Bacteria > Pseudomonadati > Pseudomonadota > Alphaproteobacteria > Rhodobacterales > Roseobacteraceae > Roseovarius > Roseovarius sp. PS-C2. Next base: position 179,262 of record NZ_JAHKSQ010000001.1, read on the forward strand.
AGCACATAAATTTCCGGTGCAAAACGCCTTTGGCGCTTTTCTTGTGCTGTTCAGGCGACCTCGGGAATCTCATCCCAGTGGACATCCGCGCCGGGAAGCCGTGCCATCGTGGCCGCGTCGCATTCGACGATCTCGTAACAATCCGGCTGCGAGAACACCGCATGCAACAGATCATTGGTCAGCGCATGGCCCGCACGGACACCGTGGTAATGCCCGAGGATCGGCAGCCCGGCCAGGCCCAGATCGCCCACAGCGTCCAGCATTTTATGGCGCACCGCCTCGTCCTCGTGGCGCAGGCCACCGGGGCTGAGCACCTTTTCGCCATCCACGACCACCGCGTTTTCCAGCGTGCCGCCAAGCGCCAGACCGTTGGCGCGCATGGCGTCCACATCCGCCTTGCGGCAGAATGTGCGGCTGGTGCTGAGTTCGCGCACGAAGCTGCCATTCGACATGTTCAGGGTCTTTTTCTGGGTGCCGATCGCGGCATCCTCGAATTCGATGGCGAATTCGACCAGCAGCGTGTCATGCGGCGTCAGGCGGGCGCTGGCCGCGCCGCGGATCACTTCGACCGGGCGCAGGATACGCAGCGCCTGCAGGGGCGTCGCCATCCGGCGCACGCCGCGCGACAGGATGCCCCGCACGAACATCGCCGAACTGCCGTCGAGAATCGGAACCTCGGGGCCGTCGATCTCGATCACGGCGTTGTGGATGCCACAGCCGACGAGGGCGGCCATGATATGCTCGACCGTCGAAACACTCATCCCGTGTTCGTTTTCCAGCAGCGTGCACAGCGGCGACTGGTTCACATGATTCCACAGCGCCGGAATATCGGCCTGCGCGGGGTCGGCATCGGTACGGCGAAACACGATCCCCCGACCCGCGGGCGCGGGCACAATCGTTACACAGGCCGGTTGCCCGGAATGCAACCCGACCCCTTTGAACGTGACTGATGACTGAACCGTCGTCTGCAAGATACCCTCGATTGCGCAAAACAAGGCGCTTTAATGGTTACCGAGGGTTTAATTCTGCCGCGCCACAGCCTCAACTCAATCTTTGCAACGGCTTGAAACATCCCCGTTCAGACACCGGCGGATTTTTGCCAACAGAGCATCGTCACCCGCTATCCCATTGTTTCACAAAGAAAAAGGCCGCCCAAAAGGCGGCCTTTTCCTGCTTGTTGCGAAACCGTTCAGTTGGCCTGTCGGCGCAAAAATGCCGGAATTTCGATCTGTTCGTCTTCCGCCTCGTCGGGGGCCGGAGCCGCCTGCCGGGGCTGTTGCGCCTGCATGGTCGGTTGCTGACGCGCCGGACGCGGGGCCTCGGATTCGGCGCCGTGGCCGGTCATGCGGTTGATCAGCGAGTTGATCCCGAAACGCGGACGCTGCTCGGCTGCCGGGGCCTCTTCCTGGAAGGCCTCGCGCTGCACCGGCTGCGGGCGATACTGCTGCGACGGCGTGTTGGTCACCGCGCTTTGCAGGCGGGCCAGCGCCTCGGGCGACGGCGTGCCGGGGGCCGGGGCGCGAGGCGCGACAAAGCTGTCACGTTCCTCTTCTTCCTCGACACGATGCGCGCTCGGGTCGAACGTGTCGTGACTCGGCTGATAGGCCGGCGGCGGAACATCGTCGGTCATCTCTTCGGCTTCGGGCTCGAAGATATCCTCCATCTGATCCTCGGCAGCGGCGCGCTGCGCATCCAGACCATCCGTCCCGAACAGGCCCGGTTCGTTTTCGCTGCGTGCGGCGACCGGCGTCACCTCTTCGGTCGTTTCCTCCACCGGCATTTCGGCGGCGGGTTTCAGCGGCTCGGCCAGCGACCGGCGCGGCACCGGAATATCCTTATCGACCGCCGTGGCGTCGATGCCCGTAGCCACGACGCTGACGCGCATCGCGCCTTCCATCGCCGTGTCCAGCGTGCTGCCCACGATGATATTGGCATCGGGGTCCACCTCTTCGCGGATGCGGTTGGCGGCCTCGTCCAGTTCGAACAGTGTCAGGTCGTGCCCGCCGGTGATGTTGATCAGCACGCCGCGCGCGCCTTTCAGGCTGATTTCGTCCAGCAGCGGGTTGGCGATGGCCTTTTCGGCGGCCTGGATCGCGCGATCTTCGCCGCTGTCCTCGCCGGTGCCCATCATGGCCTTGCCCATCTCGTCCATCACGGCGCGCACGTCCGCGAAATCGAGGTTGATCAGACCGGGACGCACCATCAGGTCGGTCACACCCTTCACACCCTGATACAGAACATCGTCGGCCATCGAGAACGCCTCGGTAAAGGTCGTCTTCTCGTTCGCCAGACGGAACAGGTTCTGGTTGGGAATGATGATCAGCGTATCGACCATCTTCTGCAGCGCCTCGACCCCTTCTTCGGCCTGGCGCATGCGCTTGGCGCCCTCGAACTGGAACGGCTTGGTCACGACGCCGACGGTCAGCACGCCCAGTTCACGCGCCGCATGGGCGATGATCGGAGCGGCGCCGGTGCCGGTGCCCCCGCCCATCCCGGCGGTGATAAAGCACATATGCGCCCCCGCCAGGTGATCGACGATCTGCTCGATATTCTCTTCGGCGGCAGCGGCCCCGACCGAAGCCTTGGCGCCCGCGCCCAGCCCTTCGGTGACCTTCACCCCCAGTTGAACCCGGTGTTCCGCCCGGCTTTGCTGCAGCGCCTGCGCGTCCGTGTTGGCCACCACGAAATCAACACCGTCGAGCTGTTTCTCGATCATGTTGTTGACTGCGTTGCCACCTGCGCCGCCCACACCGAAAACGGTGATCCGGGGCTTCAGCTCGTGGTCCTGACCGGGCATCGTGAGGTTCAATGTCATTGCTCTATCCGCCTGCTGTTACGCCTGTCGTTACAGGCCGTTTTTCCGCCTAAACTGACTTATTCTTACTGATCGTTAACCCATACGTCACCCAAAAAACACCTTTTTACCACAAAATATGGCCTTTTTTTGGTCTCGATTCGCGGGATTTTGCCGATAGGGGCATATTTTGGGGTCTGAATTGACTTCAGACATAGCAGACATCCTTACCAATTGTCCCGAAACCACTTGACCGCGCGCTTCAAAGAGCGCGCCGGATAGCGGTCCTGGGGAATCTCGAAATCCCACCATTCGTCCTGAGGATTCGCCGCAAACAGGCACATTCCGACGGCACTGGAGAAGCCGGCGCCGGTGGCCGCCTGCGGCAGGCCATGCACCCGCAGCGGCCGCCCCAGACGCACCTGATGACCCAGAATCTTGCTGGCCAGCCCGTCAAGGCCGGGGATCTGGCTGCCGCCCCCGGTCAGCACGATCTGCTGACTCGGCAGGTGATCGAACCCGGCGGCATCCAGCCGCGCGCGCACCTCTTCGAGTATCTCCTCGACCCGCGGACGCATGATGCCGATCAGTTCGGCGCGGCTGACGGTGCGCCGGTCATGTTCCCAGTCGCCGGTCTCGCCGCCGATCTCGATCATCTCGCGGTCGTCCATGCCGGTGGCCACGACCCCACCATAGAATGTCTTGATCCGCTCGGCGGTGGCCTTGGGCACCTGAAGGCCCATGGAAATGTCGCTGGTCACGTGATCGCCGCCCATGCGCACGCTGTCGGCATAGATCATGTGCTTCTTGATAAAGACGGACACGCCCGCCGTACCGCCGCCAAGGTCGATACAGGCGGCGCCCAGTTCCTGCTCGTCCTCGACCAGTGCGGAAATCCCGCTGACATAGGCCGAGCTGGCCAGCCCGGCCAGTTCCAGATCGCAGCGTTTGATGCAATAGGCCAGATTCTGGATCGCGGCGCCTCCGACGGTCAGCATATGCATGTCGGTCGACAGGGTCTGACCCATCTGCCCGCGCGGATCGGCCAGCCCGCTGCGATGATCCAGCGCGAAATTCACCGGCTGGGCATGCAGCACCTCGCGCCCCTCGCCGTAATCGGGCACATCGCAGGAGCTCAGCACCCGGCTGATATCCTGTTCGCTGACGGTATGGCCTTCCAGTTCGACCTGCCCCGCCAACCCGTAAGAGCGCGGCTCGGCCCCGGAAAAACAGGCGATGACGTGATCGACCCGGATATTGGCCATTTTCTGCGCCGCCTGCACGGCGGTGCGGATCGCGCGCTCGGTCTCGGCCATGGCGCTGACCTCGCCAAAGCGCACCCCGCGCGACCGCGTCGTCGCCGCGCCGATCACGCGGAACCCCGCCTGCCCCGCCATCGCGCCAATGCCATCGGCCTCGGACAGGCGCTCGGTCCCGTCGAAGCGCAGAACCAGACAGGCGATCTTGGATGTGCCCACATCCAGGACCGCGACCACGCCGCGCTGCATTGCGGCCTTGCGCATGTTGCGCATCGCTCGTTGGGATTCGTAGAGCTCGATCATTTTCTTATTCTGCCCCTACAGTCATTCTTGTTACCTGCCACCATTCTTCGACGGCGTTTTCGCTCATTCTCAGCGTTGGGCGCGCGGCAAGCCGCATGTCTACCACGACAACATCGCGCGCCAGCGTCTCCTGCACCTCGTCCAGCACGATCACCCGCTCCAGCGCGCGCACGGGGTTGGCCTCGGGCAACAGGATGCGTTGGCCGCGATCCAGCACCACGTCCCACCGCCGCTCACCCATGCGCACCAAACCGCGCACCCGCTCCCTGAGAGGGGCGGCGGCGCGCAGGATTTCCAATGCCTCGGGCACGGCGCGATCGGCCCCCTCGCCGACGATCAGCGGCAGGTCGGCACGCGCCGCACGGCTGTCCAGATCGTCCACGACGACACCCTCGGCATCGACCGCACCCAGCCCGTCACGGGTCCGCCATACCGCCACCGGCTCGCGCTCGCGCACCTCGGCCACCAGAACGCCCCCTTGCCGGATGCGCAGGCTGGCCTCGGCCACGGCGGGCAGGCCCTGCACCATCTGCTGAACATGCTCCAGATCCAGATCGAAGGAACTGGCCGGCAGGTCGTAAGGGAAAATCTCGCGAATATCTTCTTCGACGCCGGTGCTGGCGCCTTCGACGGCCAGCAGCGACACCATGAATTCCGGGCGCGTGGCCAGTTGCTCGCGCATGTCGGCCACACTCAGCAGGATCGCCTCGCGCCGCGCATCGTCGGCCAGATACCATGTGCCGACGGCAAAGGTCAGGCAGAACGGAATGCCCGCCCGCAGGGCCAGCCGGAACAGCGGCGTCAGCATCAGCCGCTGGAACCTGTAGGACCAGCGCGAGGGGGCCGGATCGGGGCGTGTCACCTGTTGCACGATGCGTCCTCCACCAGCCAGTGGCACAGTTCGGGGAACGAAATCCCCACCGCCTGCGCCTGTTCCGGGCTCAGCGAGGTGGGCGTCATCCCCGGCTGCGTGTTGGTTTCCAGCAGGATCAGCCCGTCAAGCCCGCGCGACTCGTCCCAGCGAAAATCGGTGCGGCTCAGGCCACGACAGCCCAGCACCTCATGCGCGCGCACCGCGTAATCGAGGCAGGCCTGGAAAATCTCGTCCGGCAGGTCGGCGGGCACCACATGGCGCGATCCGCCCTCCTTGTACTTGGCGTCGTAATCGTACCAGCCTTCGGTCAGGATATCGGTCACGGTCAGCGCCCGGTCGCCCAACACGCTGGCGGTCAGTTCACGCCCCGGCGCAAAGGCCTCGACCATCACCTGCTCGGGCATGTCATCGGACAGCGCAGGCGGCGCATTCGCCGCCTCGTGCACCAGATACACCCCTACCGACGAACCCTCGTTGTTGGGCTTCACCACATAGGGCGGCGCGATCACGTGGCGCGTGCGCACCTCGTCGCGCGCGGCCAGAACGCTTTCGACCACCGGCAGACCGGCGGCGCGGTAGGCATCCTTGGATTTCTGCTTGTCCATCGCCAGCGCCGAAGCCAGCACACCGGAATGCGTATACGGAATCCGCATCCATTCCAGCAGCCCCTGCACGCAGCCATCCTCGCCCCAGCGGCCATGCAACGCGTTGAACACGACATCGGGCGCGGCGTCGGTCAGGCGCGCGGCCAGATCACGGCCCGCGTCCACTTCGATCACCTCGTAACCGGCTTCCCGCAATGCGGCGGCGCACTCACGTCCTGTGGAAAGCGACACTTCGCGCTCGGCCGAAGGTCCGCCCATGATCACCGCCACAATCGGGGATTTTCTGCTCGAAAGTCCCAACTTGTGCCTCAAAGTCCCGGACCGTTTTCCGGCCCTGTTTAATTCTGTCGCCTGCCTTGGCGTCACGGGGCCGGTTCGCCGACCCTCATGATTTCCCAATGTAACTCTATTCCGCTGTTTTGGAAAACCCTTTTTCGCACCTCTTCACCCAAGGTTTCCAGATCTTGCGCCGTGGCGTCGCCGGTGTTGATCAGGAAGTTCGAATGCTTCTCGCTCATTTGCGCGCCGCCGATGCGCGCGCCGCGCATGCCGGCATCGTCGATCACCTTCCACGCTTTCAGGTCATGCACGTCATCCGCGCGCCCCGTGCTGGAAATCCCCGCAGGGTTGCGAAAGGTGCTGCCGGCGGTGCGCTCCCTGGTGGGCTGGGTGGCGTCGCGCTTGGCCAGTTGCTCGGCCATGCGCGCCTCCAGCGCCCCGGCCTCGCCTTTCGGCGGGGCGAACACCGCCTCGACGATCACCCATCCCTCGGGCAGATCGGTCTGACGGTAGCGGAAATTCAGATCACCCGCCGTCAGGGTCACCACCTCGCCTGCGCGCGTCACCGCCGTGGCCTCGACGAAATGATCCGCCGTATAGATGCCATAGCACCCGGCATTCATCCGCACCGCACCGCCAATCGCGCCGGGGATGGTGCGCAAAAAGGTCAGGTCCAGCCCCGCCGCCGCCGCCTTGCGCGCCACATGCGCATCCAGCGCCGCCGCACCCGCACGCACCCGGTCGCCATCTATTTCGATATGGTTGAACCCCCGGCCCAGCCGGATCACCACGGCGCGCAAGCCTCCGTCGCGCACGATCAGGTTGCTGCCCACCCCCATCGGGAAAACCGGTGCCTCCGGCGGCAAATCGCGCAGGAACGCGGCCAGGTCCTCCACATCGGCGGGCTGGAACAGCCAGTCCGCAGGCCCTCCCACGCGCAACCATGTCAGATCCGACAAAACCCGGTGTTCCGTCAGCTTGCCGCGCGTTTCAGGCATCCGCATCCTTGTTCCCCACATTCCGGCGCAGCCAGCGCCCCAGATAGATGACCGGCCAGCGCAGCAGGCTCATGCCCGCCAGCAATACCGCCAACCCGATCCACGGGCCGTTCTGATAGGTGACATAGCCCAGAATGGGAACCCCCACAGCGATCAGCACATAGGCGCGACGCCAGTGATTGTCGCGGCTGGGGATCATCGCCAGGACATTGGCGGCAATCGCCCAGAGAAAGGCCAGGACCAGCGACAGGCTCATGACCCCACTCCGAAACTGACGGCCAGCGCCCCAAGCGCCGCCACCAGCCCCGCCACGGGCACCGCCATCGGCACCCGGAACGCCGCTTCGGGCTCTGCCCGCTTCATGGCGATGAGCGCAGCGTTGACCAGCACGAAGACCGACAACAGAATGGCCGAGGTCGCCTCGGCCAGATCGGCCACCGGCAGCAGAACCGCCATGGCGATCACCGCGACGCCGATCAGGGCCGTGGCCAGAACCGGCGTGCCGAACCGGGGATGCGCATGATGAAACACCGCCAGCGAAGGGTGCCGCCGCCCGACACCGAACATCACCCGGCTGGCCATGACGATCTGCGCCAGGATACCGTTCATCGCCGCCGCCACAGCGATCAGCGACAGGAACCCGGCATTGCCGCCCCGTGCGCTCGACCAGACCAGCGCCAGCGGCTGCTCGGACGCGCCGAGCCGCTCCAGCGGCACCGCACGCACGGCGGCCCAACTGACCAGCGCATACAGCAGGCTGGTGATCACCAGCGACATCAGGATCGCACGCGGCAGGGTGCGCAGCGGGTCGCGCACCTCTTCGGCCATGTTTACGATATCCTCGAACCCGATAAAGGCGAAAAACGCCAGCACCGCCGCCGAGGCCACGCCGGTCCAGACAATTGCGGCGGGCGCGGCGTAATCCGCTGTCGGCTCGGCCCCCGCCCCGGCCCAGACCACCAGCGCCAGCCCCAGAACCTCGACCGCCGTGAACAGGGCCGCGACGGTCAGGCTTTCCAGCACCCCGACAATCGCGACCCCGACCAGCACAAGCCCCATGACAATCGCCGTCGCGGCAAAGGGCAGGTCGACCACGCTCAGCAGATAGCCGGTGCCGCCGCGCAGCACCGCCGCCGCCGACACCGCGCCGGCGGCCACGATGGCCAACCCCACCAGCATCCCCAGCCATGCGCGTCCCAAACCTTTTTCGACGAAAACCGCCTCGCCCGCCGCTTCCGGCAGGCGGGTGGAAAACTCGGCATAGCTCAATGCCGTGGGGGCCGCGATCAGCCCGGCGATGACAAAGGACAACGGTGCCCAGACGCCCGCCTCGGCGGCCACCGCGCCGACCAGCACGTAAATTCCGGCCCCGACCATCACGCCCACGCCATAGGCGGTCAGCAGGCCCAGCCCGATCCGGCGCTTGAGGTGTTCGCTCATCTCACGCCCTTCCCGTTTGTCGTAAACCGGGGTTTCGTTGCCCCCGGTCCCCCCCGGTGATCGTTACCTGCGCTTCAGGCGCTCCGGCAACCCATTGGCCCATGCGCTGATCGTGCCCGCCCCAAGGCACACGACCATGTCGCCGGGCCGTGCCTGTTCGCGCACCAGCCGTTCCAGATCGTCCTCGTCCTGGATGGCGCGGGCATGGCGGTGGCCATGCCGGATCAGCCCCGCCACCAGATCGTCGCGCGTCGCGCCTTCGATCGGGTCTTCGCCCGCGGCATAGACTTCGGCAATCGCCACCACATCGGCCTCGTTGAAACAGGCGCAGAAATCGTCGAAATGATTGTGCAGGCGGCTGTAACGGTGCGGCTGATGCACCGCGATCACCCGCCCCTCGCAAGCCTGCCGCGCGGCCTTGAGGACGGCGGTGATTTCCGTCGGGTGATGGCCGTAATCGTCGATGATGGTCACGCCGTTCACCTCGCCCACGCGGGTAAAGCGGCGGTTCACCCCGCCGAACGCGGCCAGCGCCTGCCGGATTTCCACATCCTTCATGCCCAGATGACGCGCCACCGCCACGGCGCTCAGCGCGTTGCTGACATTGTGATCGCCGGGCATCGGCAATGTGCAGCCCTCGATGGTCTTGTCCTCGTTCTGCAGGCGGATATCGAAATGCGCCACGCCCTTTTCATAGCGCAGGTTCACCGCCCGGATATCGGCCTGCGCGTTGAACCCGTAGGTCACGACACGCCGGTCGGTCAGCTTGCCCACCAGCGCCTGCACATCCGTGTCATCGGTACAGCACACCGCCAGCCCGTAGAACGGGATATTGCTGACGAATTCGTAGAACCCGCGATGCAGGTTCTCCTCGGTGCCCCAATGCTCCATGTGTTCGGGGTCGATATTGGTGACGATGGCGATGGTCGCGGGCAGGCGGTTGAAGGTGCCGTCGCTTTCGTCGGCCTCCACCACCATCCATTCACCATCGCCGACACGGGCATTGCTGCCATAGGCGTGGATGATCCCGCCATTGATCACCGTAGGGTCGAAATTCCCGTGATCCAGCAGCGCGGCGACCATCGTCGTGGTGGTCGTCTTGCCATGCGTCCCGGCCACGGCCACATTGGATTTCAGCCGCATCAGCTCGGCCAGCATCTCGGCCCGGCGCACCACGGGCAGGCCCCGGCGGCGCGCCTCGTCCAGTTCCGGGTTGCCCGGCTTGATCGCCGACGAGATCACGACCACCTCGGCCCCCTCGAGGTTCTCCGCCGCCTGTCCCTCGAACACGGTCGCGCCCATGCCTTCGAGCCGCTTTGTTATGGCCGAGCGTTTCAGGTCGCTGCCCTGCACCACATACCCGTGATTGAGCAGGACCTCGGCAATGCCCGACATGCCGATACCCCCGATCCCCACGAAATGAATGGGGCCCACATCTCCGGGCAGTTTGGTCGCGGCATTCATCACAGGCTCTCCTTCACGCGCGAAATCCCTCATTGGTCGTTCTCCCTGCCAGCATCCGCCGCCAGCGCCTCGACCATGTCGGCCAGATGCTGCGGCGCGTCGGGCACCGCCACGCTCAACGCGGCCTGCGCCATCTGAAGGGCCCCTTCGGGAGTCGTCAAAACGCTGGCTATCTGCTCCGAAAGCGTCTCGACCGCAAGCTTCGATTCCGGAATCACGATCGCCGCCCCCGCCTGCGACAGCCCCTTCGCGTTGGCGCTCTGATGATCCGCCGCCGCCGCCGCATAGGGAATCAGGATCGAGGGCCGCCCGATCACGCTGATATCGGCCACGCTGCTGGCCCCGGCGCGGCTGATCACCAGCTGCGCCTCGCTCATCCGGCGCGGCACATCGCGGAAAAACCCGGCCACATCGGCGTCAATCCCGTGTTCGGTGTAAAACGCGGCGACCCGCTCGCCATCCTCGTCCCGCGCCTGATGGCTGACCCGGATGTTGCGGCGCAGCTCTTCGGGCAGGGCCGCAATCGCGCCGGGCACCACATCGCTCAGGATACGCGCGCCCTGGCTGCCGCCGATCACCAGAATCGACATCGGGTAATCCCCCGGCGGGATATAGGCCGCCCCCGCCCGTTCCAGCACCGCGGCGCGCACCGGGTTGCCCACATGCACCCCCTCGACGCCCTCGGGCAGCGCGGTCGGCCATGTGCCACAGGCCACACGATCCACCTTTTTCGAGAACACCTGATTCACCCGGCCCAACACGCCGTTCTGCTCATGCACCATGCGCGGCAGGCGCAACAGCCACGCCGCCCCAAGCGCCGGGATCGTCGGATACCCGCCGAATCCCACCACAACGGCGGGCCGCTCGCGCAGCATCCGGACCGTCGCGCCCAATACACCGCCCAGAATGTGAAACGGCGCCAGCAGCCTGTTGACAATGCCACCCCGCGCGAAGGTCGCGCTGGACACCTGCTCGATCTCCACCGAATGCGGAAAGCCCCCCACATAGCGCGCCCCGCGCGCATCGGTGCTCAGCCGCACATGCCAGCCCCGGCGCAGCATCACCTCGGCCAGCGCTTGGGCGGGAAACATATGCCCGCCCGTGCCGCCCGCGGCGATCACCAGCAAGGGCGCCTTGCCGTTCATCGGCCCCTCCCGCGCAGGATATCCCCGATCTCGCCCTGCGGACGGGTGCGGGTAAAGGCGAACAGCATGCCCACGGCGATGCCCCCGGCAATCAGGGACGACCCGCCATAGCTGACGAAAGGCAGCGTCATGCCCTTGGCCGGCAGCAGGCGCACGGCCACGCCCATGTTGATCATCGCCTGCACGCCGAACATCGCCACCATCCCGGTCCCGGCCAGACGGATGAAGGGATCGCGCTCGCGCATCAGGCGCATCAGCGAGCGCACGACGACAATGGCGTAAAGCGCGATGATGATCAGCACCAGGATCAGCCCGTATTCCTCGGCCGCCACGGCGATGATGAAATCGGTATGCGCATCCGGCAGGCTCCACTTGACCTCGCCCTCACCGACGCCCACGCCGAAAAACCCGCCCTCGCGGATCGCGTTGGTGGCAAAACCGAGCTGCGTGTTGGGGTCGACATCCGGGCTCAGGAACCCGTCGATCCGGCGCGCGAAATGCTCGGACCCGGAATAGGCGAAACTGCCCGCCAGCACCACGCAGACCGCCATGCCGATCAGCAGCAACAGCGGCGCCCCGGCCACAAAATACATCACGCCCCAGCCGAACAGCACCAGACAGGCCTGCCCGAAATCGGGCTGCATCGCCAGAAAGACCACGATCACCAGCGTCAGCAAGAACGACCAGCTCCGCCCCGGCGGGCCGTTGATCTCCTGACTGGCCGCCATCATCCAGGCCGCGACCACGACGAAACCGGGCTTCAGGAATTCCGACGGCTGCACGCTGGCAAAGCCCAGCGAATACCACCGCACCGCGCCCTTGCCGAAATCTGTGCCGAAAAACGGCAGCAGCATCAGCGCCGCAAAGGCCCCGAGAAACCCCAGAACGGCCAGCCGCCGCACCAGTTGCGGGGTCATCATCGAGGTCAGCATCATCGCGCTCAGCGCCAGCGCGCCGAACACCGCCTGCCGCTCCACGTAATGGAACGGCGCAAAGCCGTTCTTTTCCGCCAGCGGCGGCGATGCCGCCAGCCCCAGCAAGATCCCGATCCCGAACAGGATCAGAACACAGGACATCGACCATTTGTCGATCGTCCGCCACCACTTGGGAAGAACAGGCTCCGACTCCCGCACAGGGATCGTGCCATAGACCATTTCTGTCATCTGAACCGCCGACTACTGCCTCATGTCCCGCCCCTTTTCGGGGTCTGTTCGCACAGTTTAGCAGCAGAACGGCCCCGTGGGAAGCGTTCTTGACACCATGCGCGGCGCACCACGCATGGGCGCGATGCAAACGCACCCACCGCCCCATTGCCTGTTTTCACCGCCAGGAAGACCCGACGCGCCCCCTTTCTTCTTGCTCCAAATATCCCCGCCGGAGGCATCCGGCACCGGCCACCGGGCGCAGGGCCGTGAAACCGATTGACCCCACCCGCCCCATGCGCCACATCCTGCCCCCATGCAGGTCAACACACTGATCCTCGGCGCCGGGGCCGCCGGTATGATGTGCGCCGCCCAGGCGGGCGCGGGCACCCTGATCGTCGATCATGCCAGGGCGCCGGGCGAGAAAATCCGCATCTCGGGCGGCGGGCGCTGCAATTTCACCAACATGCATGCCGGGCCGGAAAACTTCCTGTCGGGAAATCCGCATTTCTGCAAATCCGCGCTGTCACGCTATACCCAGTGGGATTTCATCGACCTCGTGGCACGCTACGGCATCGCCTATCACGAAAAGACCCTCGGGCAGTTGTTCTGCGACGGCAAGTCCGGGCAGATCATCGCCCTTCTGCGCTCGGAAATGGCCCGCGCCGGGGCCGATCTGTGGCTGCAGACCGCGCTGGTCGAGCTGACCCATGACGGCAGCCGCTTCATCGCCACGCTCGACCGCGAGGGCCAGCGCACAACCCTCACCGCGCGTCACCTCGTGGTGGCCACCGGGGGCAAGTCGATTCCCAAGATGGGCGCGACGGGGCTCGCCTATGAGATCGCCGCGCAATTCGGGCATGGCCTGCGCGAAACGCGCCCGGCGCTTGTGCCGCTCACCTTTTCCGATCAGCGCTTTGCCGGTCTCTCGGGCGTGTCCGCCCCGGCGCGGGTGTCCAATACCCATGCCGCGTTCGACGAATCCGTCCTGTTCACCCATCGCGGCCTGTCCGGCCCCGCGATCCTGCAAATCTCCTCCTACTGGCGCGAGGGCGAGGATATCGTGATAAACCTCGACCCCGGCGGCGATCTGTTTGAAACCCTGCGCGCACAACGTCAGCAGGAAGGGCGGCGCAAGCTGACCACCGAACTGGCCCGCCATCTGCCCGCGCGTCTTGTCGACCACCTTGCCCCGGACCTGTTACCAAACGGTAACCTCGCCGATCAGTCCGACGCCGCGCTGGCCGAAATGGTGCGGAACCTGCGCGAATGGCGTCTCAGGCCCACCGGCTCCGAAGGCTACCGCACCGCCGAGGTCACCCTCGGCGGCATCGACACGGCGGGCCTGAATTCACAGTCCATGATGTCGCAAACCCTGCCCAACCTGTTCTTCATCGGCGAGGCCGTGGACGTGACCGGCTGGCTCGGGGGCTACAATTTCCAGTGGGCCTGGTCCTCGGGCTGGGCGGCGGGGCACGCCATTGCCGCAGGCCCGAAAGCCTGATCAGCGCCCGATACAGTAGGCCGCGCCGCCATAAAGGACCGGCGCGTTTCGCGGGCATGCTCCGCGCAGCACCTTGCGCGGTTTCTTCCCTGCCGGGGTGCGCGCACGACCCAGCTTTTCGTCGGCACAGGCATTGATCCACCGGGCATCCGCCTTGCTGACGCCGCCGCGCGGCAGAATGCGCAGAACGGAATTTCCGGCCAGCGGATATTCCTGCCAGACCGCCTGAAAAACCGCCCGGCCACCCCGGCCCAACTCATGTTTGCAATCCAGAATGGCGGCGCGCTGGTCGTTCGCCGAATAGTACCCGTCACGATCAGCACCGAGCGCCGCAGCGGGTGATGTCATCGGAAGAAGCGCCAACAGGGCGGCGCCGAATGTTGCGCTGAAATATCTCATCAAAGGTGTTTCCCGTCTTTTAATATCTCCTTCTGATTGATGCCGGTTTTGATGTCCAGGGTCAACGTCCCCCTCCCGGCGTGCTGTGGAGGTGGCGGCGGACCCGGCGGGCACGGGCGATTTGCGCCCCTCATGAACGCAAATCGCCCGGATACCCCCGATTTTCGTACAAAACCCGCGTACACATCGTACAAAACGTACGAAACGCTCAGAGGCGGGACATAACCTGGTGGATGAAATCCTCGCCGCGTTTTTCGAAATTGTCGTACTGGTCGAAACTGGCCGCCGCGGGGGCCAGCAAGACCGTCTCGCCCGGTTGCGCATCCTCCGTGGCGCGGGCGACGGCGCGCTCCATCGTGGTGCAGACCTCGGCCTCAAGCCCTTCCAATTGCAGGGAAAATTCCGCCGCTTCGCGCCCGATGACATAGGCCTTCGCGACATGGCCGAATCCCGGCACAAGCGCCGACAACCCGCCCTCCTTGGCCAGCCCGCCGCAAATCCAACGGATTTTATCGAACGCCATCAAGGCCTTGAGCGCCGAATCCACATTCGTCGCCTTGCTGTCGTTCACGAAAGCGACCCCCTCCTTCTCGGCAATCACCTGACTGCGATGCGGCAACCCCCCGAAGGACTGAAAGGCCCGCTCGATCACCTTGGGCGCCAGCCCGAGTGTGCGGCAGGCCGCATAGGCCGCACAGGCGTTCTGATGGTTATGCGCCCCCGGCAAGCCCTTGATATTCCTCAAATCTATCGACCCGGCCTGTTTGCCCTTGCGGTACTCCGACAGGAACCCCTTGCGCGCGAACACCGACCACCCCGGCCCCGACAGCTTGCGATCCGCCGACACCCGGATCACCCGGTCGTCACCACGCCCCACGGCCAGTTGCCCGGCCAGGAACAGGCCCTCGTCCTCGTCCACACCGATGATCGCACGATCCGGCCCGCCCTCGGCAAACAGCCGCCGCTTGGCCGCGAAATACCCGCCCAGACCGGCATGCCGGTCCAAGTGGTCGGGGGTCAGGTTGGTGAAGACCGCAATATCTGGTGTCAGGGCGCGGGCCAGCTCGGTCTGGTAACTGCTGAGTTCCAACACCACCACACCGCCATCGCCGGGCGGGTCGATATCGAGCACCCCGCGCCCGATATTCCCGGCCAGTTGCACGTCCTTTCCGGTCTCGTCCAGAACATGATGAATCAGCGCCGAAGTCGTTGATTTTCCATTGCTTCCGGTCACCGCGATCACCTTGGGGGGTTGGTCGTATTCCTCCCATCCGGAGCCCGAGAACGAGCGGAAGAACAGCCCGATATCGTTGTCCACGGGCACCCCGGCCTGCAAGGCATTGGCAACCACCTTGTTGGGCTGCGGATAAAGATGCGGAATGCCGGGGCTGACAATCAGCGACGCGATGTCATCGAACACGCCATCGCGCGATAAATCCTTGATTTCAAACCCTTCCTCGGACGCGACCTCACGTGCGGCGGGGTTATCGTCCCATGCCAGAACCTGTGCGCCGCCCGCCCGCAAGGCCCGCGCCGCCGACAGGCCCGACCGCCCCAGCCCCAGCACCGCCACACGCTGCCCGGATACGCCCTGCACCTCGATCATGCCTGTTTCCTTCGATAGTTGACCACGCCAAACTGCCCCCACAACGCCCCGCGCGCAAGCGGGTTAAAAAAGTGTTACGCCTCCCGAACGCTCCCGGCAGGGCGACAGTACCGAATCCCTTTGTTAACAAGGGCCGCGGCCCCATTCAGGCCATTCGGTATCGTGTCGGTATCACGTCGGTATCGCGTTGGAGCCGGAGCGGTGCGGCCTGCGGATGAACCGGGCGCACGCTGGAGGTTCGTACAAAGCGTACGCGCGTTTCGTACAAAAGGTGAAACAGCCCCCCGGCAGCGTCAGCGAACCTTCAGCGTCGCCAGCCCGATCATCGCCAGGATCAGCGCGATGATCCAGAACCGGATAACGATCTGCGGCTCGGCCCACCCCTTTTTCTCATAGTGATGATGGATCGGCGCCATCAGGAACACCCGCTTGCCGGTGCGTTTGAAATAGAGCACCTGAATGATCACGCTGAGCGCCTCGACCACGAACAACCCGCCGACAATGCCAAGGACGATCTCGTGCTTGGTGACCACCGCAATCGCGCCCAAGGCACCGCCAAGCGCCAGCGACCCGGTATCGCCCATGAACACCGCCGCAGGCGGGGCGTTGTACCACAGAAACCCGAGGCCACCGCCGAACAGGCCAGCGGCGAAGATCAGGATTTCCCCCGTGCCGGGGACGTAGTGCACATCGAGATATTCGGTAAAGTCCACACGCCCCACCGCATAGGCGATCACCCCCAGGGCGCCGCCCGCGATCATCACCGGCATGATCGCCAGACCGTCCAGCCCATCCGTCAGGTTCACGGCATTGGCCGCGCCCACGATGACGAACATCGCGAAGGGCACGAAGAACCAGCCGAGATTGATCAGCGTGTCCTTGAACACCGGCAGGGCCAGATGGAACTGCAACGTGTCAGGGTGATAGACCGACGCCCAGTACGAGGCGATACCGGCGATCAGGAAACCGAGCCCAAGGCGCACCTTGCCGGACACGCCCGACACGTTCTGCTTGGACACCTTGGCATAGTCATCGGCAAATCCGATCAGCCCGAAGGCCAGCGTCACGAACAGCACCAGCCAGACGAACGGATTGTCCAGCCGCGCCCAAAGCAGGGTCGATGTGAGCAGCGCCCCCACGATCAGCAAGCCGCCCATGGTGGGAGTGCCGGTCTTGGCAATGTGGCTTTCCGGGCCGTCGCTGCGGATCGGCTGCCCCTTGCCCTGGCGCTTGCGCAGCACGTTGATCAGCGGCGGCCCGAACAGGAAACCGAACAGCAGCGCCGTCATGAAGGCCCCGCCCGCGCGGAAGGTGATGTAGCGGAACAGGTTAAAGACATCCCCGCCATCCGACAACGCGGTCAACCAGTAAAGCATTCAACTGTCCTCTGTTTCCCGGCCCGAAGGCCGCACGGCGCGTCGCAGCGCATCGACCACAAGGCTGACTTTGCTGCCCTTGGAGCCCTTGACGAGCACGACATCGCCCGCGTCTATCATACGGCGGGCGCGCTCCGCCAGTTCCTGTGCCGTTTCGCACCATACGCCGCGCTTGTGCTCGGGCAGAACCTGCCATAGCGCCCGCATCCGCGGACCGACACAATGAATCACGTCCAGATCGGCAATGAAGGGCAGATCGGCCAGACCGGCATGCAGGGCGGTTTCATCCTCGCCCAGTTCCAGCATATCGCCCAGAATGGCGATGCGCCGCCCCTTGGACACCCGCCCGACGCCATCCTCGGGCGTGGTGGCTGCCAGGACTTCGAGCGAGGCGGCCATCGAGGTGGGGTTTGCATTGAACGCATCGTCGATCAGTGTCAGCGACAGATCGTCCACCGAATCCAGAACGATCCTCTCGCGTGTGCCCCGCCCTGCCGGGGGCCGCCATCTGGACAGGTCGCGCGCCGCCAGCGTCACGTCGCCCCCCAGGGCCTCGGCCACCGCCAGAACCCCAAGGGCGTTGGCCGCGAAATGGCGGCCCGGCGCGGACAGTTTCACGATTTGCGGCCCCGAGGGCAGGTCGGCCCGGATCACCGTGGCGTCTGCGGTCAACTGCGCCGATGTCAGGCGATATTGGCAGTCCTCACCCGCCCCGAAGCGGAGCACCGGCCCGCCCGTCGCCCGTGCCGCGCCCTCGATGGTGCGCGTCACGGTTTCGTCCAGATCGCCGTTGAAGATACAGGCGCCGCCCTCTTCCAGCCCTTCGAAGATCGCCGCCTTCTCCCGCGCAATCCCGTCGAGGTTCTCGAAAGCCTCCATATGCGCGGGCGCGACGGTGGTGATCATCGCCACATGGGGCCGCGCCAGGCGTGACAGCGGCGCGATTTCGCCGGGGTGGTTCATGCCGATCTCGATCACCGCGAATTCGGTCCCGGCAGGCATGCGCGCCAGTGTCAGAGGCACGCCCCAATGATTGTTATAGCTTGCCTCTGCGGCATGGGTGCGGCCCTGTCGGGACAGCACATCGCGCAGCATTTCCTTGGTCGAGGTCTTGCCGACCGAGCCGGTCACGGCCACCACACGGGCCTGCGTGCGGGCCCGCGCGGCACGGCCAAGCGCCTCGAGCGCGGTTTGCACGTCCTCCACGATCAGCAGCGGCGCGCTGTCGTCCAGCCCGTCGGGAATGTGGCTGACCAGTGCGGCGGCAGCCCCGTTTTCAAGTGCCTGCGCCACGAAATCATGCCCGTCGCGCGCCGCTTTCAGCGCCACGAACAGATCGCCGGATTGAATGGTGCGGGTGTCGATCGAAACGCCGGTGGCTTGCCAGTCGCGGGTGCTGCGCCCGCCGGTGGCCGTTGCGGCCTCCCGTGCCGTCCAGAGCGTCATGCGAGGCCCCCGTCGAGCGCCGACACCGCGACGCTGGCCTGTTCGCTGTCATCGAAGGGAAACACGTCATCGCCGACGATCTGCCCGGATTCATGGCCCTTGCCGCAAATCAGCAGCGCATCGCCCGGCCCCAGCATATCGACCCCGCGCAGGATCGCCTCGGCCCGGTCGCCCACCTCGGTGGCCGAGTCGGCCCCGCCCGCTGCGGCGACGCCCGCCATCACCGCGGCGCGGATCGTTGCCGGGTCTTCCGAGCGGGGGTTGTCATCGGTCACGATCACAAGATCGGCGTTCTCCACCGCCGCCCGGCCCATCAGCGGGCGCTTGGCCGCGTCACGATCCCCGCCCGCGCCGACGATGGCGATCAGGCGGCCCATCACATGCGGGCGCAGCGCCTTGAGGGCGGTCGAAACCGCATCGGGCGTATGGGCGAAATCCACGAAAACCGCCGCGCCATTGGCGCGGGTCGCGGCCAGTTGCATCCGGCCCCGCACGGTTTTCATATGCGGCAGGGTTTCAAAGACGCGCTCGGCATCGGCCCCGGCGGCAATGGCCAGACCGGCGGCCAATAGCACGTTTTCGGCCTGAAACCCGCCGATCAGCGGCATCCGGGCCTGGTGTATCCGGCCCTGCCAGTCAAAGCGCAATTCCTGCCCGGTTGGATCGAACCGCTGCGCCAGCATGTGCAGATCGCTCCCCTCGCGGCGGCCAACCGTGATCAGGTCCTGCCCGCGCGCGCTGGCGATTTCGGCCATCGTTTGGCCCTTGGGATCGTCGACGTTCAGCACCGCGACGCCATCCTCGGGCAACACACGGGCGAACAGCCCGGCCTTGGCCGCGAAATATTCATCGAACGTGGCGTGGTAATCCAGATGGTCCTGCGAAAAATTCGTGAACCCCGCCGCGCGCAGATGCACGCCGTCGAGCCGGCGCTGCTCCAACCCGTGCGAGGACGCCTCCATCGCCGCATGGGTCACGCCCGCCGCCTCGGCCGCAGCCAGAACGCGGTGCAGGGTGATGGGCTCGGGGGTGGTATGGGCCAGCGGCGCCTCGAACGCGCCTTCGACGCCGGTGGTGCCGATATTCACCGCCTCCAGCCCCAGTTCCATCCAGATCTGGCGGCAGAAACTGGCGACCGAGGTCTTGCCGTTGGTGCCGGTCACGGCAACCATCACCTCGGGCTGCGCGCCGAACCACAGGGCGGCGGTATAGGCCAGCGTCTGGCGCGGGTCTTCGGCCACGATCAGGGCGACATTGTCATACAAGGCCAGATCGTCAGCCGCCAACCGCGCGCCTCTTGAATCGGTCAGGATGGCCGCGGCCCCCATGCGCAACGCGTATTGAATGAATTCGCCGCCATGCACGCGGGTGCCGGGCAACGCCGCGAAGAGAAACCCGTCGGCCACCTCGCGGCTGTCCACGGCCAGGCCGGTGATCTGCGCCCGCTTGCCGCCTTGCGCGGTCAGGCCGAGTTCCGTCAGTGATTTCGTCTGGCCCGCCACCATATGTCCCCGCACGTCATGTCTAATTCGCTGTCAGCGTTATAGCAGCCAGTTCGCCGGGTTCAATCTGTGGACGGAGCCCCAACAGGGGGGCGACGCGACGTATGATTTCGGCAGCCACGGGCACGGCTGTCCAGCCCGCCGTGCGGCGCGGTTCGTCGCCCGAGGTTTCCACCGGCTCGTCCAGCGTGACCACCAGCACGTATTCCGGGTCATGGGCCGGAAAGACGCTGGCGAAGGTCGCGATCACCTTGTCCTCGTAATACCCGCCGCCCCGTTCCTTGGGCTTGTCGGCGGTGCCGGTCTTGCCGCCTACCGCGTATCCCGGCACTTCGCCAAAGCTGGCGGTGCCTTCGGTGACGACCTTACGCAGCATGTCCAGCGCGACGCGCGCGGTCTGTTCGGACATCACGCGCGGACCAAGCTGCGCCGTGGGCTGACGCAGCAATGTGGGGGTCACCTTGCGCCCGCCATTGGCCAGCGTGGCATAGGCGGCGGCCAGGTGCATCGGGCTGGCCGACAGGCCGTGGCCATAGGAAATCGTCATTGCCGACAACTCGGACCATTTCGGCGGCAACAGGGGCTGCCCGCCCGCGGCTTCGACGATCTCGACCGGAGTCGGATCGAAGAACCCAAGTTTTTTGAGGAACGTCTGCTGACGCTCGGCCCCGATCATCTGGGCGATACGCGCGGTGCCGATGTTCGAGGATTTGACGATTACCTTGGTGGCGGTCAGCTCCGGGCCGTAATTGTGGAAATCCCGAATGCGGAACCTGCCCCACCGCAGCGGCCCCGAGGTGTCGATCATCGTCGACGGGTTGATCAGGCCCAGTTCCAGCGCCTGCGCGACCGCGAAAATCTTGAAGGTCGAGCCCAGTTCGTAAACCCCCTGAACGGCGCGATTGAACAGCGGGCTGTCGCTGGGGTTGCCCTCGGTCGGCGGGCGGGGGCGGTCGTTGGGATCGAAATCGGGCAGCGACGCGACCGAGATCAACTCACCGGTTTTCGCCTCCATCAGGATCGCGGTGGCGCCCTTGGCGTTCATCAGGGTCATGCCGCCATGCAAAACCCGCTCGACCGCCGCCTGCACCGACAGGTCGAGCGACAGGGTCAGCGGCTCGTGGCCATGCGCCGGATCGCGCAGGCGTTCGTCGAACTGCTTTTCGATACCCGCCACGCCGATCACCTCGGCGGCATGGACGCCCTCACGGCCGAAACTGGCCCCGCCCATCACATGCGCGGCCAGCTTGCCGTTGGGGTAAAGGCGCATTTCACGCGGTCCGAACAACAGGCCCGGCTCACCAATGTCATGCACGGCCTGTTTCTGTTCGGGGCTGAGTTTCTTCTTGATCCACAGGAACTTGCGCTTGCCGGTGAAATCCTTGATCAGCCTCTCGCGATCCAGATCGGGAAAGATCTTGACCAGCTCATCCGCCGCCCGCTCCGGTTCGATCATCTGGGGCGGCTGCGCATAGAGGCTGTGGGTTTCGAAATTGGTGGCCAGGATACGGCCCTTGCGATCCACGATATCGGCGCGCTGCGCCAGTATCTGCGCCCCGGCAACGGAACTGCGCGGCTCGGACGGCTCGGAACTGGCCAGAACGCCCATTCGCCCGCCGATCACCGCGAAGGCGCAAAAGAACATCGCCCCCAGAACCAGAAGGCGCCCCTCGGCGCGCACACGGGCGCGATCCCGCATCTGTTCGTGCCGGATGCGGATATTCTCGCGCTCGATGGCATCGGGGTTTTCGCCCTTTGCGCGGGCATCGAGGATACGGGCCAGCGGGCGCAGCGGGGTGCGGATCATTGCGTGTCCTCCATGTTGGAAACCTCGACCGGAGTCAGGATCGGCAGGGTTTCGTCCTCGGGCGGAAAGGCCACCTGGTCGATCCGGCCGAACTGATAGGGCTGCAGCGGCACAAGGCCCAGCTTGTCGAAATTGATCTCGGCCAGATCGCGCAGACGGTCGGGCCGGTTCAGATAGGCCCATTCGGCATTCAGTACGCGCAGGCGCTGACGGGCATCGGAAATCTGAATCTGGAGCCTCTCGGCGCGGTTCAGCGCCGCCTGGGTTTCGTAATTCTCGCGATAGGCCCAAAAGGCCAGGCCGATCACCGATAAAGCGGTCAGAACGTAAAACAGGCTGCGCATTATCTGTCCCCCTTGAGCAACGGCATGCCGATGGCCTTGCGATCCGCCGGCGTGGCCGGTGCATCCGTACGGATCGCCACGCGCAGCTTGGCGCTGCGCGAGCGTGGATTTTCACCGAGTTCGCGATCGTCCGGGCCAATGGCTTTGCGGTTTCGGACCTCGAATTCCGGCGCGATGGCCTGCACCTCGGGCGCGTGGCGGCTGCCCCGCCCGCCCCCGCCGGACTTGGCCTGAAGGAAGCGTTTGACCATCCGGTCCTCGATCGAATGGAAGGTCACCACCGCCAGTTGCCCGCCGGGTTTCAAGGCGCGTTCGGCGGCCTCCAGCCCGGCGACCAGTTCACCGAATTCATCGTTCACCGCGATGCGCAACGCCTGAAAGCTGCGGGTCGCGGGATGAGCCTGCCCCGGCTTGGGACGCGGCAGGCATTTTTCCACGATTTCAACCAGTTGAAAGGTAGTCTTTATGGGATTTTCCTCGCGGGCACGAA
The DNA here is from genome assembly GCF_018862045.1 of Roseovarius sp. PS-C2. Classification (NCBI taxonomy): domain Bacteria; kingdom Pseudomonadati; phylum Pseudomonadota; class Alphaproteobacteria; order Rhodobacterales; family Roseobacteraceae; genus Roseovarius; species Roseovarius sp. PS-C2. The sequence continues at coordinate 202,039 of NZ_JAHKSQ010000001.1, forward strand.
CAATCGCACGGGAAATCCGGCGGCTGGCGCGCTCCTCGCCATAAAGATACAGGATATCGGCCAGATCGCTTTCGGACGCCGTGTTCACCAGATCTGCGGCGCTCGGGCCGTCCTGGCTCATCCGCATGTCCAGCGGGCCGTCCTGCATGAAGGAAAACCCCCGCTCGGCCCGGTCGAGCTGCATCGAGGACACCCCGAGATCCAGCACCACGCCATCCACGCCCTGCGCATGATCGTCCATGTTGGAAAACGTGTCCTGCACTAGGTCCAGCCGCGCGCCGTATTCCGCCCCCCATTCGCGCGCCATCTCGAGCGCCAGCGGGTCGCGGTCCACGCCGATCACACGCTCGGCCCCGGCCTCGAGCAGCGCACGGGTATAACCGCCCGCGCCGAGCGTCCCATCGACCCAAACGCCCCGAACGGGCGCGACGGCCTCCAGCAGCGGGCGCAGAAGAACAGGAATATGCGGGGCGGAATCGGGGGCGTGGGCAGCGGCAGCCATCCGTCAATCCCCTTTCGGCCCATCCAGGAAGGACAGCGGATCGAAATCCTCGGGCAGATCGTCCAGCCACTCCTCGGTCTTGGCCAGTTCTTCTTCCTCGTAGGTTTCGGGCTTCCAGACCTGAAAGGTGTCACCGGCGGCGATGAAGAACGCTTCGCTCTCCAGCCCGATCTTCTGGCGCAGCTTGGCCGGCAGGACCAGACGCCCGGTTTCGTCCACATTGGTGGGGTAGGATTGACCATGAAACAGGCGCTGCAGCATCTTGCGCTCCATCGAGCCGCGCGGCAACGCGTCGATCTTGGCGTCGACCTCGGCGATGGCGTCCATGGTATAGCATTCAAGGTAGCTGCGGCGGTGATCGCCATAGACGATGACCAGTTCGGGATTCAGCCCGTCGGTCCAGTTCGGGTCGGAGGCTTCGAGGACACGGCGAAAAGAGGCCGGGATCGACACCCTGCCCTTGCTGTCCACCTTGTGGTGGCTTTCACCTCTGAACCTGCGAACCACTGTCCCGTCCGCCTCTCTGTCGCCCCTGGTTGAAACACGTCCCCCTGAAACGAAACGACGGACTGAGCTGCTGCCACTGCCCAATCCGCCGCCCTCGTCCCGCCTTGCGGGGGTGTCCGACTGCGCGCGCCACCTGGGGGGATGTCTGCTCGCCCGCGCGCCGGATCTCTTCGTTCGATGAAAGCGGGTGCCTGTATGAAACCTGACTTGGGTGTTTTTTGTTCGGGGTCTTTGTTGCGCCCCTTTGTTCCCGTCCTCATCGTGATTAAAGGGATGACATGGGAATTCATGGAGATCAATAAGTTTTTGCGGGAAACAGGCACATGATCTTGTTCTCTACGCCCTTCAAAAACAACATGATGTGCCGAATTGGAGCATTCAGACGCATAACCTAGCGGAAAGAACCACAGACAAACACAACATATAGTAGGCAAATGCAGGGCCGGATTTTTCCCATGTTTTCCCGAAAAAATCCCATAAATCAGCGACCCGGCCAGAAATTCCAGGCGAAATCAGGCATACTCAGGACCGATCGCATCGATCACGCCGCCGTGATTCGGCGCGCGAACAGACCCCGCCCATGAATTCCCATGACGCGGTCCCATGAATTCCCGCTCAGCTTCCCAGGATGTCCCGAAAGGCGCCGTCAGCCCTGTGCAGGCGCCAGCCACTTATACATCACCAGCGCATCCACCAGCCCCGCCTCGGGGTGGTGAAACGCCCCCGGCAGGCGGCCCACGGTCTCGAACCCCAGATCCTGCCACAGACGGATCGCGCCGGTATTGGTGGACACGACCAGATTGAACTGCATCGCCAGATAGCCCAGCTTGACCGCCTCGTCCTGCGAATGCAGGCACATCGCGCGCGCGACCCCCTGCCCACGGGCCGAGGGGGCCACCATGTACCCGCAATTGCAGACATGAGCCCCGTTCCCGGCCTGGTTCGACTTGATGTAATAGCTGCCCAGGATTTCGCCCTCGCGCTCGGCCACATAGGCGGCACGGGGCTGCTCGACCCACAGCGTCAGCATACGGTCGCGTGTCAGGTTCGGGTCGATGGCATAGGTATCGCCCTTGCGGATCACGTCGCGCAACAGGGGCCACACCTTATCGGCATCCGAATCCCGCACCGGGCGGATCACAAGATCGCCGTTGTCCTTCACCCGATGCTCCTTGCGTGGCCGTTTCAGGAGAGGCCACATTACCCCTTGCGCCGCTCAGAGCAAGCCCTCGCGCAAAAGGCCGCGCCGCAGCCCCGGCGTCCGCCGCCGGGACCGCGCGTCATTCATATCAGCCGCGCACCACGAAAACCGAGCATTTGGCGTGTTCGGCCACCTTGCCGCCATTCGATGGCCAGATGTAATCGAGAATGTTCGGCATGTGGCTTTGCATCACGATAAGATCGACGCCCTCGTCCTTGACGGCCTTGATCAGCACATCGTCGATATCTGTTGTCGGATCATGCGCCATCACCATGTCCGCCGTGGCATTGATCCCGTGCGCCCCGGCCTGCTCTGCAGCAAAGGCCATCAGCTTGTCCTTGTACTCCGCAGGGTTGTGCGCGGTCGAACTGGGCGTGGGCGTGGTGGCCCCGACATAGACCACTTCGGCACCGTATTGCTTTGCAAGGTCTGCTGTCACGGCCAGCGATTTTGCCAGATCGCCTTTATGGGCCAGATCGACCGGCGTCATGATCTTCTTGAACATTCACTATCCTCCTGTCGTGCGGATTGCATCGCCGCTCCTGTCCGAAACCGGACAGGCCGCCTGTGCGCTCCGCCGAACGGGGGCCTGCGGCGGCTCCGCAGGATGCCCCTTGCGTCGACGGTAACGCGGCGCGGGGCCGGAAATCAATCAACCACGCCGTTTTCTATGCCAGTCGCGACATATGCGGCCCCGCAGGACGATCTCAGGCGTTCACATCCACCACGATACGCCCCTTGACCTGCCCCTTGAGGATATCGCGCCCCAACGCCGGCAGGTCCGACAACGTCGCGGGCTGCACCATGGCCTCCAGCTTGTCCATCGGCAGGTCGCTGGCCAGCCGCTGCCACGCGCGCAAACGGTTGTCATAGGGCTGCATCACGCTGTCGATCCCCAGCAGGTTGACACCGCGCAGGATAAACGGCGTGATCAGCGCCCCCTCGATCGCCGCGCCACCGGCCAGCCCCACGGCCGCAACCGAAGAGCCGTATTTCATCTGCTTGAGCACCCGGCCCAGCATGACACCCGCCACCGCATCGACGCAGCCCGCCCATTGCTCGGATTCCAGCGGCTTCCGGGTCACCTCGGTCAATTCCTCGCGCGCAACGATCTGACTCGCGCCAAGCCCCTTCAGGTATTCGCCGGTCTCGGGCCGCCCGGTCACCGCCGCCACCTCATACCCCAGATTGGCCAGGATCGCCGTGGCCACACTGCCCACGCCGCCCGCGGCCCCGGTCACCAGAACCGGCCCGTGACCCGGCTCCAGCCCGTGATTCTCCAGCGCCATGACCGACAGCATCGCAGTCAGCCCGGCGGTGCCCACCGCCATCGCCGCACGGGTATCCAGCCCCTCGGGCAAGGGCACCAGCCAGTCGGCCAGCACCCGCGCCTTCTGGGCATAGCCGCCCCAATGCGCCTCGCCCACGCGCCAGCCGGTCAGCACCACCTTGTCGCCGGGCTTGTAGCGCGCATCGCTGCTCTCTTCGACCGTCCCGGCAAAATCGATCCCCGGCACATGCGGATAGCGGCGCACCAGCCCGCCACCCGGCCCGACGCACAGCCCGTCCTTGTAGTTGACCGTGGAATAATCCACCGCCACCAGAACCTCGCCATGGGGCAGGTCATCGACCCCGATCTGCGTCACCGCGGCGCTCGTCTTGCCGCTGTCCTCGTCCTTGTCCACGACCAGTGCGTTGAACATCTGTCTCTCCCTTCGCGCGTTCAGGGCCAGCCCCCTGCTTCATCTTTCCCAAAATACTCCGGGGAGTGTGAGGGGCTGGCCCCTCACTCCCTCGCTCGCAACAGGCGCCTACGTCCCCGGCATCGCGAACAGGTCGCTGACCGGTGCATCGACCCCCGCCCGTGTCATCATCGCATGCAACTGCCCGCGATGATGGGTCTGGTGGTTGAACATATGCACCACGCACAGCGCCTTGGGCTTGCTCACCTCGCGGCCCAAGGCCCCCGAATGCCATGTCAGATCGCCGGTCAGATCCAACGCATGCAGCTTGTCGGCCCAACGGGCGATGGCCGCATCGGTCACGAACCGCTCGGCACTCCACACCGCGAGGGTCGGGCACAGCTCCGGGCTGCGCTTGATCCCGCCCTCGGGTGCGGCAACCAGATCGGGGGCGAACCGGCTCATCCAGATCCGGTCCCCCCACAGGATATGGCTCAGCGTTCCCAGGATCGAGCCGAAGAACGCACCGTGATCGGCCCGCAGATCGTCCAGCGACGCCCCGTCCAGCGCGGCGTGTATCTGGCGGTTCTGCCACGCGTTGTAGCGCGCCATCTCCCGTGGATACGCCGGGCCGATCATCAGCGGGGCCCGTGCCAGTCAATCTGGCAGATTTCCGCGCTGCGCCCGTCGAAATCCCACACCCGGCCAAAGGCGCGCACCCGCCCCTTGGTGGCGGTGGCCACGGTGATGTCGGGGCCCATCCAGTATTCGGTGTTGGTCACGACGATATCTTCGCCGCCCTTGCCTTCGACCGGCACCACCTCGCCCTGGATCTTCTTGCCCACCATCAGGCGGCGCGCCTTGCCCTCGGTTTCGAACACCACCGGCGCACGCTCGGCGCCCAGGAATTCGCTGACCAGCATACTGAACAGCCCGGTGGTGCCGCGCGCCTTGCCGCTGAAGATATTGACCAGCGCCTCATAGGCCGCGTCATCGGCGCGCTCGTCGATATAGGCCGCCGCCTTCCAGTTGCCGCGCGCCATCAGGCCCGGAATTTCCAGCATCAGGCCCACGTTCAGCCCCGACAGGTCGGCATCGCCATACTGCCCCTCGTCGATGCGCACCCCGGCCCAGGCTTGGCAATGACCTTCCGTCGGCGGATGCTTCCCAAGGCTGACGACACAGGGGCAGAACACCGTGCAGTTGCAGTTGAGGATCAACTCCCCCTTGATGGTCCAGGGCACCGTGCCCAACTCGTCGAACGGCATGTTTCACTCTCCTCCGTTTCAAATTCCGCCTGCCAGCATCCAGAGCCCGGCCAGCCCCAGCCCCGCCCCCAGCGGGCGGGTCAGCCAGCGGCCCAGATCGGGCAGTTTCTCGATGATCATGATCGCCGTGGCGAGCCCCATGAAGGCCAGGTTCATCACCCCGCCCACAAAGGCCAGCGCCATCAGCGCCCAGCAACAGCCAAGGCACACCAGCCCCAGCCGCAGCCCGTTGCGCCACGCGCCTTCGTCCCAGTGCTGCATGAAAAAGGTCAGCGGCGCGCGGCACTTGGCAAGGCAGGCCTCTTTCACCGGGCTGAACTGATACGCCCCGGCGATCAGCAACAGCGCACCGGACAAGACCCGTGAACGACTGTCGCCAAAGGCGCTGACCAGATCGCCCCGGTAGAGCCCCATCTGCGCCCCCGCCGCCAGCAGCGAAAAGCCCAGCCAGATCGCCAGATACCCCGCCAGCAGCGCCGTGAACCCTGCCCGCCCGGTCGTGGGCAACTCGTCATAGGTGGCCAGCGCCGGCAGCGCCGTGGGGGCCATCATCGCCGCCGACATCAGCGCCCACATGACCGTGATCCGCCCGAACCCCGCCGCGTCGGGCGTGACCACGCACAGGCTGGCCAGGAACTCGGCCCCGTAAACCTGCCCCGCCGCCCGAAGGCTCTCGGGCAAGGCCATCGCATAGAGCAGCGCCCAGGCCAGAACGATCACACCGAACAGCGTCAGCCAGTGCAGGCCCGTCATCCGTCTGATCCGTGCTGAAATCATGTCACCCTCATGCGACTCATGGCTTGCCATCAAATTGTCAGACATTTAAATGTAAGACAAATGAAAATCGACCCGAACACCAAAACCGACCTCTCGGCCCAGATCGCCAAGGCCATCCGCGACGCCATCGTCGAAGGGCGCATGATCGTGGACGAGCGCCTGCCCTCCGAGGCCGAACTGGCCGAGCAGTTCGAGGTCTCCCGCCCCACCGTGCGCGAGGCGCTCAAACGGCTGGCGGCGCAATCGCTGATCCGCACGCAGCGCGGGGCTTTCGGCGGGGCTTTCGTCAAGCGGCTCAGCTACGAAGAGGCCTACGGGCAGCACGTCACCACCTCGACGCTGCTGTTGTCGATGAACGCGGTCAGCTTCGAAACCGCCTGCGAAGCCCGCTATGCGCTGGAACGCGCCTGCGCGCCGCTGGCCTGCGCGCGCCGCAGCGCCGATCATCTCGCCACGATGCGCGCCGAGATTCACCGCCAGACCCAGCCGGGCCTGTCCGATGAATCCTTCTGCGCGTCGGACGTGGCCTTTCACCGCGCCCTCGTGGATGCTGCCGGAAATCCGGTGCTCAGCTATCAGTTGGCGGGCGCGGTCGAGGCGATGCAGCCGCTGATGAACATGATCACCTTCACCGCCCGCTCACGCGAAACCATCGAACGGCTGCACACCCGCATCGCCGATGCGCTCGACACGCAGGACGCCGCCGCCGCCGATACCGCCCTGCACGAGCTCGAAGCCTATACACTGACCCTCGGGCACGATGTCATGGCCGCCCGCGCCCGCAAGGCCACCTGACCCGTCAGTCGTCCAGCCGGCGCGCCTCGTCCAGCAACATCACCGGAATCCCGTCGCGGATCGGATAGGCCAGACCGGCGGCGCGGCTGATCAGTTCCTGACGCTCGGCGTCATATTCCAGCGTCACCTGGGATTGCGGGCAGATCAGCGCCTCCAGCATGCGGCGGTCGAACCCGGCATGGTCATGACGGCTGTGTTCGGCGGTATCGTTCATTGCACGATCTCCTTGTCGTCGCCCCCGCGCAGGGCGTATTCGATCAGCGTCACCAGCGTTTCGCGCCGTGTCGACAGCGACGGCGCCTCCAGCAGCGCCTGCTTGTCCTCGGGCTCGAATCCCAGGAGCATCGACAGCGAATTGATCAGCAATTCGTCCTCGGCCTGCTCCAGCGTCTCCCAATCGGTCTGCAACTCGCGCGATTTGAAATAGCGCCCCAGCAGGGCCAGAAACGCCGCCCGGTCGAACTCCGGGTCGGCATCCGCCGGGCCGAGATCGCGCTCGAACCCCTCCCACGACACGCGCGCGCGCCGATACGGGGTGAACCCCTCGACCTCGTCCAGTATCCGATACCGGGAAAGCCCCGTCAGCGTGATCATGTATCTCCCGTCCTCGGTTTCCGAGAACTGGGTGACGCGCCCGACGCAACCGATGGCGTGCAAGCCCTTGTCCTTGCCGCTCTCGGGGGCCGAGGCCGGGCCGGGATTGGGCTGCACCATGCCGATCAGCCGCTCCGGCGTCTTCAGCACATCGTCGAGCATCGCCAGATAGCGCGGCTCGAACAGGTGCAACGGCAGGCGCGAGCGCGGCAACAGCAACGCCCCCGGTAGCGGAAAGACCGGGATGACATCGGGCAGATCGGATGCGTTGAACATATCGGTCAACCTAGCCCGCACAGGCGGTCAGGCAAATATCATCGAGCTGAGCTTGCGGCGTCCGTTCAAAACGATGGGATCGTTGGGCTTGAGTGCCTCGAAAATGGTGAAGAGCTGCTGCTTGGCCGCCGCGTCGTTCCATTCGCGGTCGCGGCGGAACAGGTCCAGCAACTGATCGACCGCCTCCTGCGTCTGGCCCGCCGCATTCAGCGCCTGGGCCAGGTCGAACCGCGCCTGATGATCGTTCGGATCGGCCTCGACCTTGTCCTGCAATTCGCCCACCGGTCCGGCATCCGCCGCCTGCCGCGCCAGTTCAAGCTGGGCATGGGCCGCCTCCAGTTCCGGGGCCTGCGATATCTCGGCGGGGGCGCCGTTCAGGATCGCCTCGGCCTGCTCCAGATCGTCCATCGCGATATGGGCCCGCACCAGCCCGCCATAGGCGGCGGCGTTCTGCGCATCCTCCTGCAGGATCGCGGCAAAGGTCTGGGCGGCATCGGTCGCCGCACCCTGCTCCAGCATCTCCTCGGCCGCCGCAAGCGCATCGTCGAGCCCGCCGCTGGCATCACCCCCGGCGGCCTGCACGACACGCTCGACAAAGGCGTCGATCTCCGACGGAGGAACCGCGCCCTGAAACCCGTCCACGGGCTGGCCCTGCCAGAAGGCATAGACCGTCGGGATAGACTGCACCCGCAACTGGCCCGCGATCATCTGGTTTTCGTCGACATTGACCTTGGCCATCCTGACCGCGCCCTTGGCCCTGGTCACCGCCGCTTCCAGCGCCGGACCGAGCGTCTTGCAGGGGCCGCACCACGGTGCCCAGAAATCCACGATGACCGGAACGGTCTGGCTGGCTTCGACGACTTCGCTCATGAAGTCCGCCTCGCTCACGTCCTTGATCAGATCGGTTGCAGGAGGGGTTTGGCCACCAAGTTCAAGCATGTCTCGGGCTCCGGATGCTGTGCGTGTATTCCCCGGTTACATGGAGCAGCCACGCGCATGTTGCAAGAGGGCAGCGCACTCACCCCGTTGCGCCCGAGAGTGCCCCGCCCCCGGACACCGGCCTGAGAGCCATGAGGCGGGCGGCAGCCAAAGTCCACAAGACAGAGCCACCGCCCAGGAAGGCGAAACCTCTGACACTCGCATTCATGAACCGTTTACTGTTTGGCCTCCCGCGGGTCTTCTTTCCGATCGGGGGGAAAATTGATAGGTCAGGTTTTCCTTACCTAAATGGAGGTAACGTAAAGCTAGAGATCGAATGTCGCGAATACGGGGGCGTGGTCACTCGGCTGCTCCCAGCCACGCGCGGCGCGCAAGATACGGCTGGAGTGAAAGGCGTTCTTCAGATCGCCGGACGTCCAGACATGATCCAGCCTGCGCCCCTTGTCCGCCGCGTCCCAGTCCCGCGCGCGATAGGACCACCAGCTATAGAGCTGCCCCTCGGGAATATCGGCACGGGTCACGTCCACCCAGCCCCCCGCCTCCTGGGCATTGGCCAGATGTTCGACCTCGATGGGGGTATGGCTGACCACCTTGAGAAGCTGCTTGTGCGACCACACGTCGTCCTCGCGCGGGGCGATATTGAGGTCGCCCACCAGAATCGCCTTTTCGGGGCGGCGGTCGCGGAACCAGTCCCGCATCTCGGTCAGGTAATCCAGCTTCTGGCCGAATTTCTCGTTGATCGCGCGGTCGGGCTTGTCACCGCCCGCAGGCACATAGAAATTATGGATCACCGTGCCGTTTTCCAGCCGCGCCGCCACATGGCGGGCATGGCCAAGCGCGGCGAAATCCATGTCGCCCGCATCTTCCAGCGGCAGGCGCGACAGGATTGCAACCCCGTTATACCCCTTCTGCCCACGCGCCACCATGTGGCCATAACCCAACGCGGCGAACTGCTCGCGCGGGATTTTCTCGACCGGGCTCTTGCATTCCTGAAGGCACAGGATGTCGGGGGCTTCTTCCTGCAACAGACGGGCCACCAGCCCTTCGCGCAACCTGACCGAGTTGATGTTCCATGTCGCCAGCGTGAATGCCATGAGCGCCCCCTTTCATTGCCTGCGCGTTCGAATACCCTGCCCGCTCTATACCGTGATGGGCGGCCCGCGACACCCTCGAAAACACGCCGTAGCTTCTCCGCCCCACCGGACAAAAAAGACCCCGACACAATGCCGGGGTCAGTCCAACAGGGAGGTGCATGCGATAACCCGCACATGCAACGGGAACTCTGACACCATACTAAAGTATAGAATAGTGATCCTTGATATTCGTCAAGCCCTGCGCGTGCGCCTGCATGACGTGATCCTTACATAGGCTCTCTTTGCGCTATGCCAAGAGCCGATACCCGCCTGTTTCCGTCACCAACAGGCGCGCATTCGACGGATCGGGTTCGATTTTCTGGCGCAGGCGGTAGATATGGGTCTCCAGCGTGTGGGTCGTGACCCCCGCATTATAGCCCCAGACCTCGTGCAGCAGCACATCTCGCGCGACAACCCCGTCAGGCGAGCGATACAGGAATTTCAGGATGTTGGTTTCCTTCTCGGTCAGGCGAATCTTGCGATCCTCCTCGTCGACCAGCATCTTCATGGCGGGTTTGAAGGTATACGGCCCCAACTGAAACACCGCGTCCTCGGATTGCTCATGCTGGCGCAGCTGGGCCCGGATTCGCGCCAGAAGCACCGGAAACTTGAACGGCTTGGTCACGTAATCGTTGGCCCCGGCATCAAGGCCCAGAATGGTGTCGGCATCGCCATCATGGCCGGTCAACATCATGATCGGCGCCTTGACCCCCTGCTTGCGCATCAACCGGCACAGCTCGCGGCCATCGGTGTCGGGCAGGCCGACATCCAGAATCACCAGATCGTAGAGTCCGTCGCGCGCCTTCGTCATCGCCTCGGCCCCGTTGGCAGCCTCGAACACGTCGAAATCCTCGGTGATCACAAGCTGCTCGCTCAGCGCCTCGCGCAGGTCGTCATCGTCATCGACCAGAAGAATTTTCTTGAGCTGTCCCATGCAAATGGCTCCTCGTACTGGGTGCCGCAAAGATGTGGCAGCGAAGGCGATTGCACAAGATATGCAACAGCGGCCTCACAGCGACGTGTTGAATCGGGGGCGTATATTTCAATTCCCTGCAAAAGGGGCTAGATGTTACAGAGTAACAACGAAGACATCCCAAGGACACCGCGCCATGAGCCTTGCCCCGGACCTGACAGAAACGCTTGCACGCGCCCGCGCCGATCTGCGCATGGGCGTGCCCGTCGTGCTCGAGTCCGCGGACGGCGCGGCACTGGTGCTGGCCGCCGAAACGCTGGATGCGCAACGCCTGGCGGACCTGCGCGCGCTTGGCGGGCGCCCCATGCTGGCGATCACCGCGCGCCGCGCCGAAACGCTCAAGGCGCGCGCTTATGACGGCGACGTGGCGCGCATCCTCCTGCCGCCGGATGCCAGCCTGCCCTGGGTTCTGGGCGTGGCCGATCCCGCCGACGACCTGAAAACCCCGATGAAAGGCCCCCTGATGGCCGAACGCGGCGGCGATGCCGCGCTGCACCGCCTTGCCCTGTCGCTGGTCAAATCGGCCCGCCTCCTGCCCGCCGCGCTGGTGCTGGACCTCTCCGACCCCGACAGCTTTGCCGCCAGCCACAGCCTGACGCGCGTGCCCGCCACGCCCGCCGCCGCGATGATATCGGAAACCAGCCCCCTGCACCCGGTGGTCAGCGCCCGCCTGCCCTTGCAGGTGTCCGAGGCCGGGCGGCTGCACATTTTCCGCCCCGAGGACGGCGGCGAGGAACATTACGCCATCGAAATCGGCCAGCCGCCGCGCGACAAGCCGGTTCTGGCGCGCCTGCATTCGGCCTGTTTCACCGGCGACCTGATGGGCAGCCTGAAATGCGATTGCGGCCCGCAACTGCGCGGCGCGCTGGCGCAAATGGGGGCCGAAGGCGCGGGCGTGCTGCTCTATCTCAACCAGGAAGGGCGCGGCATCGGCCTTGCCAACAAGATGCGCGCCTATTCCCTGCAGGATCAGGGGTTCGACACGGTCGAGGCCAACCACCGCCTGGGGTTCGAGGATGACGAGCGCGATTTCCGCATCGGGGCGGAAATCCTCAAGCGCATGGGCTTTTCCTCGGTGCGGTTGCTGACCAACAACCCCGGCAAGATCGCCAAAATGGAAGAATGCGGCGTCAGCGTGACCGAGCGCGTGCCGCTGAAAGTGGGCGAAAACGCCCATAACCGCGCCTACCTCGCCACCAAGGCCGCCAAGTCGGGCCATCTCCTCTGACCGAAATCTTGAAAAGATTTCGAACCGCTTTCTTTTCAAGAAAGCGGCACCGGCCCCGACAGCCACCGCACAAGCGCACGGTTGCAGAAAATCACGATCTGCCCCGAGTTCTCTGCCACCTGAAACCCGCGCCGATGGATTTCACGCAAGAACAGCTCCATCCCCACAAAACGCTCCACATCCCGCGCCTTGCGCCGGATCACCCCACCCTGCTGCACCGCCTTGGACGCAAACAGATCGTTGAGCCATATTTCGGGGGATAAAGGAGAATTCAGGTTCTGCATGTGACGCAGACTGGCGCAGGCATGGTTAAAATCACGTTAAATGATGCCCCCGTAGGGTGCGCATTCACTGCGCACCAAGCCCTTTGCTCTACCGCCCCCGCCGCTTCACGTTCCCGCCGCGCTGCCCCGGACGTCCGGCCGTCGAGCGCCCGCGCGCTTTCACCGCGTCCTCGCTGGCCTTTTCCACCGCCTGTTGCCGTGCCAGCGGGTCGTCGTGGACGGCCAGATCGACCGCCTCCAGCCGCTTGACCTCGTCGCGCAGCCGCGCGGCCTCTTCGAATTCCAGGTTCTCGGCGGCCTTTCGCATCTCGGCGCGCAGCCCGTCCAAATGGGCCTGCAAATTGCTGCCCACCATCGGCTTGTCCACCGTCGCCGTCACCCGGTTCATGTCCACGTCGCCCTGATAGAGCCCGGCCAGAATGTCGTCGACATTCTTCTTCACCGTCGCGGGCGTGATGCCGTGTTCCTCGTTATAGGCGATCTGCCTTGTGCGGCGGCGGTCGGTTTCGTCCAGGGCCCGCTGCATCGATCCGGTGATCTTGTCGGCATACATGATCACCCGCCCCTCGGCATTGCGCGCCGCGCGCCCGATGGTCTGGATCAGCGAGGTTTCCGAGCGCAGGAACCCCTCCTTGTCGGCATCCAGAATGGCCACCAGCCCGCATTCGGGAATGTCCAGCCCCTCGCGCAGCAGGTTGATCCCCACCAGCACGTCGAACGCCCCAAGGCGCAGGTCGCGCAGGATCTCGATCCGCTCGATGGTGTCGATGTCCGAATGCATGTAGCGCACGCGAATGCCCTGCTCGTGCAGGTATTCCGTCAGGTCTTCGGCCATGCGCTTGGTCAGCGTGGTGCACAGCGTGCGATAGCCCGCCTCGGATACCCGGCGCACCTCGTCCAGCAAATCGTCCACCTGCATTTCGACGGGGCGGATTTCCACCTCCGGGTCCAGAAGGCCCGTGGGGCGGATCACCTGCTCGGTGAACACCCCGCCCGTCTGCTCCATCTCCCACGCAGCGGGCGTGGCGCTGACGAACACCGATTGCGGGCGCATAGCGTCCCATTCCTCGAATTTCAGCGGGCGGTTGTCCATGCAGCTCGGCAAGCGAAAGCCATGCTCGGCCAAGGTAAACTTGCGCCGATAGTCACCGCGATACATGCCGCCGATCTGCGGCACGCTGACATGGGATTCATCGGCGAACACGATTGCATGGTCGGGAATGAATTCGAACAACGTGGGCGGCGGCTCACCGGGGGCGCGCCCCGTCAGGTAGCGCGAATAATTCTCGATCCCGTTGCACACGCCGGTCGCCTCCAGCATCTCCAGATCGAAATTCGTGCGCTGCTCCAGCCGCTGCGCCTCAAGCAGCTTGCCCTCGCCCACCAACTGACCCAGCCGCTGGCGCAGTTCCTTGCGGATATGGACGATGGCCTGCTGCATGGTCGGCTTGGGCGTCACGTAATGCGAGTTGGCATAAACGCGGATCTGCTCGAAACTGCCGGTTTTCTCGCCGGTCAGCGGATCGAATTCTCCAATCGATTCAAGCTCCTCCCCGAAAAAGCTCAGCTTCCATGCCCGATCCTCAAGGTGCGCCGGCCAGATTTCGAGGCTGTCGCCCCGCACCCGGAAACTGCCGCGCTGGAACGCCTGATCGTTGCGGCGGTATTGCTGCGCCACCAGATCGGCCATGACCTTGCGCTGGTCATACTCCTCGCCCACCTTCAGGTCCTGCGTCATCGCGCCATAGGTTTCGACGCTGCCGATCCCGTAGATGCACGACACCGAGGCCACGATGATCACGTCATCCCGCTCCAGCAGCGCCCGCGTGGCCGAGTGGCGCATCCGGTCGATCTGCTCGTTGATCTGGGATTCCTTCTCGATATAGGTGTCGGAGCGCGGCACATAGGCCTCGGGCTGGTAGTAATCGTAGAAGCTGACGAAATACTCGACCGAGTTATGGGGGAAAAATCCCTTGAATTCCCCGTAAAGCTGCGCGGCCAGCGTCTTGTTGGGGGCCAGGATGATTGCCGGGCGCTGCGTTTCCTCGATCACTTTCGCCATCGTATAGGTCTTGCCGGTGCCCGTCGCGCCCAGCAACACCTGGTTGCGCTCGCCCTCGTTCACCCCTGCGGTCAGTTCGGCAATCGCCGTGGGCTGATCGCCCGCGGCCTCGAACTCCGTCACCATTTCGAACCGCTTGCCGCCTTCCAGCTTTTCGCGCGTTTTCACATCCGGCGCGGGGCTGTGCAGGATCGGCGGGGTTTTATCGGAATGGGCATAGGGCATATCGGGGGCGGTCCTCGTGGTTCCGCCCCACATTTGTTCTCTTTTCGTCCCGGATCAAGGGGCAATCCCCGAACGCGCCGGAAATGCCGCCCCTTCGCCTGCCCGGCTCAGCGGCGCAACCGGGGCGCGGCCGTCCTAAAGCCCCTGTCTCAGTTCGATGCTCCGGTCACGCTCAGCCCCAGCACCCGCCAGCTTTGCATACCGCCACGATAATAATGAATCCTGTCGGCAGGATAGCCCACCTCGATCATGTTGCGGATCGCCGTGGGGCTTTGCCCGCACCAGAGCCCGTTGCAAAACAGGGCGACGGGACGGGCCTCGTCACAGACCCAGCCCTCAAAGTCGATCTCGCAACCCAACTCGCCCAGTCGATCCACCACCTGCGTATAGGGGATGTTGACCGCGCCGGGGATGGTGCCGCCCGCAAACCACTCAGGCGTGCGGCTGTCCACCACCACGGCCTCCTCGTCGGCCAGCATCTCCAGCAATTCCAACTCGCCAATCGTGGTCACGCCCGGCGCGGGCGTCATCGGCTGGATGCAGAACGGCGGACAGGCCCGCGAGGTGCGCGCCCATTCGCCGGTGATCTCGTGCGTATTGTCCTGAATGCGCGAAATCTCGACCGGCCCCGAGGGCGTCTGCACCGTAACCGAGGGGATATCGGGCCGGATATTGACCGGCTTCTGCTCCTGCGCCGCCACCGGCATCGCCAACAGGCCAAGCATGGCCGGAATGATCGTGAAACGCATCGAAACTCCTCCCTCTCGTGAACACCGATCAGATCACCACGAAACGCCCGCCCCCGCAAGGGACGGGCCTAGTGGCGCCGCCGGCGCCAATCGCCCGCGGTCTCAGCGGATCACATGCACCGCACAGCCCGCATGTCGCACCACCTGCGTCGCGGTGCTGCCCAACAGCAAATCCTGCATGCCGGGCCGGTGGCTGGCGATCACGATACAATCCACGCCGTTCTTTTCGGCGTAATCCAGAATGGTGCGGCCCGAATGCCCGTCGATCACCTCGGCCACACCGTTGGGCAGGGTCGCCGCCATTTCACTCAGTTCGGCCTCGATGGCCTGTCGGCTTTCCACCAAGTAATTCTCGGGCACGTAGGAAATGGCATAGCCCGGAATCTGCTCCATGACATGCAGCACGGTCACCTTGCCGCCGTCACCGGCCAGAACACGGGCCACATTTATCGCGCCCGCCGAATCGCGGTCTTCCTCAAAGGAAACAGGAACGAGAACATTCTTGTACATAAGAGCCTCCAATTGCAGTTCATGGCAGTATGGCACGGCATGTGCCGGGAAACATTGACGCAGGTCAGATGCTAAGGCAATTCCGTCGCGTCCTCGATCTGGCGTTTGATCTCGGCGCCCCATTCTCCGATCACCGGCAGAAGTTCGACCTGGCTCAGCGCCCAGACCACGATCGACAGGATCATCGACGCCCCCAGCAGCGTGCCCAGCGCAAAGGCCGCGCCGCGCGCGAAATTGAACATCAACAGCCGCGGGATCGAGTTGTGAATCCGCACGAAACGGTGCTTGTTCAGCCGCGCCACCTCGGCGCGCAGCGCTTCGAGCTCTTCGGCCAGCGCACGCTCGCCGTCCCCGTTCCCCTTGTCCATCTCGCCCCGGCTCATTCAGTCGAAAGTTCCGGCGACCTCGTACATCACCGGCTCGAACCCCTTGCACAGTTCGTTGATCCGGCGATTGCGCTTGCGCATTTCCTGACTGCGCAGCATCGCCTGGAAATCCTCGCGCCGCTTCCACTGGGAATAATTGGCGATCCGGGTCTGCGCATCGTTCACATGCAACCCCGCCGCGATGAAGCCGGGCTGTTTCGAAATGAACTCCTCATAGGCGCTGGTCAACTCGTCCAGAAGATCCTGACAGGTGCCGGGCGTCATCTCGAAGGTGGTGATCACGGTCTGATAACTGTTGTCGGTTCGGATCAAGGGCATGGCGGAACTCCTTTTACACGCTTCAGCCTAACATCCTTGCGTCACAGCGCAAATTCTAACCGCGCCCGATCAGAAATTAACCGCCGGTTTACCAAGACTAAGGATAACTGAATCCCGTGTGGGGGCCATCTGACCGGAGGGCCGATGCGGCGCGTTCTGCTCCTGATATGCCTGTGCGGCCTGCTGGCCGCCCTGCCCGCGCGCATAGCGCAGGCCGGCCCCTGGCCGCGCGGCAAGGGCGACACTTTCCTGTCATTTTCGTGGGAGCGCGACATCCTGCGCGACCGGGGATATGCAACCCTCTACGGCGAATACGGCCTGTCCGACCGGCTGACGCTCGGCCTCGATATCGGCGCAGGCCCCGGCGGGCTGGACAAGGCCATCACCTTCGCCCGCATCCCCTTCGGTCAGGCCCCCGGAGGAATGCGCCTCGCGCTGGAACTGGGCTCGGGCGTTCAGGGCACACGCCCGGTGCTGCGCCCCGGCCTGTCCTTCGGGCGCGGGATCGACATTGCCGGACGCTCCGGCTGGCTGGTGCTCGATATCCGCGCAACCGTCTTTCAGGACAGGTTCGACACCGCATGGGAAAGCGACCTGACACTCGGCCTCGACACCACAGCGCGCATCAAAACCATCCTGCAACTTCAGGCCGGACAACCGGCGCGAGGCGATGCCTATCTCAAGCTCGCCCCGTCCTGGGTGATACAGGGCCCGCCCGGTCGCCACATCGAAATCGGCGTGGTGACCGGGCTGAAGAACAGCCGGGCACTGGCAGCGAAAATCGCGCTCTGGCACGAATTCTGACCGCCGCCAGCGCCGCCGCCCATCACATCGGGTCGTCGATCCGCACCGTGATCCGCACCGTCCCCTGCACATCCTCGCTCCAACGCAGCACAACCTGATCGTTCTCCGGCCCCTGCTTGCCCTGGTAATACGGCGCACCGTAGAAAACCGCGCCACTGTCATCGCGCAGCGGCCCCGCGGCCACCACCGCATCCACCCCCTGCGCCCAGGCGTTGAACGGCAGGCGCGGTCCGGCATCTATGATCCAGGCCTGCGCCGGGCTGGCCTCGGTATGTTCGATCATGATCGGGCTGGCCACCGTGCGGTTCACGTTCTTGAACATGTTGTCGCGGAAGGTGACATTGGAGAACCGGTTGAAATCCAGCGCCGCGAAACTGGTGTCGATCCCCTCGACCCGGTCGACCGGATCGCCGATGATACGGAACGAATTGCCCGTCATCGTCAGCCCGTTCAGGAAATGCCCCGCGCCGTGCGGCTTGACCACGAAGAAATTGAACCACGGCGCCACATGGCTGGCCAGAAAGGTGTTGTCGGTCACGATCAACTGGCTGAACGAAAACTCGCTCGCGAATTCCGGCGCCTGATCGTGCTCGTTCGACCACTCGATGAAACTGTTGTCCACATAGTTGCCGTTGATCGTGCCCCGGTTGTTGGTGCGCGTCAGGACCAGCCCCGCCATGCGCGGCGAATTCTGCAACGTATCGCCCTGGAACCAGTGGTTGCCGGTGACAATCGTGCTGGAGCCGCCGATCACCGCGAAATGCCGGAAATGCACCGCCCGGTTGTTGCGCAGCTTGACATCGTTGGCATTGGCGTTGATCGCGATGGACTGCCGGTCCACGGCGGCCAGCGGGCTTTCGTTGGACAGGAACTGGCAGCGGTCGATCAACATCCCCTGACAGCCCTCGCCGTGGCTGGTGATACCGCGATCCTTCGGCCGCGTGATGAAACAATCCCGCAGGGCAAAGCCGCTGCCGGTCGGCGGCAACAGGATGCCGCTGCATTCGCCGCCGCACTGGAACTCGATATCCGACAGGGTAAAGCGGCCCAGATCCTCGAACCCGCTGAAATCGAGGATGTATTTGAACCGCCGGAAGGTGAACACCTGCGCGCCGTCCGCATCGTAGAGCGGCGCGCTCAACTCCACGCTTTGCGCCGCAAGGTTTTTTGAGCGCACGTAAACCTCGCGCCCCACGCCATTGCCTTCCACCAGCGCGCCCACCGGCACATTGGCCACATTCACCACCCCGGTCAGCCGCTTGGGATCGTTGGGCGAATAGCTCGCTTGCGAGGTCGCCACCTCGGTCTCCCAGGCCGGCCCGGAATAGATCGAAAACTGCCCGTTGCGGATCACCCGCCGCTGGTTGAAATAGGTCCGGTTGGCCAGCGCCGCCTGCATGTCGATGGGCGCGCGCACCCCGATGAGCCGCCCCCCCAGATCGAGAGAGTCATGCCCCGCCGTGTTCAGCAGCGCCTGAAACGCCTTTTTGAAGGCCAGTTCCTCGTCATCCCCGAACGCGTCGATATAGGCGGGCAGGTCGAAATTCTTGGTCAGGCCAAGGATCTTGTCCTCGGGCATCGCGACCGATCCTTCGAACCGCACCCGGTTCTGAAAGGTCACGCTGTCGGCAAGGTAATAGGTGCCCTGCGGCACCAGCACCTCGCGCCCGTTCGCCGCCGCATCGGCCCGCTCGAAGGCGGCGGAATCGTCGCTCACACCGTCGCCCAGCGCGCCATGGTCGCGCACATCCACCACGCTCAGCATGTCGCGCAGGAACACATGGGTGACATCCTCGATCGCGATGTCGTCGATGAGCACCACGCCGCCGCTCGGGCCGGTCAGGTCCAGCCCGAAATGCCCATAGAGCGCCTCGCTCCCCCACACCATGTCGACCCCGGTGCGCGCGCCGGAACCGACAATGGCGCTCACCTCGACCACCTCGCCATAGCTGGTCAGGCTCACCGCCGGGCCCGCCTCGCTCAGCCCGCCGACATGCGCCCCGCCCGCGCCCCCGGCCCAGCCCGCGATGCGCACCGACGGCAGGTTGCCCGCCACCGCCTTCACCCGCGCGCTGATCCGCAGGTAACAGCCCGGCAACAGCGGCGTTTCCCCCATATAGCGCAGCTTTTGCACCGTATCGGCCTTCTGGAGTTCCAGCGCCCCTCCAAAATCCTGATCCGCCGGGACAAAGGCCGCATTGACCGCGTTTTCATAGGTATCCGCGCCGGGCGTTCCGTTCCCGCTCGACCACACATCCAGCCCGCCCGCAAATTCGGGCGGCATGAAAACGACCCCGTCGGTGATTGCCTTGTTCATGAGACTTCCCTTTCCGCATCCCGGCCCCACGCGGCCCGGATGTCATACGTATCTGCACGACAGGCACGGCCCGCCGCCGCACCCGATACGCAAGGGAGGTATCAACAAGGAATTAACAGGCCCCGACACCACCGTGACGGTGCCCTGCTCTCAGGAATGAAGACGGATCAGATCACCAGCACCGGGATCGAGGTCAGGCTCGTCACCTTGTGACTGACCGAGCCCAGCATATAGCCCTCCGACGCGCCCAGCCCGCGCGAGCCGACAACGATCAGATCGCAGCCCTTTTCTTCCGCGAAGGACACGATGGTGCGCGCCGACGGACCGCCCTTGATGAAGGCATGCACCGACTCGACCCCAAGTTCCCCGGCGCGGGCCTTGGCGTGCTCCGCCGCCTCGCGCGAGACCGCGCGCATCGCATCGTCCAGACTGGCGCCGCTTTCGTCGCTGCCCCGCACCATGGACAGCGACGCTTCGAGGATCGAGTGATGCCGGTAAACCGTCAGCACCATCAGCTCGGCCCCGGTCAGCTTGCACAGTTCGGCCCCCTTCTCCAGCGCGGCCTCGGCCCCCTTGGACCCGTCATAGGCGACAAGTATCTTCCTGAACATCACGACCCCCTCACTTGGAGAATGCCAGATCACGCAGGAACAGCGCGATCTGCGGGAAAAAGATCAACAGCACCGCAACCGACAACAACATGATGATGAAGGGCGGCGTGCCCTTGACCACCTCGGCATAGGGCCGTTTGAACACCGCGATGGCGGTAAAGATATCGCAGCCGAACGGGGGCGTCGCACTCCCGATCGCGACCTGCAGCGTGATGATCGTGCCCACCAGAACCGGGTCCAGCCCGACCGAGGCCACCACCGGCGCGAAGATCGGCACAAGGATCAGGATCACCACGATGGGATCGACAAACATACAGCCGACGAAAAAGGCGATGGAAATCGTGAACAACACGCCATAGCCGCCCATCTCGTCGATGCCGATGCTGCCCAGCACCTGCTGCGGAATCTGCGCAAAGCTGATGACATAGGAAAACGCCGCACCGGCCCCGACAAGGATGAACACCACCGCCGTGATCAGCCCGGTGGATTTCGCCGTCGCGTATAGCTGCTTGACGTCCATTTCGCGAAACACGCCCATCTCCAGGATCAGCGCATAAAGGACACAGGCCGCCGCCGCCTCGGTGGGCGAGAAAATCCCGCCATAGATCCCGCCGACGATGATCACCGGAAAGCCCAGCGGCCACAGCGCACGCTGGATCGCCCGGCCCCGTTCGCCCCAGCTTGCCTTGGGCTCGGTCGGCACGTTGTGCTTGACCGCATAGAAATACGAATAGACCGAGAACATGAACAGGATCAGAAGCCCCGGCCCGATCCCGGCGATGAACAGTTCCGAAATCGAGGTGCCCGAAACCACGCCGTAAATGATCATCCCGATGGAGGGCGGGATCAGAAAGGCGATGTCCGACGAATTGACGATCAGCGCCAGCGCGAAACTGTCGTTATACCCCGCCTTCAGCATCCGCGGGCGCAGCGGCCCGCCCACGGCGACCACCGTCGCCTGGGTCGAGCCCGACACCGCCCCGAACAGCGTGCAGGCCGAGGCCGTCGACACCGCCAGACCGCCCTTGAGATGCCCGACAAAGGACATGACCAGGTCGATCAGCCGGTTCGCCGACTGTCCGCGCGTCATGATATCGGCGGCGAATATGAACATCGGCACCGCGATCAGGCTGGCGGGCTGTATCCCGCCAAGGATCTGCTGCACCATCGTATCGAGCTGGCCGAACCCGCCAAACAGCGACACGAACCCGATCAGCGATCCCGCGATCAGCGGAATCATCATCGGGAACCCCAGAAGCAATAGCACGATCATCGTGCCGAAGATTGCGATGGCCATGGCTCAGACCTCCTCTTCGCTGGTATCGTCGTAGCCTTCCAGCGTGCTCGTCGACAGCCAGATATCCTTGTGAATCGCGTTCTTGATCGCCGTCAGCGCATATTGCACCCCGGTCAGGAAGAACCCCAGCGGCGCCCAGACGATGATCCACCAGACCGGGACCTGCAGCGCCGGCAACAACCGTCCGCGCGATGCCTGCGTCATCAGGTAATCCAGCGCATACCACGCCAGCAGGAACATCGCCGCCGCCGTTATCACGGAGATCACCACCATCAACAGCTTGCGCAGCGGCGGTTTCATCGCGTCGAAAAACGCCGACATGCGGATATGGCGGCCGTGGCGCGCGGCATAGGAAATTCCGGCGAAGGTGATCAGGACGATCAACGCCCGGTTCACTTCTTCGGAAAAGAAAATGCTCTGACCCAGCAAGAATCGCCCGACCACATTCGCCATCGTGTTCACCGCCATGAGCAAGACCCCGACGGCCAGCAACACCGCCTCGATCCGGGCGATGGCGACGTCGATCACCCCGAGAAACCCCGGCAATCCCGAAACGTAGTTGGAATCGTCGATATCGTCGTCCGCCACCGGGACGGCCATTTCGGCAAGGAGGTCCGGATCGCTCGCGGACGCGCGTTCTTGTTCAGGCTTCATGGCCGCAATCCTCGGGATAATCTGTCAGGGTGGCGCGGCCGTCGCGAAACGGCCAGCGCCTGTTTGGCGTTGCGCATTCTGCGCGTGACGGTCAACCGCCGCTCTTGGCGGCGTCCAGATCGGCCTTGAGCTGATCCAGGATCGCCTGCGCCTGATCGCCACCGATCTCCAGGAACTCCTGCTCGACCGAATCCGCCGTCGCCATGAACGGCGCGCGCTCTTCCTCGGTGAGCGTGGTGATGGTCATCGAGGGCTTGGCCTCCATGATCTTCTCCAGCGAGGCTTCGGTCAGGCCGGACTGATACTCGATGATGTAATCGAACGCCGCGTCGATGGCGTTGTTCACCACTGTCTTGTCCTCGTCCGACAGCCCGTCATAGAAATCCTTGTTGGCCATGACGGCGGTGGTGAAGTTGTTGTGCCCGGCGCGGGTGATATGGTCGGTCACCTCGTACATCTTCGTCGACTCGATGAAGAAGGCGGGGTTTTCCTGCCCCTGGATGATGCCGGTCTGCAACGCGCCATAGACCTCGCCCCACGGCAGCGGCGTCGGCGTGGCCCCAAAGGCCTTGTAGCTTTCCACCAGCAGCGGGTTGGTCATGACCCTGAACTTCACTTCGTTCAGGTCGTCGGGGCCGCTGACCGCCTCGGTCGTGGTCATCATGACCTCGCCCTCGGGGAACATCGTCAGCAGTTCCAGCCCCTGCTCGGCGTAAAGCGGCGGGAACAACTCGTTGATGGCCTTGGAATTTTCAAAGAAGCTGGCCAGCGTCTCGGTATCCTGCGGCAGCAGATACGGTACAAAGAACACCTGCGCCTCGGGGATCAGCGCCCCGGTAAACCCCGGCGACTGGTCGACGAATTGCAGGATGCCCGACTGGGTCTGTTCCATGATGCTGTCGGATTCGCCCAGCGTGCCGAAGGGAAACAGCTGGATCGTGTGATCGGAATTGGCCTCGATCTCTTCCTTGAACTTCTGGGCGAATTTGCCCTGAACCTCTTCCATCGCCTCTTCGAACGCGTACCGCCACGTATCGGCCGCGGCAGCGCCCGCGCCCACGAGAAGCGCAATGGCACTGGTCGTTAAGAGTGATCTGTAAGTCATGTTTTACTCCCTGTCGTTAGACCCCGCCGCAGCGAAACACGCGGGCGGAATGGCTTCCAGGTTGCGGGGAAAACTCCCACACTGGCTACCGTCAAACTCCAAGGTCAAATTTTTCAAGTCAATTGATATATTAAATCATGACAATTTTCGCCGTGGTTTTCAGGGGTTTTCCACGGCTGGCTGTGCAGGAACGCTTGCCAGAGAGGCAAGTGTGTTCAGCGCCAGCTTCAGATCGCGCAACCCGACACCCCCCAGACACAACCGGACAGCCGGGCCTGTTTCGGACACCGCGAAACCGGCCCCCGCCGAAACCGCCACCCCATGCTCCAGCGCCGTTTGCCTGAACGCCCGCTCGTCCTGCGTGTCCGCCAGCGCCAGCCAGCGATGCAGCCCCTGATCCCCGCCGAGACAGCGCACCCCCAGAAGATTCTGCGCCAGCCGGTTGCGCAGCACCAGTTCCGCGCGCTGCGCCTCCAGCAACCTATCGGCGCTGCCGGTCTCCATCCAGTCCGACGCGATCTCCGCAATCAGCGGCGTCGCCATCCACGACACCGACAGATGCCGGCTGGCGGCGCAATCCGTCAGATAATCCGGCGTCACCAAGAACCCCAGCCGCAGCCCCGGCGCAAGGCACTTGGTCAGGCCGGTGAAATACAGCGTCCGGTCGGGGGCGAAGCTCGCGATCGGCGGGGGCCGCCGCGAAACCAGCGGCCCCAGCGGATCGCTTTCCAGAATGACCAGCCCCGCAACTTCCGCCGCCCGCGCCAGCGCCGCCCGCCGCTCCCGGTC
Organism: Roseovarius sp. PS-C2; assembly: GCF_018862045.1. Taxonomy (NCBI): domain Bacteria; kingdom Pseudomonadati; phylum Pseudomonadota; class Alphaproteobacteria; order Rhodobacterales; family Roseobacteraceae; genus Roseovarius; species Roseovarius sp. PS-C2. The sequence goes on from NZ_JAHKSQ010000001.1 coordinate 226,025, forward strand.
GATGACACGGGCAAAGGGACCGGCCCCCGACGGCAACAGGAACACCGCCTTCATCTGCCCCGACGCCGCCTGCGCCGCCTCGATCAGCGCCTCCGGCAGCATCCCGCGCTCATCCCCGGCGATGCCCTGCATCCTCATATGCAAATGCTGCACGACCGGTCTCAGGGAATGGCAGGTCGCGCTTTCCGTCGCGATCACATCCCCCGGACTCGCCACCGCCGCCAGGGCGACGAACATCGCCGGGGTAACCCCGTTGGTCACCAGAATCCGGTCGCGCGGAACCGTCAGGCCACAGCGTTTCAGCCAGGCCTGCGCCATCTCTCCGTAATGCGACGAGGCCCGACCGGGGCGCGAATCGTGAAAGGCCCCCTCCGGCAGCCGCCCCGCCACGCGATGCAACGAGTCGGCCCAGGCCTCGGCGATCTGCGGCAGGCAGACCGGGGTCATCAGCGACAGGTCCATCGGCGGGCGCTCGGTGGCCCCGTGATGCCAGGGCATTTTCAGCGTTTCGCGCGGCCCCCTGTTCACAAAGGTTCCGCGCCCCACCTCGCCGGTGACCAGATCCGCCCGAATCAGCTCTTCATAGGCGCGGCTCACCGTCTGAACCGAGATTTCCAGCCGCCATGCCATGTCGCGATGCGGCGGCAGACGGTCTCCCGGCTGCAACGTGCCCGCCTGTATGGCCGAGGCAATGCCCTGTGCCAGACTGCGATAGGCCGGTCTGGTGATATCTTCGGGGGTAAGGGGCCAATGCGACATGGCGATCAGCGTCGCGCAGCCACCCCGGCTTGTCCAGCAGTTGCTACTGCACCTGCAAATTCTGCAGATAGGCCACCAGATCGGCCACCGGGGTCGAGGTGATCACCGGCTGGCCGCTCTCGGTGCGCAACGACGCCCCGTCGCCGTCGAAGAAATCGCCATAGACCGGCATCTGGCTGCCATGCGCCACCAGCGGATCGCGCCCGTCGATCCGCTTGACCACCCGCTCCATCGGGAACACACCGTCATTGCCCGCGCTCAGGGCGGTCAGGTCGCTCGGCTGCACCGTCAGAACGGCGCGCATCGGCCCTTGCCCCGTGGCCTCGGCCCCGTGGCAGGCCGCGCAATACCGGTCATACAGCGCCTCGCCGGTCGCCGCGTCCCCGTCCGCCGATGCCGTCGAAGCGCTCAGGGCGACGGCCAGGGACAGAACACTCAGGTCAAACACTCGGGTCATGGTCTTGCTCCTCCTGATGGGGCCGCGCGATCAGCCCCGTTGAATGCTGGCCAGATACCGCGCCAGAGCCAGCAACGCCCGCGGCGTTTCCACCGTCTCACCCGTGGCCGGATCGTGCCACGTTACGCGCGGCCCGTCCAGCAGCGGGCCGAATTGCGGCATCTCGTGAAACTGCCCCGGATAGCCGTGAATGCGCGCCATCGCCGCCGCATAGGGAAACACCCCGCCATTGCGCGCCGCCAGCCGCGTCAGATCCGCCGGAGGCACCGACAGATCCCCGGCCAGAGGCCCATCGCCGCGCGCCCCCGCCCCGTGGCACGAGGTGCAATAGGCCGCATAGAATTGTGCGCCGTCCTCTGCCTGCGCTTCGGCCCCGGTCTCGGGTGCAGGCATGCACCCCGCCACGGACAACGCGGCCAAAACCGCAAAAATACGTTCTTTCGTCATGGTCCCGCCGCCTGTTTCCACGTTCCATCAAGCCCCATCGCCCCGCGCGGCGCATTGATCTCGATCAGACGGGGCCTGTGCCCGGTCGCGTCAGTCCAGCCCGGCCAGCCCCCGCACCTGCGCCCAGATACCGTCGTCCAGCGCCACGGGATCGGCGGGCCGCTTGCCCTGTCCCGGCATCCGCGCGCCGCTGTCGCCATCCAGCGCCACACCCGCCCCGACCTGCGCCAGCCGCTCGAAAAACACCCCCGACACCTCGGGGTCCATCACCAGGTAATACTGGCCCAGATCGTGCGGCGGACCGTCGGGCGCTTTCAGCGGCTTTACATCCCGGCTGACCACGCCGCCGGTCATGCCCGCCGCCAGCAATTCCGCCATCAGGCCGAAGCCCCAGCCCTTGTAGCCCCCCACCGACACCAGCGACCCGGCCAGCGCCGCCTCGGGGTCGGTCGTGGGGCGGCCTTCGGCATCCACCGCCCAGCCCTCGGGAATGGGCTCTCCGGCGGCCTTCGCCATGGTGATCTTGCCCAAAGCCACGGTGGTGGTCGACTGATCGAACTGCATCGCGATCCCGCCCTGCCCGTCGGGCACCGAGAACGCGATCGGGTTGGTGCCGATCACCCGCGTCTTGCCCCCCGGCGGCGCGACGATGGGCGAGGCATTGGTCAGCCCCAGCCCGATCAGCCCCGCTCGCGCGATCTGTTCGGTGAAATAGCCTAGGCTGGTGCAGGTATGCGCATGCCCCACCGCAAGGCTCGCCACGCCGCACTCCCGCGCGGCCTCCAGCGCCTGCGGCAACCCACGGGCAAAGGCGGGCTGCGCAAAGCCGAACTTCGCATCCACCTCGACCACACCGGGACGCGGGCGCGTGACCACCGGCTCGGCATCGCCCCGGACCCGGCCGGTTTCCAACTGTTTGCAATAGCTTTCAAGATAATAGAGCCCGCAAATCCGGTTGCCGACGCTTTCCGCCTTGCGCACCGCATCGGCCACGCAATCGGCCACCCAGCCCGCCGCGCCGTGGCGCACCAAGGCCGCCCTTGTCACCCGTTCGATCTCGTTCAGCGCAACGTCAACCATCCGTGCCCCCATCCGTTTCAAATGTCGCGGCACATTGATCAGGGCCATGCTTCAGGTCAATTCAAACCTTCTGAACGGAATTTCAGTTTCACAGAACCGCGCCCGGCCCTCTCAGCCCGCCACCACCTGCCCCTGATCCAGCCGCACCACGCGATCCATCCGCGCCGCCAGATCGAGGTTATGCGTGGCGATCAGCGCCGACAGCCCGGTTTCGCGCACCAGCACCATCAGCGCCCCGAACACCTGATCCGAAGTCGCCGGATCGAGATTGCCGGTCGGCTCGTCCGCCAGCAACAGGCGCGGCTCGTTGGCCAGCGCCCGGCAAAAGGCGACCCGCTGCTGCTCGCCGCCCGACATGGCCGAGGGCCGGTGATCGGCCCGCGCCCCGATCCCGACCCGCGCCAGCAGGTCGGCGGCACGGGTCTGCGCCTCGCCTTTCGATATGCCATTGGCAAGCTGCGGCAGCACGATGTTCTCCAGCGCCGTGAACTCGGGCAGCAGATGGTGGAACTGATAGACGAACCCCACCTCCTGCCGCCGCGCCACCGTGCGGCGGCGGTCGCTCAGCCCGGTATAATCCGTGCCGCCGATCCGCACCGTCCCGCTATCGGGCGTGTCCAGCAACCCGGCGATATGCAACAGCGTGGATTTCCCCGCCCCCGACGGCGCGACCAGCGCCACCATCTCGCCCGCGCGCACCTGCAACGCGGCCTCGTCCAGCACGCGCACCTCGTTTTCGCGACCCTTGTTGTAGGTCTTGGATACGCCCTCCAGCGCCAGCATCGCCTCACTCATAGCGCAGGGCCTCCACCGGGTTCATCCGCGCCGCGCGCCGCGCCGGAAAGATCGTCACCACGAAACTCAGCCCCAGCGACAGCACCACCGCCGACATCACGTCGCCGAACTGCAACTGCGCGGGCAAATGGTAAATGCCGCGAATGGACGGGTCCCACACCTGCCCCCCCATCATCATGTTGATGAAGCTGAAGATCGGGTCGATATAGATCGCGAACAGGCAGCCAAGGATCACCCCGCACACCGTGCCGATGATCCCGGTGAACGCCCCGCAAATGAAAAACACCCGCAGCACCGATCCTTCGGTCAGGCCCATTGTGCGCAAAATCCCGATATCGCGCCCCTTGTTCTTGACCAGCATGATCAGCCCGCTGGTGATGTTCATCGCCGCGATCAGAACGAGGATCGACAGGATCACGAACATCACGTTGTCCTCGACCTCCAGAGCGCGCAGGAACCCGCCGCTGGCGTCCTTCCACGTCCAGACCTGCGCCCGCTCGCCCGCCGCCTCTATCAGCGGCAGCGTCATGGCGTCCACGCCATCCGGGGCGGTCACCATCACCTCCAGCTCATCCGCACGCCCCTCACGGTTGAAAAACCCCTGCGCCTCCTCGAAGGGCAGGTAAACGCGCACCCGGTCGATATCGTAGCGCCCGGCGCTGAACACATAGACCACGTCATAGGCATTCACCCGCGGGCTGGTGCCAAAGGCCGTCTTGACCCCATTGGGCGAAATCAGCTTGATCCGGTCGCCCACGCTCACGCCCAGCTCCCGCGCCACCCCCGAGCCAATGGCGATCCCGCTCTCGAAGGCGTCGATATCGCCCTGCGACGTGTCCGGGTCGGCGATGCGCGGAATGCCCTTCAGGTCGTCGGCCCGGATGCCGAAGACCTGCACCCCCGCGTTTTCCTGCCGGGCATTGGCCATCACCTGCCCCTTGATCAGCGGCGCCACCCGCGTCACGCCCTCGACGGTGCGCACCCGCTCGGCCATGGCCTCGTAATCCGCGATGGTCCGGTCCAGCCGCCCGGTCTGCGTATCGACCTCGCCCATGCTGTAGACCGTGACATGCGCATTCGCCCCGAGGATCGTATCCACGAACTCGGCCCGGAACCCCGAGCGCACCGCCAGCGTCGCCACCAGCGCGAACACCGCCAGCGTGATTCCGATCAGGCTGATCCAGGTCATAACGCTGACCCCGCCCTCGGCCCGCTTGGCCCGCAGATAGCGCCAGGCGATCATCCATTCAAAAGGTGCGAAGGGCGCGGTGGTGCCTGCCATGTGTCAGCCTCTGCTCAATCTCTCGGGATCGGGTTCGCGCGGACAGTGGGGCTTGCGCCCGGCAAGGTCAAGCCGGGGGCGGCGATTGCCGCCGAACGCGCCCCGCCAATAGCACCTTTCATCCCCGACTTGAGTCCATGATGGACGCAAATTTCGGGGGGCGGTCCGGTTTTCGTACAAAACCCGCGTACGCTTCGTACGTTTTGTACGAAACTACGCGGCTGACGCCCTGCGCCTGCGTCCCAGCCGCGACAGCCCGCCGATCAGCCCCGCCAACAGGCCATACCCGGCGACGAACCCGAGCCCGGCCAAACCCAGCCCCTCACCCGTGACCGGCACGGCGGGCTTGAAATCTGCCCATGCCTTCCGGGCCAGATCGACATCCGTAAAACGGCCTGCATTCAACAGCTTAGCAAGCGGAGTTGAGTCCGTTATCGCAGCCAGATCGGCGCTCAGCCTCTGGTGACGCGCCAATACATGCCCCATGGAAATCGCCCGGGCCTCTCCCATCCGGCTGCCCTGCCGCAGGTCACGCAGCGCGGCCTCCCGGCTCAGACCAAGCCCCGCCGCATCCGCATCGAACTGCGCCACCACCGCCGAAAGCTCCTCGACCGCACCTGAAAGACGCTGCGTATATTGTTGAGAATACTCAGGAAATTGCGACAGCCCGACCGCACCGGCCAGGCCGCCCGCCATGGCGATTGCCTTGATAATCATCTGTCCTGCCTCGTTTTTTACGGGCAGTATAGCAACCTTACAGCCAGGTATGGAACGAGCGTTTCGCCATCGGCTCGGCACGCGCAGCGGCGTGATGAGCGGCATAGATTTTCGCAACCTTTTCAACGGCTTGCTCGGGCGGCAATTCTTCGCTTGCGCCGGTACGACGGCAGGTCAGTTCGACCACCCCGTTCTTAAGCCCCCGCGGCCCCACCGTGATCCGCCACGGCAACCCGATCAGATCCTGCGTCGCAAATTTCGCCCCCGCCCGGTCATCGGTATCGTCGTAAAGCGGCTCCAGCCCAAGGGCCTCGATGGACTTATAGATCGCCTCGCAGGCCGCGTCGGCCTCGCTATCCCCTTGTTTCAAATTGACAATTCCGACATGGAAGGGCGTCACGCCTTCGGGCCAGATGATGCCCTTGTCGTCATGGCTGGCCTCGATGATCGCCCCCACAAGGCGGCTCACCCCGATCCCGTGGCTGCCCATATGCACCGGCACCGGCTTGCCGTCCGGCCCCTGCACCGTCGCGCCCATCGGCTCGGAATACTTTGTTCCAAAATAGAAAATCTGCCCCACCTCGATTCCCCGCGCCACCCGGCGGCGCTCTTCGGGAACCTGGGCAAAGACAGCTTCGTCATGGGTTTCGTCCGTCCGGGCATAGCGCGAGGTGAACTCCTCCAGCACCGCCTGACACTGAGCGACATCGTCATAGTCGATCTCACGGTCGCCAAAACGCAGATCGGTGATCTCGCTGTCATAGAACACCTCGGACTCGCCGGTTTCGGCCAACACCAGGAATTCATGGGTATAATCGCCCCCGATCGGCCCGCCATCGGCCCGCATCGGGATCGCTTGCAGCCCCATCCGCTCATAGGTCCGCAGGTAGCTGACCAGATGACGGTTATAAGCGTGCAGCGCGTCTTCCTTGGTCAGGTCGAAATTATAGCCGTCCTTCATGAAAAACTCGCGCCCGCGCATCACACCGAACCGGGGGCGGATCTCGTCCCGGAATTTCCACTGGATATGATAGAGCGTCAGCGGCAGATCCTTGTAACTGCCCACATGCGAACGGAAAATATCGGTGATCAGTTCCTCGTTCGTCGGGCCATACAGCATGTCACGGTCATGCCGGTCGGTGATCCGCAGCATTTCCTCGCCATAATCGTCATAGCGCCCCGATTCACGCCACAGGTCCGCCGATTGCAGCGTTGGCATCAGCATCGGGATATGGCCCGCGCGCATTTGTTCCTCGTGAACGATGTTTTCCAGCTTGCGCAGCACCTTGAAGCCAAGCGGAAGCCAGGAATAGATGCCGGCGCTGGCCTGCTTGATCATGCCGGCCCGCAACATCAGGCGGTGGCTGGCGATCTGCGCCTCGGCAGGCGTTTCCTTGAGCACGGGCAGGAAGTAACGGGACAGGCGCATGTTGGACCCTCGCGGCAAATTTGCGTTTCGCCCCGTTTATGGCTTTGCGCCCTGGCAGACAAGCCATCGCAAGCCGTTTTCGCGCCGCCCGCCCTTGCAAGCCCGGCCCGCTTGGGCGATGTCTAAGGGCCAACAACCACCGAGGCGCGCATGGCTTTGCCAGTCAGGACACAGATGAAATACTGGGGCATCGCGTCGGCGGTGTTCCTGATCGTGCTGTGGTTTCTGGGCGACGTGATCCTGCCCTTCGTTCTGGGCGGCGCGATTGCTTATTTCCTTGACCCCGTCGCCGACCGGCTGGAGCGCATGGGCGCCACCCGCGCCGTCGCGGTGACCGTGATCACGCTGGTCGCGCTGATGATTTTCGCGATCATGGCGCTGCTCGTGGTGCCGACGCTGATCGAACAGACGGTCAGCCTGTTCGAAACCGCGCCCAAGCTGTTCAACAGGTTCCAGGAAGCCCTGACCCAACGGTTCCCCTCGATCGTCGATCAGGAATCGACCCTGCGCAAATCACTGATCGCCCTCGGGGAAACGATTCGGGATCGCGGGGGCGAGGTTCTGCAATCCGTGGTCAGTTCGGCGGCATCGCTGATCAACGTGATCCTGCTGTTCGTGATCGTGCCGGTCGTGGCATTCTACCTGCTTTATGACTGGGATCGCATGGTGGCGGTCATCGACGACCTGCTGCCGCGCGACCACGCGCCGGTGGTCCGCAAACTGGCCGGGGAAATCGACAACACGCTGGCCAGCTTCATCCGGGGCATGGGCACGGTGTGCCTGATCCTCGGCACCTATTACGCCGTCGCGCTGATGGCTGTGGGGCTGCAATTCGGCCTTGTGGTCGGGGCGCTGGCCGGGCTGATCACCTTCATTCCTTACGTGGGCGCGGTGGTGGGCGGCGCCCTGGCCATCGGGCTGGCGCTGTTCCAGTTCTGGGGCGACTGGCTGTCGATCGGCCTTGTCGCGGGTATCTTCGTGCTGGGGCAGGTGATCGAAGGCAACGTCCTGACCCCCAAGCTGGTCGGCAGTTCGGTCGGCCTGCACCCTGTCTGGCTGATCTTCGCGCTGTCGGTCTTCGGCGCGCTCTTCGGCTTCGTGGGGATGCTGGTGGCCGTGCCGGTGGCCGCTTCCATCGGGGTTCTGGCGCGCTTTGCGATCAGCCAATACACCAACAGCCGCCTCTATCGCGGCCTGTCGCAAACGGACGACTGATGGCCGAACAACTCAGCTTTGACCTGCCCGTGCGCGAGGCGCGGGGCCGCGAGGATTTCTTTGTCTCTCCCGCCAATGCCGAGGCCGTGGCGATGATCGAAGGCTGGCAGGGTTGGCCTTCGCACAAACTGGTCCTGACCGGCCCGCCGGGGTCGGGAAAGACGCATCTGGTCCATGTCTGGGCCGCGCTGTCCGGCGCGCGCATCGTCTCTGCGGCAGATCTGCCCGAGGCCGACATTCCCGATCTGGCCAGCGGCCCTATCGCCATCGAGGATTGCGACGCCATCGCCGGGAACCGCCCCGCCGAAGAGGCCCTGTTTCATCTCCACAACCTCGCGCTGGCCGAGGGGCGTTCGATCCTGTTCACCGCCGAAAAACCCGCCAACCTGTGGAACCTCACCCTGCCCGATCTGGCCAGCCGGATGCAGGGCACCCCCGCCAGCCCGCTGCACGAACCGGACGACACCCTGCTCGGGGTCGTCCTGATGAAACTGCTGGCCGACCGGCAGTTATCGCCCACCCCCAACACGGTGCCCTATCTGGTGCGCCGCATCGACCGCTCTTTCGCCGCTGCGCGCGACGTGGTGGCCCGGCTGGATTCTCTGTCCCTGTCCACGGGCCGACCGATCAACCGGGCGCTTGCGGCAAAGCTGCTGGACAATGCCTGAAACCGGCGGCAGACTCGGTCATCTTCCCGTTACATGACACCGCCATAAGGCCCGCATGACACAAGCAGATTTCCTCAAATCCCCGATGCCCGAAGCGACCGAAATGCCCGACCTCGATCAAGAGGGGCCGGGACGTTTCTATAACCGCGAACTCAGCTGGCTGGGGTTCAACTGGCGCGTATTGGAAGAAGCGCAGAATATGCGTGTTCCCCTGCTGGAACGGCTGCGTTTCCTGTCGATCTCGGCCACCAACCTGGACGAATTCTACAACGTGCGCGTGGCCGGTCTGCGCGAGCTGGCCCATGCGGGCAACACCACCCCCGCCGCCGACGGGCTGACCCCCGCCGAACAGCTTGTGCTGATCAACGAGGACGCGCGCAAACTGCTCGAAGCGCAACAGGACACCTACGAAACCTTGCGCCGCGAGATGGAGGACGAGAACATCTCGATCCTCGACAATACCGGCCTGACGGCGGATGACCGCACCTATCTGGCCGATGTCTTCCTGAACAACGTGTTTCCGGTCCTGTCGCCCCTGGCGATCGACCCGGCGCACCCCTTCCCCTTCATTCCCAACCTCGGCTACTCGCTCGCCCTTCAGCTCGAGCGCAAGTCCGACAAGCGCCCCTTGCAGGCGCTGCTGCCCATCCCGCAACAGATCGACCGTTTCGTCAGCCTGCCCGCCCCGCAGGGCATGCATCGGGTGATCCCGCTGGAGGAAATGCTACTGGTGCATCTCGACAGCCTGTTCCCCGGCTACAAGTACAAGGGGCACTGTTCCTTCCGGGTGCTGCGCGACAGCGATCTGGAAGTCGAGGAAGAGGCCGAGGATCTGGTGCGCGAATTCGAGGTCGCCCTGAAACGCCGCCGCCGCGGCGAAGTGGTGCGCATGAAGATTTCCTCAGACGCCCCCGAGGCCCTGCGCCGCGTCATCATGGACGAACTGCACGTCAACCCCGACGAGGTGGTCGAGGTCGAAGGCATGATCGGGCTGGCCGATCTCAAGGAACTGGTGCTGGACGAGCGCCCCGATCTCCTGTGGCCGTCCTTCACGCCGCGCGTCCCCGAACGGGTGCAGGACCATGACGGCGACATGTTCGCCGCGATCCGGCAAAAGGACATGCTGCTGCATCACCCTTACGAAACCTTCGACATGGTGGTGCGGTTCCTAGCGCAGGCCGCGCGCGACCCCGACGTTGTGGCGATCAAGCAGACGCTTTACCGCACGTCCAAGGACAGCCCCATCGTCAGCGCCCTGTGCGAAGCCGCCGAAGACGGCAAATCGGTGACCGCGCTGGTCGAACTGAAAGCCCGTTTTGACGAGGCCGCCAATATCCGCCAGTCCCGGCGGCTGGAGCGGTCGGGCGCGCATGTGGTCTATGGGTTCCTCGATCTGAAAACCCACGCCAAGATTTCCACCGTGGTCCGCCGCGAAGGCGATCAGTTGGTGACCTACACCCATTACGGCACCGGCAACTATCACCCGATCACCGCGCGCATCTATACCGATCTCAGCCTGTTCACCTGCGATGCCGCGCTCGGGCGGGACGCGACCAAGGTGTTCAACTACCTGTCGGGCTATGCGCAGCCCGAAAGGCTGGACAACCTTGCGATCTCGCCGATCACGCTCAAGCCGTGCCTGCTCGAAATGATCGCGAACGAGGCCGAGAACGCCCGCAACGGCAAACCCGCCGCGATCTGGGCCAAGATGAACGCGCTGATCGAACCCGATGTGATCGACGCGCTCTATGCCGCCAGCCAGGCGGGCGTGAAAATCAGCCTCGTGGTGCGCGGCATCTGCGGGCTGCGCCCCGGCGTCAAGGGGCTCAGCGACAATATCCGCGTCAAATCCATCGTCGGGCGGTTCCTTGAGCATTCGCGCATCGTCTGTTTCGGCAACGGGGCCGACCTGCCCTCGAAAAAGGCACGGGTCTATATCAGTTCGGCCGACTGGATGGGCCGCAACCTGAATCGCCGCGTCGAAACGCTGGTCGAAATCCAGAACCCGACCGTCAAGGCCCAGATCGTCAGTCAGGTGATGGCCGCCAACATGGCCGACATCGCGCAAAGCTGGGTCATGGCCCCCGATGGCAGTTTTACCCGCGCCGAACCACCCGAGGGCGCGTTCGCTTTCAACTGTCACCGCTTCTTCATGGAGAACCCTTCATTGTCCGGGCGCGGATCGGCCGGGGCGTCGGACGTCCCCAAACTGACCCACACCGAAGATTGACGGCCCCGCCCTGCTATCGCATACAGAACACCCGAAGCGACCTGAGGGGCAAATGGACGGCACCAACGATCCGGCGCAGGAAGATGGCGGGCCTTTTGGCCGCCCCCTGTTCGACAAACCCTCGGCCCGCGCGCTCAGCCGCGTGGGCGTGGTCGATGTCGGCTCCAACTCGGTCCGGCTGGTGGTGTTCGACGGTGCGGCGCGCAGCCCGGCCTATTTCTATAACGAGAAAATCATGTGCGCGCTTGGTGCCGGCATGTCCGAAACCGGACGCCTCAACCCCGAAGGGCGTGTTCGCGCACTGGAAGCGCTCAAGCGGTTCAAGCTGTTGGGCGACGGGATGGGCACCGGGCCGCTGGTCGCCGTCGCCACGGCTGCGGTGCGCGACGCCGAAGACGGCCCCGAATTCCGCGACGAGGTCGAACGCGAAACCGGCATCCGCCTCTGGGTGATAGACGGTCGCGAAGAGGCGCGCCTGTCGGCACAGGGCGTATTGCTGGGCTGGCCCGGCTCTTATGGCCTGGTCTGCGATATCGGCGGCTCTTCCATGGAACTGGCCGAAATCAACGGCGGCACGGTGGGCAAGCGCATGTCGTCCTCGCTCGGGCCGCTGAAACTGCGTGACCTCAAGGGCGGCAAGAAGGCCCGCAAGGCACAAATCCACGACACCATCGCGCGGATGCGTGAGGAACTGGGCGAACAGAAAAACCGCCTGTTCCTCGTGGGCGGCTCGTGGCGGGCCATCGCCAAGATCGACATGGAACGCCGGGGCTATCCGCTGCATGTGCTGCACGAATACCGCATGACCCCCAAGGCCGTGCGCGAGACCGCCAAGTATATCGAAAAGAACGATCTCGAAGAGCTGCGCAACCGCGCGGATGTGTCTTCGGCCCGCGCCGCCCTTGTGCCCTACGCCATCGAGGTCCTGCGCGAGGTGGTGCGCACCTTCAAACCCCATGACATCGCCGTATCCAGCTATGGCATCCGCGAGGGGCTGCTTTACGAACAGATGCCCCAGCAACTGCGCGATCGCGACCCCCTGATCGAATCCTGCCGCTTTGCCGAGGCCAAGGATGCCCGCATCCCCGGATTTGGCCGTGTGGTCTATGACTTCATCGAACCGCTTTTCAAATCCGCCAAACCCGACCGCCGCCGCATCATCAAGGCGGCCTGCCTGCTGCACGACGTCAGCTGGCGCTCGCACCCCGATTACCGCGCCGAGGATTGCTTCGACAACGCGACCCGCGCCAACCTTGGCGGGCTGAAACATTCCGAACGGGTCTATCTGGGGCTTGCCTTGCTACACCGCTATTCCAACAAGCGCGAAGGCACCCGCTTTGCGGATCTCTACGACCTGATCAGCGAGCGCGACGCCCAACAGGCCGAGGTTCTGGGCAAGGCGATGCGCTTTGCCGCCATGCTGTGGCTGCGCAAGGACGCGAAACTGGGGCAGATGCGCTGGTATCCCAAGAAAAAACAGCTCGAACTCAGCCTGTCCCCCGAAGCCGCGCCGCTGTTCGGCGAAGTGGCCGAAGCGCGGTTTCAGTCCCTCGCCGCCTCGCTCGGGGCCGAGCCTGCCATCAGGACTGCGCGAAAGTAGCCCTCAAATCTCGATCTCGCCATCTTCGAGCGGCGGCGCGGTGTCGGGCTCTTTCGGTGTCTTGCGGCGCAGGATGATATCGCCGTTGGGCAGCATTTCGGGTGGGTGATAGGCGTTCAGATCGTCGATCTTGCCCATCAACTCGCCAAAGGCCGGGCCCATGTCCTCGACAAAGCGGCGCAGTTCCGGCACCATGGTTTCGGCCAGCCCCTTCAGGTCGTTCACCGCCGGCTCCATCTCGCGCATGATCCCTTCCAGAAACATCTGTGCGCCGCGCTCCATCAACGAGGGGCCGGTCTCGTCCTCGTCGTTTTCCTGCGCATGAAGCGGCAGGGCAAGGCACAGGGCTGTCGCCGATATCAGGGCAAAACGTGTCATACCGCCAATATAGGCGCAGCCGGTGACGAATTTAAGTCACAACCCGATATCCATCGTCACCGGGAAATGATCCGACGCGGTGATCAGCGCCTCGCGCAGTTCCGGCACCTTCCAGCAGCCGGGATCGTCGAACGGATGCCAGATGCGCCAATCCGGGCCTCTGGCCGCCAGATCGGGCGACACCATGATGTAGTCCAGAAGCGCCTGCAGGTACCGTTTTTCGCTGGACAGGTAGAACCGCGCGGTCGTGTTCACCGCCCCGATCCGCCGCGTCAGCGCACGATGAGCATGCGGATCGCTCAGGCGATACGCGCCACCATCCCCCTCGCCCATGATGATCTCGACCGACGAGCGCCCGAACAGGTGTTCGTATTCGTCCAGCCCCGGACCGTCATTCAGATCGCCCAACACGATCAGCGGCTCGCCGGTCTTCAGGTGCTCCTCGATCCGGCGGCGCAGCCAGACCGCCTGCGCCTGTTGCTTGCGCCGGTTGGCGATGGCCATGCGCATGATCTGATCGCGGGTCCGTGCCCCGTGCGGCGCCTTGGATTTCAGATGCGCGCCGATCATGCGAAACGCGAAACCGTCAGCGGTTTCGCAGGCCAGTTCCAGCGGCGGCTTGGAAAACTCCACCCGGTCCTCGGTATCGTCGATATCCAGGTCGATCCGGAACACCCCGTCAAAGCGCGGCGCGTCACCACTCCTTTTCTCCGGCGTCAGCACGCCCAAGGGGTCGTGGCGGCAACTCAGAACATCGGGATCATAAAGCAGCGCAATCTCCTGCTGGGTGTCATTGGTGAACCCCACCACCGCCTTGCGCGCCCGGATTTGCGCAAACGCGGCAAAGGTCTCGAGTGCGGCAACGGTCGTCCGCTTGCCATTGTGATCGGGCGCTTCGATCACCATCACCGCGTCGGCATCGAGCGCGGTGAACACGATCCCGAGCGCCGCCAGCTGATCGGCCCGCGTCACATCGTGACGCCCCGACCACTCCCCATCGGCCAGCAACTGACCGGCATCATCGAACAGGGCATTGAACCACTCGACGTTATAGGTGGCGATCCGCATGATGCTCTTTCTGGCTGATCTCTTCCCAGGCCCGGTTGATATCGACCATGCGCTTCTCGGCCAGCTTGATCGCCTCCTCGGGAACCCCCCGCGCGATCATCCGGTCGGGGTGGCTCTCGCGCACATGCTTCTGCCAGACCTTCCGGATCTCGCGGAGATCCATATCCGGGCTGACGCCCAGAACGTCATAGGGGTCCGGCTCGGCATCCGTCACGAAGCGGCTGCGCAACCGGCGGAAATCGCCCTCTTGCAGGCCGAAAATCTCGGCCACCCGGCGCAGGAAATCGTCCTCGTTCGGATGATACTGACCATCGGCCATGGCGATATGAAACAGCCCCTCCATCAGATCGCACAAGGTGCCGTCCTGCCCGTCGAACATGCGCCGGATGCGCGTGGCATAGTCCTCGAACCCGGCCACGTCCTGCCGCGCCAGGTTGAACACCCGCGCCGCGCCCGCCTCGTCCTCGCGCGCGATCTGGAACACCTCGCGAAAGGCCGTCACCTCGTCACGGGTCACCAGACCGTCGGCTTTGGCCATCTTGGCCCCAAGCGCGATCACGGCAATGGTAAAGGCCACGCTGCGCTCGGGCGGGCTGCGCAGCCTGTCGAAAACAGCGCTCAGCCCCTCGCCCTTGGCAAGGGCCGACACGGCTTCGGTTATGCGGGTCCAGATCGACATGGGCGGCACCCTAGAGCGTTTCGCGGGGCTTGTCAGCGCAGGCTCAAAGACATTTCTGCAAAAGGATCAGGTCCATCCACCGGTCGAACTTCCACCCCACCTGCGGCAGAACGGCCACCCGCTTGTAGCCCAGCCTTTCATGAAACCCGACCCCGCCGGGGTTTTCACCGCTGACTCCCGCGATCATCGAATGCATCCCGCCCGCCTTTGCGTGATCCTCGAGCGCCCTCATCAATGCGCGCCCCACACCGCCCCCACGCGCGCCGGGGGCCAGCATGATGCTATGCTCGCCGGTGCGGGCATATCCCGGCCCGCCGCGAAACTGCTTATAACTGGCAAAGCCCAACACCCGCCCATCCTCTTCGGCCAGCAGATAGCCATGTCCCTCGGCCCGCCGTTCGGCGATCTCGGCCCTGACATCCAGTGCCGTCTTTTCCTGACTGTTGAAGGTGATCGCCGTGTCCCGGATCACCGGGTTCACGATATCCACAATCGCCTGCGCATCCGCATCCCTTGCCGCGCGCAGGATCATTCCAGCACCCGCATACCGCCGGGCGTGGCGATCTCGGCGCGCAGCCCCGGCACCCCCCGTTCGAACTGCACCCGATCTTCGCGCAACACCGGCCCCAGCAGATCGGCCAGTTCCCCCGCCTGCGGATGGCTGACAACCAGCCGCAACAGGCTACAGCCCGAGGCCGTCAACCGCTCGGCCGGATGGGCCGCGCAATCCCACTGGATCAGCGCCGGAAACAGGTTGTCATAGGGCAGGATACCGTCGTCGGGCACCGCCATGCGCCAGTTCAGATCGCCCCGCGACAGTGCCACGGGCTGCCCGGCCTGAGGAAACCGCACCACCTCACCGGTCAAGTCGTCCGACCGGCAAATCCACGTATTCAACCGCGGCGACCCGTCGAAACGGTCCAGATCGAACCACCGCGCATAGTCCGGTGGCGGTGCATCCGGGTCGATCGCGATCACCTCGAGGTAAAGACCGTCCTCCAGCCCCAGCAACAGGTTATGCGTGGCGAAATGCGGATGCCGCCCGCCCCCCTGCAAGCGCACGCCAAGCGCCCCTTCGACCGCTGCGCGCCCTTCTTCCAGCGTGCGCGCCGCCACCGCCAGATGATCCAGTTCCAACATGCCCGTTCTCCTAGCCAATTCCACCCGCCAGGCGCCAGAGCGCCCAGAGCGCCACCAGAACCGTCGGCCAGAACGTGGCCGCAAACCCCGCCACCCGCAACACTGGCGCGCGATGATATCCCACCCAGAACACCACCCGCGCCAGCGTAAATCCCGCTCCGAGCGTCACGATCACGCCCGGCCCGACCTCGGCCAGCAATACCGCCGCCGCAGGCCAGATGCACAGCGCCAGAACCAGTTGCTCCACCGTATTCTGCAACACCCGCTGATCCACCGCCGCCGCACCGTGCAACGCGCCACCGGCCAGCATCTCCTCGTCGCCCAGGCGCCGCGTGGCCACCCGCATCACCATCGCCGCCGTCACCAGCCCCGGCGCCAGAAACGCCGTCATGATCGTCGGCATCAGGGTAAACACCGGCAGGCGCACAAACTGGGCCGCGCCCCACAACAGCGCCAGCGCCCATAAAAACCCCACACCCGAGGCCGCCATCACACCTGTCCGGCTGCTCATGCCCGTCCCCTTCATCTTTCCCGAAATACTCTGGGGGTGAATTGGCCGCAGGCCAAGAGGGGGCAAGGCCCCCTCCCGCCCTCGTGATCAGCCCCGCGCCTCGCGGATCAGGCGCAGGATGTCCTGTGCCGCCTCAGGAATATTGGTGCCGGGGCCAAAGATCGCCTTGACGCCCGCTTTTTGCAGGAACTCGTAATCCTGCTGCGGGATCACCCCGCCGCAGATCACGATGATATCCCCGGCATCCCTGGCCTTCAGCGCCTCGATCAGTTGCGGCGCCAGCGTCTTGTGCCCGGCGGCCTGGCTGGAAATGCCGACCACATGCACGTCGTTGTCAACAGCGTCCTGCGCGGCCTCTTCCGGGGTCTGGAACAGCGGGCCCACGTCCACGTCGAAGCCGATATCGGCAAAGGCCGTGGCGATCACCTTGGCGCCGCGGTCATGCCCGTCCTGCCCCATCTTCACCACCAGCATCCGCGGGCGGCGGCCCTCGGCCTCGGCAAATTCGTCCACCGATTTCTGGATCGCGGCGAACCCCTCGTCGCCCTCATAGGCCGCGCCATAGACACCGGCCAGCGTTTTCACTTCGGCGCGGTGACGACCGAATTCCTTTTCCATCGCCATGCTGATCTCTCCCACCGATGCGCGTTGACGTGCGGCCTCGACCGCCGCTTCCAGAAGATTGCCGCCCTCTTTGGCGCGGCGTGTCAGTTCGCCCAGGGCCGCCTCACAAGCCGCCTCGTCACGTTCGCTGCGGATTTTCTCCAGCCGCGCGATCTGGCTTTCACGAACCTTGACGTTGTCCACGTCGAGAATGTCGATCGGGTCTTCCTTGTCCTTGCGGTACTTGTTGACGCCCACGATCACCTCGTCGCCCCGGTCGATCATCGCCTGACGGGTGGCGGCGGTTTCCTCGATGCGCAGTTTGGGCATGCCGGATTCGACCGCCTTGGTCATGCCGCCCATCTCCTCGACCTCTTCCATCAGGGCCCAGGCCCTGTCGGCCAGATCCGCGGTCAGTTTCTCGACGTAATAGGACCCCGCCAGCGGATCGACCACATGGGTCACGCCGGTTTCCTCCTGCAGGATCAGTTGCGTGTTGCGCGCGATGCGGGCGCTGAAATCGGTGGGCAGGGCGATCGCCTCGTCCAGGGCATTGGTGTGCAGCGACTGCGTGCCGCCCAGAACCGCGCTCATCGCCTCATAGGCCGTGCGGATCACGTTGTTATAAGGGTCCTGCTCCTGCAGGCTGACGCCGCTGGTCTGGCAATGGGTGCGCAGCATCTTCGAGCGCTCGTTCTTCGCGCCGAATTCGGTCATCACCCGGTGCCACAACAGGCGCGCCGCGCGCAGCTTGGCCGCCTCCATGAAGAAATTCATGCCGATGGCGAAAAAGAATGACAGCCGCCCGGCGAACTTGTCCACATCCATCCCCGCCTCGATGGCCGCGCGCACGTATTCGCGCCCGTCGGCCAGCGTATAGGCCAGCTCCTGCACCAGGTTCGCCCCGGCCTCCTGCATGTGGTAGCCCGAAATCGAGATCGAGTTGAAGCGCGGCATCTCGTTGCTGGTATATTCGATGATGTCGCTGATGATCCGCATCGACGGTTCGGGCGGATAGATATAGGTGTTGCGCACCATGAATTCCTTGAGGATGTCGTTCTGGATCGTGCCCGACAGAACGCCCTTGTCATGGCCCTGTTCCTCGCCCGCGACGATGAAACTGGCCAGCACCGGGATCACCGCGCCGTTCATCGTCATCGAAACCGACACCTTGTCCAGCGGGATACCGTCGAACAGGATCTTCATGTCCTCGACGCTGTCGATGGCGACGCCCGCCTTGCCGACATCGCCCACCACGCGGGGGTGGTCGCTGTCATAGCCCCGGTGCGTGGCCAAGTCGAAGGCCACCGACACGCCCTGCTGACCGGCGGCCAGGTTGCGGCGGTAAAAGGCGTTCGATTCCTCGGCGGTGGAAAACCCGGCATATTGCCGGATGGTCCAGGGACGGCCCGCATACATCGTGGCGCGCGGCCCGCGTGTGAACGGCGCCTGTCCGGGGATCGACCCCAGATGCTCCAGCCCCTCCACATCCTCGGCGGTGTAGAGCGGCTCGATCTCGATCCCCTCAAGAGTTTTCCAGTTCAGATCCTCCAGCGGGCGGCCCTTCAGCTCGCCCTCGGCAATCTTACGCCATTCGTCTTTCTTCGTCGTCATTTTCGTGTCCTCTTGTCGTCTGGCCGGTCGGCGGATGTTCCCCCGCCTGTCCCGGCCCGTTTTCCTCGATCAAAGTCGCCAGGCCATCCGCCCCGGCCCGCAGCCAGAACAGATCGTCCGCATAAGCCTCGCGCAGCGCGGCGGTTTGCGCGCTGTCGAATGGGTGCCAGCGCCCTTCGCCGCCGCCCAGCCGGTCGGCATCGCCGCCCCGTTCGGTCACGATCCCGCGCAATGCCTCCAGCGTCGGGGCCCGGTTCAGCCAGGCGCGCGCCTGTTTGCGCGGCAGGCCAGCGCGGCCCGTCATGACCTCCAGCTTGCGCTCCGGCAGGCCGCCGAACAGCTCGTAGGGCAACACCTGAAGGTCGGCGTGCGGAAAGGCGCAGGCCACATCGGCGATCACGTCGCGCCAATGGCGGTTGGAGGTCACCAGCCGGTCCAGATCGTCAGGGCGCGGCACACGATGCCCCCGCGCCACCGCAAATCCCGATACCGAGGTCCAGTAACTCTCCTGCCCGCGGATCGACAGCACCACCCGCGTCACCCGGCCGCCGAAGGCCTGCGCGAACCGGGCCATGCGCTCCCCCGCGTCGCCATACAGCGCGCTTTGGCGCAGGTTGCGGCGCGGGGCACCCAGCATGTTTTCATCGCTGACCAGCAGTTGCGTGAACCCGTTCTTCTGCGCCGTGACGGCGGCAATCGCGATCCGTCCCGCCGCGCGTTTCAACTGCTGCCCGGATGAACGCGCCCCCGGCACCGGAACAACCCCGGTCAACAGCCCATCCCGTGTCCGCAGCGGCCCCCATACCCCGATACCAAGCCCCGACAACGCATCGGAATTGCTCCGCAGGTAGTGCTGAAAACTGGTCGAGGCCGTTCTGTGCGCTCCGATATGCAGTATGATCTCCATCGTCTTGCTGGCCCTTCGCCGACTGGCCGCGCTGTGCGGGTTTGGAAATTGCGTCACGCTCATGCTGTCCCCCGAAAGCTGAGGAAGGGCTTAACGCTAAAATTTTCCCGGCCTCGCAGGCATTCAGCCTTCGCAATTGGCCCCGGCCCGCCTATATCTTGCCAGACAGGTGAGATGATGAAGAAGTTATTTGTCCTTTTTTTCATGGCTCTGGCCGCGTTTCCCGCATATGCGCAGGACAGCGCGGAACGTGATCCATCGGTTGATCCTCCGATTATTTTCGACGGGGTCCAGACGGATTTGAACGAATTTCTCTGGATAAAACGCCCGCTGATCGTCTTCGCCGACGCCCCGGCCGATCCCCGGTATGTCGAGCAGATGCAGGTCCTCACCGACCGGCTGGAGGCGCTGGATGCGCGCGATGTGGTGGTTCTGACCGATACCGATCCCGGCGCGCGCAGCGAGTTGCGCCAGCGGTTCCACCCGCGCGGCTTCATGCTGGTGTTGCTGGGCAAGGACGGCACCATATACCTGCGCAAACCGTTCCCGTGGGATGTGCGCGAAATCAGCCGCGTGATCGACAAACTGCCCACCCGCCAACGCGAGATGCGCGAAAATTCCGGCGGCAGTTGACCCGATACCGCCATCACCGCGCCCCCACCGACACGACCAACACCCCCGTGGCCGGATCGAGGATCATCAGGCTGCCGCTGTCGCGATCAAAGGCCAGCACGCTGCGCGGCTCCTCCAGTGCATAGCGAAAGGCGCTTTCCACGGTGTCGTCCATGCAGGCCCGCCCCTCCAGCGCGGCGCGGCGGATCTGCATGCCGGTGGCGCGGTCGCGGTTGATCAGCGCGACCAGCCCGGCATCGGGCGGTTGTGCGCGGTCATCCAGCGCGGCACGCCCGGACTGTCTTAGCCTCAGCAGCATCTCGCCAGCCCCCGAGGTCACTGGCATCGCGGCCTTGATCGACGGATCGACCAGCCGGAACACCCCGGCCGCACATTCCTGCGTGGCCGAAAACCCCACGCTCTCGCCCAGGGAAAACCACTGATCCAGCCGCGCCCGCATCGCGGGCTCGTCATCGCGGGCACAGGCCGCAGTCAGGCTCAGGGCGGCCAGCACCATCGGCACCCGCCCCCTGTTCCCGATATGCCCCGCGGCCCGTATCATTCCCTTATTCGAACTCCATGATCACTTCGTCCACGGCAAGGCTGTCGCCCGGCCCGGCATTCACCTTGGTCACGATGCCCTTGCGCTCGGCGCGCAGGATGTTTTCCATCTTCATCGCCTCCACGGTACACAGCGCCTGACCCTCCTGAACCTCGTCGCCCTCTTCCACGTTGATCGCGACGATCAGGCCGGGCATCGGGCACAGCAGCATCTTTGATGTATCAGGCGGAAGTTTCTCGGGCATTAATTCGGCCAGTTCCGCCTGGCGCGGGGTGCGCACATGCACCTTGAGGTCCGCCCCCCGGCTGCGGATGCGGAAGCCCCCCGACACCTTGCCGACCTTCAGAACCAGCGGCGCGCCATCCACCGTCAGATGCGCCAGTTGGTCGCCCGGCGTCCAGTTGCTGGTGACACGCTGCGTATCGCCATCCCCGAAGGTGACGGTCGATCCGTCCCTGTCCGCTGCGATCCGCACCGGGAAACGATGCCCCTGCAGGGTAACCACCCAATCCTCGCCGACATGGCGTTCGTGATTGTCCATCCGCCCCGACACACGGGTGCGCCGGATTTCCGCCACCCGGTGCATCGCCGCACAGCTGGCGGCGATCCGGCGCAGGGCGTCCTCGCCCAGCTCCACGCCTTCGAACCCTTCGGGGTATTCCTCGGCGATAAAGGCGGTGGTCATGTCGCCCGAGACGAACTTGGGATGATCCATCACCGCGCTCAGGAACGGCAGGTTATGCCCGATCCCCTCCACCTCGAACCCGTCCAGCGCGTTGCGCATCCCTTCGATGGCTTCGGCGCGGGTATGACCCCAGGTGCACAGCTTGGCGATCATCGGATCGTAATACATGGAAATCTCGCCGCCCTCGTAGACGCCGGTATCGTTGCGCACCACCGCGCCTTCGACATCCAGTTCCTGCGGCGGGCGATAGCGCGTCAGACGGCCGATCGACGGCAGGAAGTTGCGATACGGGTCTTCGGCATAGAGGCGGCTTTCCATCGCCCAGCCGTTCAGCTTGATGTCGTCCTGGCTCAGCGTCAGCTTTTCGCCATAGGCCACGCGGATCATCTGTTCGACCAGATCGACCCCGGTGATCAGCTCCGTCACCGGATGTTCCACCTGCAAACGGGTGTTCATTTCGAGGAAATAGAAATTCCGGTCGCCATCGACGATGAATTCCACCGTTCCCGCGCTGGCATAATTCACCGCATGCGCCAGCTTCAGCGATTGCTCGCCCATCGCCTTGCGGGTTTCCTCGTCCAGAAACGGGCTCGGGGCCTCTTCGATGACCTTCTGGTTGCGGCGCTGGATCGAGCATTCCCGCTCGCCCAGGTAAACGCCATTGCCATGCCCGTCGCACAGCACCTGGATTTCAATATGGCGCGGCTGCGTGACGAATTTCTCGATGAAGATCCGGTCATCGCCGAAACTGCTGGCCGCCTCGTTCTTCGAACTCTGGAATCCCTCGCGCGCCTCTTCGTCGTTCCAGGCGATGCGCATGCCCTTGCCGCCGCCCCCGGCGCTGGCCTTGATCATCACCGGATAGCCGATCTGCTGGCTGATCTTCACCGCCTCGTCGGCATCCGCGATCAACCCCATCACGCCGGGCACAGTGGACACGCCCGCATCCTGCGCGATCTTCTTGCTGGTGATCTTGTCGCCCATCGCCTCGATCGCGCCCTTGGGCGGCCCGATAAAGGCAACGCCCTCGGCCTCCAGCGCCTCGGCGAATTTGGGGTTTTCCGACAGGAAGCCATATCCGGGATGCACCGCCTCGGCGCCGGTCTGGCGGATCGCCTCCATCACCTTGTCGATCACGATATAGGATTCGTTCGCGGGTGGCGGGCCGATATGCACTGCCTCGTCGGCCATCTGCACATGCAGCGCCTGCGCGTCGGCATCCGAATAGATCGCCACCGTCTGGATGCCCATCTTGCGGGCGGTCTTGATCACCCGGCAGGCGATCTCGCCACGGTTCGCGATCAGGATCTTCTTGAACATGCTGTGTCCCTTCTTCCGGTTCCGGCCCCCGCGGGGGCCACATCAAAAAGACCACCGGCGCAAGGCGCACCGGTGGTCCTGTCAAAATCGTTCCGTATCCGCGCGACAGGCGCGGAGGTTTTCAGATCAGCGGCAACGGCCCGGATAGGCCTTGCAATAGGCGACATTGCCCGCCGCACCGACAAGCGCGCCCGCGCCGATGCTGCCATTGAGCACCGCCGCCGTGCCCGCCCCGGCCCCGGCGCCCAACAACGCCTGCTCGGGCAGGGTGTCTCCGCAAGCCGCAAGCCCAAGCAACCCGGCCCCGGCCAATAGTGTGATGAAACGCTTACGCATGATAATCCACCCTTCTCGATTTCCGTTTTCTCTCTACGGGATATCTGGGGCGGCTCCGCCGCCAGGTCAAAGCCCAGGGCGCATATGCGGCCATGATCGGCGACTTGCCGCCGGTCACGCATCCGCGCCAACATATCGTTTTTCCGAGAAAAAAAGGACGGCCCGCACGAAATGGTGCAAGGCCGTCCACTAGGGGAAGGGTAACGGATAAGACGTCGCGTCTCGACCCCGTGGGGGCGGGGTATCGTTACGAACAATTCAACCGTCGCGCGATAATCGCCCAAACCCAAGCCACCCCGCACGGACCGCCCGAAATCGGCTGTTCTTTGCGTAAAATCCGCCGCACTCGGCAAAAAGACGCCAGTCAGTCGCAGATTCCGCGCCATCACCATCCCTCGTCACCGTCGAAGACCTCGGGAAAGGCGGCGCGGGCGGCCTCGACATCCAGCATCAGCAATGCCTCGTAACTGGCCGGATCGAACGGATCTTCCGCGGGAATCACCTCGCGCCCGAACAGCCAGCTCAGGCGTCCGGCATCCAGATTGCCCCGCTCGAACGGCTGATCGCCGAACTGCTCCCACAGCGCGCGCAAAAAAGCGCTGTCGGCGCGGCGGTCGGCGGGCTTGCGGTCACGGTAGCGTTCGCGCCGGGTGATCGCCGTCACGCCGCGCGGATTGGCCCGGCGAATGGTGAACTGAAAATCCGTTCCCGGCATACGGCTGGGAAAGCCACGATGCTTCAGCATGGCGCACCTGCCGAATCCCGGCGCAGCGCAAGGGGCCGTAGCCCGCCGAAAACCAGTGTTTCAAGGGAAATGAGAGGCGCACCAGCCCTGTTCAGGCGGCGCGTGCAGACCTGGCGATGTCGGAATATGCGCCCTCTGGCGCGACAGGCCAGCCCGGACATCCTGTCCGCTGCGCTGGCAGGTGTCGGGACAGGCCAACCGGCCTGCCCCCGGTAAACCGCTGACGGCTTACTTGTACTTACCGGTGTAGACCGGCTCTTGGCTGACGGGCTCGGGCTCGACGACCACGAACTCTTCTTCAGCCTGCTGAGCGCAAGCAGCTGCGAAAGCGACCAGGCCGAAGGCCAGAATGCTCTTGATGCTGTTCGACATTGTATGTGTCTCCTGTCATTTTTCACGGGCAAACGCAGCGTAAACCGCCCCACCTGCCCCAGTTCCGAGGTATGGGTTACTTGGGTGCAACCGTTTGGCACCATAGCGGAAATTCCGGCGGTTGCATACGCGGCATACGCGAACAGCCGCCGATGTGGCGTCAAAGCCTCATACCCGCCACCGGCATGACCGTTCCGGGCTATATCTTGTGGCCACATCAGAACATCTCCCAGATACAGGTGCCGTTTTCGACACGATATGCCTCGAAAACCTGCGTTACCGTAGGGTCAATCACCCCGAATTCGGTTTCCCGGTCGGACAATGAAATCACGACCTGACGGGGCATCGGCCCGACATTCGACACATGCGGAATCGCATAACTGTTACACAGGAATTCCAGATCGCTCATGATCGTGTCGAACTCTTCCTCTCCGGTGAACCCGGCAGCCACGAATCGGAACCGGTAGGTCAGGCCCTGTCCGGGCTGATTCCACACCATTTCCTGCAACACCGCCTCCAGCCCCGAGGGCAGGGCAAGGCGCTCCTCCTTCGCCTCGCCCTGCTCTGCCGCGCCGGCCTGACCGATGGTCAGCGCCAGCAGCGCGGCGGGGATATGCAGGCCTCTCGCCCTCACAGCGCGCCGCGTCTCACAACGGGATATTGTCGTGCTTTTTCCACGGGTTGCTCAGCTTCTTGTTGCGCAGCGCGGCAAAGGCGCGACTGACGCGCTTGCGGGTGCTGCGCGGCTGGATCACCTCGTCGATAAAGCCGCGTTCGGCCGCCACGAAGGGATTGGCAAAGCGGTCTTCGTAATCCCTGGTATGCGCGGCAATCTTGTCGGCATCGCCCAGGTCGGCGCGGTGGATGATCTCTGTCGCGCCCTTGGCGCCCATCACCGCGATTTCCGCCGTCGGCCAGGCATAGTTGAAATCGCCGCGCAGGTGCTTGGAGGACATCACGTCATAGGCCCCGCCATAGGCCTTGCGGGTGATCACCGTGACCTTGGGCACCGTCGCCTCGCCATAGGCGAACAACAGCTTGGCGCCGTGCTTGATCACCCCGCCATATTCCTGGCTGGTCCCCGGCAGGAACCCAGGCACATCCACCAGCGTCAGGATCGGAATCTCGAAGCAGTCGCAGAACCGCACGAAGCGCGCCGCCTTGCGGCTGGAATCGATATCCAGACAGCCCGCCAGAACCATCGGCTGGTTCGCCACCACGCCCACGGTCTGCCCTTCCAGACGGATAAAGCCGGTGATGATGTTCTTGGCGTAATCTTCCTGAATTTCATAGAAATCGCCCTCGTCGGCGACCTTCTCGATCAGTTCCTTCATGTCATAGGGCGTGTTCGGGTTGGCCGGGATCAGGGTATCCAGGCTTTCCTCCACGCGGCCCGGCTCGTCGAAGAACGGGCGCACCGGGGGCTTTTCACGATTGTTCAGCGGCAGGAAATCGACCAGCCGGCGCACCTCGGCCAGCGCCTCGACATCGTTCTCGAACGCCCCGTCCGCGACCGAACTCTTGCGCGTATGGGTCACCGCGCCGCCCAGTTCCTCGGCGGTCACCTGTTCGTTGGTCACGGTTTTCACCACATCGGGGCCGGTCACGAACATGTACGAGCTGTCCTTGACCATGAAGATGAAGTCCGTCATCGCCGGGCTGTATACCGCACCGCCCGCGCACGGGCCCATGATCACGCTGATCTGCGGGATCACGCCCGAGGCTTCGATATTGCGCTGGAACACCTCGGCATAGCCCGCAAGGCTGTCCACGCCTTCCTGAATGCGCGCCCCGCCCGAATCGTTCAGGCCGATCACCGGCGCACCGTTCTGCATCGCCATATCCATGATCTTGCAGATCTTCTCGGCATGGGTTTCCGACAGTGACCCGCCGAACACGGTGAAATCCTGACTGAAGACATAGACCATCCGGCCATTGATCGTGCCCCAGCCGGTCACGACACCATCGCCATAGGGGCGCTCTTTCTCCATGCCGAAATCGGTGCAGCGATGCGCCTTGAACATGTCGAACTCTTCAAAGCTGTCCTCGTCCAGCAACAGTTCGATCCGCTCGCGGGCGGTCAGCTTGCCCTTGGAGTGCTGCGCGTCGATCCGTCTCTGCCCGCCGCCCAGCCGGGCCTCGTCGCGGCGATCCTCGAGTTCCTGAAGGATATCTTTCATGTCGGTCCCCTTGCGATTTTGCGCGACCATAGGCAATGCAGGCGCTGTCACAAAGAAGAATCCGGCAAATTTGCAAACCAAAGCAAAACACGTTCTGCATAACTGCAAAACTGCAAATTCCGCCACCGCGCCGCAATCACGACATCACGCGCTGACGACTCGGGGGTCACACCCAGGCATCACACAACCGGAACGCGGACGAGATCACTTCCTTTTCTCCCGCAGCGGTGCTACCACCGCCCGCAAAAGTTGCGTAGCGGGTACAGACAGAGGTCAAACATGGCAATCAATCTCGACACCCTTGCCGAGGAAATGCAGTTTTCCTTCATTGCGGACAAGGACCCGTACTCAACCGTATTACTGACATACTCGTTTGCCGAGTGGTCGCAGCCTGCCGACCTCCCCACCAGCGGAAGCTATACGGGATGGACGCCGTTCACCGAAGCGGAACAGGACGAAGTCCGCCTGATGCTTGAACATATCGAGACCTTCCTCGACGTCCACTTCATGGAAGTCCCAATCGGGACGGTAGAACCGGACCTCAATTTCGGCAAGGTGGACATGCCGTTCTACATCGCGGGCGAAGGCGGCCCGTCGATTTCCTATATCGGAACAGAAATTCTCGATTGGGACGGGTTCGCCGTCTTCAATAACACGCTCGACCTCGCCAGCGGTCAGCGCGGCTTGATCCTCCACGAAATCGGCCATGCGCTCGGGCTGAAACACTCGTTCAGCTCCCCCGCCGTTCCGGACGAGTACGAGAACAACAAATTCACGCTCATGTCCTATACCGTCAACCCCGATACCGGGGTTGATGCCGACGCGATGCAGGTCTTCGACATCTACGCATTGCAGGATATCTGGGGTGCGAACACGACCCACAACTATTTCGAGGACACCTATACCGGCAGACGGACCGCCACGACCGACGTGATCTGGGATGCCGGCGGGACCGATGCGCTGGACGCCAGCGCGGACCCGGACGGCGCGATCCTGGATTTGCGACAGGGCGAATATTCCACGTTCGGCGCCTATCAGGATGTGGCCATCGCCTATGGGACAGTGATCGAAAACGCCATCGGCAGCGATTTCGCCGATACGATCACCGGCAATGACGGCGACAACGCCATTTGGGGCAATGACAAAAACGATTACATCGACGCCCTGGACGGTGATGACGTGGTCTGGGGCGGACGCAACAACGATCAGATATTGGGGCGAAACGGCGACGATACGCTTTATGGCGACAAGGGCGCCGACAGGCTTCAGGGACAGAACGGCAACGATGTCCTGTACGGCGCTCAGGGCCGGGACCGGCTGTACGGCGCCAATGATGACGACAAACTGTTCGGCGGCGGCGGCCAGGACCTGTTGCTCGGCGGAAACGGGCGCGACAGCCTGACCGGGGGATGGGGCGACGACACGCTCGAAGGCGGCGCCGACCGGGACACGCTCATCGGCGGTCAGGGCGAAGATATCCTGCACGGTCAGGGCGGGCGGGACAGGTTGGTCGGCGGCACGCAGGCCGATACCTTTATCTTCGCCCTGGGCGACAACCACGACACGATCGTCGACTTCGAAGACGACATCGACCTGATCCAGTTCATCGGCCTTGGGTCCGAAGCCGAGATCCTGAACCTGGCGGAACAGGTTGGCAACGATGTCCGATGGGATTTCGGCCAGGACGACAAGCTTGTCGTCCTCGACACCACGATCGCCGACGTGTGGGACGATATCGCGATCGTCACGGTCTGATTTTTCATGCGGGGTCTGACCGGCCCCGCATACCGCATCTGTGCATTTCGCCACAGATCCTTGTGCATGGACAAAACCGCAGGGCAGGCCTAACCCTGTTCCATGACCGACATGCATCCCCCCCGATTTCTGGATCGCGCCTCGCCGCCGCATATCGCCACGCTGATCCTGCTGGCGGGGATATCGGCGCTGGCCATGAACATCTTTCTGCCCTCCCTGCCGGGCATGGCGGCCTATTTCGACACGGAATACCGGGTGCTGCAACTTTCGGTCGCCCTGTATCTGGGGGTAAACGCGGCACTTCAGATCGTCATGGGGCCGATCTCGGACCGCCTCGGCCGCCGCCCCGTGATCCTCGGCGGGCTGGCGATTTTCCTGATCGCCACCCTAGGCTGCATATTCGCCACCAACACCCTGATGTTCCTGACATTCCGCATGTTTCAGGCCACCGTCGTTGTGGCGATGGTGCTCAGCCGCGCCGTGGTGCGCGACATGGTCCCCGAAGACCAGGCCGCCAGCATGATCGGCTATGTCACGATGGGCATGGCGGTGGTTCCGATGATCGGCCCGACCATCGGCGGGGCGCTGGATCAGATGTTCGGCTGGCAGGCCAGTTTCTGGGCTCTGTTCCTCCTCGGAGCGATGGTCACATGGCTGACATGGCGCGACCTCGGCGAAACCGCGCCGCAGTCTGGCCAGACCCTGCGCCAGCAGATCGCGGACTACCCCGAGCTTCTGACCTCGCCCCGTTTCTGGGGCTACGCGATGGCCACGGCGCTGTCCTCGGGCGCGTTCTTTGCCTATCTGGGCGGCGCACCCTTCGTGGGCGACCGGGTCTTCGGGCTCGATCCGGCGGTTCTGGGGCTCTATTTCGGAGCGCCCGCCGTCGGCTACATGCTGGGCAATTTCATCTCGGGGCGCTTCTCGACGCGTCTCGGCGTCAACCGCATGGTCCTGTGGGGCACAGTGATCAATGCCGTCGGAATTGCCGTCAATCTCGGCCTGTTCTACGCAGGCTTCGGCACACCGCTCACCTTCTTCGGACTGATGACGATGATGGGGCTCGGCAACGGCATGGTCATTCCCAACGCCACCGCCGGGGCGCTGTCGGTGCGCCCGCACCTGGCCGGCACCGCCAGCGGGTTGTCCGGCGCGCTGATGATCGGCGGCGGCGCGGCGCTGTCGGCCCTGGCCGGGCTGCTCCTCACCCCCGGCTCCGGGGCCTACCCGCTCCTGTGGATCATGCTGACCACCTCCTTGGCCGGGATCGCCGCCATCGTTCTGGTCATCCGGCGCGAACGCCGCCTGTCCCTGCCCTGAGCCTTTACGCCCCCCGGTCCCGCAGGCATGATCGGGGCCATGATGCGTGCGCCCCTTACCCTTTTCGCCTGGATCGCGATGGCCCTGCCCCTCGCGGCACAGCCTGCCGAAGATTGCGCGTCCCCGTCGCCACCATCACCGGACCTTATCCGGGACCTGACCCGCTGGATCGGCACGCAAACTGATTACGACATCACCCGAACGCTGCAGGACCCGCCCGAAATCAGCTTCTGCCAGACGGGCGAGATCATCACCTACGAGGGGCACAACCTGCTGGTCGACCCCACGCTGCGCGCGGCCTATGACCTGTCCGCGCGCCATATCTACCTTGTCCTGCCTTGGAATGCCGAAAACACCAGCCATGTCTCGGCCCTGCTGCACGAACTGATCCACGACGTGCAAATGGCCAACCGCGACTGGCCCTGCATCGGCGCGCCTGAATGGCAGGCCTACAAGTTACAGGAAGAATGGCTGCTGGAACGCGGGATCGACCCTGAATTCGACTGGATGTCGATCTACATGTGGTCGCGCTGCCCCCGCGACGTGCACCCCGATTAGGCCAACCCGCCTACCCCGCCAACAACTTGGCGGCAATCGCCCACATGGTCGCCCCCACCACGGCATCCAGCACCCGCCAGCTGACGGGGCGGCGAAACAGCGGCGCCAGCCCCCGCGCGCCAAAGCCAAGCCCGAAGAAGAACACGAAACTCGCCAGAACCGCCCCGGCGGCAAAGCCGAACTTATCGTCGTATTGCGCACTGACCGAGCCCAGCAGAACCACCGTATCCAGATAGACATGCGGATTGAGCCATGTCAGAGCCAGACAGGTCAGCAGCGCCCGCCGCAGGCTGGCGGCGCCCTCGCCCGCCTCCAGGCTCTCGCCACCGCGCCACGCGGCGATGAAATTGCGCGCGCCATACCAGATCAGGAATGCCGCCCCGCCATAGCGCATGACCCCCTCCAGCCCCGGCACCGCACGGGCCAGCGCGCCAAAGCCCAACACCCCCGCCGTCACCAGCACCGCATCCGACAGCGCACAGATCAGAACCACGGGCAGCACATGCTCGCGCCGCAACCCCTGCCGCAACACGAAGGCATTCTGCGCTCCGATGGCCAGGATAAGAGAAAACCCAAGGGCGAACCCCGCGCCCATCGCCTGCGTCATACCTGCCTCCACAATCCGACAGGGGCTTGCCTAACGGTCCGCGTCACATTACTCAAATTAAAGCTCATGCCCCGGCATCAGGATTGCTAATGCATCTCGACCCCGCCCAGCTTGCCGCCCTCTCGGCCATCCTTCGCACAGGCGGCTTTGCCGCCGCGGCGCAGGATCTGGGCGTCACCCAATCCGCCATCTCGCAACGCCTCAAGACGCTCGAGGATCGCGTCGGCGCGCAGCTCGTGACGCGCGGCCAGCCCTGCACCGGCACCGAAACCGGACGCCGCCTTGCCGCCCATGCCGAACAGGTCGGCCTGCTCGAAGCGCGGCTTGCCCGCGACATCGGCGCGCTCGCCCCCGCCCCCGACACCCGCCTGCGGATCGCCGTCAACGCCGACAGCCTTGCCACCTGGGTTCTGGACGCGCTCGCTCGGGTGCCGGACCATACCTTCAGCCTGGTGATCGACGATCAGGACGTATCCGCCGAATGGCTCCGCCGGGGCGAGGTCGTGGGCGCGGTCACCGCCAGTTCAACGCCGGTCGCCGGATGCGATGCCACACCGCTCGGCACCCTGCGCTACATTCCCACCGCCAGCCCCGCCTACATGGCCCGGCATTTCCCCGACGGCCTGACGCCCGAGACCATCGCCCACGCCCCGATGCTGCGCTTCAACGCCAAGGACCGGCTGCAACACCGCTGGATCGCGCGCTACATGGGGCTGCAGGCCAGCCCGCCCTTTCACGATATCGCCTCCTCGCAGGCCTTCGTGCGCGCCGCCTGCCTCGGGCTCGGCTGGGGCCTCAACCCCGACCATCTGGTGCAGGCAGACCTGGCGCGCGGCACGCTCGTGCCGCTCCTGCCCGACAGCCCGATGGACACGCCGCTCTACTGGCAATCCTCGCGCCTGCTCGGCCCCGCCCTCGCGCCGCTCACCCGCGCCATCCGCCACGCCGCCCGCACCTGCCTGCACCCGATGGAGGGATAGCCGGACAGCCCGGTTTGCGTCCATCATGGACGCAAATTTAATAGCACCCCCCGATTTCCGTACAAAACCCGCGTACACTTCGTACGTTTTGTACAAATTCTTATTCCCTCCGGCGAAACGAAAAACGGCGCCCGTCAAGGCGCCGCTTTCAAACCATATGACTGCCGCGTTACTCCGCCGCCAGCTGGTCCATCACCTCGTCGGAAGCTTCGAAATTGGCGGTCACGCGCTGCACGTCGTCGTCATCTTCCAGCGCGTCGATCAGCTTCATCAGCTTCTGCATGCCGTCCAGATCCATATCGGTCGTGGTCGTCGGCTTCCACACCAGCTTGGTCGACTCGCTTTCGCCCAACTCGTTCTCAAGCGCGCTGGACACGTCGTTCAGGTCGGTATCGGCGCACCAGATGATGTGGCCGTCCTCGCTGCTTTCCACGTCCTCGGCCCCCGCCTCGATTGCGGCCATCATCACCGTGTCGGCATCGCCCACCTCGGCGGGATATGTCACCTCGCCCTTGCGCTCGAACATGAAACCGACGCTGCCGGTCTCGCCCAGGTTGCCGCCGTTCTTGGTAAAGGTCGACCGCACGTTGCTGGCGGTGCGGTTGCGGTTGTCGGTCATCGCCTCGACGATCACCGCCACCCCGTTCGGGCCGTAACCCTCATAGCGGATTTCCTCGTAATCCTCACCCTCGCCCGCCGAAGATTTCTTGATCGCGCGGTCGATCACGTCCTTGGGCACCGAATTGGACTTGGCCTCTTTCACCGCCAGACGCAGGCGCGGGTTTTTTTCGGGGTCCGGGTCGCCCATCTTGGCGGCAATGGTTATCTCTTTGGAAAGCTTCGAGAAAAGCTTGGACCGCGCAGCGTCCTGACGCCCTTTGCGGTGCTGAATATTTGCCCATTTGGAATGGCCGGCCATACGTGTCTCCGATTGGAATGTCCCTGATTTCGGCCTGATATAGGACAGGCCAAGCCCCTATCGCAACCCGCTTGCGCCGCGCCGCCCAATCGGGTTGGCTGAACGAACGAAACCGGAGAGCGTCATGAATGTCGATCAGATCATCCTGTTTTCCCTGTTCGGAGCCTTGTTCACCCTGCTGATCTGGGGCCGCTACCGCTATGACCTCGTGGCGTTTGCCACGCTGCTCTGCGCCGTGGTTCTGGGCGTGGTGCCCGCCGAAACGGCCTTTACCGGATTCGGCCACCCGGCGACGATCATCGTGGCGCTGGTGCTGGTCGTGTCGACGGGTCTGGTCAATGCGGGCGC
Source organism: Roseovarius sp. PS-C2 (assembly GCF_018862045.1). Classification (NCBI taxonomy): domain Bacteria; kingdom Pseudomonadati; phylum Pseudomonadota; class Alphaproteobacteria; order Rhodobacterales; family Roseobacteraceae; genus Roseovarius; species Roseovarius sp. PS-C2. The sequence goes on from NZ_JAHKSQ010000001.1 coordinate 258,903, forward strand.
GGTTCAGATGATCACCCGCACGGTGGTGGACGGCGGGCGCAGCCTGCACTCCCATATCGCGCTCCTCGGGGGGATCGGTGCGGTATTGTCCGGCTTCATCAACAACGTGGCGGCCCTCGCCCTGCTCATGCCGGTCGACATACAGGCCGCCCGCAAGGCCAATCGCGCCCCCGGCCTTTCTCTGATGCCGCTCAGCTTCGCGACGATTCTGGGCGGCATGGTCACCCTGATCGGCACGCCGCCCAACATCATCATCGCCTCGATCCGCGAGGCCGAACTGGGCCGCCCTTTCGAGATGTTCGATTTCGCCCCGGTCGGGGTGGTGACGGCACTGGCCGGTATGGCCTTTGTCACGCTGGTCGGATGGCGGCTGATCCCCGAACGCGCCGCCACCCGTGACCCGGCCGGAGCGCTGCAGGAAACCTCGGCCTACCTCGCCGAACTCTCGGTGCCCGACGACAACGACATCGTCGGCAAACGCCTGTCCGACCTCGATGAAACCGCCACGAAAAGCGATGTGTCGATCCTCGGCCTGATCCGTGACGGCACCCGCCGCTACGGCAGTTCGCGCAACACCGCACTCAAGGCCGACGACATCCTCGTGCTCGAAGCGCAGCCCGACGCGCTCGACGATTTCCGCGCCGCGCTCGGGCTGGCCTATACCGATGCCGACCGGCGCGAGTTGATCGAGGGCGAAACCGACGGGCTGACCCTGATCGAAGCCGTCGTGCCCCGCGATGCGCGCATCGCGGGCACCTCGGCGCAGGCCGTGGGCCTGCACTGGCGGCAGCGCTCGGTCATCGTCGGCGTGTCACGTCAGGGGCGGCGCATCACGCAGAACCTGCGCCGGGCCGAAATCAGGGCCGGTGACATCCTGCTGCTGCTGACCCCCGCCGACACCGGGGCGCAGGTGATCCGCTGGCTGGGATGCCTGCCACTGGCCGAACGCGGCCTGTCGATCACCCAGCAACACAAAAGCTGGCTGGCCATCGCCCTGTTCATCGCCGCCGTCGGTGCCGCAACCGCCGGGCTGATCCCGCTCTCCATCGGGCTGGGGGGCGTGGTGGTGGGTTATGTTCTCAGCGGGATCGTGCCGCTGCGCGAACTTTACGATCAGATCGAATGGCCCGTGGTGGTCCTGCTCGGCTCGCTCATCCCCCTGGGCGAGGCGCTCAACGACAGCGGCGGAACCGAGCTTCTGGCCTCGCAATTGGTCGGGCTGACCGGCGACCTGCCGGCATGGGCCATCCTCGCGGTGCTCATGGCCGTGACGATGACCCTCTCGGACGTGCTCAACAATACCGCCACGGCGATTGTCGCGGCCCCCGTGGGAATCGAGATCGCCAACCGGCTGGATGCCGCGCCCAATGCCTTCCTGATGGCGGTCGCGGTCGGGGCCTCCTCGGCCTTCCTCACCCCTATCGGACACAAGAACAACACGCTGATTCTCGGGCCCGGCGGCTATCGCTTCGGCGATTACTGGCGCATGGGCCTGCCGCTCGAACTGATCGTCATCGCCGTGTCGGTGCCGATGATCCTGCTGGTCTGGCCGCTCTGAGCGCCGCTCACAACGGCCAAATCAGCGGAATAAGCGCACTGGCCAGCAACCCCACGCTCAGGTTCAGCGGAATACCGACCTTCATGAAATCGGTGAACTTGTACCCGCCGGGGCCATACACCAGCGTGTTCGTCTGGTATCCGATGGGGGTCGCGAAACTGGCCGAGGCCGCGACCATCACCGCCACCACCAGCGGGCGCGCGTCGATCCCCATGACATCGGCCAGCCCGATGGCGATCGGCGTGACCACCACCGCCACCGCATTGTTGCTGACAAGCTCGGTCAGCACCGAGGTCAGCAGGTACACCGCCCAGACGATCATCACCGGCGGCAGGGCCGACAGGACCGGTGCCAGCGCCTCGACGATCAGGCGCACCGCGCCCGACGCCTCCAGGGCCGCACCAATCGCCAGCATGGCGAAAATCAGCGCCAGCAACCGCCCGTCGATAAAGGAAAACGCCTCGTCCGCGTCGATGCAGCGCGTCACCAGCACCACCGCCACCGCGACAACGGCCAGCGCCAGAATGGGCGCGACGCCAAAAGCCGCAAGCGCGACGATCCCGGCCAGCGCGGCCACCGCCAGCGGTGCATGCCCCCGCCGGAACGCCCGCGCCGAAGGTTTCGAGACATCCACGAGGTCCATCTCGCGCGACAGGCGCTGAATGTCCTCGGGCGCGCCCTCCAGCAGCAGGGTATCGCCCACCCGCACCACCAGATCGTCCAGTTGCCGCCCGATATTCTGGTTCCGCCGGTGCACCGCCAGCGGATAGACCCCGAACCGCCGCCGCAACCGCATCGACCCCAGGGTGCGCCCCACCATGCGGCATCCCGGCGTGATCAGCACCTCGACCGTGGTGGTTTCCACCGCCGACACCTGATCGACCCGCTTCAGGCTCTTGTTGCGCTGAAGGCTCAGAAGTTCGGTCATCTGCGTGCGCAGCACCACCCGGTCGCCCACCTGCAACTGCACGCCTTTCAGGTTGCGCCGCAATGACAGATCGCCCCGGATCACGTCGATCAGGCGCACACCCTCACGCTTGAACAGCTGCACACCCGTCACCTCGCGCCCGATCAGGTTGGAATCCGGCGGGATGACCGCCTCGGTAAAGAATTTCATCCGCGAGCGGTCCGACAGCATGTCGGCCATCGACGCCCGGTCCGGCAACAGGTGCGGCCCGACGAAGCGCAGATAGAGCGCGCCCCAGATCACCAGCACGATAGCCAGCGGCGTGACCTCGAAGATGCTGAACGGCTCCATCCCGTGGGTGCGCGCCACACCATCCACCAGCAGGTTGGTCGAGGTCCCGATCAGCGTCAGCGTCCCCCCCAGGATGGCGGCATAGCTCAGCGGAATCAGTAGCTTGCTGGCTGGCATCCCCAGGGTGCGCGCCAGTTGCACGAAGACCGGGATCATCACCACCACCACCGGCGTATTGTTCATGAAGGCCGATCCGGCCAGAACGCAGACGAACAACAGCACGATGGCCACCCTGGGGCGTTCCTTGGCCTCCCGGTCCGCCAGAGAGGTCAGCGCATCCAACGCCCCGGTGCGCACCAGCGCCCCCATGATGATGAACAGCATGGCGATGGTCCAAGGCGCCGGGTTGGACAGCACATCAAGCGCCGCGCCATAGGGCAGCACCCCAAGCGCCAACAGCAAGGCCGCACCGCTGATCGCCACGACCTCGGTCGGATAGACCTCGCGGATGAACAGCACGAACATCGCCGCGACGACAATCAGGGTCACAACCGCCTGTCCCGTCTGGGAAAACTCGAAAACGTCCATCATACCTGCCTGTTGCAAAAAATGGCTGCCGGGCATTTTCGCCGATGGCGCGGGGCGCGGCAAGCGCCATCGCGACAGAGCGTTACGGCGCGGCCTGTTCCAGCCGCCCGCCCTGCCGGACCATGGCACAGCGCAGGGCCTTGCCGGTCTTGTCGTCGGTCTCCACGAACAGCCCCGACAGCGTGACATCGCCCAGGGCGGGCTGGAACCGGCCCTTGCTCATGCCGGTCACGAAGCGGCGCATCGGCTCGGCCTTTTCCATGCCGATGACCGAATCGTAATCGCCGCACATGCCCGCATCGCTCTGGAACGCGGTGCCGCCCGGCAATACCTGTGCATCCGCCGTAGGGATATGAGTATGGGTGCCCACGACGACGCTGGCGCGCCCGTCGCAGAAATGGCCCATCCCCACCTTTTCGCTGGTCGCCTCGCAATGCATGTCGATCAGGGCCGCCTGCACCGCCCCGCCGCGCGGATGGGCGCGCAGCACCGCATCGGCCGCCGAAAACGGATCGTCAAAGCAGCGCTTCATGAACACCTGCCCCAGCACCTGCGCCACCAGCACCTTGCGCCCGCGCGCATCGGTGAACACCCGATGCCCCCGCCCCGGCGCATCCTTGGCAAAGTTGATGGGCCGGATGACGCGCGGCTCGGTCTCGATGAATTGCAGCATGTCGCGCTGATCGAAGGCATGATCGCCCAGGGTCACGCAATCCGCACCCGCATCCAGAAGCAGCTTTGCGTGATCCCCGGTCAGGCCCATTCCGCCCGACGCGTTTTCACCGTTGACCACGACAAAATCCAGCCGCCACTCGTCTCGCAGCCGCGGCAGGGTATCGGCCACCGCACGCCGCCCCGCCCGGCCCACGACATCGCCCAGAAACAGAATTCTCATGAGCGGATTGGTAGGCCCGGCCACGGCCAAACGCAAGACCCGCCACCGCGCCCGGCGCACCGCCGCCCGCCCTGCGGGACGACAAAACGCCGCTGCAAATTCCCGCCTGCACGGCCAAGGAATGCTTGCTGCAGGGCCTCAGCTTGCTATGTATTGGGAGCAAACGCGCGTTCGACAACCATTATAACGAGGTCGGAATGAAAACTCTCATCACAGCAACCGCCGCCATGTTGGCCCTCGCCGCTCCGGCGCTGGCCGAAGGCGACGCAGCCGCCGGCGAAAAGGAATTTCGCAAGTGCAAGTCCTGCCACATGATCGAATCCCCCGCAGGTGAATCGATCGTCAAGGGCGGGCGCGTCGGGCCCAACCTTTACGGGATCATCGGGCGCACCGCAGGCACGGTCGAGGATTTCCGCTATGGCGAAGCCCTCGCCGCCAAGGGCGAAGAAGGCCTTGTCTGGGATCAGGAAAACATCGTCGAGTACATGAAAGACCCGGCCGAATTCATCGGCGGACGCTCGAAAATGACCTTCAAACTTCGCAAGGGCGGCGAAGACGTTGCGGCCTACCTGGCGACATTCTCGGAATAAACACCGAAAAATCAACGCATTACACAAAGCCGCGCGGCCTTTGCCGCGCGGCTTTTCCTTTGGGCCGCCCCACGCCAGGGGGCCACGATTCCCGCGCTTCCGCCCGGTCACCCGTCAAGAGGGTGCGACAAAATTATTTGATCTGGGTCAACTTCTCGCATTGCCCCCTTGGTTCCACCATTCTAAAACCTGAATGGATATGGGGGCCGACGCAGAGTCGCGCGCCCGGAAATTTACCAGCAGGAGGCAGACAATGGCAGACGCAGCCATTCACGGCCACGAACACGAAGATCAGCGCGGGTTCTTTACCCGGTGGTTCATGTCCACGAACCACAAGGACATCGGTATCCTTTACCTGGTCACTTCGGCAGTCGTCGGCCTGATCTCGGTGCTCTTCACCGTTTACATGCGGTTGGAGCTGATGGAACCCGGCGTTCAGTACATGTGCCTGGAAGGCGCGCGCTTCACCGCCGCGGCCGCGGGCGAATGTACCCCCAACGGACACCTTTGGAACGTCATGATCACCTATCACGGCGTCCTGATGATGTTCTTCGTGGTGATCCCGGCCCTGTTCGGCGGCTTCGGCAACTACTTCATGCCGCTCCAGATCGGCGCGCCCGACATGGCCTTCCCGCGGATGAACAACCTCAGCTACTGGCTCTACGTGGCCGGGACGTCCCTCGGCGTCGCCTCGCTGCTGGCGCCGGGCGGCAACGGTCAGCTCGGCTCGGGCGTGGGCTGGGTGCTGTATCCGCCGCTCTCGACCAGTGAAACCGGCATCTCGATGGACCTGGCGATCTTTGCCGTGCACGTATCGGGCGCCAGCTCGATCCTGGGCGCGATCAACATGATCACCACCTTCCTGAACATGCGCGCGCCCGGCATGACCCTGTTCAAGGTGCCGCTCTTCGCCTGGTCGATCTTCGTCACCTCCTGGCTGATCCTTCTGTCGCTGCCCGTTCTGGCCGGCGCGATCACCATGCTGCTGACCGACCGTAACTTCGGCACGACCTTCTTCGACCCGGCCGGTGGCGGTGACCCGATCCTCTACCAGCACATCCTGTGGTTCTTCGGCCACCCCGAGGTGTATATCATCATCCTGCCCGGCTTCGGCATCATCAGCCACGTGATCGCCACCTTCGCGCGCAAGCCCATCTTCGGCTACCTGCCGATGGTCTGGGCCCTCATCGCGATCGGCGTTCTGGGCTTCGTCGTCTGGGCGCACCACATGTACACCGTCGGCATGTCGCTGACCCAGCAAAGCTACTTCATGCTGGCCACGATGGTGATCGCGGTGCCGACAGGTGTGAAGGTGTTCAGCTGGATCGCAACCATGTGGGGCGGCTCGATCGAGTTCAAGACCCCCATGCTGTGGGCCTTCGGCTTCCTGTTCCTGTTCACCGTGGGCGGCGTCACCGGCGTCGTGCTCAGCCAGGCAGGCGTCGACCGCGCCTATCACGACACCTACTATGTCGTGGCGCATTTCCACTACGTGATGAGCCTTGGCGCCATCTTCGCGATCTTCGCCGGCATCTATTTCTACTTCGGCAAGATCACGGGCCGCCAGTATCCCGAATGGGCTGGCAAGCTGCACTTCTGGGCGATGTTCGTCGGGGCCAACCTGACATTCTTCCCGCAGCACTTCCTGGGCCGTCAGGGCATGCCGCGCCGCTATATCGACTACCCCGAGGCCTTCGCGGTCTGGAACTACTGGTCGTCGATCGGTGCGTTCATCTCCTTCGCGTCCTTCGTGTTCTTCTTCGGTATCGTCATCTACTCGCTGCTCCGCGGCGCCCGCGTGACGCAGAACAACTACTGGAACGAATACGCCGACACGCTGGAATGGACCCTGCCCAGCCCGCCGCCCGAACACACGTTCGAGCAGCTGCCCAAGCAGGAAGACTGGGACAAACAGCCCGCCCACTGACCAGCGGACCAGACAGAAACCCGAAAAGGCCCCGGACATCTCCGGGGCCTTTTTTCATCCCCACAACGGGCGCCGTGCCGCCTCTGCGCGCCAGCCCGTCGCATTCTCCCTTCCCCCCTGGTCCGCGCACATGCTATCCCCCGTCCACTGACCACCCGGAGGACGCATCATGTCCAACGAAATCCGCCTCGCTTTCGAGCACCCCTCCGCCCGCGCGGACGCCACCGCCCCCGACGGCCCGCTGGATCGCATCTCGCTGCGCGATCACATCGTCGCGGTCGAGATCGGCGCCTTCCAGGCCGAGCGCGGCGTCACCCAACGGCTGTGTTTCAACGTGGTGGTCGAGGTGCGCCCGATCACCGACCCGCTGGAAGACGACGTGGATCGCATCCTCAGCTACGACCGCGTGACCGAGGCCATCGCCGCCGAACTGGCCGAAGAACGCCTGAACCTGCTGGAAACGCTGGCCGAACGCATCGCCGAGCGCATCCTGTGGGAGCCGCAGGCCGTGCGCACCTTCGTGCGGATCGAAAAGCTCGATCGCGGCCCCGGCGCGCTTGGCGTCGAAATCGTCCGCTCGGTCGACGATCTGGCAACCAAACCCGTGGGCAGCCACCCCGACACCACGCCGCACCCGCATCTGGTGTTCCTGACCAATACCGCGATCCGGTCGCCCAATCTGGGCCGCTGGCTGGACCAGCTGGAAAAACGGGCCGAGCCCGTGATCCTCTGCGTCGGCCTCTCCGACACCCCCGCCCCGCAAACCGGCCACAGGATGACACAGCGCCGTGTGGACCTGTTGGCCATCGAACAGAACGCCTGGGTGCTGGGCGGGCGTGACGACCGCTGCGTCGTGGTCAGCACCCGCACCGAACTGGACTGGGCCATGAAGAACGGCCAGATCAGCGTCTGGGCTCCTTCCAAGATCGTGCTCGATGCCGTCGATGGCCCCTCGACCGGCCCGGATGACCCCGTGGCGCTGGCCGCATGGTTCGCAGGCCACATGGAGGCCTCGGACCTCCTGCTGATCGGCGAAGCCCCGCCAAGGAACGCCCCCGTGCCCGTCCTGATCCAGGACATCGCGCAATCGGGGCTCTGATCCGCCGCGCCGCGGGCTTGACCCGGCACGCCTGCCGTCAATATAGGGGCACCCCCTTGCTGAAACGGATCGCATCATGGCCGCCTATTACCGCCCCGTCGCCCGCTTTGATCATGCCCGCCCCGACGCGGCGCTGCCGCTCGCCGGTGGCGCGCTCTGGTTCGATACCGTCGAAGAGATGCACCGCGACGCGCCTTCGCGCCTGATCCCCGCCGCACAAGCCCCGTCCGAGGCGCTCGACCGCCTGACCGCGCCGCGCGCCCCGGTGGCCGGGCTCGATATGTCCCGCGCGCAGATCATGGGCATCCTCAACGTCACCCCCGACAGTTTTTCCGATGGCGGTCTGCATTTCGATCCCGGCTCGGCCCTCGCCCACACACGCGAGATGATCGGCGCGGGGGCCTCCATCATCGACGTGGGCGGCGAATCCACCCGTCCCGGCGCGCAGGAAGTTCCGATTGACGAGGAAATCCGCCGCACCGCCCCGGTGATCGCCGCCATCCGGGGCGAAACCGATATTCCAATCTCGATCGACACCCGCAAGGCCCCCGTCGCCCGCGCCGCGCACGAGGCGGGCGCAAGCCTGATCAACGATGTTGCGGGGTTCACCTTCGATCCCGATCTCGCCCCCTACGCCGCCGGGGCCGGTCTGCCCGTCTGCGTCATGCACGCCCAGGGCACCCCCGAGATCATGCAGGTCGATCCGCGCTACGACAACGTGTCGCTCGATATCTACGACTACCTGTCCGAACGGGTCGAGGCCCTGACCGCCCTCGGCATCCCGCGCGATCAGATCGTCGTCGATCCCGGCATCGGCTTCGGCAAGACGCTCGATCACAACCTGACCCTTTTGCAAAATCTCTCGCTCTTCCACGGCCTCGGCTGTCCGGTCCTGCTCGGCGCATCGCGCAAGCGCTTCATCGGCACCCTCGGCGGCGTCGAAGAGGCCCGCCACCGCGCTCCCGGTTCCATCGCCGTGGCCATCGCAGGTGTCGCGCAGGGGGTGCAGATGCTGCGCGTCCATGATGTGCGCGAAACCGTCGAAGCGCTGCGCCTGTGGCAGGCCGCGACCCTGGGGAACGCGGATTAACCGGAACGCCGCGTGCGATCCGGCCACGGCCCATTGCGTCCATCATGTAGACAAATCAACATAATCACGCCGAATTTCGTACAAAACAGCGGTACACTTTGTACAAAACGTACAAAACTCACACCCGCCGGAACAACCGGCTCAGCGCGCCGTATTGGCTCAACCCGACGCCGCACAGGATCAGTGCCAAGGCCGACATAAGGCTGGGCGGCAACGGTTCCGACAGGATCAATGCCCCCAAGACCACTGACCAGACCGGAACCTGATAATTGACCAGTGTCATGAACACCGGCCCCGCCGTGCGGATCACCAGAACCCGCAACAGGCTGGCGCCCGCAGTCGGAATGAGGCCCAGAAAACCCAGAACATACAATGTGTTACGGTCGATTTCCGGCGGCGCCCCCTCGATACTCAAGGCCGCTGCAAACACGATGACGCCTCCGATCAGCAACGTCACGGTGTTCAGCCCGATAGGGTCCACCTGCGGCAGCAACCGCGTCTGCACCGAACTCAGCGCATAACAACTTGCCGCCCCCAAACAGGCCAGACGCCCAAAACTTTCAAGGGTTTCCCCTGTTGTTTCAAAGGCTTGCCCACCGATCAAAACCACGACACCTAAAAATCCTATCACGAATCCCGCAATCCGCCGCAGGGTCAGGCGCTCACCCGGCACCAGAAAATGCGCCAGCGGAAGGACCAGCAACGCCACAGCCGCCATCGACACTCCGGCAAACCCCGAGGTGACGTATTGCTGCCCCCAGCTCAACAGCATGTAGGGCACCGCCGAAGACAGAACACCAATCATGACAAGACGGATAAGATCAATATTTCCAACAGGTTGCGCAAACAATCTAAAACCCCGGAACGCCCAGAAAGCCAACATCAGAAGCGTTGCAAATGCGATCCGCGCCGCTGCCAGCCAGAATGGTGTGATCCCTCGCAACGCGATTTCCATAAATAGAAACGTACCGCCCCAGATCAGCCCAAGAGCGGCCACCATGATCCAGCTTTTTCCCGTAATCTCAGGCATTTGCGCGCGCTTTCTCATTCGGTCAAAACGAAAAGACCCCAGCCGCTGGCCGGGGTCAATCCAATATCGCTCAGGCTGTGGCGCCGATCAGTTCTTTTCCTGATCCACCAGCTTGCCCGCGCTGATCCACGGCATCATGTCGCGCAGCTTCTTGCCCACTTCTTCGATCTGGTGCGCGTCATTCATCCGGCGCGTCCCTTTGAAGAACGGCTGACCAACCGCGTTTTCCTGCATGAAATCACGCACGAACTTGCCGGTCTGGATATCGTGCAGGATCGCCTTCATCTCTTTCTTGGTCTGCTCATACGGCAGAACCCGCGGACCGCTGACATATTCACCATATTCGGCCGTGTTCGAGATCGAGTAGTTCATGTTCGCGATGCCGCCTTCGTAGATCAGGTCGACGATCAGCTTCACTTCGTGCAAACACTCGAAGTAAGCCATTTCAGGGGCATAGCCCGCTTCGACCAGCGTCTCGAAGCCCATGCGGATCAGTTCCACCAGACCGCCGCACAGCACCGCCTGCTCGCCGAACAGGTCGGTTTCGCATTCTTCCTGGAAGTTGGTTTCGATGATCCCGGAACGGCCGCCACCGATGGCCGAGCAGTAGCTCAGGCCGATTTCCAGCGCCTTGCCCGAGGCGTCGGTGTCAACGGCGACAAGGCAGGGCACGCCGCCACCCTTGACGTATTCACCGCGCACGGTGTGGCCGGGGCCCTTGGGCGCCATCATGATCACGTCGACGCCCTCTTTCGGCTCGATCAGGCCGAAATGCACGTTCAACCCGTGGGCAAACGCAATCGCCGCGCCCGGCTTGATGTGGTCATGCACGTATTTCTTGTAGGTTTCGGCCTGCAATTCGTCGGGCATGGTGAACATCATCACGTCGCACCATGCGGCGGCTTCGGAAATCCCTTTGACTTCAAGACCTTCCGCTTCGGCCTTCTTGGCCGAGGCCGAGCCTTCGCGCAGCGCGACACAGAGGTTCTTGGCCCCCGAATCCCGCAGGTTCAGCGCGTGGGCGTGGCCCTGGCTGCCATAGCCCAGAATGGCCACTTTCTTGTCCTTGATCAGGTTGATATCGCAATCGCGATCGTAATAAACGCGCATGTCGCACTCCTTTGCTTGCAGATTACCGGCAGATTACGCCGAACCCGGAAAAAGAGCATTCAAAACGCATATATTTCCCGAAACAATCGTGGTATTCATTCTCAAAATGACTGCTATGTAAAAATATCATGCTCGACGATATCGACCGGCGCCTGCTGCGCCACTACCAACACGACGCCAGCCTCGGCCCCGCCGACCTGGCGGACCTCGCCGGATTGACCCCGGCAACCTGCGCACGCCGGCTGGAAAAGCTTCAGGCGCAGGGCGTCATCCGCGCCAATCGCGCAGTCATCGACTGGCGCGCGCTCGGGTATGAGGTGGCGGTGTCGCTGCGTGTCACGCTGGACAAGACCCAACCCCGCGCATTCGACGATTTCATGCAGGCCGCGCGCCAGGTGCCCGATGTGGTGGAAATCCAGACATTCCTGGGCCGTGTCGATGTGCGCCTGTCCATCATTGCCCGCGACATGGCGCATTATCAGCAGGTCTATCGCAGCGCGATCCTGACCCTGCCCCATATCGCCGATATCGAGGCTCTGATGCATGTGGCCCAGATCAAATCCGACGAGGTTCTGCCCCTGTGATCGAACTGGACACGACCGACCGCCTGATCCTGCGCGAACTGGTGCAGGACGCCACCCAAAGCGCCAGCGCATTGGGGCGCAAGCTGAACCTGTCGCAACCCGCCACCTGGCGGCGCATCAAGCGGCTGCGCGACAGCGGCGTGATCAAGGGACAGCGGCTGGATCTCGACAAGGAAAAGCTGGGCTTTGGCGTGTCGGTGTTTCTGGGTATCAAATTGGCCACCAAGGGGCGCGTCAGCCTCGAGGATTTCGAACGCGCGGTGTCTGCCATCCCCGAAGTGCAGACCGTGGAACATATCCTTGGCCTTTACGACTATCGCCTGCGCATCGTGGCCCGTGACATTTCGGACTTCGAACGTGTCTTGCGGCGCAGGATCATGACCCTGCCGGGCGTGGGCGATGTCGAGGCGAACGTGCTGATGAGCGAAGAACGCCGCCCCGGCCCCATCGGTTAAGCCGACTGGGCAAGAATCGCGCCCGCTCCGGCCCCCTCCCGATCCGGGCTTTGCCATCGCCGGCCCGACAGGCTAGCACTATGACGAAACCTGCAAGGAGATTCCGAATGACCGCATTGCTCGACACAGTGGACCCGGACGGGCTGCTGGAATTCTCGGTGGTGTTCACTGACCGATCACTCAATCACATGAGCCAGAGCTTTCAACAGGTGATGCGCGACATCTCGGGCATGCTCGGGGATGTCTACAAGGCCGATGCGGTCGCCCTCGTGCCCGGTGGCGGCAGCTATGGGATGGAGGCGGTCGCGCGGCAGTTCGGCACGGACGCGCACGCGCTGATCGTGCGCAACGGCTGGTTTTCCTATCGCTGGAGCCAGATTTTCGACGCCGGAAAATTCGCCGCCGACACGACCGTCTGCATGGCTCGCCAGACCGGCAATGGCGCCCAGGCCCCTTTCGCCCCGGCCCCGATCGACGAAGTGACCGCGAAAATCCGTGAAACCAGGCCGGATGTCGTGTTTGCCCCGCATGTCGAAACCTCGGCAGGGCTGATCCTGCCCGATGAGTATGTCACCGCCCTGGCCGATGCCGCGCATGAGGTCGGCGCGCTGCTGGTGCTGGATTGTATCGCCTCGGGCTGCGCATGGATCGACATGAAGGCGACCGGCGTCGATGTGCTGATCTCGGCGCCGCAAAAGGGCTGGTCGGCCTCGCCCTCGGCGGGGCTTGTCATGATGTCGAAACGCGCGGTCGAGCGGCTGGAAAACACCAGTTCGAACAGTTTTGCAATGGACCTCAAGAAATGGCGCGACATCATGGCCGCCTATGAAAACGGCGGTCATGCCTATCACGCCACCATGCCCACGGATGCGCTGCGCGCCTTCCGCGATACCATGATCGAAACCCGCGACTATGGCTTTGACAAGCTGCGCGATGCGCAATGGGAGCTGGGAAACAGCGTCCGGGCCTTGCTGGCCGAAAAAGGCGTGAAATCCGTTGCCGCCGAAGGGTTTGGCGCTCCGGGCGTCGTGGTCAGCTACACCGACGATCCCGACATCCAGAACGGCAGCAAATTCGCCACCGAAGGCATGCAGATCGCGGCGGGCGTGCCGCTGGCCTGCGACGAGCCCGAGGGCTTCCGCACCTTCCGGCTGGGCCTGTTCGGACTGGACAAACTCTATGACGTGCCCGGCACCGTCAGCCGTTTGAAAACCGTGCTCGACAAAGTTCTCTAGACGCCAGCACGCACGTCAGGTGGCGGGGCGGTTCAGCCCCGCGCGCCAAGCCCGAGCTGCATCAGCGTCTTGCGCACCGGGGCCAGCGAATAGATCGCGTTCAGCGTCATGGCGCGCGCATCCCGCAAGGGCTGCGCATGCATCATCGACGCACGGTTCAGCAGGTCGATCCCCCGCACCCGCGCAGTCACCTCCCAATGGCGGCGGCGGTGATAGCTTTCCAGCATCGCCAGATCGCCCAGCCGGTCGGGCGCGGCCTCGGCCAGTTCCAGCAGAACGCGCATATCGCCAAGCGACATGTTCAGCCCCTGTGCCCCGATCGGCGGCACCACATGGGCGGCCTCGGCCACAAGGGCCACGCGCTCGGAATACATCTGGTCGGCCTGCTGGCTGATGATCGGCCAGACCGTGCGCCGCGAGGCCAGCGTCAGGGGGCCGAACAACCGGCAGGACCGCTCGTTCATGGCCGCTTCGAACTCGGGGACGGGCAGCGCGGCAAGGCGTTGCACCTCGGGGCCGTCCTCCATCCAGACGATGGCCGAACTGGGCCGCCCCTCATGATCGGGCAGCGGCACCAACGTGAAAGGCCCGCCCGTGCGGTGAATTTCAGTGGACACGTTTTCATGCGGGATCGGATGAGTCACCGCAAAGGCCAGCGCCTTTTGCCCATAACGCATTGTTTTCACGCCAATCCCGGTCGCCTCGCGCACGGGCGAATTGCGCCCGTCGGCGGCAATCACCAACCGGCACCGCAGCTTCGTGCCGTCACTCAGCCCGACGCGCGCCTCGGCCTCGCGGGTAAAGAGCGAGGCAAAGCCGGTGCCGGGGCGGAACGCGACCGTGTCGAGACTTTCCAGATGCGCGACCATCTCGCGCCGCAGCAACCAGTTGGGCAGGTTCCAGCCAAAGGGCCGGTCCGAAATGTCCGAGGCGTCGAATTCCTTGGTCAGCCGCGGCTCGGCCAGTTCGCCGCCCGCATCGACGATGCGCATGATCTGCAGATCGGCCGCATGAGGCGCCAGACGCGCCCATAACCCGGCCCGCTCCAGCAGCGCCTGCGCCGGTTGCAGAAAGGCCGTCGTGCGCAGATCGGCCCCCTTGGCATCGCGGTCCGTCACCGGAGGGGCGGGATCGACGCACAGCACCGAAAACCCGGCGTTCCCGAACACCGCCGCGGCGGTCAGCCCCGCCACGCCGCCGCCTGAAACGACAATATCGAAATCCGGTGCAGTCATGGCCGGGCCCTCCTGCCGCGCAGCATAGGCCGGGCCGCCGGGCTATGCCAGCGGCCTATTTGCCTCAGCCCCGCGAAATCCAGATCAGCAGCCCCATCATCACCGGCACCAGGGCAACCGCCGGAATATATAGGCCGGGGATGCCCCACATCACGACACTGCCCGCCCAAGCGGCCAGCAGGACAAATACCGTCAGCAGGATCGGGCCGGCGATGGCAACGTCGGGGTCATGGTGGGACGCCTGGCTGTCTTGTGCGATGTCACGGGGTGCGGTGTTCGATGGGGTCATTGCGTTTCCTTCAAAGATTGTTTTGCTTCGGGGCATAGATATGACCGCCAACCGAACCGCAAAGACACATTTCGCCGCATGCGACAGATCAGACCAGTTGCGCCAGAAAGCCGCTTAGGTCATCGGTATGGTAGTGGATATGATCAAGCGCCGCTCGCTCGGGTGCCACATGAACTGTACGCATCCCCATGGCGTGCGGCGCGGCCAGGTTGCGCGGATCGTCTTCGAACATCGCGGCTTGCTGCGACACGATCCCGTCGCGCGCAAGAACCGCATCAAAGGCGGCACGCTCGGGCTTGGGCCGGTATTCCGCATGTTCGACCCCGTAGACGGCATCGAACACCCCCGACAGGCCGCGCCGCGCGATCACGCGCTCGGCATATGGCCCGCTGCCATTGGTATAGACGATCCGCCGCCCCGGCAGCGCCGCGATCCGGGTGCGCAACTCTTCGTCCGGCTTCAGGGCGTCAAAGGAAATGTCATGGACCTCGACAAGATAGGGATCGGGGTCGATTCCGTGTTCGCGCATCAGCCCGGCCAGAGTCGTGCCGTATTCGCGCCAATAGTGATCGCGCAAACGGTTGGCCTCGCTGCGGTCCACATGCAGCGCCTCCATCACGAATTGCGTCATGCGCTGTTCGATCTGGTCGAACAGCCGCACCTGCGGCGGATAGAGCGTGTTGTCCAGATCGAAGACCCAGCTTCGAACATGCGAGAAATCCTGCTTTGGCATGGCGTCAATCTAGGTTGCCGCGACAATGGGTGCAATCGCGTTGCACTTGATTGCGGCCCCCTTCCCCGCTTAGTGTCGCGCAAATCAATAAATGACAGGGACAGACCGCGCTTATGAAAACGCCCCCGAAAGATGCCTATACGTTGATCCTCGAAGCGATCGACATGGGGCTGTACAAGCCCGGCGACCGCCTCGTCGAAAGCGATCTGGCCGAACGGTTCGGCGTATCGCGCACGCCCATCCGCGAGGCGTTGCAGCGGCTCGAAACGCAATCCCTGCTCACCCGCGACGGGCGCAGCCTGATCGTGGCGTCGCTCGATCACAACCAACTGGCCGAGCTATACGTGGTGCGCGCCGAACTGGAGGGGCTTGCCGCCAACCTTGCCGCCCGCCACGCCACCGACGAAGAGGTGCGCGTGCTGCGCGACATGGTCGAGGACGACCGCGCCCTGCTCAATGATCCGCAGGCCATGGCCCGTGCGAACCGGCGCTTTCACAAGCAAATCCATCTCGCCTCGCACAACCGATTCCTCGTGCAGCAACTGGACCTCGTGCACCGGTCCATGGCGCTGATGGCCACCACCTCGCTGGCGGCGCTCGGCCGCCCCGAGGATGCGCTGAAAGAACATGACGCCATCGTCGTCGCCATCGAGGCGCGCGATTCCACCGCCGCTGGCGAGGCCCTCAAGGCGCATATTTCCAAGGCTTTCGTGACTCGCCTGAAGCTGGATTCAGGCGAGGTGAACGCCATCGCCTGACACGGCCCGTCCCGCTGGCGACGCGGCCTCCGGCAACGAAAGCCCATGCGCGGTCTTGTCCCAGAAGAACGGTTTCAGGATCAGCTCGTACAGCGCCTTGTAGGCGGCGATCGCGCCAAGCGGGGCGTAGAAATGCATCAAGGGCACCCATGGCAACAGATGCCGGTGCACCGGGTCGCGCACCGCGACGGCGTGAATCACGATATTGATCGCCTCGACCATCAGGAACAGGCTGGCGAAACCGACAAGAACCTCCCGCGGCAGGACCGTATCCAGCGGGTGCGGCACCCCGAACAGGATCAGCCAGAAAGACCACAGGAACGGCGCCAGCACGAATTGCGACAGGGCCGTAACGAAATGCGCCTGAAACCCCCAGAATTTCCACGCGCCCAACTGGCGGTACAGTACCGAAGGCCGCCGCATATGCACCAGATAGGTGGTCATATATCCCTTGAGCCAGCGGGATCGCTGCTTAATCCAGGGCCATAGCCTGCAATTGGCCTCTTCCCCGGTGACGGTGTTCAGCATCTCGGTCCGATAGCCGTGCCGCGCCAGCCGAAAGCCCAGATCGGCATCCTCGGTCACGTTATGGGCATCCCATCCGCCCAGTTTTTCCAACACGTCCCGGCGAAAATACAATGTCGTCCCGCCAAGCGGGATCGCGAACCCCAGTTTCGCCATACCCGGCAGGATCATGCGGAACCACGTGGCGTATTCGATGGTGAAACAGCGCGCCAGCCAGTTCTGACGCGGGTTGTAGTAGTCCAGCACCCCCTGCAGGCAGACCAGATCGGGCGGTGCCTGCTGAAAGCGGCGCGCGACTGCGGTGATCTGATCGGGGTCCGGTGCATCCTCGGCGTCGAAAATTCCAATGATGTCGCCCCGGCAGAAATCCAGCGCATAGTTCATCGCCCGCGGCTTGGTGCGCGGCTGTCCATCGGGCACCACAACGGCGCGAATCCACGGCGGAAGGTCGATCTGGGCCAGCGTCTGTCGGGTCAGGTCGTCTTCTTCTTCCAGCACCAGCACCACATCGAGCAGGCATTTTGGATAGGTCAGACGCGACAGGCGGGCGATCAGGTGATGGGCGATCTCGGTCTCGCGAAACAGCGGCACGAGGATTGACACCTTGGGCAAAGGTGCCTTGCGGTCAGGCGCGGGGGGCATGGGCAGCGCATCGTCCCCCACCGCCATGCGCGCCACGAATGCCGTGGTTTTCATACCCGCCGAAACAATCAGGGTGAATGCGGCCCAGCCCACGAACACACCGAACACGGCAACCGGAAACGTCAGCGACAAAACCGCCAGAACCGCAAGGAAGGTCAGCGTCAGCCCAAGCCGCAGGCCAAAGCCCGCACCCCATGTGCGGCAGCTTTCCGCCTCGGGCACGCGGGCCTGCGCCGAGGCGGTCAATACCTCCCGGTGGCGAATGGCGACAGCCTCCTGCACTGCGTGCCGCGGTGCCAGCAACAGCCGCGCCGGCGTGACCTCTTTGGGGAGTTCGTCGTGCAGAATGCCGGTTTCCGGCAGGGTATCCGTGATGATCGCGGGCCGTCCATCATGGTCCATGACCGGCAGTATCGCATTCTTTATCAGTTTGCGGGGATCGACGCCGCTTTGATAGTCGGGCAGTCGCGTCAGGTCAGCGACAGTTGCGCGCCGCGCACCCAACCGCGCCGCATGAGCCGCAAGCAACCGGTCCTCGTCGGCCAGGCCTTCGGCGCGCAGGATATCGTCCAGTCCGGCATCGCAATGCCGCTGCACGATCCGGGCAAGCGCCAGATCAGAGGACGAGACCACCCCCCGCCGCACCAGATCGGTTCCGGCTGCCTCCCGCGCATCCGCAAGGACATCGCCGCGCGCGCCAAGCTGGCGCAGTTCCGAAATTCCCATGCGGCCCTCCTTGCCCATGCCGTGCTTTCGCACAATGGGTCAGGAAGGTTAATCAGAGGTAAACCAAGTGTTAACAGGATGTTAACGCTTGAGAATCACCCTGCCATCGACGCGGCGAAACGCTCGAACAGGTAGAAACTGTCCTGCGGTCCGGGGCTGGCCTCGGGGTGATGCTGAACGGAAAACACCGGGCGGTCGGTCATGCGAATACCGCAGTTCGAGCCGTCAAACAGCGACACATGCGTTTCCACGACCCCCTCGGGCAAGGTCTGGCTGTCCACCGCGAACCCGTGGTTCATCGACGTGATCTCGACCTTGCCGGTGTCCATGTCCTTGACGGGATGGTTCGCGCCGTGATGGCCGTGGTTCATCTTGACGGTCTTCGCCCCAAGCGCGAGGGCCAGCATCTGGTGGCCAAGGCAAATGCCGAACACCGGCAAGCCCTTGTCCAGAACGCCCTTGATCATCGGAACGGCATACGCGCCGGTCGCGGCCGGATCGCCGGGGCCGTTGGACAGGAAAACCCCATCGGGATTCAGTGCAAGAACATCCTCGGCGGTGGCGGTCGCCGGCAGGACCGTCACCTCGCAACCGGCACTCGCCAGACAGCGCAGGATGTTGCGCTTGGCGCCATAGTCGATCGCGACGACCTTGTGTTTCGCATCCGTCTGGCGGCTGTAGCCCTCGGGCCAAGCCCACCGCATTTCGTCCCACCGATAGGACTGCGCACAGGTGACACGCCGCGCCAGATCCATGCCTTCCAGCCCGGCGAAGGCGCGCGCCTTTTCCACCAGGGCGACGGTGTCGAAATTGCCCTCCGGGTCATGCGCCAGGGCCACATGCGGCGCGCCCTGCTGGCGGATCGCACGGGTCAGGCGGCGGGTATCGACCCCGCCGATGGCGATGCGCCCGCGCTTGGCCAGCCAGTCGGCCAGCGTTTCGGTGGCCCGCCAGTTGCTGGGTGCGGTCGGGTCCCACTTGACGACCATGCCCTCGGCCACCGGATCGGCGGTTTCATCGTCCTCGGGATTGACGCCGACATTGCCGATATGCGGGAAGGTAAAGGTGACGACCTGCCCGGCATAGGACGGGTCGGTCATGATCTCCTGATATCCGGTCATCGCCGTGTTGAAACACAGCTCGGCCGTGGTTTCCCCCGCCGCGCCAAAGCCTTTACCGTAAAACAACGTCCCGTCGGCAAGGGCCAGGCAGGCGGTCGGGCGGTCTTGGGTCGCATGAGCCATGGGGCGAGTCTCCGGATGTGGGCAAATTGGCGGATATGTAGGAGCCTGCCCCGACAGGGTCAAGTCACAAGATCGCCATGCCTAGCGGCCCCTGCGGCGCGGCGAACACATACGGACGTATGGTTGTCACCGCAGTTCGGGTTCTGTATTGTCGCGAACTTGTGACTTTGAAACGGGATAGACCGGAATGAACTTGCGAGAGCGTGTGAACACGGCCCTCAAACAGGCAATGAAAGACAAGGATGCAGCCCGCCTTGCAACCTTGCGGCTGATCAACGCCGCGATCAAGGATCAGGATATCGCGCGCCGCGGTGGCGATGGCGATCAGGGCGTCGACGATACCGACATCCTCGCGATCCTCGGCAAGATGACCAAGCAGCGTCAGGAAAGCGTCCGCGCCTATGAAGAAGGCGGGCGTCTGGACCTGGCCGAGCGCGAGCGTCAGGAAATCGCCGTGATCGGGGAATTCCTGCCCCGTCAGTTGAACGACAAGGAAACCGAAGCCGCCATCGACGCGGCCATTGCCGAAGTCGGGGCCGGTTCGATCCGCGACATGGGCAAGATCATGGGCCGCCTGAAAGAACAGTATACCGGCCAGATGGATTTCGGGGCGGTCGGCCCCCGGATCAAGGACAAACTCAGCTGATCGCGCGGCACCGCCCCGCCTACTGCGCGGGGTCCGGCGCCGCCGCGGAACGCAGCGCATCGACGATCTCGCCATAAAGCGCCCTGCGCTCGTCTTCGGACAGGAACGCGCCGATCTCGACCTCACGCTCGGCCCCGCGCAGGGTGATGTAATGGCCCACCGGCCCGCCGGTGGGGTGCATCTGCGCGCGCGCCCAATAGCTCAGGCATTCCCATTCCTGACGCACCCCGCCCGGATTGATGCGCACAAGGTGAACCTGCTCGGGGTCGATGGTCAGTTCCTCGGAAATATCGCCGTCGCGATAGGATTTCTCCAACGCCCACCAGATACCGGCCACGGCCAGCAACATGAACGGCAACAGCCCCCACAGGACAACGGTGCCCAACAGCGGATAGAGCGGCACGGTGATCAGGGTGAACGTGCCCAGGATGAACGCGGCAAAGCCCTTGCGGGGCAACGACCGGTGCGGCCAGAGCCTGAGGCGCGAAACACGCGCCCCGCTCGTTTCGGAAGACCATTCATAGGGCATGAGCCGCATTCTAACGCGACCTGGCCGCGGGGAAAGCCCGCACTCCACCCGTGCGGCAAAAAACATGGCCGCAAGAGCGGAACGATCAGAATATCGGCGCGGAAGGCCTGTAAGCCGGATTCTGTCCACCCCGGATCGTGATCCGGGGCTGGATGACCATTCCTCTGGATGCCGTGTTGCCACGGCACCTCAAGCTGCCAACCCGGATCGCCGGGGCAAGACGTCCCTGCGGGCGGTATCCCGAACCGAGGTCCGGGACCGGCCCCCGCGCGCGATCCCTATTCGGCATTGCTCCCGGTGGGGCTTGCCGTGCCGGGACTGTTACCAGCCCCGCGGTGGGCTCTTACCCCACCGTTTCACCCTTACCGCGCGAAACGCGGCGGTCTGTTTTCTGTGGCGCTTTCCCTCGGGTTTCCCCGGCCGGGCGTTACCCGGCACCGTTGCCTTGTGGAGTCCGGACTTTCCTCGGGGCGCGAACCCCGCGGCCATCCGGCCTTCCGCGCAAGGGGTATCTAGGCATCCCTCGCGGCGCGGTCAACGGGGAAGCGCGCGGCAAGATCGGCCATCAGCACCCGGTCGGTGGCGTCCAGCCCCCCGTTCGCCCAGGGACGAAACCGCTGGCGAAAGGCGGGCAGGATCAGATCCAGCGCCGCATCGCCATCCATTCCGTCGGGAACGGCATAGCCGAACCTCACCGCGTCTTGCAGGAAATCCCCCGGCTCGCCCCCGCTCCGGGGCCAGATGGACAGCCCCCGAAGCGCCAGTCGCTGCCAGTCGAACCGTGGGCCGGGGTCGGATTTGCGATCCGGCGCCATGTCGGAATGGCCGATGATGCGCGTGGCCGGGATGCCCCAGCGGCGCATGATCCCCTGCAAAAGCGCCTCGAGCGCCCGCATCTGCGGTTCGGGAAACGGATGCGCGCCTGTATTGGCCAGTTCGATCCCGATCGAATGGGAATTGACGTCCCGGACATCGCCCCACTGCCCGGCCCCGGCATGCCATGCGCGCTGCGCCTCATCGACCATCTGCCAGACGGTCCCCGCCTCGCAAATCAGGTAATGCGCCGACACCTCGGCAGCCGCGTCGCACAGCCGCGCAAGCGCGGTCCGGGCATTCTCCATCGCGGTGTAATGCAGAACGACCATATCGGGCCGCGCGCCCTGGCGGCGCGGCCCGAAATTGGGGGATGGGGTCGGAACGATATCGGACTGCGCAACCGCGCCGGACATATCAGCCGCCGACGGCCTTGCGAAACGGGCGCGGGTCCCAGTCACAGGCATATCCGTCGCCATCCGGGTCCAGCCCCAGACGGTCACGCTGCGGCCCGCCCTTCGACAAAAAGTCGATCTGCGCCTGATCGGACGAGGCGTAGGCGGCGCAGTTACGGCGGAACTTGGACTCCTTGTTCACGCCCGGACGGCTGAACACCTGCGTGCCTCGGGGGTGATTGCTCTGCAAGGCGTACTGCACGACATTGGGCTCGCTCGTGCCGCTGCGCGCCGGCAGCGCCTCGGGCGCGATCACCTTGTAACGCGCCCGGTTGCGTTCGATCAGCGCGGCGTCGCTTTCGATGGAGCGTTCCGAACTCACGGCTTCGAAATTGGTTTCCTCCGACATGCCGTTGGCCGTGGTCACGGTTTGCGGCGGCGGGTTGGAGGGATCGGCATGGACCACCGTCTGCCCGGAATTCGCGGCCTGCTCCCGCAAGGCGGCCTGCGTTTCCGCAGCCAGATCAGCCGCATCGTTCCCCTGCCCGCCGGCCGGGACAGCCGCACCGTCCAGCGTCTCGGACGACACGGCGTTCGGGGCCGGTATGCTTGTGCCCGCAAGCTGCGTCTCACGCGCCTGCCGTTCGGCCTGATATTGAGTATAGTCGCCAAACCCCACGCCGGCCCCGCTGTCGGGAACCGTCGGAGCACAGGCCGTAAGGGCCGCGAGGGCCGTTGCACCAAGAATAATACGCATCTGCTTTGTCCTGCCGTCGGAAGCTTTTGATCGGTTGCTTACCACCATTTGCCGGGTTTGGCCACAAAACCGGCAGCCTGTTCAAGCGCATAGGCTGTATTCAGCAAATCGCCCTCTTCCCAGGGCCGCCCGATCAGTTGCAGCCCCAGGGGGAGGCCCTGCTTGTCCAGCCCCGCAGGCACCGCAATACCCGGCAGCCCGGCAAGGTTCACGGTGACGGTGAACACGTCGTTGAGATACATCTGAACCGGATCGGCATCCTTCATCTCGCCCAAACCGAAGGCCGCCGACGGGGTTGCCGGGGTCAGGATCGCGTCCACACCATCGGCGAACACCTGCTCGAAATCGCGCTTGATCAGGGTGCGCACCTTGCGGGCACGGTTGTAATAGGCGTCGTAGAACCCGGCGGACAGCACATAGGTGCCCACCATCACGCGGCGCTTGACCTCGTCGCCAAAGCCCTCGGCACGGGTTTTCTCGTACATCTCGGTGATGCCGTCGCCCTGCTCCAGCTTCGCGCGGTGGCCATACCGCACCCCGTCATAGCGCGCGAGATTCGAAGACGCCTCGGCGGGGGCGATCACGTAATAGGCGGGCAAGGCATATTTCGTGTGCGGCAGGGAAATGTCGCGGATTTCCGCACCCGCGTCCCTGAGCATCGCCGTCCCGTCCGACCACAGTTTCTCGATCTCTTCGGGCATGCCCTCCATGTGGTATTCACGGGGAATGCCGATCACCTTGCCCTTGACGTCGCCGGTCAGCATCGCCTCGAAATCCGGCACCGGAATATCGACCGAGGTCGAATCCTTCGGGTCATGGCTGCACATTGCCTCGAGCATGATGGCGGCGTCGCGCACATCCTTGGTCATCGGACCCGCCTGATCCAGTGAACTGGCGAAGGCCACGACCCCCCACCGCGAACAGCGCCCATAGGTCGGCTTGATCCCCGTGATGCCGGTGAAGGCCGCGGGCTGGCGGATCGAGCCGCCGGTATCGGTGCCGGTCGCCGCAAGGCACAGATCAGCCGCCACGGCACTGGCCGAGCCACCGGACGATCCGCCCGGCGTCAGCGCCGCCTCGTCATTGCCACGCCGCCACGGGTTCACCGCGTTGCCATAGCACGAGGTTTCGTTGGAACTGCCCATGGCGAATTCGTCCATGTTCAGCTTGCCCAGCATCACCGCCCCGGCATCGAACAGGTTCTGCGTGACGGTCGATTCATATTCGGGCCGAAAGCCGTTGAGGATGGCGCTTGCGGCCTGGCTGGGCACACCCTTGGTGCAGAACAGATCCTTGATGCCAAGGGGGATGCCGCACATATCCGGCGCATCGCCGCCCTTGATACGTTCATCGGCGGCTTTGGCCTGTTCCCGCGCCAGATCGGGCGTGTGGTGAACGAACGCGTTCAGCGCGCCCGCACCCTCGATGTCCGACAGGCAGGACTCGGTCAGCTCGAGGCTGGTCACGTCGCCCTTGCGCAGCGCGTCCCGCGCGGCAGAGATGGTCAGCTTGCTCAGTTCAGACATTATTCCACCACCTTCGGCACTGCAAAGAACCCCTCGCGCGCATCGGGCGCGTTCGACAGGATCTTGTCGGGCATGCCGCCTTCGGTCACCACATCCTCGCGCCGCTTCAGGCGCATCGGGGTGACGCCGGTCATCGGCTCGACGCCCTCGACATCGACCTCGGCCAGTTGCTCGATAAAGCCGAGGATATCGTTGAATTCCTGCGCCAGGGCCGGCAGCGCGTCTTCTTCGACGCGAATGCGGGCCAGCTTGGCCACCTTGGCGGCGGTGTCCTTGTCGATCGACATGCATCAATCTCCGTTTTCCATTCGCACCAGCGTTTAGCGCCCGGATACGGGCGGCGCAAGCATATGGCGGGCCTTTTCCCCCGCCGCAGCCATGCTAGGGTGAGATCGGACAACAATAGGAGACGGACATGAAACTCACATGGCTTGGACATGCCTCCTTCCGGCTGGAAATCGGCGGGCTGGTCCTGCTGATCGACCCGTGGCTGACCGGCAATCCGATGCTGGAGCCGGATCAGCACAAGGCCGCGCTCGACGGGGCGACGCATATCGTGCTGACCCATGCGCATTTCGACCATGCGGGCGACCTTCCCCGACTGTCGAAAGAGCTCGGCGTGCCGGTGGTCGGCCAGTTCGACCTGATGTCGCATTGGGAAAAACATGCCGGGATCGAAACCGTGGGCTTCAACAAGGGCGGCACGGTCGATCTGGGCGGCGTGATGCTGACGATGGTGAACGCGGTGCATTCCAACTCGGTCGGAACCGAAAACGGCCCGCAGGTGATGGGCACCGAATGCGGCTACATGATCGCGGGCGAAGGGCACACGATCTACCTGTCCGGCGATACCGACGTGATGGCCGACATGAAGGTATTCAACGACCTGCACCACCCCGATATCGGTATCCTCTGTGCAGGCGGGTATTTCACCATGGACATGAAACGCGCGGCCTATGCGGCAAAGACGTTCTTTGATTTCAAGACGGTCGTCCCATGCCATTACAAGACCTTCCCGATCCTCGAACAATCCGCCGAGGAACTGGCGCGCGCCCTGCCCGGCGTCGATGTGATCGAACCGGAGGTGATGCAGGCGATCGAGCTTTAGGACGGGGGCGCTGCCCCCGCCGCCGCAAGCGGCGACTCCCCCGGGATATTTCCGGCAAGAAGAAGCAGGGGCCGCGGCCCCTGTTTTTTTTGCCATCGCGCACCGGCGGAATACCGACACGATACCGACGTGATACCGGCGCGCCGGACGGCGAAAATATTTTGATCAAATTATTGTGGCATCCCGGCGCACCCTGGGCTAGCCTTTGCGCGATCCCGTATCAGGAGCCGCCGTAATGGAACTGTCAGACTATCCCACGATCCGTGTCGCCGCCTGCGACCTGAACGGACAGATGCGCGGCAAGCGTGTGCCCGGCGACTATGCCGCCAAGCTCGACAGCGGCGCGGTGCGCATGCCGCTTTCGGTTCTGAACGTGGACATCTTCGGCGCGGATATCGAGAATTCGCCGCTGGTCTTCGAAACCGGCGACGCCGATGGCGTGCTGCGCCCCACCGGGCGCGGGCCGGTGCCCCTGCCCTGGTTGAACGCGCCGCAGCCCCTGATCCCGATGACCATGTATCACGAGGACGGCACGCCGTTTGACGGCGACCCGCGCCATGCGCTGGAGGCGGTGCTGGATCGCTATGCCGCGCGCGGCTGGCAGGTGATGGCCGCGACCGAACTGGAATTCACGCTGGTCGACGACAGCGGCGATGCGCTCAAGCATGTGCGCAGCCCGCGCTCGGGGCGGCGGCTGGATGCGCCGGGCATCCTGTCGATGTCGCAGATGGACTCCTTCGACGATTTCCTGACCGCGCTGTACGAGGGCTGTGCGGCCATGGGCATCCCGGCCCAGACCGCCACGATCGAGGCCGGAATCGGCCAGTTCGAGGTCACGCTCGATCATCAGGACGCGCTGCGCGCCGCCGATGACACTTGGCTTTTCAAGGCCTTGATCAAGGGGCTCGCGCGCCGCCACGGCTTTGCCGCGACCTTCATGGCCAAACCCTTCGATGAGGATGCGGGCAACGGGATGCACATGCATTTCTCGGTGCTGGACGGCGACGGGCGCAACGTGTTCGACGATGGCGGCCCGGCAGGCACCGACACCCTGTGCGCCGCCGTGGCGGGATGCCTTGCGGGGATGCCGCCCGCGACGCTGCTGTTCGCGCCGCATGCCAACAGCTATGACCGGCTGGTGCCCGGCGCCCATGCCCCCACCGGCGCGGCCTGGGCCTATGAAAACCGCACGGCGGCCATTCGCATCCCCGGCGGGCCACCCGCCGCGCGGCGCATCGAACACCGCGTCGCGGGCGGCGACATCAACCCCTATCTCAGCTTCGCCGCCATCCTCGGCGCGGCCCTGGCCGGGATCGAAGACGCCATGACACCCCCCGCCCCGATCACCGGCAACGCCTATGACCTGAACCTGCCCGGCCTCGCCGCCGACTGGCAAACCGCCATCGACCGCTTCGAAGCCTCGGACCTGATCGCGCGCATCCTGCCGTCGGGCCTGATCCGCAACCTGGTGATGACCAAGCGGCAGGAACTTTCCGCCATGTCGAGCATCCCGCACGAGGCGTGGTGGAAAACCTATCTGGAAACGGTGTAACCCCTTGCCTTCGGGCCACCGCCACGCTGAACTGAAAGGGCTTGCCGCGCCCGCCGCGCTGCGCTAGCCTTAATTTGATCAAATTATGGAGACCCCATGAAGATCGGCATCCTTCAAACCGGCCACGCCCCCGATATCGTGCTGGGCGAACTGGGCGATTACGACACCATGTTCGCGCGCCTTCTGGATGGGCACGGGTTCGACTTCGCCACATGGAGCGTGGTCGACAACGAGTTTCCCGACAGCCCCGATGCGGCGGATGGCTGGCTGATCACCGGCTCCAAACACGGGGCTTACGAGGATCACGACTGGATCGCGCCGCTGGAAGAGTTCATCCGCGCCGTCTATGCCGACGGGCGGCCCATGATCGGCGTCTGCTTCGGCCATCAGATCATCGCGCAGGCGCTTGGCGGCAAGGTCGTCAAGTTTCCCGGCGGCTGGTCTGTGGGCCCGACGGAATACCGGATCGAGGGCCGGACGCTGCCGCTCAACGCCTGGCATCAGGATCAGGTCGTGGACCTGCCCGAAGGCGCACGCGTCGTCGGCTCGTCCGATTTCTGCGAAAATGCCGCGCTGATCTATGATGATCGGATCTGGACGATCCAGCCGCACCCCGAATTCACCGCGCGCATGATCGAACAACTGATCGACCACCGGGGCCGTGGCGTGGTGCCCGATGCCCAACTGGACGCGGCCCGAAACCGCCTGTCCGACCCAATCGCCAATGACGCCATCGCCGCGCGCATGGCCGCCTTTTTCAAGCGGGAGTCCTGAAATGTCCGACTGGATCAACACCCTGCCCGACCCGGCGCAGGCCTATCTCGAAGGCCGCCGCCTCGACGAGGTGGAATGCATCGTCGCCGACCTGCCCGGCATCGCCCGCGGCAAGGCCGTTCCCGCCAGCAAGTTCGCGCGCCAGCAGCATTTCCACCTGCCCGATTCGATCTTCTACCAGACGATCACCGGCGACTGGGGCGAAGCCGCGGGCGAAGAGGGGTTCATCGAGCGCGACATGATCCTGCGCCCCGACATGACCACCGCCACCGCCGCGCCGTGGACCGGCGACTGGACGCTTCAGGTGATTCACGACGCCTTCGACCGCGACGGCAGCCCCATTCCCTTTGCCCCGCGCAACGTGCTCAGGCGCGTGGTCGAGATGTACCACGAACGCGGCATGAAACCCGTGGTCGCCCCGGAAATGGAATTCTTCCTCGTGGCCCGCAATCTGGACCCGGCCAAGGAAATCGAGCCGATGATGGGCCGCTCGGGCCGCCCCGCCGCGGCGCGTCAGGCCTATTCGATGACCGCCGTCGACGAGTTCGGCCCCGTCATCGACGACATCTATGATTTCGCCGAGGCGCAGGGCTTCGAGATCGACGGCATCACGCAGGAGGGCGGCGCAGGGCAGTTGGAAATCAACCTGCGCCACGGCAGCCCGGTCAAACTGGCTGACGAGGTGTTCTTCTTCAAACGGCTGATCCGCGAGGCGGCCCTGAAGCACGACTGTTTCGCCACCTTCATGGCCAAACCGATCGAGGACGAACCGGGCAGTTCGATGCATGTGCATCACTCGATCCTCGACGCCAAGACCGGCGAGAACCTGTTCTCGGACAAGGACGGCAACGAAACCGAGATGTTCTATCACTTCATCGGCGGGCTGCAGAAACACCTGCCCGACGCGATCGCCGTGCTCGCGCCCTACGTCAACTCGTACCGCCGCTACGTCAAGGACCACGCCGCGCCGATCAATCTCGCCTGGGCGCGCGACAATCGCACCACCGGCATCCGCGTACCGCTCGCCCCGCCCGAAGCGCGCCGCGTGGAAAACCGCTTGGCCGGGATGGATTGCAACCCGTATCTGGGGATCGCCGCCAGCCTGGCCTGCGGCCTTCTGGGCATCATGAACCAGGAAACCCCGGACGGGGAATTCAAGGGCGATGCCTATGCGGGCGAGGCCGACATTCCCCGCGTTCTCGGCACGGCGCTCGACATGTTCGACAACGCCACCGACCTGCACGATCTTCTCGGACCGGACTTCGCGCGCGTCTATGCCATCGTCAAACGCGCCGAATACGAGGAATTCCTGCAGGTCATCAGCCCCTGGGAGCGCGAGCACCTGCTGTTGAACGTCTGAACGGGCCATACGCCCGCACCACCGCAAGTCTTTTGCCGGGACAAAGCCATGAACCTGCTCTTCGCCAATGACCGTCAGGGCCGGTATCCGCCCAGTTGGTACGCCGCCACCGCCAACGACCTGCCCGCCTTCGCCCCCCTGCGCGGGCAGGAAAAGGCCGATGTCTGCATCGTTGGCGCGGGCTATACGGGGCTGTCGGCGGCGCTGCATCTGGCCGAACGCGGCTATGACGTGGTGCTGCTCGAAGCGCATCGCGTGGGCTTCGGCGCGTCGGGGCGCAATGGCGGTCAGTTGGGCTCGGGGCAGCGGATGGAACAGGACTGGCTGGAGCGGCTTGTCGGCCCCGACGATGCCGCGAAACTGTGGGATCTGGCCGAGGACGCCAAGGATCTGGTCAAGTCCCTGATCGCGAAACACGCCATCGACTGCCATCTGAAACCCGGCATCGCGCATATGTGCTTCACCCCGCGCGAGGTCGAATCCGAACACGCCTATGCCGATCATCTGGCCGCGCGCTACGGCTATACCGCATTGGAAAAGCTGGATCGCGACGCGGCACAGGCGATCTGCCCCTCGCCGCGCTATGTGGGCGGCACGCTCGACATGACGGCGGCGCATCTGCACCCGCTGAACTACGCGCTCGGGCTGGCCCGTGCCGCGCGCGATGCGGGGGTGCGGATATACGAAAACACGCTGGTGGCGCAGGTCAACAAGGGCCAGCCCGCCCGCGTGCAGGCCGACAAGGGCGCCGTGACAGCCGATCACGTCATTCTGGCCTGCAACGGATACCTCGGCGGTCTGGATCGCAAGGTCGCCGCCCGTGTCATGCCGATCAACAATTTCATCGCCGCAACCGAACCATTGGGCGAAGACACCGCCCGCGTTCTGGCCCGCGACATCGCCGTGGCCGACACCAAGTTCGTGGTCAACTATTTCCGCCTCAGCCACGACAATCGTCTGCTCTTCGGCGGCGGCGAAAGCTATGGCTACCGCTTTCCGTCCGACATCGGCGCGACCGTGCGCAACCCCATGAGCCAGATTTTCCCCCACCTGCGCGACGTGCGTTTCGACTACACCTGGGGCGGCACCCTTGGCATCACCATGAAACGCATGCCCTATCTGGCGCGGCTTGGGCCCAACATGCTGTCGGCCTCGGGCTATTCCGGGCACGGTGTGGGCACCGCAACCCATGCGGGCAAGCTGATGGCCGACGCCATCGCCGGACAGGCCGAAGGGTTCGACACACTCTCGCGCGTGCCCGCCCCCCGCTTTCCCGGCGGCAGCGCCCTGCGCTCGCCGCTGCTGGTGCTGGCGATGACATGGTACGCGATGCGCGACCGGATGGGCGTCTGAACCGCCCCAAATCACTCCGCCGCGCCCGTTTCCGGCCCGCAAAACAGGCTCACACCGCGCTCTCCGCCTCGTGTCCGCCTTGTGTTTTCCCGGCCCGTATGTCCTGAAAACCCGCACGGGCAAGCGGCCCGCACCTCAGGGCCGCGCGGCGAAATCCCTTGCCTGCCTGCATCCGGCCACGGCCCGCCCTCCCCCACGCCCCGTTCACGCATCGGAGAGCGCAGGAACGATCACGCTCTCTCTCACCGGCGCGTGTATGAGTTGTGTTTTGGCATCGGACCGGAACATTCGTAGCTAACCGTCATCGAAACCGAAAAGGAGACCGACATGACCAACGCAACACTCACCCCGACCCGCCGCTTCCTTGGCCTGATCATTGGCGCCACCCTGACCGCAGCGGCCCTGCCCGTCAGCGCGATGGAGCGCATCGAGGCCCAGAACCTGCCTCGCCAGATCAGCAAGGCCAGTTTCCAATCACTCAGCGCGGCGGAACTGCACGAAATCGACGTGGCCCAGAAACTGGGCCACCAGGTTCTGATCGGTGACTACGGCCCGTCCCAAAGCCGCCGCGTTGTTGACGAGGCGTTGAACACTGGCCGCAACGGCGGCGTGTCGCGCAATGCGATGATCTCTGATTTCTTTCTGGGGTCGTCGCCCCAAACCCGCTAAGTGACTATTTCAATGACATAAATCACCACTTGCGAACTCCACGGGCGCCCCTATTTCGGGCGCCCGTGCCCATCAGGCGCGTCAGCCTGTCACAGAATTTTCGCTTTGGAATTACCCTCTTTTGTTTTAGGTTTTCCGAAAAGACACTTCAGGAAAGCCGAAGAAATGACCCTGCCGCCCAATGTCTATGACGCCGAAGCCATCCC
The DNA here is from genome assembly GCF_018862045.1 of Roseovarius sp. PS-C2. Classification (NCBI taxonomy): domain Bacteria; kingdom Pseudomonadati; phylum Pseudomonadota; class Alphaproteobacteria; order Rhodobacterales; family Roseobacteraceae; genus Roseovarius; species Roseovarius sp. PS-C2. The sequence goes on from NZ_JAHKSQ010000001.1 coordinate 290,102, forward strand.
CGAAGCCGCCCGCGCCGAAATCGACCGGATGCTGCAATCGGGCGATCTGTTCCGCTATACCGCGCCGGAAAACGCCCCCGTCACATTGCTCGAGCAGGAGTTCGCCGATCATCTGGGCAGCAAATACGCGCTGGCGGTCTCGTCCTGTTCGGCGGCGCTGTTCCTGTCGCTCAAGGCGCTCGGCCTGCCGCGCGATGCACGGGTATTGATCCCCGGTTTCACCTTCGCCGCCGTGCCGTCCTCGGTGGTGCATGCCGATTGCATCCCGGTGCTGTGCGAAGTGGGCGAGAATTACCGCATCGACATCGACGATTTCACCGCCAGACTGGACAATGTGCAGGCGGTCATCATCAGCCACATGCGCGGCCATACCAGCGACATGGACGCCATCATGGAGCTGTGCACCGCCCGCGACATCCCGGTGATCGAAGACGCCGCGCATTCACTCGGCACCACATGGGCGGGCCGCAATATCGGCACGATCGGCAATATCGGCTGTTTCAGCTTCCAGTCCTACAAGCTGGTCAATGCCGGTGAGGGCGGGATCATGGTCACCGACGATGCCGATCTGATCGCCCGCGCCGTCATCATGTCTGGCGCGTATGAACATAACTGGTCCAAACACATCAAGGGCGGCGATAACGCCCTGCGTGCGGCTTTCGGCACATGGCAGAACCGGTTGCCGCTCTATAATCTGCGCATGAACAATCTCAGCGCCGCCATCATCCGCCCGCAGATTGCCGAAATCCCCCGCCGGGTCCGCGACGGGCGCTCGAACCACGATTATGTCGCGGCGCAACTGAATGCCTCGCCCTGGCTGAACATCCCCGACAAGCTCACCCCCGAAGAGCGCGCACCGGATTCGATCCAGTTCAACCTCGTGAACATGAGCGATGAGGACACACGCGCCTTTGCCGCCGCCGCCGCCGAACGGGGCGTCAAGGTGCAGGTGTTCGGGCTGTCCACCGACAACGCACGCGCCTTCTGGAACTGGCAGTTCCTGCCCGAAGCGCCGGGCGATCTGCCCCGCACCCGCGCCATGCTGATGCGCGCCTGCGACGCCCGCCTGCCCGCACGCCTCACCCGGCCCGAACTGGACCTGATCGCCGATGCGCTGGTCCAGGCGGCAAACGACGTGATGGGCGAAACGCTGGCCTACGGCACCTGAAACAGGCGCATCACAGCAGCGTCAGGCTGTCGGCCAGAAACGGGTGCGTAGCGATGGCGGGGGTCACGATCCGCTCTTGCAGGATGGGTCGCAAGGTACCGGCGACCTGCGCCGGCATCTCGCCCAGAATATCCTTGCGCGCCATCAGGCTGATCGTGCGGGTCAGCGGTTCGAACGGCAGTTCCATCACGTCGATCTGATCGGCAAAGCGCTGCGCCCGCATCAGCGCCAGCGGCGGCAGGATACTCCAGCCCGAGCCTTGCCCCACCAGCGCCAGCGTCGCGTGATAGCTGTCGATCTCGAAGCGGTGGCGCAAGGTCAGATTCTGCCGCGTCAGATGCGCGCTGACCAGTCGGCCCATGTAATGGCGCTGCGTGTATTGCACCAGCGGCAGGCGCTTGAGCTGGCGCAGCACGTCGCCCCCCTGGTCGATCGCCCCCTTCGGCACGGCCGCCACGAACCCCTCGCGCAGCAGCGCATGCACCTCGGCCCAATCGCTCCCCGCCCCCAGATCGGCGGCCACGATCACGTCGAGCGCGCGCTGGTCCAGCAGATCGTACAGGTAATGGCTGGCCCCGGTTTCCAGCAGGAACTGGCAGCCGCGCAATTCGTCGGCCATATGGGTCAGCAGGCGCGGGGTCACGTCGGCCTCGAAATCCTCGATCATGCCAAGGCGGAACCGCGTCAGCATCGACAGGTCCGACATCGCCAGTTCGGCGCGGGCCTGCGTGGCCTCGTTCAGGATCACTTGCGCGTGGCGCTTCATGATCTCGCCCGCAGGCGTCAGGCGCACGGGCCGCGCGTTGCGCTGCAGCAACGTGGCCCCGACCGCGCCTTCGAGATTGGTCAATTGCTGGCTGACCGCCGAAGGACTGGCCCCCAGACGTTTCGCCGCCGCCGAGATCGAGCGTTCATCCGCCGCGGCCATGAACACTTCGATCCCCCACAGGGTTATCCGGCCCGGACTATCGACCATGCCGGCGTTACTTGTTCATCTTCGACAGCTTGTCCTGCAACTCCGACAGCTGCTTGCGAATGGCGTCGAGGTCTTCCCGATCCTCGTCCTTGGCCTCGTCCTCGCGCGCAGGGGCGCTCGTCATGCCGCCGAACCCTCCGGTCATCGCCTTCAGAAAGGCTTCCTGCTGGGCGCGCATGGCGTCCATGCCCGGCATGCTGGCCAGCGGGTTGCCCTTGGTCATGTTCTCGACCATGGCCGATTGCCCCTCGCGCAGCATCTCGAAACTGGCAGCCAGGAAATCGGGCACCACGCTGGTGGCCTGATTGGTGTAACTGCGCACCAGATCGGTCAGCACGTTGATCGGCAGGACATTGTCGCCCCGGCTTTCGTGCTCGGCGATGATCTGCAACAGGTATTGCCGGGTCAGGTCGTCGCCGGATTTGAGGTCGATGATCTGCACCTCGCGGCCCAGCCGGATGAACTCGGCGATATCGTCCAGCGTCACGTAATCGGACGTTTCGGTATTGTATAAACGCCGGCTGGCGTAGCGTTTGATCAGCAACGGCTTTTCGGTGTCGGCCACGTCGCGATCCTCCCATGTTTCAGCGCTGCAGCATAGCTTATGCCAGTGCAGCACAAAAAGAAAGGGCGGGCCTCTATGGGCCCGCCCCTGTCATACCGGCCGATCAGGGAGGATGGATCGAACCGTATGTTCACACCACGCTTACTTGGCGGCGGTGGCTTTCTTGGCAGCCGCCGTTGCGTCGTCGGTGGCTTTCTTGACGGCCTTTGCGGCGTCTTCCTGCAGGTCTTTGCCGGCAGCCATCATCAGTTCGACGGTGTCCATCTGAACTTTCTTGGCGATTTCGGCAAAGGCAGCCATGTTTTCGGCAGCCACTTCGGCGTTGGCCGATGCGAAATCGGTCATCGCTTTGGCATAATCGGCAGGCTCTGCCTTGGCTTTGGTCATGTCCGACATCTTCGCCAGGGTTTCCTTGGTCCATTTGCTGGACAGTTCAGCCGACTTTTCAGCGGCGTCCAGGGCAACACCCGACAGCTTTTCGCTCAGGGCGGCCTGGTTCTTGAACGCGTCTTCCATCGCCTTGGTGTCGACGGGGAATGCGCCCATGATGTCTTTCATGACGGTGGTGAAATCTTGTGCTTTGGCCATTGGTAGTTCCTCGGTTTTGCTGGTCCACGGGAGGATCCCGCTTTTCTGCATCTGCGAGGAATATGCATGCTGCACCGCAGAAAATCAACCCTCTTTTTCTGCGGTGCAGCATTTTTCTGGAAATGCCCCGATATCAGACACTTGCCTTCTTTCGCACATAGGTTCCCGGCGCGGGCGCCAATGGCGGATGCTGCGAATCGCCGGGTTCCCTAGCGTCAACTTTCTTGCCCGACCGCTTGCGCAGCCAGGCCTCCCACCGGGGCCACCACGACCCTTCGTGAAACTTCGCGCCCTCCATCCAGGCGGCGGCGTCGCCGCTCAGGTCGGCGTTGGTGTAATGGCCGTATTTCTTTTTCGACGGCGGGTTCACGATCCCGGCGATATGGCCCGATTGCGATACGATGAATGTCCGGTCCTTCGCCCCGGTCTGCCGGAAGCCGCGATAGCAATCCCGCCACGGCGCGATATGGTCGGTCTCGCAGGTCACCGACATCAGCGGGATCGTCACATCGCTGATATGAAGCCGCTCGCCGCAAAATTCGACCCCGCCCTCGATAAAGGCGTTCTGCTGGCACAGCAGGCGCAGATATTCGACCGTCATCCGCCCCGGCAGGTTCGACCCGTCCCCGTTCCAGTAGAGCAGATCGAAGGCGGGCGGCGCCTCGCCCATCATGTAGCTGCGCACGGCGGGCTGATAGACCAGATCGTTCGAGCGCAGGAACGACATCGTGCGCGACATGATAAAGGATCGCAGCACCCCCTGTTCGGCCACCTCTGCCTCGATCCCGTCGACGAAATCGTCCTGCAGGAACGGCGTGAACTCTCCCTGTTCGGAAAAATCCGTGAGCGCGGTAAAGAACGTGGCGGATTTCACCGACTTGTCGCCGCGCTTGGCCATCAGCGCCAGCACCAGGTGCAGGGTGGTGCCCGCGATGCAATAACCCACCGCATTCACCTGCTTGACCCCGCAAATCGCCTTGACCTCGCGGATCGCGGTCAGGAACCCCTCTTCGATGTAATCCTCCATGCCCACATCGGCATAGGACGCATCCGGGTTCACCCAACTGACCACGAACAGGGTATAGCCCTGCTCGGTGACCCATTTGATCAGGCTGTTCTGCGCCTTGAGATCGAGAATGTAGAACTTGTTGATCCAGGGCGGGAAGATCACGATCGGCGTCGCATGCACCTGTTCGGTGGCCGGGGCATACTGGATCACTTCCATCATCCGGTTGCGGTACACGACCTCACCGGGCGTCGTGGCGATGTTGCCTCCCAGTTCGAACGCCTTGTCGTCCGCCAGGCGCACCAGCATTTCGCCGTTATTGGCCTCCAGATCGGCCACGAGGTTTTCCAGCCCCCGCACAAGGCTTTCGCCCTCGGTCGCGACCGCCTTTTCCAGCGCATCCGGGTTCGTGCCCAGAAAATTCGTCGGGCTCATCATGTCGATGATCTGGCGCGAGAAATACTCCAGCCGGCGTTTTTCCACCGCGTCCAGATCGTCGATCTCCTGCACCGCCTCCTCGATGGCGCGGGCATTCAGGGCGTATTGATGCTTGATGTAATGAAAAAACGGATGGGTCTGCCACAGCGGGTTGGAAAACCGCTTGTCGTCCTTCAGCGGATCGTCCTCATCCTGCGGGGCGGTTTCGGCGCCATGCCCCTGAAACATCTGCTGCTGCGCCTCCATGAAATGGCGCACCGACTTGCCCCAGTATTCCAACTGCCTTTCATAGATACGGCCGGGATTTTCCAGCATCTCCGACCAATAGGACGTGGCCGCCTTGGCGAACAGATCCTGCGACGGGCCACCCAGCGTGGGATTAGCCGGATTGCGCTCCGACAACACACTGATCAAACGCTGTGACAACTCCTCCACGCGGGCCAAATTCTCGTTCATCCGTTCAAGATTTTCACCTGCGACCTCCTCTTTTGTTGCCATATGCTTAAATCCCTTCTAAGTTTCTGCTGTGCAGCATTGCGCCGCCAACCGGAGGATAAAAGTGGCGCAATCGACCGGAAAGCCCGGTGTAACAAGGAGATTACGATGCGCCACATGATGAATTACGACTGGATGGAAACCCTCCGGAATGCCAATCAATGGATGGGCGCATCGGCCCTGTCCTTTGCATCCTATCCCGTTTTCGCGATGACGCCAAACCCTGCTTTGCAATGGATGGCCGCTTGGGGCGAAGTGACAGAACGCACCTTTCAGCGCATGGTCACCAAACCCGACTGGGGGATCGAATCGATCACCGGCGAAGACGGGCGCGACCACCTGGTCAATGTCGAAACCGTGGTCGAACGCCCCTTCGGCGACCTGATCCATTTCGACGTGATGGGCCGCGATGAAATGGACCGCCGCGTGCTGCTGGTGGCGCCGATGTCGGGGCACTACGCCACGCTCCTGCGCTCGACCGTGCGCTCGCTCCTGCCCGATTGCGAGGTCTATGTCACCGACTGGCACAACGCCCGCGACATTCCCGTATCGGCGGGCAAGTTCGATATCGAGGATTACACCCTCTACCTGATGGATTTCATGCGCACACTGGGCAGCGACCTGCACGTGATCGCCGTCTGCCAGCCCGCGCCGCTGACGCTGGCCGCCACCGCCTACCTGGCCGAGCTGGAACCCGAGGCGCAACCCCGCTCGCTGACCCTGATCGGCGGCCCCATCGACCCCGACGCCACCCCAACCGACGTTACCGATTTCGGCAATCGCGTGACCATGGGCCAGCTCGAGGAAACCATGATCCAGCGCGTCGGTCACAAATACAAGGGCGTGGGGCGTCAGGTCTATCCGGGCCTGTTGCAACTGTCCTCGTTCATCTCGATGAACGCCGACCGCCACGCCAAGGCGTTTTCGGACCAGATCATGCGCGTCGCCCGCGGCGAAGCCAGCGACCGCGACCCGCATAACAAGTTCTACGACGAATACCTCGCCGTGATGGACATGACCGCCGAATTCTACCTTTCCACGGTCGAGCGTATCTTCAAGGGGCTGGAAATCGCGAAGAACGAATTCGTCGTCAACGGCCACAAGGTCGACATGGGCGCGATCACCAGCGTCGCGGTCAAGACCGTCGAAGGCACCAAGGACGATATCTCGGCTCCCGGCCAATGCGTCGCCGCGCTCGACCTGCTGACCGGCCTGCCCGACGAGAAAAAGGCCAGCCACCTGGAACCCGACGCCGGCCATTACGGCATCTTCGCGGGCCGCAGCTGGCGCAACAACATCCGCCCGCTGGTGCTGGATTTCATCGACGCCAATTCCGAAGCCCCCGCCGCGCGCAACCGCACCAAGCCGCGCAAGGCCAAGGACAAGGCCAAGAAAGCCGCCAACAAGAACGCCGCCGCCTGACGCATTACCCTGACGGGTGGGCATAAGGGGCCCCTGCCCCCACCGCCCTTTGGGCCTGTCCGGGGCTCCGCCCGTTCGGGGCTGAAACGATCCACCGGATCGTTTCCGGGACGCTCTTCACCCCCCGGATATTTCCGGCAAGAAGAAAGGCAGCGGCGGGCGCGAAGCGAAGCTCACTCTCGTGGCGGTGTTCCGCCTTTGCGCCGCCCCCGCAACCAGCGCCAGACCGGCACCACATCCAATGCCGCCACGGCCATGCCGAGCGGGAACATCCAAAATCCCACCACCGGCAAAAAGCCCAGAACGCCCCCGGCCATCAATACAAGCCCGGCCAGTAGCCGCACTCCGGGCGGCAGGTTGCGCCCGGTCCAGATCTGCACCTTGCGGCGTATCCGGCGCAGCCGCACCAGCCAGTCCGCCGGTGGTTCGGTGTCAGGCATCGGCACGGGTTTGCAGGACATAGGGCTGTTTCAGCCAGCCCTCCAGCGCCGCGATGGTGGCCGCCGGGGCCTCGAGCGGCGGCAAATGCCCCGCGCCGTCGATCACCTCCAGATTGGCATAGGGGATCAGGTCGGCCAGGAAACTGTGCCGTTTCACCGGGGTCAGCGCGTCCTGCGCGCCGCACAGCACCAGCGCGGGCACCTTGCAGCGGCGCAGAACCGACTGGTAATCGCGCCGCCGCTGCAACGCCCGGATCTGCCGGATGATCGCCGTCTCGCCCACATGATCGGCCATATCCAGGACCATCGCCATGATATCCGCCCGGTCCGGCCCATCGGCCAGCGCCTCGGGGGGCAGCAGGGCCTCGACCGCCCCGCGCAACTGCCCCGAGCGCAGCTTGATGATCGCCGGTTCGTAATTGGCCGCCGTTTGCGGGGTTTCGGCCAGTGAGTTCGTGTCCATCAGCGCAATCCGCGTCACCCGTTCGGGCGCGCGCCGCAGAACCTCCATCGCAACGATGCCCCCCATCGACAGCCCCGCCAGCGCGAATTTGCGCGGCAGCAGGTCCAGCAGCCCCGAGGCGATCTCCTCGATCCGCTCTCCCCCGGTCACCGGCGCCACCGTGATCGCGCAATCGGTGCTCAGCGCCGCGATCTGCGGGCCGAACACCCGTGCGTCGCACATCATCGCCGGCAACAGCACCAATGGGTCACTCATGTTGCAATCGTCCTTTCCCACCATGCGGAACGTGCCCGCCACCGCACATTGCCACAGCCCCGCTCAGGGTCAAGCGCCGCTCAGCCCCGCGCCCCGGAACGGGCCAGGACCTGCCCGACCGCCTCTTCGATCAGGGCCAGGCAATCGGGATCGGAAAACCGGTGATCGGCCCCGTCCACCAGCGTCAGGCGCATATCGGGGCCTTGCGCATGCTCCAGCAGGCGCAGCGCCACGGACATCTCCACGTCCTCGTCCGCCGTACCCTGAAGGAAGCGCACCGGAAACGGCAGCGGCAGGGGATCGCGCAACACCAGATGGTTCCGCCCGTCCTCGATCAGCCGCCAGGTGATGACATAGGGCTCGCCATAGTCACTGGGCAGCGCCACTTGCCCCCTGTCCTGCAACTCGGCGCGCTGCGCCTCGTCGAAGCCCGCCCACATGGAATCTTCGGTGAAATCGGGGGCGGCGGCGATGGTCACCAGCCCGGCAACCTTGTCAGGCATCTCCCGCGCGCACAGCAGCGAAATCCAGCCCCCCATCGACGACCCGACCAGCACCTGCGGCCCGTCCGTCAGATCCCGAATGACGCTCATCGCATCCTCGGCCCAATCGCCGATACAACCGTCGACGAACGCCCTGGACGATTGCCCATGCCCGGAATAGTCGAACCGCAGGAAAGCCCGCCCCGTGCGCCGCGCCCAGTCCTCCAGGTGAACCGCCTTGGTGCCCTCCATGTCGGATTTGAACCCGCCAAGGAACACCACACCGGGGGCCTTCCCCGCAGTCTGGTGATAGGCCAGTTTGCGGCCCTGTTGCGTGGTCAGAAAATCGGTCTGCCCCATCTTGCCTTGCCCCTGCTTGAAAACTCGGGGGCAGACTCGCCGAAAGCGGGGGGCAGATGCAAGCCGCGAATGCGGCTCAGGCCACCGAGCCGATACGCGCCTCGATCCGGCGCAGGGACCATTCGGCCTCGGCCCGCTCCGGGGTCGCGGTGTCGGCGGCGTCATTCGATATTAATGGTTCGGCCAGACGTCGGGGACAGGTCTGGCTCAGGGTGACATATTGCTCGGTCAGCATGGAATCGTGTTGTGAACGGGCCATCTTGGGGCTGATGCCTTTGTCGCTGTTGGTTCGGTCGTGGTCGCGGGCCTGCCGCCCCTCCAGCGTTAACCGCCTGAGAGAAAAAGAAAAATATCTTTTTGTGTCAGACTGTTACAGTGAACAAAAGCATACTTCGGCGCACCATCGAATACCGTCCGCGGTCATGGCGCACCGGCACTCCGGTCGCATGGGCCCCCAGACCCTCCTCACCCGCCGATATAGGGCTGCGCCTGCGGGCGATAAAACACCTTCTGATTATGCAGACGGCCCAGCAGGTCGTGAATCCGGCGCACCGATTGGTCGATCTGTTGAATCTCTTCGTTATCGGCCTCATCCGCCTCGACCAGCTTGCCTGCCAGATCACGCTTGGACTGGCGCAGGGCGGTCTCGATCAGGTCCAGGTCTTCAACCGACAATTCGAAATTCTCGTTGTAACGCGGCATGTGCAGTTCCTCGGGTGAAAGTTGCTGACGATGTATCGGAAACGATGATAAACGACAATACAGGCATCATTTACGACAGGCGATATTTTTTATCGTTCTGCGTCAATGTGTTACGCCCCGTTTTGGCATACAATCGCACACCGTCGCGACGCACCGCCGCATGTCCGGTGTAAAATGTCCTCAGTCGGCCTTGCCATCGTCACATCGTGCCGTTTGCGTCCCTCGTGGACGCAAATTTCCCCAACCACCCCGATTTTCGTACGAAACCCGCGTACACTTCGTACGTTTCGTACAAAATGCCACGCTTGACTTGGGCCGGGACACGGGGCAGAACGCGGCCCTGAACCATATACCCGCAACCGGGCGTTCCGTGGGCGCCAAACTGACGAGGAGCGACAGGCCGATGGCCCAGATTTCCCTTGAATTTCCTGATGGTAACAAACGGCCTTACGAGGCCGGCATCACCCCGGCCGACGTGGCCGCCGACATTTCCAAATCCCTGGCGAAAAAGGCGATCTCGGCCACTGTGAACGGCCAGCACTGGGATTTGCAATGGCCCATCGAATCCGATTCTTCCATTGCGATCAATACGATGAAGGACGAAGCTCAGGCGCTCGAACTGATCCGCCATGACCTTGCCCATATCATGGCCCGCGCCGTGCAAGAGCTCTGGCCCGACGTCAAGGTCACCATCGGCCCGGTGATCGAGAACGGCTGGTATTACGATTTCGACCGCGCCGAGCCTTTCACCCCCGAAGATCTGGGGGCGATCGAGAAAAAGATGAAGGAAATCATCAACCTGCGCGATCCCGTCCGTACCGAGATCTGGGACCGCGCCCGTGCGGTCAAGCACTACGAAGACAATGACGAACCCTTCAAGGTCGAGCTGATCGACGCCATCCCCGGCAACGAACCGCTGCGCATGTACTGGCACGGCCCCTGGCAGGATCTCTGCCGTGGTCCGCACCTGCAACATACCGGCCAAGTGCCCGCCGACGCGTTCAAGCTGATGTCGGTGGCCGGGGCCTATTGGCGCGGGGATTCCGACCGTCCGATGCTGCAACGCATCTATGGCGTGGCCTTCACCGGCAAGGAAAAACTCAAGGAATACCTGCACTTCCTGGAAGAGGCGGAAAAACGCGACCACCGCAAACTGGGCCGCGAGATGGACCTGTTCCACATGCAGGAAGAGGCGCCGGGACAGATTTTCTGGCATCCCAACGGCTGGACCATCTACACCACGCTGCAAGACTACATGCGCCGCCAGCAACGTCGCGGCGGCTATGTCGAGGTGAACACCCCGCAGGTCGTGGACCGTAAACTGTGGGAGGCTTCGGGCCACTGGGACAAGTATCAGGAAAACATGTTCATCGTCGAAGTCGACGAGGAACACGCCCGCGAAAAGGCCATCAACGCGCTCAAGCCGATGAACTGCCCCTGCCATGTGCAGATTTTCAACCAGGGCCTGAAATCCTATCGCGACCTGCCCCTGCGCATGGCCGAGTTCGGCAGTTGCAACCGCTACGAACCCTCGGGCGCGCTGCACGGCATCATGCGCGTGCGCGGCTTTACGCAGGACGATGCGCATATCTTCTGCCGCGAAGATCAGATCGGCGCGGAAACCGAGAAGTTCATCGGCTTCCTGTCGAAAATCTATCGCGACCTCGGGTTTGAATCCTTCAAGGTCAAGTTCTCGGACCGCCCGGAAAAGCGCGCCGGCAGCGACGAGGTCTGGGACAAGTCCGAAGAGGCGCTCAAGACCGCAACACAAGCCGCCGGATGCGAGTTCACCCTCAACCCCGGCGAAGGCGCGTTCTATGGGCCCAAGCTGGAATTCGTGCTGACCGATGCCATCGGGCGCGACTGGCAATGCGGCACGCTTCAGGTGGATTTCGTGCTGCCCGAGCGGCTGGACGCCACCTATATCGCCGAGGACGGCGCCAAACACCGTCCCGTCATGTTGCACCGTGCCGTTCTGGGCAGCTTTGAGCGGTTCATCGGCATCCTGATCGAGCAACACGCCGGCAAGCTGCCCTTCTGGATGGCGCCCCGTCAGGTTGTGGTCGCCTCGATCGTGTCCGAGGCCAACGATTACGTGCAACAGGTGGTCGATCAACTGGTCGCCGCTGGCGTGCGCGCCGAGGCCGACATTCGCAACGAAAAGATCAACTACAAGGTCCGCGAGCATTCGGTCGGCAAGGTTCCGGTAATCCTGGCCTGCGGCCTGCGCGAGGTCGAGGAAAACACCGTTTCGGTCCGCCGTCTTGGTGAAAAACAGACCAAAGTCGAGGTGCTGAATGACGTGATCCCGGCCCTTGCGCATGAGGCAACGCCGCCCGATCTTCTGTAACAATCGGCACTTTTTCAGAGCGCGGCGCGTGTAACATTTGACACGCGCCGCTCTTTCTTTTGCAAAAATTTATTTTGAATCAGAAACTTACGCCTTCCCATCCTCCTCACGCGGTTTAACGCGTTCGTGTCTGACGGGCTCGTGAATGGCCGCGTGATCGCCCTCGCGCTTACCCTCACCCTGTCGCTGATACTGGCGATGTAACCAGAGGGAGAGACCCGATGTCGAAAACGATGAAGACCATGGCGATTGCTGGCGCGATGACCGCCGCGCTTGCCGCACACACCAATATGGCCAGTGCCGAAGGCGCCAAGGAAAAATGCTTTGGCGTGGCCATGGCCGGACAGAACGACTGCAAAGCCGGGGCTGGCACCACCTGCGCGGGCACGTCGACCGTCGACTATCAGGGCAACGCCTGGTCGCTGGTCGATGAAGGTACCTGCGCCGAAATCGACCTGCCCGACATGGCCGACGGCTCGCCGCGTATGGGCAGCCTCGAAGAACTGGATCGCGACCTGCCGTCCTGATCCTTACCTGGGATGCGCGGGCCCGCCTGTGCATCCCCATCCGCCACCCTGTCGCCATGAGGTCCACCATGCTGGACAATACCCGCCCCCGTTCGCATCTGCCCGCCGCCCCCGGCGTGGGCTACAAACCGCAGCATTTCGCCGACATCATCGCCGATGCCCGGCCCGTGGAGTGGCTGGAAATCCATGCCGAGAATTACATGGGCGACGGGGGACGCCCGCTGGCGCAACTGCGCCACCTGTCCGAAAGGTTTGCCGTATCCGTCCATGGTGTAGGTTTGTCGATCGGGGGAGAAGGACGGCTTGACCCCGATCACCTGTCCCGGCTCGGACACCTGTGCGACTGGCTGCAACCGGCCAGCTTTTCCGAACATCTGGCCTGGTCCACCCATGACAGCCATTTCCTGAACGATCTTCTGCCCATGCCCTACACGCAGGCCACGCTGACGCGCGTCGCCGATCACATCGACGAGGTCCAGGAAACACTTAGCCGTCCCATGCTGCTGGAAAACCCCTCGAGCTACCTGGCGTTCGACGAAAGCACCTATGCCGAGCCCGAGTTCCTGTCGGAGATCGCCCGCCGCACCGGCTGTGGCCTGTTGCTCGATGTGAACAATGTCTTTGTGTCCGCCACCAATCTCGGCCGCGATCCGCTCGCCTATATCGATGCCTTCCCGCTCGAGCGGGTGGGAGAAATTCACCTTGGCGGGCATGACAAGGATCACGACGATCATGGCGCGCCCCTGCTGATCGACAGTCATGGGCAAGAGGTGGCCGATCCGGTCTGGGCGCTGCTGGACTACACGCTGGACCGCATGGGCGGGCGCCCCCTGCTGATCGAATGGGACGCCAACGTGCCGGACTGGCCCGTTCTGGCCGCCGAGGCGCAACGCGCCGCCGATGCCCTCGCAAAGGTGCCCGCATGAGCGTGACCCAAACCCGTTTCCACCATGCGCTGTTGACCGGCGCGCAGTCGGTGCCCGACGGGCTGAGCGACGGACAGGGCCGACCGGCCGGACGCCGGTTTGACGTCTATCGCAACAACGTGGCCGTCAGCCTGACAGAGGCGCTTGAGCAGGGATTTCCCGCCGTGCGAAACCTGATCGGGCCCGACAGGTTCAAATCCATAGCAGGCCGGTTCCTGCGACAACACCCGCCGGAAACCCCCATGATCATGCAGTATGGCGCGGCCTTCCCCGCCTTTCTGGAAGCCGCCGAACCGCTGGCGCATATCGGGTATCTCGGCGACGTTGCGCGGCTTGAGCAAGCCCAACGCGAAGCCTATCACGCGGCGGATGCCACCCCCGTCGACGCCGCAACCCTCTCTGCCTTGCCGCCCGGCGATCTGGTGCAATCCCGCGTGCGATTTGCCCCCGCGCTCCGCATGGTGCGCTCGGCCTGGCCGGTGCTGGCGATCTGGCGCTATGCCACGCAACCCGGTGCGCCCAAACCCGCCGCCATCGCTCAGGATGTCCTGATCACCCGCCCGGAATTCGACCCGGAACTGACCGACCTGCCCCGAGGGGGTGCACGCTTCGTCACGGCACTCATGAACAACAGCACGCTGTCCGCCGCGCTGGACACGGCACTGACCGATGCGCCGGACTTCGACCTGCAAAACATGCTGGGCCTGTTGCTGCAACGGCAGGCCATAACCGCCATAACCCCGTCGGAGTGACCCATGAGCGCCCTTCTGAATCTCTATCACGATATCGCCTCAAGGCTTGAAAGGGCCGACTGGCTGTTGCCGCTGCTGGCCCGCTTCCTGTTCGCTGCCATCCTGACGGGATATTTCTGGGCTTCGGGCCTGACAAAGCTGGGCTCTGGCCCATTGGGTTTTTTTCGCCCCGGTACAGGGGCTTACGCGCAGATCTTCCCCCGCGCGATGGAAGCCGCGGGATATGACATCTCGCAACTCGGGCCCTATCACGGCCTTGTCGTTCTGGCCGGAACCTGGGCCGAATTCATCCTGCCCCTGCTGATCGTGATCGGCCTGTTCACCCGCCTCGCCGCGCTTGGGATGATCGGTTTTGTCACCTTGCAAAGCCTGACCGATCTCTATGGGCACGGCGCATTGTCCGATCCGCTGACCCTGGGCGCATGGTTCGACAAGGCACCCGACGGGATCATCCTCGATCAGCGGGCTCTGTGGGTGTTCCTGTTGCTGGTACTGGTGGTCAAGGGGGCGGGGGCGGTTTCGGTCGATCGCGCCCTGCTCAGAAATGCGCCTTGGGCTCGTCCGGTTTCCCCGCAGCCAAGGCCAGAAGACCGCCAAGCGCGGTACAGCCGATCGGGAACATGGTGAACACGCCGAAATCGAAGGCGTAGAACATCGCGCCCGCCGAGAGCAGCATCAGCACCCCGCCCCAGAGGGCGCGAATTCTGGCCATGGCGCCCCCGGCGATGGCCAGAAGCGGCGCAAAGAAGCTGACGAAGCGAATCAACCCGACACGCTCCACCTGCGTGGCCAACCCTTCTATCTCACCGTATTCATTGATGAATTCGGTATAGCCATAGCTGAAGAACCCCACCAGCATGGCGAAAAGCCCGCCGATTATTCCCAGGACCAGGGCCGCGTTGCGCATGTCGCTCTCCTTGTTGCTGACGTCCAGATAGGCACCGGGCGGCGATTATCCAAGCAGGGCGGTCTGAACGTCCTTGCCCCAGCCGAGATACAGGCGGCCCTGCGATTCGATCAGGGGGCGCTTCATCAGGGTCGGGTGATCCGCAAGCAATTTCAATGGGTTACGCTGTCTTTCCGCGTCATCCAGCCCGCGCCATGTGGTCGAGCGGGTGTTGAGCAGAGCCGCCCCGAATTGCGCGTGCGCGGATTTCAGCACGTCTTGCGGCACCCCGTCGGCGCGGACATCCACGAACTGGGCATCCGGCAATGATTTCAATGCCTTGCGGCAGGTATCGCAGGTTTTCAAACCATACAGAATCATGGCGTTCCCCCTTTTGGGTGCCTGATTAACGGGCAGTGCGGCGCAGGTCACGTGAGTTTTGCTTGCTTTTTACATGACCCGTGTAATCATCGTTTTCGCTGCATTGGTCAAACCCTGTCCGTCTTCGAATTTTCGCAGTTGGATCAAAGGCTTGCCCGGTCGGCATCATGGCCCGGCATACTTCCGGGGAAGCGAAGTGAAGAAGGAGAGACGGCATGCCAACAGGCACCGTGAAATGGTTCAATACCACCAAAGGCTACGGATTTATCGAGCCGGATCAAGGCGGTAAGGATGTTTTCGTCCATATTTCGGCGGTCGAACGCTCGGGGCTGACGGGCCTCGCGGACAATCAGAAAGTGGGCTACGAACTGCAAGAAGGGCGTGACGGACGCGAGATGGCAGCCGATCTCAAGCTCCTGTAATCACAAGACATTTTCACACCGACGCGGCGGCACAGGCGATTGTGCCGCTGCAATTGCGTGTGGATCAAATCCCGCGCGCGCCCTCTGAAACGGGCGTTTCAAAGCGGGGTCGGCCACGGCCCCCCGATGGCGTAGAGTTTCGTACGTTTTGTACGAAGTGTACGCGTGTTTCGTACGAAAATCGGGCGGGCCCGGAAGATATGCGTCCATTATGGGCGCAAACCGGGAATTTGGGCCGGATGGTGAGGAGCCCCCCCTGCTCCCGAGGCACAACGAAGGGCCGCGCCCGGCCCGAGGGTGGGCGCGCGGGACAGACTTATACAAAGCACCATGGCATCACAGCTACGGCGTTTAGCAAATAAGCTATGACAAATTCAGTAGCGAGTGGAGTAAAGTCTGAGAATGCGAAGCAACTTGTTCGGCATTTCTAATTGCAAACTCATTTACTTGACGAACATGGTCACGCGGTTCGTCAACAATTAACGGAATTTTTCCGTTTTTATCACGCACCAAAACTAGCGCCCTTTTAGGCGAAATAGGAAGCCAAATTTCCATTTCGGGATTGCTAAGTCCATTGTGACCGCCATTACCTATGCGATAGGCAGTTTGACTAGCTAATACAAAGGAATGTTTGCCGTTGATGATGGCAAACCTAACAACGAAATCTTCAAGAGTTTCTTCAACTCGTTTCGAAGGTGAGGACTGGGCCTTGACTCTGACTGAGCGCCCCATATTTCGCAGTCCCGAGGCATCCCCAAGAATAGCTCTTAAATCACTAATGTCTGTGTCGGAGATGCCATGTTTAATGGCTTCTGAAAGCGTTGCTTCAGCAATCTCTCTCCCAATCGCAACATCATCATATTGGTTTTTGATGAAGTCTGGTGTCCGAGTTATCAAATGATACACTACCCGCCTCAGGCTTGAAAGAGCGTCACCTGAGACAACGGGAGTCATTCCTTTGTCTAACGTGTCATGCACTTCGTTTAAAAACTGGGCTAAGAAATTGTCTAAAGTACCATAGAATTGCCTCTCAACTATATCTGACAGCTTTCCATTTTCGAGGATGGTATAGAAATCTCTTAGTTTGAAAGTCGAAGACGTATTTCGCAATTCAGGCACTGAGAACAAACCATCATTATTCCGTTCAGAATACCACAGTTGTCCACATTCACCACAAAAGGGCCGCTGCAACGCCTGCGGCAAAAAATGATGTTTTCTTGCTCGTTGCTTGACGCCTCTCTTCATCTCAAACCCGCATTATGAGTGATGAAGAAGTGGTGCGCAAGACTGCGCACCCTACCCTTCGATCACCCCCTGAAACTCGCGCCATTCGCCCTTGGACATGCCCGAGCTTTCCTGTGTCACCTCTTCGCCTTTCAGCATCCGGCGGACGCAGTCGAGCGCGGAGGAGGAGAGCGTCGCGCCGCCCATGCGGTAATCCTCGAACGCCTTGTAGGCGGCGGGCACCCAGTCGGCCACGATGTTGCAGATCGCGTCGGCATAGACGCGGATCTCGTACTGGGCGTGGGCATCGGCGCGCAGGCGCAGGAAGTGCAGCAGGTTGTGCAGATCGACCTTCCAGTACCATTGCGTATAGACATTGGCGGGCAGGTTCATGCGCGCCAGTTCGCGGGCCAGCCCCTGTTGGCCGTCCTCGGAAATCATCTGTTCGTAATGGTCATAGCAGCGCATGGCGTCATCCTGCAGGATACGCAGCACACGTTCGGCCTCATCGCCCTGCAGCGCCTCGCCCCGGCCCTGATTGTTGGTGGTGGATTGCGCGGCCAGCGCATCGGGCGCGGGAATGTAGAATTCGCGATCCAGGATCGAATAGCGCGCCGAGTATTCGTTGACATTGGCGGTGCGGTGGCGAATCCACTGGCGCGCGACGAAGACGGGCAGTTTGACGTGCAGCTTGACCTCGCACATCTCGAACGGGGTCGAGTGCCAGTGGCGCATCAGGTAACGGATCAGCCCCTCGTCATTGCTGACGGATTTGGTGCCCTTGCCATAGCTGACGCGCGCGGCCTGACAGATGGCGGCATCGTCGCCCATGTAATCGACCACCCGCACGAAGCCGTGATCCAGAACCGGATGCGCGGTGTAGAGGTGGCGCTCCATCCCCGGCGCGACGGTGCGCAGGGTTTCCTGCGGCTGGCTGCGCAGGGTGTCGATTTCGGCCTGTTGCTCGGGCGTGAGGGGCATGGCAAATCCTTTCGGTGCGTTCGGTGCGTCGCGAGTCGAAGCTTACTATATCTTGCGTTGCCGCCCAGAGGAAACGCCAATATCGGGTGGGATGTGCGCCAATTGGCGCGGGTGGCTCGACATGGGCCCTGACGGGCCTATGGTGACAGGGAGCGACATGAACGGAGGCACGCGATGCGCATCAGGTATCTGCATACGATGGTCCGGGTGAAGGACCTTGAGGAAAGCATGAAATTCTATGGCCTTCTGGGGCTGAAGGAAACCCGGCGGATCGACGTGGAGGCCGGGCGATTCACGCTGGTGTTCATGGCCCCCGACGGGCAGGAGGAATGCCCTGTCGAACTGACCTGGAACTGGGACGGGGATGAGGGGCTGCCCTCGGACAGCCGCCATTTCGGGCATCTGGCCTATGAGGTCGAGGATATTTACGCCATGTGCCAGCATTTGCAGGACAACGGCGTGGTGATCAACCGCCCGCCCCGCGACGGGCGGATGGCCTTTGTGCGCAGCCCCGACAACATCTCGATCGAGCTGTTGCAGCAGGGAACGGCGCAGGAGCCGCAAGAGCCCTGGGCCAGCATGGAAAACACCGGCCATTGGTAAGGCTGGCGGCACTGGCCGGGCTGGTCTGGGCCTGTGCGGCGGTTTCGGCGGGGGCGGCCTGCCGGCTGGCGCTGGTGCTGGCGCTGGACGTGTCCTCGTCGGTGGACGAGATGGAATACCGGCTGCAACGCGCGGGGCTGGCGGCGGCGCTGAATGCGCCGGATGTGCGCCATGCGGTGTTGCAGGGCGGTCAGGGGCATGTGGCGCTGGCCGCCTATGAATGGAGCGGGCGATACCGGCAGCGGGTGTTGCTGGACTGGCGCGCGCTGCATGGGCCACACGATATCGACCTTGCGGTGGCGGCGCTGGCGCGGGGCGAGCGCGAAGAGCGGATGCATCCCACGGCGATGGGCTATGGCCTGGGCTATGCGGCGACCTTGCTGGAGCGTGCGCCGGACTGCGCGCGGCGCGTCATCGACGTGTCGGGCGACGGGGTGAACAATGACGGGTTCGGCCCGCGCCTGGCCTACAAGCATTTCCCGCTGGGCGGGGTCACGGTGAACGGGCTGGTGATCCTCGGGCATGACCCCGAGGTGGAGGCGTTCTATCGCCGGGAGGTGATCCGCGGGCGCAATGCCTTTGTCGAAGTGGCGCGGGGGTTTCAGGATTTCGAAACCGCCATGACCCGCAAGCTCTATCGCGAACTGAGCGACATCATGCTGGGCGCCCTGCCCGACACCACGCCGCCGGGCCAACGATACGCGCTGGTCAGTAGATATAGCGAATCTGATCCGTCCAGTAGCGTTCGACCCGGCGCAGGGCCGCGGTGATCTGGTCGATCCCGTCGGCCCCCAGCACACCCTTGCCCTGGAGTCCGTCGGCATGGCGGGCGAACAGCCCCGCGACGATATCGCGGATTTCGCGCCCCCGCGCGGTCAACCGCACCCGGACCGAGCGGCGGTCGATCTCGCAGCGCTGGTGGTGCATGTGGCCCATCTCAACCAGCTTCTTGAGATTGTAGCTGACATTGCTGCCCTGATAGTAGCCACGGGTTTTCAATTCGCCCGCCGTGACCTCGTTATCGCCGATATTGAACAGCAACAGGGCCTGAACCGCGTTGAGTTCCAGAACGCCGACGCGTTCGAATTCGTCCTTGATGACATCGAGCAGCAGGCGGTGCAGCCGTTCGACCAGTGACAGGGCATCGAGATACCCCATCATGAACCCCTGCTGATCGGCCGTGGCCAGTGGTGTGTGCAAACTCATTTCCGTCTCCGTGCGATGCTGTTGGCAGCGACACTGAGCGAAAATGCCGAAAAATCGGTAAATCCCGCCAAAGACCGATAAAATGCGTTCGATTTTACCGCGAGGCGTCGGATTCCTGCGCGATACCGGCGATCAGGCTGGCAAAGGGATCGGGTGCGGGGGCCTGCCCCGTCACCCATTGATAGAGGTCCTGATCGTTTTCCGACAGCAGGCGGTCATAGACATCCAGCTGCTCGGGCGTCAGGGACTCGAGCCGTGCATCGGCATAGCGGCTGAGGATGATGTCCATTTCCTTGATGCCGCGCCGCATCGAGCGCATGCGCAGCCGCTTGAGCCGGGTCTGGCGGTCTTCAGGCACCGGCCTCGTCCTTGAGCTTGGCGCGCAGGCTTTTCTCCAGCCGGCCCAGACGGTCGGTATATTGCGCCAGATGGGTGCGGATATCGCGGATCTCGGTCAGCATCTCGATCACGTCCGAGGACAGTTCGCCCGCTTCGTTGGGGCCGTCGGGGCCTTCGCCCTCACCGGAAAGGAGCCACAAAAGGGAAACGTTCAGCAGCCCCGCCATCATCGACAGCTTGTTGGCACGCGGCTCGCTCAGGTCGTTTTCCCAGCCCTTCAGCGTCTTCAGCTTGACGCCGAGGCGCTTGGCCAGTTCGACTTGGCTCATGCCGGCCTGTTCGCGGGCACCGGCGACGCGGTCGCCGAATGTCGTGGCCTCGGGGTCGAACCAGCCGTCGTTGGCTTCTGTGTTCATCTTCAATCCTTTCCGGTCATCCGTTCAGAATGGTTGATCCGTCTCGGGGCAGACCCTAAGACATTCGGTAAAGCAATACAAACCGGAGCGCGCCATGAACCCTCTTTCCGCGACACTATCTCGCGTCAAACCGTCCCCGACCATCGCCGTCACGTCGAAGGCGGCGGAAATGCGCGCGGCGGGGATGGACGTGATCGGCCTCGGCGCGGGCGAGCCGGATTTCGACACGCCCGACAATATCAGGGCCGCAGGCATCCGCGCCATCGAAGAGGGCAAGACGAAATACACCGCCCCCGACGGCATCCCGGAACTGAAAGAGGCGGTCTGCGCCAAGTTCAAGCGCGACAACGGGCTGGACTATACCCCGGCGCAGGTCAGCGTGGGCACGGGCGGCAAGCAGATTCTCTACAACGCGCTGATGGCCACGCTGAACCCCGGCGACGAGGTGATCATCCCCGCCCCCTACTGGGTCAGCTACCCCGACATGGTGCTGCTGGCGGGAGGTGAGCCGGTGGTGGTGCCTGCGGGTATCGAAACCGGCTTCAAACTGTCCCCCGAAGCGCTGGAGGCCGCGATCACGCCGAAAACCCGTTGGTTCATCTTCAACTCGCCCAGCAACCCGACCGGCGCGGGGTATTCGTGGGACGAGCTGAAGGCGCTGACCGACGTTCTGATGCGCCACCCGCATGTCTGGGTGATGACCGACGACATGTACGAACACCTGGCCTATGACGGGTTCGAATTCTGCACGCCCGCGCAGGTGGAACCGGGGCTGTATGAGCGCACGCTGACCTGCAACGGCGTCAGCAAGGCCTATGCCATGACCGGCTGGCGGATCGGCTATGCCGCCGGGCCCGAGGTTCTGATCGGGGGGATGCGCAAGATCCAGTCGCAATCCACCTCGAACCCCTGCACGATCAGCCAGTGGGCCGCGATAGAGGCGCTGAACGGGCCGCAGGATTTCATCGCCACGAACAATGCGGTCTTCGTGCGCCGCCGCGATCTGGTGGTGGAGATGCTGAACGCGATCGAGGGTGTGGACTGCCCGGTGCCCGAAGGGGCGTTCTATGTCTATCCCTCCATCGCCGGGCTGATCGGCAAGACCAGCAAGGGCGGCACGACGATCACCGATGACGAAGCCTTTGCCACGGCCCTGCTGGAAGAAACCGGCGTGGCGGTGGTGTTCGGCGCGGCCTTCGGGCTTTCCCCGGCGTTCCGCGTCAGCTACGCTACGTCCGACGAGGCCCTGAAAGAGGCCTGCGGCCGGATTCAGACCTTCTGCGCCGCGTTGACGTAATCGGGGGCGGTAACGATGGCCGGAGACCTGCCGGACTATTATTTCAGGGTACGCGAGAACGGCGCGTTCGTATTCCGCGTGGACACGGAAAACCGCCAGCGGCGCATCGACATGGACCAGATCGCGGTGGTCAACATCCGCAACGGCCAGATCAAGCCGCATGGCGAGCGGGACCTGACCGACGAGGATTTGCAGGTCATCAAGGACTGGATGGAAGACCGCGCCGCCCTGCTGGCCGAGCGCGATATCGACGACATCCACCGGGCGGTGGATTACCTGAACCAGACGACCCACTGGGCGCAATCGCGCGCCAGTGACGAACAGTTGGAAAACGTCACCGACGCGCTGTTGCTGGCGATGCACGACCTGCGCACGGTTCTGGTGCGCAAGAAGGCCGACCGTCTGCTGAAAGGCGAGTGAGGCGCGCGCCCCGTTCAGGGCAGGCCCGCCTCAAAGCGCCTCGCGCAACTGGGCGGCCAGGGTCATCGGATCGAAGGGTTTGGTGATCACCTTGAGAGCGCCCTCCAGCAGGAGGGTTTCCGAGAATGCGTCCTCGGCCTTGGCCGTCACGTATATGGTTCCCACATTCTCCATGCCGGGCATATCGGAAATGGCGGCGCGCACTTCCCGGCCGGACATGTCGGGCATCATGAAATCCAGCAAGAGCAAATCCGGCTGAAACATCTGTGCCGCTTCGATGGCCGACGGGCCGTCATGACATTGCCTGAGTTCGAAATCCTCGGCGAAGGACAACGCGATATCAACGATCGTCCGAATATCCTCGTCATCTTCGACGTGAAGAATCTTGCGCATTACCGTAACCTGCCTCTCGTCGTGCGACCGGCTCATGTTGCGCACATGCGGCCGGGGCCAGATGTCTGTTGTCTCAAGGTTTCGATCTACCACATCACCATTAAACCCGTCCTTAACAGCACCGAACCGCCTTGATTATTTTTTTGTTTTGCGATTTCGGCGCGACCACCGGCCCGGTTGGCCGGTGGTCGGGATCATTTATCATTCGTGTCTCGGTCGCGGCATCCCGCCCATCGGCATCGGGCGCCTCATATCGCGTCCTGATCGAGCACGACCTCCATTTCGTCCAACAAAGCCTCGACCCTTTGCACCACGGATGCGGGACTGGCCGATGTGTCCCCCGCAATCGTTTCCGCCTCGCGGGCGGCGTCACCAATCGCGTCGAACCCCAGGGATGGGGCGACCCCTGCAAGGTTGTGCGCCTTGCGGGCGATTTCCTGAAAGGCGCGGCTTCGGTTTTCGGCGGTCCGGCAGTATTGCAGCAACGCCTCGATATCCAGAATACGCTCTTCCAGCGTATCGACGAACTTGATCCTCAGCGTGGCAATCGCCTCGTCGATCCTCTGCCGTTCCTCGAGTTGCAGGTCATGCGACATGGATCGCACCCTTGATCCTGATGGCTTCGTGGCGGTGCGTACCGGCGTCCTGCGCCGATTGCATGGCGGCGAACAGCATCGCGGTCGGATCGCGGAACAGGCTCAGGCCACTGGATTTGGGCGCGCCGACGGCGACCGACGGCACCAGCGCGGCATCATCCGACAGCAGGCCCGCGACCTGGGAAATCTTCCAGCCGATATCGGTTTCCAGCGTGTCTGAATCCAGCCGCGCCATACGAGAGACCAGGGCGCAGAAATTTCCGCTGCCGAAATAGGACAGAACGCGCAATCCGCCATGCAGCGATTCACCGATGGACCGCGCCACCTCGGCCATGGTGTCGGCGAATTCCAGACCCGAGGAATGGACAAAGATGTCATCGGCGTTGCGGACATGGAAGCCGACGGCGACCGTCGTCATCAGGCGCACGCCCCCCATGCGCAGCACATAGTTTTCAAGGCTGCTCGAGGGGATCAGGAAACTGGAATCGGCGATGATATCTGCATCTTCGAAGCCATGCGTCTTGCCGAAGGCCTGTTCCGTTTCGGTGAGTTGCGACGATATCTGGCTGTACTGGCGCCGTTCGCTGGCAAGTGCCTCGACCATGCGCATGCGCGCCTTGACCTCCATCGCGTCCACCGGCTTGTTGATGTAATCGCTCGCCCCGGCGTCGAAGGCGGCATCGACATATTGCCTGTCCGTCATGGACGAGACCATCACGATCGGCGTCTTGTCGTAGCCGGGCTTGTTCCGGATCGACGCGCACAGGTCTATCCCGCTCATGCCGCCCATGTTGACGTCGAGGAAGAAGCAATCGAACGGTGCCTGCGATTGTGAGATGACATCGAGCGCCTGATTGCCGGACTCCGCGAACTGCAGGTCGTCATATCCGTCGCTTTGAAGAACCTGCATCAGCAGGTCGCGAAAAATGGGCTCGTCATCGACGATAAGTATCTTCATTCTGTGTGCTCACGTTTCCAGATGAGAGGTACAGGATTACTGCTGAGCACTCTTTACGCTTAATTGTTAATGCAACTTTCTTACTACTCTTGGAGTTGAGTGCGGCCAGAATGTGGCAACAATATGGCGATCTGCTAAAACTGATGGAAAATGAGCGGGATGCGCCGGGGTGCCGCCCCGGATTCAAGCAGGCGCCCCCTTCCCCCGTGTCAATGCCGCAAGGCGTTGATCGGGTCGAGCCGCGCCGCCCTGCGCGCCGGGAAATATCCGAAGATCACCCCGACCAGCGCCGAAAAGACGAAGGCGAGCAGAACGATCTGGATGTCGATCACGAACGGGACATTCAGCATCCGCGTCCCCACCGCCCCGAACGCCAGCCCGAGCAATATGCCCATGATCCCGCCCAGACCGGACAAGACCACCGCCTCGACCAGAAACTGCATCAAAACCTGACGCGCCTGCGCGCCGACCGCCATGCGTATGCCGATCTCGCGGGTGCGTTCGGTGACCGAGACCAGCATGATGTTCATGATGCCGATCCCCCCCACCAGCAGGCTGACCGCCGCCACCGCCGACAGAAGGCCGGTCAGCACATCGGTTATCCCCGTGAGCATCGAGGCCAGTTGCTCCATGTCGCGGATCGTGAAATCGTCCTCTTCGCCCGGACCGATGCGCCGGGTCTCGCGCAGCAGCGCCGACAGGTCGTCAATCGCCCGAGAGGTCGAAAACCCGTCGCGGGCCGAGACATAAATGAGCCGGACATCCGACGTGCCTGCGATGCGGCGGGCGAAGGTGCGGAACGGGATCATGACGATATCGTCCTGATCGGTGCCGAAGGACGATGCCCCCTTGGCTTCGAGAACCCCGGTGACCGTGCAGGAAATGGGCCCGAGGCGCAGTTTCTCGCCAAGCGGATCGGTCATGCCGAACAACTCGTCGCGCACCGTCTTGCCCAGAATGCAGACCGGCTTGCCAGCCTGTTGCTCGGCTTCGGTGAACCCGCGCCCCTGGGCGATATCCCAATCCGTCGCCAGCAGGTACTGGTTCGTCGTGCCGCTCACGCTGGTGCGGTAATTCTCGTTGCCGAACACCGCGACCAGCGACGAAGAGCCCATCGGCGCGGCGGTTTCGACGCTGGCAAGCTGATCGGTGATGGTTTGCACGTCCCTTTCGGAAAAGGCGCGTGCGCTGCCCGAATTGGCGCTCGGCCCGAACCGGCTCTGACCCGGCGAAAGCATCAGCAGGTTGGCGCCCAGCTTTTCGACATCGCTTGTCACCTGCACGGTCGATCCGCGCCCCAGTGTCACCATCGCGATCACCGCGGCCACGCCGATCACCACGCCCAGAACTGTCAGGAAGGACCGCGTGGGATTGCGCAGGATCGCCTGCAGCGCCAGCCTGACCGTTTCCAGGAACATCAGGCGGCCCCTTTACCGGTGGGCCGGTCGGATTCGATACGTCCGTCCACCATCCAGATCAGCCGGTCGGAAAACGCGGCCATGTCGTCTTCGTGCGTGACCATGACGATTGTCAGGTTTTCGTCGCGATTGAGGCTTTTCAGAAGCTCCATGATCTCGATGGAGCGCGTGGTATCGAGATTGCCTGTCGGTTCGTCGGCCAGGATCACGCTCGGCTGACCGGCCAGCGCGCGGGCGATGGCGACGCGTTGCTGCTGACCGCCCGAAAGTTCCGAAGGATCGTGATGCGCGCGGTTGCCCAGGCCGACCTTTTCCAGCGCGGAAAGCGCGCGCGCCTCGCGCTCGTCACGGGACATGCCCTTGTAGATCAGCGGCAATTCCACGTTCTGAAGCGCCGTCGTGCGCGGCAGAAGATTGTAACCCTGAAAGATGAAACCCAGATAGTGCCGCCGCAACAGGGCGCGCTGGTCCTGCGTCAGATCCGCAACCTCGACGCCGTTGAACAGGTAATGCCCCGAGGTCGGCCGATCGAGGCACCCCATCACGTTCATCGCGGTGGACTTGCCCGACCCGGACGGCCCCATGATCGCCACGAATTCCCCCTGCGTGATGGTCAGGGTGACCCCGGCCAGCGCGAAAACCTGCGCCTCGCCCTTGCCGTAAACGCGGGTGATGTCGCGGAAGTCTATGACGGGACGGGCAGGATCAGTTGTCGTTGAAGCGGTCTGTGATGACACGGTCGCCCTCCTTCAGGTCGCCGGACCGGACAATCGTGACCAAACCGTCGGTTTCGCCCGTTTCGACGGGCACTTCCTCGGCCTGCCCGTCGCGCAGCACCCAGACCGATTTGCCCGCGTCAGCCGCGCCGCCGCTTCGGCCCTGACCCGGCCTTCGGGACATCATCAGCCCGACCAGGCCGCTGCCGCCCCGGTCGTCGTCGTCTTCGACCTCGACGGGCGGGGTATAGCGCAGCGCCGCATTCGGCACGAGCAGCGCATCCGCGACCGAGGTCACGACGATATCGGCGGTCGCGGTCATACCCGGACGCAGCGCCATGTCGGAATTGTCGAGCGTCAGAACACCCTTGTAGGTCACCACGCCATCCACGGTTTCGGGCGCGAAATACAGCTCGGTTATCTGCGCGGGGAATACCCGCTCGTCATAGGCATCCACGGTAAAGCGGGCGGCCTGCCCCACGTCGACCCGGCCTATGTCGGCCTCGTCGATGTCTATCTGAAGTTCCATCCTTGCGATATCCTCGGCCACCGTGAACAGGACGGGTGCCGACAGCGACGCCGCCACGATCTGTCCGACATCCACGGCACGGTCCAGCACGACCCCGTTGACCGGCGAGCAGATGCAGGATTTCGTCAAATCCACTTTCACGACCTCGAGATTGGCCTTTGCAAGATCGCGGTTCGCGATGGCCGCCTGCAGTTCGGCCTTGGCGCGTTCGTACCCGGCCTCCTGCGCGATGAAGGTCTGTTCGGCGGCCACCCCCCGGCGCGACAGTTCCAGGCCGCGCTCGAAGGTCTTGCGCGCCTCGTCCAGCGACACCTCGGCGATGGCGACCCTTGCTTCGGCGGCGGCAAGCGATGCCTCCTGCACGGCAAGCTGCGCCTCGAGTTTGCTGGTATCGAGCGTGGCCAGCACCATGCCCTCTTCGACCGTGTCGTTGAAATCGGCGTGCACGGCGGCGATGGTGCCGGACAGTTCGCTGGAGATATCGAACAGATCCGTCGGCTCGACCGAGCCGGTCGCCGAGACCGTGACCTCAAGACCTCCGCGCCGCGCCTCTTCGGTGACATAGCGCATCTGCTCGCCGGTGGTGGCGCCACGATAGAACAGGACGGCAGCCACCAGCAGGATCGCGCCCCCGGCAACTGCAATCCAGCGCCACGCGGCACGGCGCCGCCGCCCGATCCCGAGCGTTTCGGCGATCTCTTCCTGTTCGGCTGCCATGCGTCGACCTTTCCCGATTTCGGAACCCTGAAAAAGAATAACGCAACAGCAACGGTTTTCCGTCGCGAAACGTCAGGGTTTTTTCGGTTGCCTGTCCGGGATCATGCAGCACAAGAGCGCGCCGGAGTCAAAGCCCCGCGCGCTCCGACACGCAAAACCGGCGGGCCGCGCCCGGTTCCGACCGGGGCGGATCGCCCCTAGCTGACGGACAGGACGATCTTTCCCACATGGCCCCCGGCCTCAAGCTCGGCATGGGCATCGCAGGCCCGCTCCAGAGGGTGCACGGAGTTGATGACGGGCCGGACCGTGCCGCTTTGCAGCAGCGGCCAGACATGCCGGTGCAGATCGCGCGCGATCACCCCCTTTTCCTGCGGCGTCTGCGGGCGCAGGGTGCTGCCGCAAAGGGTCTGGCGTTTGCGGATCATGGATTCGATATCCACCTCCGTCTTTCCGCCTCCGAGAAACGCGATGATCACCAGCCGCCCGCCCACGGCGAGAGACGCGAGATTGCGCTCCAGATACTCGGCGCAGATCATGTCGAGAATGACATCGACACCGCGCCCCTCGGTCAGCCGGGCGATTTCGGTCTCGAACCGCTCTGTTTTGTAATTGATCGCCTCGCTCGCGCCCAGGTCCGTGCAGGCCCGGCATTTCTCGTCGCTGCCCGCCGTGGCGTAGACCGTCGCGCCAAGCGCGCGGGCCAGTTGGATCGCCGTTGTGCCGATGCCGCTGGCGCCGCCGTGGATCAGAACGGTATCGCCCTCGCTCAGCCGCCCGATGCGAAACAGGTTGGTCCAGACGGTGAAATAGGTTTCCGGAATGGCCGCGGCTTCGAGTGCCGACAGGCCGGTGGGCCACGGCAGAACCTGTTCGACCGGGGCAACGCAATATTCCGCATAGCCCCCGCCCGCCACGAGGGCGCAGACCTTGTCGCCGGGCGCGTAACCCGTCACGCCAGCGCCGCAAGACACGATCTCGCCCGCCACTTCGAGGCCCAGAACCTCGGTCACACCAGGGGGCGGCGGGTAGCCGCCCTTGCGCTGGCGCAGGTCGGGGCGGTTGACCCCCGCCGCCGCCACGCGGATCAGAACCTCGCCCGCGGCAGGATCGGGCACGGGAATCCGGCGCGGCTCGAGAACCTCGGGACCGCCCGGTTCGGTGGCGAAGATGGCCTGCATCGTCTGGGTCATGTGCTCTTACCTCTGTAATGAAATGAAAACCGCCGTGGCGCAGAACAGCCCGACCGCCAACAAGGCCAGCACGGTCAGTTTCAGGTTGCCCCTGCGCACCAGGTGCCCCCCGTCCAGACCCATGATCCGGCTGGTGATCAGCACATTGGCGGTAAAGGGCGAGGACGACGCCGTGATGCCCCACCCCATGATCGCCGCCAGCGCCAGCCAGATCAGCGCGGGCTCAGGCACGAGCGGATGAAGGACGCCCAGCAGGATGCTGGCCGACACGATGGGATTGACGGCCCACAACCCCGCGCCGACCATTCCCACCGGCACTAG
Organism: Roseovarius sp. PS-C2; assembly: GCF_018862045.1. NCBI lineage: Bacteria > Pseudomonadati > Pseudomonadota > Alphaproteobacteria > Rhodobacterales > Roseobacteraceae > Roseovarius > Roseovarius sp. PS-C2. The sequence continues at coordinate 319,030 of NZ_JAHKSQ010000001.1, forward strand.
AGCCACGATCACCGGCAGAAGGATGTCGGGCGGCGCGGCAATCGCCCCGCCAAACGCCGAAATGGTTTCGGCGATCACCGCCCCGAGGAACCCCGCGCCCGAGACGATGACGATCTCGTTCACACTGTTCTCGGCTGTCGCGGCAAGTTCGTGATGCAGCCGGGGCGCGGCCCCGGCCAATGCCTGCACGCCCCACCATGCCAGCGAAAAGCAAAGGACCGCCACCAGCACCGACGCGGGCATCGACAACCCCGCCAGATGGTGCAGCCCGAACGCGACCGCCACCAGCAGAACGACCCTGAGAACCACGCGCGCCAGCACCAGCTGCTCGGGCCAGGACGGCAACGCGCGCGTCAGATCGGCATCATGCGAGGGGCCTTTCGACAAAAGGTAGCCCGCCCCGGCATAGAGCATCGCCGCCGCAATCCCGTAGGGCAGCACCTGAAAATAGCCGACCTCGGGCAGGATCGACAGGGTGATGATCGTCGACAGCGCCAGCGGCGACCACATGGGCATCGCCGCGAACCCGCGCAGCATGGCCAGGGTCAGATCCTCGACCGCGTTCTGCCGCACGAGCGTGTCGCGGCTTTGTGCAAGAAGCGTCGCCATCAGGGCCGCCGCGCCGAAATTCAGGAAGATCGCAAAGACATGCGTGCCGAACATCACGAACAGATACCGCGCCCCGCGGGGACGGTTGGCGACGATGGATGCGGCGCGCCGGACGTCCTGCGCGCGCGAGGCCGCGCGGCTGAGGATGCCGAGCGCCATCAGCAAGGCCCCGAGAAAGATCACGCGGGGCATCGCGTCCGGCGAGGCGAACCAGCCCGTCATCCAGCCGCCGAAAAACAGGACCATGACGATGACACCGATAATCCGTGCGGGCCGGTTGAGCCGCTGCTGGTTCAGCACGGCCAGAACGATCAGCGCAAAGGCCACGGGCACTTCGGGCAGCGGCACGAGGATCGAGGCCGCACCGGCACACAGCAGGCACAGCGCGACAATAGCATTGATCGTGTCCTTCGGGGACATCGGCCTCGCTGCGGGGTCAGCCATCCAAGGCCTGACGAACGCTTGCCGACAAGCCACCGTCGACGATCAGTTCGGTTCCCGTGATATAGCCCGCCCTGTCGGAGGCCAGGAAAACCGCCGCCTCGGCGATATCCCAGGCGCTACCCATGCGCCCCAGCGGGCATTGCCGGGCGCGGGCCTCGCGCATCTGTGCCTCGGTCCTGTCGCCATAGCTTTGCGCAAGGGTGATACCGATCCGGGGTGTGTCGATCAGCCCGGCGATGATCGCGTTGACCCGGATGCCATCCGGCGCCAGCTCGACCGCAAGGGCGCGCGCGAACTGGTTCGCCCCGGCCTTGGTGGCCGAATAGGCCAGATGCGGAAAGCCCGTATGCCGGATCGAGGCAATCGACGAGGTCACGGTGATGACCCCGCGCCCCTGCGCACGCATCATCGGCAGCGCCGCCTGCGCCGCAACGTGCAGCGAGGTCAGGTTGGCGTCGCTGATACGCCGCCACTCCGCCGGGCTGGTCCGGTCGGACGGCCCGCTTTTGCCAAGCCCCACATTGCAGTGCAGGATATCGAGCCGGCCATGCCCGGCCTCCACCGCGCCGACAAGCTCTGTCACGCTGGTATCGTCGAGCACGTCCACGCTGCGGGCTTCGCCCTGGCCGCCCTCGTCGCGGATCAGGGCGACGGTTTCCTCGGCGGCGGCCAGATTGCTGTCGGCGGCCACCACATGGGCACCCGCACGGGCCAGGCAGATGGCGATGGCGCGGCCAATCCCGATGCCCGTGCCGATCGAACCAGCCCCGATCACGAGCGCGACGCGCCCTTCGAGTTCGGATCGGACCGGCGCGTTCATGGCGCACCTCCCGCGCGGATCGCATCGCGCTTGGCGCGTGTCACGCGCAACTCCCGCCGGATACCGACATACAGCGACAGGATCGTGATCGCGATGAAGATCCAGCAGATCGGGCTTCTGAAGAAGATCGTGATATCCTCGGAGATCAGGAAGGACCGGCGCAGGTTGTCCTCGAACAGCGGCCCCAGAATGAACCCCATCAGGAACGGCGCGGCGGCCATGTGGATTTTCATCATGACATAGCCAAGCGCCCCGAAGGCCAGCATCACGCCGACGTCGAACATCTGGCTTTGCACCGCATAGCTGCCGAAGACGCAGAACATCAGGACCACCGGCAAAAGGATATGGCGGGGGATATCGGCGATCTTCGCGAAATACCGGATGGCAAGCTTGCCCGAGCCCAGCAGCACGACGGAACTCAGCATGATGCCAATGAAAATCGCGTAGATGATGGTAATGTTGTCCTGAAACATCAGCGGCCCCGGCGTGAGCCCCTGCAGCATGAACGCCCCGAGGATCACCGCCGTCACCACGTCACCGGGAATGCCCAGCGCCAGCAGCGGAATGAGCGTGGCCCCGGCCACACCGTTGTTTCCGGCCTCGGAGGCCGCGACGCCCTCGATATTGCCCTTGCCGAAGGTTTCCGGCGATTTCGAGGTCCGGCGCGCCTCGCCATAGGACAGGAACGCCGCGGCGGTAGCCCCGGCGCCGGGAATGGTGCCGATGATGACGCCGATAAAGCTGCCGCGGATGATGGACGTCAGGCTGCGCTTGAATTCCTCCAGCGTGACGCGGCTCTTGTCGGCGGTCTTGACGGTGACGGGCGCGACCTTGCGCACGTAGAAATCAATGACTTCGGGCAGCGCGAAAAGACCGATAAGCAAGGGAATATAGCTGACACCCCCCATCAGGTTGAAATTGTCGAAGGTGAAGCGCTGCGTGCCATAGACCAGATCGAGCCCGATGGTCGAGGTCAGAAGCCCCAGCAGGCCCGAGATCAGCCCCTTGGTCAGCGACGAGCCCGAGATCGAGATGACCACCGTCAGCGAGAAACAGATCAGCCAGAAATACTCCGGCGGGCCGAAGGCCAGCGCCAAGCCCGCGATCAGGCTGGCGAAGAAGATCAGCGACAGGTTCGACAGGAAATCCGCGATGCAGGATGCGTAAAGCGCCATGTTCAGCGCCTTGCCCGCCTGCCCCTTCTGGGCCAGCGGATACCCGTCGAGAATGGTGCAGGCCGCCGCCGGAGTGCCCGGCGCACGGATCAGGATGGCGGTGATCGACCCGCCGAACACCCCGCCCTTGTAGACCCCGACCAGCAGAAGGATACCGGTCACCGGATCGAGATTGAAGGTGAAGGGCAGCGCAAGCGCCACGGCCATCGTGGCCGTCAGCCCCGGAATGGCCCCGACAACCACCCCCAGGCAAACGCCCGCGGTGATCGCCATGAGATTTCCAAAGGTGAAGAACAGTTCGAACCCGGTTGCGATGTTTTCAAACATGAATCACATCCAGTCTTCGAAAATGCCCGTCGGCAGGGGCACCTGCGCGACATGGGCGAAAAAGAGATAGACCAGCAGCGGCACGGTGATCCCGACCCCCAGCAGGATGACCAGACGCCGCTCGCCGCCGATGGCAAGCAGGGCGACGGTGACCAGAACCGAGGTCAGAAGCATGCCCAGCCGGTCGGGCACCAGGAGATAGACCAGCAGCAACGCACAGAGCATCAGCAGGCGGCTTTTCCATCTGGGGTGAACGCCCGACATCATGTCTTCGTCTTCGCCGGGGATATGCGGGGCAAAGATCGCTTCGAGCATGTGGATCAGCGCGAACAGGCCGATGGCGATGGTCAGAAGATACGGCAGAAAGGCCGGCGACAGCGGCAGGTGCTTCACCGAGGACGGCGTCGTGACCCCGGTCGGTATGACGATCAGGGCGAACAGCACCGACGCCGCAAGCGTGAGGGCCGCAAAGACGATCTCGCGGCGGCGGCCCTTGTGGGCATCGGTCCGGGTTGTGTTTCCGCTCATGGCTGACCCTCCTCCTGTGGTGTCAGTCGGCGGTGGCGGCCCGTCGGGGGCCGCCACGCATGATGATATCGCAGTGTTACTCGACGGTCACGCCGGCCTCGTCCACGACGGTTTTCCAGCTCGACAACTCGCTGGCGATGAAGTCGCTGAACGCCTCGGGGCTGCCGCCCTCGATCTGTGCGCCGCGCGTATCGGCGAACTTGACGAACCCGTCGCTGGCGATGACCTGATCAAGCGCATCGGACAGTGTGGCGACAATCGCCTCGTCCGTCCCCGCAGGGGCCAGCAGGCCGAACCACGACCGCGCCGCGAACCCGTCGAGTTCGGGAATGTCCAGCTCATCCAGCGTCGGCACGTCGGCCAGCTTGTCCGAGCGCTCCGGCGTGGTCACCGCCAGGGCGCGCAGCGCCCCCGACTGGATATGCGGCATGGCCGACGGCAGGTTGTCGAACATCACGTCCACATCCCCGGCCAGCAACGCGGGCACGGCCTCGCCGCTGCCACGGAACGGCACATGGGTCATGTCGGCCTTGGTGCGGGACTTGAACATTTCGCCCGACAGGTGGATCGAACTGCCCACACCGGACGAGCCGAAGGTCTTGCCCTCGGATTGCGCCGCGGCAAGGAATTCGGCGGCGGTCTGGTAGGGGCTGTCCTTGTTGACGACCATAACGTTGGGGATCGACATCAACAGCTTGATCGGCGCGAAATCCGCGACCGGATCGTATTGCAGGTTCTTGTAGACCGCAGGCGCGATCCCGTGCGACGACACCTGCCCCATGAAGAGCGTGTAACCGTCGGGGCGGGCCTTGGCCGCCTGCGTGGTGCCCAGGGTCGCCCCGGCGCCGGGGCGGTTTTCGACCGTCACCGTTTCATCCAGCACCTGGCTCAGGCCATCGGCCACCTGACGGGCCAGGATATCGGTCGCGCCACCGGCGCTGTAGGGCACGATGATGGTGATACGCTTGCTCGGGTAATCCTGGGCCATGACCGATGTGCCGAGGGCCAGCATCGAAACGGCGCCGGCCGCAGCGATGATCGTTCTTCTGGAAAGTGTCATCTTCTTCTCCTCCATTGGTGAAAACTCCTGTTTTCCGGGTTTCCGGATGCTGTTCAGGCAGATCCGATCGTCATACCTCCGCAGACGAACAGAACCTGCCCCGTCACGAATCCCGATCTCTCCGAACAAAAGAACGACACGGCATCGGCCACATCTTCGGGGTTTCCTGTGCGCTTGACCGGAATGGACTGGATGATCCGGTCCGTGCGCGGGTCACCGGGCGGGTTGACCTTGTTGAAAAGTTCGGTGGCGATCGGCCCCGGACCGACGGCATTCACCGTGATCCCGTGCTGGCCGAGTTCGAGCGCCCATGTTTTCGTCATCCCGTGCAGCCCGGCCTTGGTTGCCGAATAGGCCGAGCGCAGTTCCTTGCCCAGCGCCACACGGCTCGAGATGTTCACCACCCGGCCCAGCCGGGCCTCCTTCATCGCGGGCAACACCGCCTGCAGGCACAGGAGCGGCGCACGCAAGTTGACCGCGGCGACCCGGTCGACCGAATAGGGATCGGTCGATTCCACGTCGGCCGGCTCGACGATGCCCGCATTGTTGACCAGCCGGGTCACGCGCCGCCCCTTGCAGAAGGCCCCGAGCGCGGACTGAACCGCCTCGACATCCGACAGGTCCAGTTCCAGAACCTCGTCGGCGACATCGTGTTCGGGGCGGACCCGGTCCACCACTGCGACACGCAGCCCGTCGGCCTTCAGCCGTTGGGCCACCGCCGCCCCGATCCCGCGGGCTCCGCCTGTGACGATTGCGAAATCCTGCATTGGCTCAGCTTTCAAAGGGCATGGCTTTGTCGATCGTCTCCCAGATGAAACGACCCGACGGTTTGCGCTGTTCTTCGGCGATATGGGCGACAAGCCCCGCAGCGCGGGAAATGACGGCGAAACCGCGCATCAACTCCACCGGAATGTCCATATCCCCGAGCAGGGCCGCCGTCGCGCCGGTGGCGTTGATGGTGATGTGGCGCTGGAATTCGGCATCCACCGCAGCCGACAGGGTCCGAAGCGCCGTCAGGTAGCGGGGCGTTTCGCATTCGGCCTCGCCGATCTCCAGGAGCCTCAGCGCACGCGGATCGTCGGGCGTGTGCAGGTGATGGCCGAACCCCGGCAGATGCGCCTTACGGGCGCGGTGCTCGCGCACGATCTCGGCGGCGCGGGCCGCCTGGGCGTCGCCCTCCAGATCGACCAGTTCCGCCAGAACGCGCGCGTTGTTCTCGATGGTGCCGACAAACTGGCTGCCGACCGCAAGAAGGCCCGCGGCCACCGCGCCCTGAAGGTTCTCGGGGGCGGACATGTAGATCGAGCGGGTGGCGATGGCGCTCGGCGTCAGCCCGTGCTCCATCATGGTGATCAGGATCGCATTCATTACCCGTTTCTGGGCGGGCGGCACATCGCGCCCCAGGATGTGCTGCATCATGACGGTCACGAAATCGCTGTCGCCGGTCAGCAGCTCATCGACCAGGTTGCGGTCGCGATAGAAAATCTCGGTATCGGTATACCGGCAGAGCGATGTGGTCGGAGCGGATTTTGACATGATTAACCTTCCTTGAGTGCATCGGCGCTCTGCGCCATGTGCTGTTCGGCAAGCTGCGTTTTCTGGAGCTTGCCGATCGCGTTGCGCGGCAGGCTCTCGACGAAGCGGACGGATTTGGGCGTTTTCACCGGCCCCAGCCGTTCGCGGATGAAGGCGATGATCTCGGCCGGGGTGACGGATTGCGCGTCGCGCACCTGCACGGCGGCATGGACGGATTCGCCCCATTTGTCGTCGGGAACGCCATAGACCGCGCAATCGATGATATCGGGATGCTCACCCATCACCGTTTCCACATCGGCGGGATAGACATTGAACCCGCCGGTGATGATCATCTCCTTGGCGCGGCCGCGAATGAACACATAGCCGTCCTCGTCCTTCAGCCCCAGATCCCCGGTATGCAGCCAGCCGTCCACAAGGGTCTTGGCGGTCACCTCGGGCTGATCCCAGTAGCCGGTCATCAACAGGTCGCCGCGGATCACGATCTCGCCGGTTTCCCCGACGGGCAGGATGCGCCCCTCGTCATCCATGATCTCGACCTGCGTCAGGAACGTCTCGCGCCCGACCGAGGCGCGCTTTGCCGGGTTCTGCAACTCTTGCGCGGAAATCATCGTGGCGATCTGCGGCGCTTCGGTCTGGCCGTAGGTCGAGGCAAGGCACGGGCCGAAAATGCCCTGCGCCCGCTCGATGGCGTCGGGGCGCATCGGACCGGCCCCGTAGATCAGGTTCCTGAGATCCGCGTAATCGGACTCGCGCACGTTCTCCAGCTCCATCAGCATATAAAGAACGGTGGGCGGCACGAAGGTGGTGGTGATCCCGGCATTTTGCAGGAAATCCAGCGTTTGCTCGGGGCGCGGCCTGTCGAGCAGAACCAGCGTGCCCCCCGTGGCCAGCGTCGGCAGGATGTAGGTCGAGGTGCCATGCGTGATCGGAGCCGCCGCCAGATAGCGCTGCCCCTCGGCAAGCGACCAAGCCGAAATCTGGATCGCGATATTCGTGTTCCAGGCGCGATAGGGTTGCATCACCCCCTTGGGCAATCCGGTGGTGCCGCCGGTGAACTTGATCGCCTGCGTGGCGCTCAGCGGCATATCCGCACTCTCGGGCGCCTGCCCCATGTGCTTTTCGCACAGCGCGATCGTGGTCTCGGGGCCGCCCGCCGGATCGGACATCAGGAACCGGGTCTCGGCCCCGGCCAGCTTGTCCACGGTCTCGGGCTGGGCGATGACGATGCTGGCGCCGGTGAATTCGACCGCGCGCACCAGTTCGGCCTTGGCGTTCATCGGCTGAAGCGGCACCCAGACCTTGCCGGCGGCCAGAACGGCCAGCCAGCTGATCAGGTGATCCACAGAGTTGTAACAACAGATCCCGACCCGCGAGCCGAACGCGGGATCGAGCGTCTGCAACCCCGTGGCCAGCGCCTGAACCCGGTCGTGAAGCGCCTTGTAGCTCAGCGCCTCGTCGCCGCGTTCAACGGCGATGTGATCCGGCCAGAGCCGTGCTGCGCGATCGAAGAAATGGATAGGATACATGCTTGTCTTGCCTCAGGTCTTGAGCCCGGCGCGGTTGAGCGCCTGTTCCATCACGGCCACGATTTCTTTCCGGCGCTGAGGGCCCATGCGCGACTTGCGCGCCGAAACCGACAGCGCCGCCAGAAGGCGGTCGGAGCCATCGAACACGGCCACCGCAATCGCGCTCACATCCGGGATGATGATCGAATTGTTCACCAGATACCGGTGCTTGCGCCAATGCCGCACCATGGATCGGACCTCGGCCGTGGAGAGGTCGCCATAGCGTCCGTAAACCTCGCTGTTGGAGCTGATCAGGCGGTCGCAGCTGTTCTCGGGCAGCGCCGCCAGAATCGCCGCGCTACCGGCCCCCACGCCGAGGGGCCGCCGGGACCCGACCTGCAGCGTATTCGCCCGTAGCGGGGTGGTCCCCATCACCGCGTCGATGCACAGGGCCTCGTCGCCGAACGGCACCGTCAGGTAAACGGTTTCGCCCGTGACCGTGGCGGTTTCGGCCAGCGCGGGATGCAGTTCCATGCGCACGGCATCGAACTGCCGCGGCGATCCCGGCGCACCGGCGAGATCGAACAACCCGATGCCGAGCGTGTATATCTTGGAATAGGGATCGAAGCTCAGAAGCCCGCCATCGACAAGCCCCTGCAACAGCCTGCGCGCCGTCGCGGTCGTGAGGTTCGCCTTGCGCGCCACCGTCGACAGGTTGACGCCCGTCGCGTTGCGTTCCGCCACGATGGGCAGCAGCCGAATGGCTTTGGCAAGCGACGTCTCGGCGCGCTGGCCGGAATCTGCGTCCAGTGTGGGCAATGGCCCCTCCCCCTTCAGGACAGGCCAATCGAATGGCCCTCAAACAGGGATGAAACTTGTCCGGCAGGCCGCGAGAGTCTATCAAATTTTTATCATATATCGAATTTCTTTTATCATATGTTGATATATATTTTTTTATACAATTGTTTTATATAGTTTATTTTATCATGAAAATCAGGGGCGCACTATCCCAAAAACCGGCTGCCCACCCCTTCCGTCCCCGGCAAATGACGAAACATCCGCCGCCAGCCCTGTCATGAATCACATCGTTGCGGGAAAACCGGCGTCCGCTCCCGGTCTGCCGAAAGACGCAGGATTCCGACAGGCCCGCCGGGCGCTTTGGATATGGAGTTGAGTTCTCTTACCCCCCTGCTAAAGTATAGGGTGTCTTTTCATCGGTTCGTTGCTCATGCGGTTTTTATTTTTGCTCTTTCTCGGCATGTTTATTGGCATACAGCCCGCTCAGGCTGACTGGACCCTCGCGCCGAATGGAAACTGGATATCCCAAACCCCCACCGCCATTGGCGTTTCGGTGGATGGCGTCAAAGCGCTGTCGCTGACATGCGCCAACGGATCGCCGCTGATCTACACCAGCGGCTATCCGGTGACACCGGGCCAGAACCGTCAGGACAGTTTCACCGTCACCGTCGAAGGCCGGGATTTCCCGGTAACCGGCGAGCATTCACCGCCCGATGGCCTCTGGACGGGCATCCCCCCGGCGGGGCTTGTCGACGCCCTGAAAAAGGGGCGGGTGGCGGATATCCGGCCGCCCGGTCAGGGCAAGGCGCGCATGTCGCTCAAGGGCTCGTCGAGGGCGATTGATGCGGCGCTGGCGGGATGCATGCCCGTGGCCGATCAGGCCTCCTCCTCGCCAACCGGCGGCGGAACCGGCCGTATCGTCCTGACCGGCGCGCTGATCGCCGAGGCCTGCGGCGGCGCGTTCGACATCGCCGAAGGGGCCGAACTGACGGGCCTTCTGGATGGCGACGACAAACCCGATATCGTGCTCGACTGGGCGGGCGTGACCTGCGCCGACAGGTCCAGGGGGCGCGGCGCCGGGCGCTGCGGCATCAACATGTGCTCGGTCGAGGTGTTCTTTACCCAGACCCAGAGCAGCCAGCAATTGTTGGGCTTGCAGCCGCAAATCGTGAACCGCGCCTTCGGCAAATCCGCGCTGCGCACGCTGGCGCTCAGGCCCTCCTGCCCCGACGGTGCGCTGGAATGCGTGGTCGACTGGCGCTGGACCGGCACAAGGCTGGAGCCCGCGCAATGAGGTGGCTCGCCTGTCTCCTGGCCCTGTCGCTGGCTCAGGGGGCTGCGGCGCAAACCGAACTCGATCTTTTCGGCGCGATGGTCCAAGGCCCGGACGGCGCGGCGCTGGCCACGGCGACCAGCGTCGGCGGCGCCCCGATGGACCTGCCCGGCCCCACGACCCCGCAAGGCGGACCGCTCGGGGACACCTGCGGCCCATAGACACGACGGAAAAGGAACATGACGATGATCTTTCGGACAGTCTTGGTGATCCTGATCGCCCTCGGCACCGCAGCCCAGGCCCAGATGGCCGACAAGACCGAAATCGCCCGCACCCTGTTCCTCGAGGCCATCCGCGCCGCGCCTTCGCTGGCCAATGAAACCGATCCCCGGCGTTTTGCCCTGATGACCTATGTCGATCCCGGATCGTCCAAGACCTTCGGGCAACTTCCCACCGCCGAACAGCAACAGAAACTCGACGCCGCCGGGGCCTGGATCAGGCAGCAACTGCAACAGCCCCCGGCCCTCCCGCTGAAGATCGAGGTCGCCCTGCCCGCCGCGATTGAGGTGAACGACGACGGCACGGTGCGGCTCAGGGCCGGCAGCGGCAAGCAGCCCAAAATCGTGTCCGGCACGCTCGACGCGCTCAAGGTTCAGGCGCCGCTGCAATCGCCGGGCGTCGAAATCTATCCGGTTCAGCCGTTCGACCTGAGCGCGTTACGCCCGCCCGCCGCCGTGCAGGACCGGCTCGAGGGCCTTGCGCGCTCCCGTCAGGGCGTGATGATCGTCGCGCAGCTCACAATCACCCGCATCAATCCCACCGTGCAAACCCGCGTCACCAGCGCCGCCGGACGGGTCGAAACGCTGGCCATACATGAAATGACAGCCGTGAACCGCGAGGTGGTGCCGGGCAACCTGATCTGGACCCTCCCGGCACCAGAGGCCGACGCCGACAGCGTGACGCTGGCCAATGTCGAACAAGCGCTGCGCCTGCGTTCGCGCGACGGGCGGTATCTGGACGAACGGCAGGGCGGGGCCAGCGCGCTCAATCAGCTGATGCAATGGCGCGCCCTGACCGCCCTGCCCATCGAAGAGGTCCTCTCCCGCCGCCTCAGCCCCGAGCTGTTCTGGCAGGCCTATCTGCAAATGGCCCCGCGCGCCCTGCAAGACAGGCTGATCTCCCCCGACAAGCTGTCTCCGGGCCGGGATCGCTTCGCCCCGCATATCAACGACATCGAACAGCGCAACCTGGAAGACCGGACACTCCGCGCATTGCTGCCGCAGATCGCCGCCGTCCTGCCGCAAGACCCGATTGCCGTCACCTCGACCGTCGCCGTTCCGATGTCGGATTACGATTTCGACAAGGGCGGCTTTGCCGTGACCTTCCGCGCCGGTGGCTGGCTTCTGGGAACGCAGTATCCGGTCGTCAGCGGGCTGCCCGATTTCTTCAGGATCGGCCAGAACGAAGCCACCCAGATCCTCGACCGGATGGCCATGATCGACGGGCCGGGGCGGAAATTCCTGACCCTTTATGCCGAACTGGGCCTTCGCGCCCGCGAAACCGTCTTTGCCCCGGACGGCCCCATCGGCCTGCCGCGCATTACGCCGGGGTTCGATCTGAGCGCCCTCAGCCTCCACGCCGGGTCGAACCACCCCGATCACGACTCGTTGCAGACCAACAAGCTGCTCGATCTCGATCCGCAAGACTATCGCGGAGCGGAACAGCCGATTGCGGATCGCGACGAACTGGCCCTCTGGGGCGAACTGTCCGGTGATCCGGGCGCGCGGGGCGAGGATCTGATCGCCGCCGCCCTGCAGGTGGCCGAAGATCGGGCCGCCTTCGCACAGGCGATGAACCGGCGCGGACAGGCCGATGACCCGCTGGCCGCCGCCCAGGCACTGGCCATGCCCGACCCGCCCGTCCTGACCGGCACGATGACATTCGTCAAACAGGGCACGGGCTGGAGCGCGAACGGCTTTCGCTGGACCTACCGGAGCAACGAAAGCGGCCTCGACGCGCCGCAGGTCGAACTGGCCGATACCGCCATCCTGACCAATCTGCCGCTGAGCGACGCGCAGGACAGCGCCATGCAGGCAATCGGCGGCTCCGTGCAATACCGTGCGCTGTTCACCCCCGTCACCACCGCCATCAAGGGCGGGCGGCCCACCGTTTTCGTCCGCCTGCAGGAAATCGCCCTGTTTTCGCACCAGAAGGACGAAACCGGCCTGCCCCTTCTGCGCGTCATCCTCAAGGAAGCGCCCGGAACCGCCCAACCCGAAACACCGCAAAGCGCGGAATTGCCGGACCGGCCCGAAATCGTGATGCTGGATCACGATTTTCTCGATCTGCTGCAGGTCCGCGAAACGGGAGACTCGCTGGACGAGGCGACGCTGGACCGGATGTTTCTGGATCGCTTGCACCGCGAATTGCGCACACAAAACGACGCCGACCTGCCCTGGGGGCGGTTTTTCGATCCCATCCCGCAGCGCCTGAACCGGGTCGAACGCGCCGCGCTGCTGCCCGCCTTCCAGGCCTGGCAGACGGCCCGCGCCGCCGCCCTGCCCGAGCGAGTCATGCTGCGGGTGGCGACCAACCCGATTTCGGCGGGTTGCGCGGCGCTGAGCTATGCCCATCCCTCGCAGGTCAACGGGTTTTCGCCCGGTGTGAAAACGATGCTCGAAGGGCTCGATTACGCCGCGTTGGCGCAATCCGTCGGGAATACGCTCGGCATGCTCGAAAAGACCGCGCAGAAAATCCCCGAACGCAAACCCGTTCTGGCCGACACCCGCCTGACGCAGATCGGCGGGCGGCCCATCTATCAGCTCTATCGCACGGCCCGCCATCCCAGCGTTTCCGCCTGCGTCGGGCAAGAGCGCCTGGATGCCGTGACCGACGGCTTCGATCCCGCCGCCAGCCAGACGACCGATGCCGTCATCGTTCTGAACCACCCGATCCTGATCGCGAACGAGCGCCGTCAGGTGGTTGAAACCCGCCATCTGGCCCGTCTCGCCGATATCGCCTTCGTGCCCGGCACACCGGCAGGACCCGGGCCGCAAAATGCGGGCACCTTCCGCATCGACCTCGACGTGACCGACAGCATATTCTACGGACAGGACGCGCTGCCGCAGCGCCATATGCCCAACCCCACCGGCAAACCCGTGCGCCTGTCGGTTGCGCAGGTCGAAAGCCTCCGCGTTCCGGCCCCGCAGGTGAGCGACATCAAGGGCATGGGGCTGGAGACATCGGCGGAAGACATGGAAATCGCGCTGATCGCCAACGGCACGGGGCAACGCGCCTATGCGCAGAGCTTTGCCCGCCAGATCTCCCCCAAACCCGTCCCCGGATCGGGCACCCTGCCCGCCACCGAGGCGATCACCGATGCAACGATGCTGATCGACCTGCCCGAACACGAGGCGATCCTGTCGCTCTCCGACAGCCGGACCGGAACACCGCGTCTCGGGCTGGGACGGATCAAGCTGTACGATCCCGCCGCCGTGACCTCCGACGGGCTGGCCGGGGCGCTCATCAAGAAATACGGCGAGCCCCGCTTTGCCGAAGCGGACCGCCGGGGTGGCCGCCAGCTCAATCGCTATATCTGGGGCTATCACCCGGCCATTTCCATGCCCTACTGCCTGCCGCAGATGAATGAAACCGCCGGTCGCCAGATGCGGGACACCTTCAGGATCGACAACGACGAAGACCGCCGTTTCCTCGATCTCGCCAATGCCCTGACCTGGCCGCAATTCGGGTCGCTGACCCAGGCCGGTCCGGATTTCGGCCTGTGCCAGCCGATCGTGATTGCCGAAATCTCGACCCATGCCGACAAACTCAGCCTCAGCACCTGGGTGATCGACCCGGCAGTCCTGTCCGGGCTTGAATGGGGTGGTGACGACGACACGCCCAAAACCGCCGGGGAGTTGGCGAAGGAAGCCGCCGATATCGACCTCTGAATGCACCGCCTGACTCGGGCACTTGCGTCCATGTTGGACGCATGTGTTCCGGCAGGCCCCCGGTTTCGTACAAAACCCGCGTACACTTCGTACGTTTCGTACAATTTCCACGCCCGGTTTCCCCGCCACACCGCACCAAAGAGTCCCAAGAATCTTCTGGCGCGGCTTGACCTGACAAAAACACTAGGATAACGCGTCGCCAGAACAGCCAGACGCCGTGCAACCCCGTGCGCTCCAGCCAATTTCATAATATTTCGCTGAGGGACACACATGACACGGATCACCAAGGGGCTGTTGCTCCTGTCTGCCTGCGGTTGGGCGGGCACAGTTCACGCACAAGACGGCACGGCCTTCGATCTCGGGACCATCCGGATCGACGCCAACGAGGCCCAAGCCCTTCTGGGCAATGAAGAAATCGACGCCGAAGACCTTGAAAACAGGAACCCGGCCACCACCAAGGACGTGTTCGCCGGTGAGTCCTCCATCACCGCCAGCGGCGGCGCCTCCATCGCGCAAAAGGTCTATGTGAACGGGATCGAGGAAAGCCTGCTCTCGGTCACCATCGACGGCGCGCGCCAGAACAAGTCGGCGTTTCACCACACCGGCAACGTGCTCTTGGACCCCGCATTGCTGAAACGGGTCGAAGTCAGCGAAGGCATCGCCCCCGCCGACGCCGGCCCCGGCGCACTGGCAGGCCAGATCGCCTATGAAACAAAGGATGTCGGCGACCTTCTGGACGACGGCGACAGCTTCGGCGGATTCTCCAGCGTGACGGGTGGCACCAACGGTTATGGCGCGCGCGGCACGCTGACATTGTTCGGCCGTCAGGGCGGCTTCGAATGGCTGCTCAGCGGCACCCGTCACAAGGGCGACGATTACGATGACGGCGCGGGGCAGACCGTCCCCGGCACCGAGGCCGACCTGACCGACTACATGCTGAAACTGGCCTATACCGGCCAGGGCGGCGGGCGGCTGGAATTCTCGGCCTCGCAAACCGAAGACACCGGCACCCGCTCGGCACAGGCCGGACCGGGCGGCCTGCTGTACACGCGGCCGGATTTCGCAGCGGTGGTCGGGCGCAACACCTCCTTCGTCGAGGCCCTGTCAAAGCGGAACTCCTACACGCTGACCTATACCGACGAAACGCCCGAAGGCTGGCTCGATCCGACGGTGCAACTGTCTTATAACGAACAGGAAATCGACGCCTCCGGGGTCTGGGGCCTGAACACCAGCCTCAGCGGCACCGTCAAGAACGAATGGGCCATTGGGAACGGAACGATCACAGCCGGGTTGGATTTCTTCGATGAAGAAGCCAAAGGCCACAGCCGTGTTCCCGGCTCTCTGACGGGCAAGGAAAAACTCAGGAATTACGGCCTGTTCGTGCAAGCCCGGCAGGATCTGAGCGACCGCGTATCGGTATCCTACGGCGCGCGTTTCGACACGCAGCGGTTCACGGCGGCCAATGGCATGGTGTTCAAGGATAACGGCATGAGCGCCAATGGTGCGGTGGATATCATCCTGTCCGACAGTTGGACCCTGAACGCCGGCGCCGCGACCAGCTGGGGCGGGTACGAACTGGGCGAAGCGGCCCTGATCGATCCCACCGCCTGGACCTATGCGGGCTTTACGTCGTCACGCGCGAACTCCGCCCGCGCCGGTCTGCGCTATGCCCGCGGCCCCTGGGAGGTCAGCGGGGCGCTGTTCTATACTGAGGTGAACGACGTCAACGCCGTCCTGCCCACCGCCGGCAATCGCGGCGCGACAAGCGATCTGGTTTCGCAAGGCTTTGACGGGTCCGTTTCCTATCGCGGCGCGCAAGGGTTCGTTCGTATGAACTACACCTATGCCGACGTGGAACTCGACGACACGGCCATCGGCTCGACCGCCTATTACCTCGGGCGTCCGGCGGGCCATATCATCGGTCTGGAAGCGGGTTATGACATCACGCAGGAATGGCGTGTTGGCGGCAACGCGCAGATCGTTCTGGAAAACGACGATATCACACCGTCCCTGCCCGCCTATGAAACGGTCAACCTCTATACCAGCTACAAACCGGCCACCCTCGACGGGCTGGAATTGCGGCTGGACGTGTATAACCTGTTCGATCAAACCTATGCCGCGCGCAGCTCGGACGGGATCGACATCCCCTCGCGCGTCGTTGCCCTGAACGAACCGGGGCGCACCTTTGCGCTGACGGCCAGGCTGAATTTCTGATCGGCGAATACGGAAAACCATCAGGGCGCGCCGCGATATCGGCGCGCCCTGTCGTATTTACCGGGCCTGCCAGCCCATTCCCTTGAACGCCTCGCGAAACGCAAACCGTTCGAGATGATCGTCGATGATATGCCGGGCAGCTTTCAGCCCCGCCTCATCCGGTGCGCAAATCTCGACCCGCAGTTCGCTTGCGGTCGCCCTCAGCCGCGCAGGCCCCGGCGGCAGCGCGGCTTCGCCACTTTGCGCGTCATAGCGGACCTCGACCTTGTGGGCGAAATGCTTGCACAGTTGTTGTAGGTATTTGCTGGCGTTTTCGGTCGCGAAAATCCCGATTTCAGAGTACATTTTTCCGGTCACATCCAATTCCTGACTATTTTAGGTCAATTAAGCCCTTGCAGTCGCCCGTTGCAAGGGCGTATTGCAACCGCAACACCGCGCCGCCAGCCCACGCCAGCCCCGCGCCCACTCACCTTGACCAAAGGATGATCCGATGCGTGATCTGTTCGCGATGGCTGCCGCGTTTGCCTTTTGCTGCGTCTCCGGCGCGCTGGCCCAAACCCTGACCGTGGACACCGCCCGTGGCGACGTTGAGGTGCCCTCCGCCCCCCGGACCATCGCCGTGTTCGATGTGCCCGCAATCGACACGCTCGAGGCACTCGGCGTAGCGATCGCAGGGGTGCCCGCGCCGCTCTATCTGCCGTATCTCGACGATGTGGCTGCCGAAGCCGAACAGGTCGGCACCCTGTTCGAACCCGATTACGAAACGCTGGCGACCATGGCCCCCGACCTCATCATCGCGGGGGGGCGCAGCTCAGAGCAGGTGGACACGCTGGCGCGGATCGCTCCGACCATCGACATGACCATCTGGGGCGGTGACATGGCCGCGCAGGCCGTGGCCCGCACCACCGCCTACGGCACCATATTCGACCGTCAGGACCAGGCGACCGCGCTCAACGCGGCATTCACGGCCCGGCTGGCCGAAGCGCGCGAGGCCGTCGCGGGCAAGGGCAACGCCCTGATCCTGCTGACCAATGGCGGCAAGATTTCCGCCTATGGAGACGACAGCCGCTTTGGCTGGTTGCACAGCGCCACCGGCCTGCCCGAAGCCTATCCCGGCGTGTCCTCGCAAACGCATGGCGAGGCGGTGTCGTTTGAATTCGTCGCCGATCTCGACCCCGACTGGATACTGGTGATCGACCGCGGCGCAGCCATCGGCGCGGCGGGTCAGGCCGCGGTGGCGACGCTGGACAATCCGCTGGTTCAGGGCACCACCGCCGCGCAAAGCGGGCAGATCGTTCATCTCGATGCCGGCCCGATCTATATCGCGGGCGGCGGGATGCAGTCGATGATGCACACGCTGGATGAACTGATCGCCGCCTTCCGGGCCTCCGGGGGCTAAGCCCGGTGCGACTGCCGCTGATCATTGCGCTCGTGCTGGCCGCGCTCGTGACGGCCAGCCTGTGCATCGGTGCCGCCTCGCTGTTTGCCGGGGATCTCGACGCAGGCTTCCTGATTGCGACCAGCCGTTTTCCCCGCACCGCCGCCGCGCTGCTGGCGGGCATGGGGCTGGCGCTGGCGGGGGTCGTGGTACAGCAATCGGTGCAGAACCGTCTTGTCGAGCCCAGCCTGATCGGCACCCCCGAATCCGCCATGCTGGGCTTGCTGGCGATCACGCTGACATGGCCCGGTGCTCCGATCTGGATCAAGATGTGCAGCGGCGCGCTGGCGGCGCTGGCGGGCATGGCCGGATTCCTTGGCCTTGCCCGCGCCCTGCCCCGGCACGATCCGATGCTCTTGCCCATCGTCGGCATGATCTATGGCGGCATCCTGATGGCAGTCGGACTGTGGCTGGCATGGGTCACCGACCTGATGCAGTACCTGGGCACATGGCGCCTGAGCGAATTTTCGGGCGTGGTGCAGGGGCGGTATGAGCTGCTCTGGGGCATCGCCGGGCTGGCGGTGCTGCTCTATCTGGTTGCCGACCGCATCACTCTTCTGGGCCTCGGAGAGACACAGGCCCGCAGTCTCGGCCTGAACTATGGCCAGACCCGCGCGCTCGGGCTGGGCATCGTCGCGACGATCATCGCGCTGGTGGTGGTGACCGTGGGCACCCTGCCCTTTGTGGGGTTGGTCGCCTCGAACATCGTGTCGCGCTGGCGCGGCGACAACCTGCGCGCCAACCTGCCGGTGATCGCGGCCTTCGGGGCGGGCGCGGTGCTGTCCGCCGACATTCTGGGGCGCCTCATCCGCTATCCCTATGAAATTCCCGCCGGAACGATCTTTGCCGTGGCCGGGGCGGGCATCTTCCTGTGGCTGCTCAATGCCGCCCCGGCGCGCGCCCATGATTGAACGGCGGGTGACATGGCTGGCGCTGGCGATGCTGGCGCTCTCGGCGGGCTTCCTGCTGTGGCAACTCAAAGAGCCCACCGGGTTCATCCTGACGCTCAGGGGCACCAAGCTGGCCACGTTGGTCATGGTCGGCGCGGCCACCGGCGCGGCGACCATCCTGTTTCAGACGGTCGCCGCGAACCAGCTCCTGACACCGGGGCTGGTCGGGTTCGATGCGCTCTACGTGTTTCTGCAAACCCTGCTGGTGTTCCTGCTGGGCGGTGTCGGCTATGCCGCGATCCCCGCGGCAGCGGGGTTCCTGGCCGAAGCCGGCCTGATGATGCTGGTCGCCGTGATCGTCTTTCGCCTTTTGTTTCGCAATGGCGGCGATGACGTTATCCGCATCCTGCTGACCGGCGTCATTCTTGGGATCATGCTGCGCGGGCTGGCCGAATTGCTGCAACGCCTGCTGGACCCGGCGGAATTTTCCGTCGTGCAACAGGCCAGCTTTGCCAGTTTCAGCGCGGTCAGTCCCGCGCAACTGGCCATCACCGGGACGGCACTGAGCATCACCCTGTTTCTCTGTGTGCGCATGGCACCCCGGCTTGACGTGGCGGCGCTTGGGCGCCCCGTCGCGCGCGGCCTCGGGCTGGACTACGACCGGTTGATCATGCAGGCACTCGCGCTGGTGGCGGCGCTGGTGGCGATCTCGACCGCGCTGGTCGGTCCGCTGACATTCCTGGGGCTTCTTGCCGCCAGCCTTGCACGCGAACTGGTGCCCACGCATCGCCACGCATGGCTGATCCCCGCCGCCGCCCTCACCGGGGCGCTGATCCTCGTTGCCGGGCAATTCGTGTTCGAGCGCCTTCTGGGCCAGCAATCCACCCTGTCGGTGATTGTCGAATTTTTCGGCGGGCTGCTGTTCATCGCCCTGATCATCAGACGGAGAACCCTATGATCGAGGTGTCCAACCTGTCGTATTCCGCCGGTCAGGCGCAGATCCTGCGCGACATCAGCCTGACCATCCCGCAGGGCGGGATCACGGCCATCATCGGGCCAAACGGTGCGGGTAAATCCAGCCTCCTGCACTGCATCGCGGGCCTGTTGACGCCATCGTGTGGGCAAGTGCGCATCGACGGCCTCGACCCGTTTGATGCCCCGCACCGGGACCGTGCCCGCGCCGTCGCTCTGTTGCAGCAGACTCCGCGCATTGCCACACGCCTGCGGGTCCGCGAGCTGGTCGCCTTCGGGCGCTGGCCGCATCACGGAGGCCGCCCCGGCCCCGAGGATACGCGCCTGACCGAAGAGGCCCTCGCCACCTTCGACCTGACCCCGCTGGCCGAACGGTCACTCGACACCCTCTCGGGCGGGCAACGTCAACGCGCGCTGGTTGCCATGACATGGGCACAATCCGCGCCATGGCTTTTGCTGGACGAGCCGCTCAACGCGCTCGATCCGAAATATGCCCGTGACCTGATGGAACGCCTCCACGATCTGACCCGCCCCGCCCCCGAACAACGCAGCGTCGTTGTGGTGATCCACGACATCAACGCCGCCGCCGGCTGGGCCGATCATGTAATCGCCCTCAAGGATGGGGAAATCGGTGCCAGCGGCCCCTGCAACGACATCATGACCCCCGCGACCCTGAACGCGGTATTCGGCATGGCGTTCGATGTCATCGACCACAATCAACGGCCCGTCGTGGTTGCGCGGTGAGCGGGCCGGTTCGGCCTTGCCCCACTCGATGCGCAGCTAAGTCGAACAGACCTGCCAGCAGCATTTTCTCTGCGCTAAGTGATTATTCAAGCAGGCGAACGAAATAGACTTTCGAAACTCAAGGCGTCCCAAAGAAGAACAATTCCCGCGAAAACTGACTGCAATGCAGACAGCCCAAAACGAGAGGGCGATGCAGGACTGTTCCCCCGACCTAAAAACTGACAAGATTTATGGAAGATGCATTTTTGGCACGATTCTTGCTATGTTAATTATTCACAAGCCCGCTCTATCCGGACGAGGAGGGACGGAGAGCGGCGCAGGCAAATCTGGGGGGAGAAAGCATGCACCTGCAAGCGACTCAAAACCTGAGCCAGTCTCAGTCTTTGAAAATCACGGCGCAGGCGATTCAGTCGGTCAAGATATTGCAACTCGGCAGCCAGGAACTCAACGAACTCCTGCGCGATGAGGCGGAAAGCAATCCGTTGCTGGACGTGCAGTTTCCCGATGCGCATTCCCGGTCTTCCGACGAAAAATGGCGGCCCGCCGATACATCGGCGCGTCCATCCACGTCAGGGGACAACATATCGGCAACGGATATCCCCAGCATTGCCGACACTCATGCCCACCATGTCAGCCTGCGAGAACACCTGCATCAACAGGCAGCGATCACGTTCCATAAAAAACACGACAGGACCATCGCCTTCGAAATCATCGAGTCGATCGAACCGGACGGATATTTTCGACGAACCGCCATCGAAATCGCCGACACCCTGAAAACAAGCGAACCGCGCATCCTTCAGGTTCTCGGCAAAATACAGGAGTTTTCACCGTGCGGCGTCGGCGCGCGCGATCTGGCGGAATGTCTGCGCCTGCAACTGACCGAACGCGGGGAACTGACCCCGAAAATAAGCTGTTTTCTTGAAAACCTTCCACTTCTGGCCAATTACGAGGTCGACAAACTCGCCCGGAAATGCGGCTGTGACCGGGGGGGCGTCATCGAAATAATCGAGCATTTGAAGCGGTTGAACCCCGCACCGGGGCGGCAATTCGATACAAGCCCCACACCCCTGGCCATGCCCGATATCATCGTTCGCTACGACACCGCAGACGACTTCAAGGTCGAGTTGAACACCGATCTCTTGCCCAAAGCACTGATCGACCGGGACTACTATGCCCTGATACGCCGCCATTCACAGACGCGCAGCGACAGAAAATTCATTGCCGACTGCATGAAGAGCGCGACCTGGCTGACCAAGAACCTGGACAGGCGCGCCCAGACCATATTGCAGGTGGCCAGTGAAATCGTCATCCAGCAGCGCGATTTCTTCGTCCACGGCGCGGACCACCTGAAACCGCTGTCGCTCAAGGATATTGCAGAGTCGGTTGGCCTGCATCAGTCCACGGTGTCCCGCGCCATTGCCAACAAGTATATCCTGAGTCCGCGCGGTCTGACCTCACTGAAGTTCTTTTTCTCCGAGGCGGTTCCGGTGTCCCAGACCCGCACGCAGGTCTCGGGCGAGGCCGTCCGCAACAAGATCAAGGGCCTGATCGAAGCGGAAATCGCCGGGGCGGTCCTGTCCGATGACGGTATCGTGGAGGAGCTATCGCGCAACGGCATCAACATCGCCCGCCGCACCGTTACCAAGTATCGCAAGATGATGCGCATCCCGTCCTCGGCGGTGCGCAAGAGGATCAAGAGAACACAGAGCGTTTCCATTGCCTGACGACCGGATCACCGACATGCCGTTCCGGCTTTCGAGGGATGCAAGCCCCGTGTCAGGCGACACCCAAACCGAAAAGCGCCCGTTCGTATCGGGTCTCCCCGACCTCCATCCGCACACACGACACCCTTCAGATAACAGGAACACATGATGCAAGACGTCTTTATCTGCGACTACATTCGCACACCGATCGGCCGCTTCGGAGGCGGGCTGTCCACAATCCGGCCCGACGATCTCGGGGCCGTCCCGCTGCAGGCCCTGATCACCCGAAACACCGCGGTAGACTGGGCGGCGGTGGACGATGTGATCTATGGCTGCGCCAACCAGGCTGGCGAAGACAACCGCAATGTGGCGCGCATGTCCCTTCTGCTGGCCGGGTTGCCGGAAACGGTGTCGGGCACCACGATCAACCGGCTCTGCGGATCGGGCATGGATGCGGTGATCACCGGAGCGCGCGCAATCCGCGCGGGCGAGGCCGATCTGATCGTCGCCGGCGGCGTCGAAAGCATGAGCCGCGCACCTTTTGTCATGCCCAAAGCCGAAAGCGCCTTCTCGCGTTCGAACGCGGTGTATGACACGACCATCGGCTGGCGTTTCGTCAATCCGCTCATGAAACAGCAATACGGCGCGGATTCGATGCCCGAAACGGCCGAGAACGTGGCCGGGGATTTCGACATCAACCGTGAAGATCAGGATGCCTTCGCGCTCCGCTCACAACAGCGCGCTGGGCGGGCGATGGAAAACGGACGCCTTGCACAGGAAATCACCACCGTGTCCGTTCCGCAGCGCAAGGGCGATCCCCGTCAGGTGACAACCGATGAACACCCGCGCCCGGACACCACACTCGAAAAGCTCGCGAAACTGCCTGCACCGTTTCGCGACGGCGGGACCGTTACGGCGGGCAACGCGTCGGGCGTGAACGATGGGGCTGCGGCCCTTGTTCTGGCGTCCGAACAAGCCGCCAAGGCGCACGGCCTCACCCCCATTGCCCGCGCCCTCGGCGGGGCGGCTGCCGGCGTCGCCCCTCGCATCATGGGGTTCGGCCCGGCCCCGGCCTCACGCAAACTGATGACCCGGCTCGGGATGACCGCCGAGGATTTCGACGTGATCGAACTGAACGAAGCCTTCGCCAGCCAGGCCCTGGCCACCATGCGCGACCTGAAGATCGCCGATGACGATCCTCGTGTGAATCCCAATGGCGGTGCCATCGCCTTGGGTCATCCCCTGGGCATGTCCGGCGCCCGGCTTGCAGGCACGGCGGCCCTGGAACTCAAACTGACGGGCGGGAAAAAGGCACTCGCCACCATGTGCATTGGCGTCGGCCAGGGGATCGCCATCGCGCTCGAGGCGGTCTGACGCCTCATTTTGCGCCCTCCGACAGCGGATACTTCATTGCAATGTCCGCTGTCGGCCAGCACCGGATGACCTGAATCAAGACACTTTAAATTCAGGCATACCGACCGGGAACAAGCGCCGCGCAAATCATTTTTCTGCCGCCGCGCCGACACCGGAAAAAATTGCCCGATCACGCCCCGCCCCCGCGATAAAGACAAAAATGGAACAGGTCTTTAACCCAAAAACGCCAGTTCCCCGGCCACAGCACACGAAACAAGGGTGCCGCCGACATCTCCCGCCCTTTCCGGGATAAAAATTCACGCCCAAAATTAAATAATGGCACGCATTTTGCGTCACTCCCTGTGGCCGTCGCAGTGACGTGACCTTCAGTTTACCTGACCCTAGGGAGGAGACCAGAAATGAAACTTTTGACAGGAGTAACCGCGACAATCGCGCTGTCGACCGGCATCGCCATGGCACAGGAAGTGTCCGGAGATGCGGTCAAGATCGGCGCCATGGTCGATATGACCGGCGTCTATTCCGCGAATGGCGGCATGGGTGCCGTCCTCGGTGCGGAAATGGCCATCGAGGATTTCGGCGGCGAAGTGAACGGCAAACCGATCGAACTGCTCTCGGCAAACTACCAGAACCGGGTCGACGTGGCCTCCAACCTTGCGCGCGAATGGGTCGATCAGGAAGGCGTGGACATGATCATCGAGTCCACCGACTCGGCTGCAGCCATCGCCATTCAGAATATCGGCAAGGAAAAGAACATCCTCACCGTCGCTGCCGGTTCGGCCTCGACGGCGCTTACGAACAAGGAATGCACGCCGACCGGCATCCACTATGTCTATGACACGTTCGCGCTGGCAACCGGCACGGGCAACGCCATCGTCAAAAGCGGCCTCACCGATTGGTACTTCATTACCGCCGATTACGCGTTCGGCCATTCGCTTGAGGAAAACACCGCATCCGTCGTCAAGGAACTGGGCGGCAATGTCGTCGGAACCGTTCGTCACCCGTTCAAGGCAACGGATTACAGCTCGTTCATCCTTCAGGCGCAATCCTCGGGCGCGGATGTCGTCGCCTTTGCCAATGCCGGCACCGATTTCAGCACCGCGCTGAAGCAGGCCAGCGAATTCGGCGTGGTTCAGGGCGGACAGACGATCGCCGGTATGCTCGTCTTCCTGACCGATATCTATGCCCTTGGCCTCGACGTTGCACAGGGCCTGACCTACACCACCGGGTTCTACTGGGATTACAACGATGAAACGCGCGCCTTCGCCGAACGCTTCAAGGAACGCCACGGCAGCATGCCCACGATGATCCATGCCGGGTTCTACTCGGCTGTCACGCATTACCTGAAGGGCGTCGAAGCCACCGGTTCGGACGATCCCGCAACGGTGCGTGCATGGATGGGCGAAAACCCGATCAACGACTTCTTCGCCAAGGATGGGTATATCCGCGAAGATGGCCGCATGATGCACACGATGTACCTGGCACAGGTGAAATCGCCCGCGGATTCGCAGGGTGAGGATGACGTTGCCAAGGTTCTGCGCGAAATCCCTGCCGAGGAAGCCTATATGCCGCTCGCCAAGAGCACCTGCTCCTTGGTGAATGGCTGACATCATTTCCAAAGCGGTGCCTTTGCCTCAAAGGCACCGCCAATCAGCAAGGACATCCTTCCCATGACATCCCGCCATGATGACGGGGCCGATTATGTTCTCACGGCCAAGGGTTTGACCAAGGTCTTCGGGGGCATAAGGGCCGTAGACAACGTGGATCTTTCAGTGCGGCGCAACTCCATTCATGCGCTGATCGGTCCGAACGGGGCAGGCAAGACGACCTGTTTCAACCTTCTTACGAAATTTCTGACGCCATCCAGGGGCACCATCACTTACGAAGGCGAGGACGTCACCAATCTGGCCCCTGCAGCCATCGCCCAAAAGGGATTGGTGCGTTCGTTCCAGATTTCGGCTGTATTCGGTGGCATGACCGTTCTGGAGAATGTTCGCCTCGCCCTTCAGCGGCGCCTGCACGGTCGCTCCTTCGATTTCTGGCGGTCCAGCAAGTGCCTGAACAGCCTTGAGGACGAAGCCGTTCAGCTGCTCGAGGACGTGGGACTGGAGGATTTCCTTCACGATCGCGCCGCAGACCTGCCCTATGGCCGTAAACGGGCGCTGGAGATCGCGACGACCCTGGCGCTGGACCCGCGCCTTCTGCTTCTGGACGAACCGCTGGCGGGTATGGGCCAGGAGGATATCGGCCGCACGTCGGATCTTATCAAACGTGTCGCGGAGACGCGGACCGTCCTGATGGTCGAACACAACCTTTCGGTCGTCGCCACACTTTCGGATCGCATCACGGTGCTCGCACGCGGCGCGGTGCTGGCCGAAGGAAGTTATGCCGAAGTGTCCGAGGACCCGGCCGTTGTGGAAGCTTATATCGGAGAGCCGAATGACACATACGATTGAGAAATCCCAAGCGGACGCATCCGGCCCCGACGCCCAGACCATGCTTGAAGTTCAGGGGTTGAACGGCTGGTATGGCGAAAGCCACGTGCTGCATGACGTCAACCTGACCGTCAACAAGGGCGAGGTCGTCACCCTTCTGGGCCGCAACGGCGCCGGGAAGACGACGACGCTCAAGGCCATCATGGGGCTCCTGAAATCCCGCAGCGGCAGTATCCGCTTCAATGGCACCGAACTCATCGACCTGCCCGCGCGCGATATCGCCAGGCTCGGCATCGGGTATGTGCCCGATGATCGCGGGATATTCGGCAGCCTGTCGGTGCTCGAAAACCTGCTTTTGCCGCCCAAGGTGGCGGATGGCGGCTTTGACCTGCCGGCGATCTACGAGTTGTTCCCGAACCTGGAGGAACGTCTGGACAGCTATGGCAACAAACTGTCGGGCGGGGAACAGCAGATGCTGTCCATCGCGCGGATTCTCCGCACGGGCGCATTGTTCGTTCTCATGGACGAGCCGACCGAAGGGCTGGCCCCGGTGATCATTCACCAGATCGGCCACACCGTCCGGCGCCTCAAGAAAGCGGGATTCACGATCCTGCTGGTGGAGCAGAACTTCCACTTCGTGCGCGAACTCGCCGATCGTCATTACATCGTGCAGGAGGGCAAGGTCGTCGACCAGTTCCGCAACGATGAGATCGCGGACAACCTGGAAAAAATCCAAGGCTATCTTGGCATATAAGGAAACTAACTATGTTCGAGCTATTGGGAATTCCGCCACAGGCTCTTTTCGGCCAGGTGCTCCTTGGACTGATCAACGGATCCTTCTATGCGGTTCTGAGCCTTGGTCTTGCGGTCATTTTCGGCCTGCTGAACATCATCAACTTCGCGCATGGGGCCCTTTACATGATGGGCGCTTTCGTGTCGTGGATGCTCCTGACATATCTGGGCATTCCATTCTGGTTTGCCCTGGTGATCTCGCCCATCGTGGTGGGCGCACTGGGCATGGTGATCGAACGCACCATGCTTCGCCCGCTGCATGAGCTGGATCACCTCTACAGCCTGCTTCTGACCTTCGGCCTGACACTCGTCATCACCGGGGTGTTCCAGAACTTCTATGGCGTCTCCGGCAAGCCCTATCCCATTCCGGCGGCCCTGACCGGCGTCATGAATCTGGGCTTCATGTTCCTGCCCATATATCGCGGCTTCATCATCGTGATGGCGGTGATCGTGTGTTTCGCCACCTGGTTCCTGATCGAGAAAACGCGACTCGGCTCCTACCTGCGCGCCGCGACCGAAAATCCGGAGATGGTCAGCGCATTCGGGATCAACGTCCCGCTTCTGGTCACCCTGACCTATGGCTTCGGCGTTGCCCTGTCGGCATTCGCGGGGGTGCTGGCGGCGCCGGTCTACTCGGTCAACCCGGTGATGGGCAACGACCTGATCATCGTGGTGTTCGCGGTCATCGTGATCGGCGGTATGGGTTCGATCATGGGGGCGATCATCGGGGGATTTGCCCTGGGTCTGGTCGAGGGGCTTACCAAGGTTTTCTACCCGGAAGCCTCGACAACGATCATCTTCATAATCATGGCGCTTGTTCTGCTGTTCAAACCCAGCGGCATCTTCGGGCGGGAGGTTTAAATCATGTCAAAACAAGCCGAGACAACGAACCGGACCACGGTAATTCACCAAAGCCGCCCGCCTTCGGATGCGCGCGCACGGATGACGCGCCATCACATGATCATCTTTGCCCTGATCGGGCTGTTCGTCGTGATCGCACCGCAGTTTCTGTATCCGGTGTTCGTGATGAAGCTGCTTTGCTTTGCGCTGTTCGCAATGGCCTTCAACCTGATGCTCGGGTTTGGCGGGCTGTTGTCCTTCGGGCACGCGGCCTTCTTCGGCGGCGCGGCTTATGCCGCGGGTCATGCGGCCAAGGTCTGGGGGTGGCCGCCGGAACTGGCCATCGCCTTCGCGGTGCTGGTCGCCGCGATCATGGGCGCAGCGTTCGGGTTCCTGGCGATCAAAAGCAGGGGCATCTATTTTGCCATGATCACGCTGGCCTTTGCCCAGATGGTGTATTTCTACGCATTGCAAGCCCCCATAACGGGCGGCGAAGACGGCATGCAGAGCATTCCGCGCAACGCCCTTTTCGGCCTTGTGGACATGTCCGAGGACGGCCCCTTCTACTGGATGGTGGTGGCGATCTTCTTCATCGGCATCCTGTTCATGTACAGGGTCATCCACTCGCCCTTCGGCGAGGTCCTGAAGGGTATCCGCGAGAACGAGCCGCGCATGATCTCGCTCGGGTATCAGGTGCAGCGCTACAAGCTTCTGACCTTCGTGATCTCCGCCGCCCTGTCGGGCCTTGCGGGGGGCACCAAGGCGCTGGTCTTCCACCTGGCGTCACTGGTGGATGTTCACTGGACCATGTCCGGCGAAGTCGTTCTGATGACCCTGATCGGTGGAATGGGAACGATCTTCGGCCCGATTGTCGGGGCGACGGTCATCGTGACGATGCAGAATTATCTCGCCAATCTGGGCTCGCTCGTGCTGATCATTCAGGGGGCGGTATTCATCGTTTGCGTTCTGACCTTCCGCGAGGGGATCGTGGGCGTTATTGCCAAATGGCTCAAAACACGCATGTAATCGAAAACGTGGCCCGCCTGCGGGCGGGCCGCCTCTGCGAACCACTCGAAACTTCAAAACCTCCGAGGCAAACTCATGGCAACCCCATTGGACAATATCCGCGTTCTGGATTTTTCGACCCTTCTGCCGGGGCCGATGGCAACGCTTTTCCTGGCCGAAGCCGGAGCGGAAGTCATCAAGATCGAACGCCCCGGGCGCGGCGAGGAAATGCGCAGCTATGTTCCGAAATGGGGCGAGGACAGCGCCAATTTCGCCATGCTGAACCGCGGCAAGAAATCGCTGGCGCTAAACCTCAAGGAAGCCGGGGAACGTGAGCGCCTGATCCCTCTCCTGAAAGAGGCCGATATTCTGGTCGAACAATTCCGGCCCGGAGTGATGGAAAGACTGGGATTTGGCTATGACGATGTCGCCGCGATCAATCCCGGCATCATTTACTGTTCCATCACCGGCTACGGACAATCCGGGCCAAAGGCTTCGCGCGCCGGGCATGACCTCAACTACATCGGGGACAGCGGATTGCTGGCCCTCGCTTGCGGAACCCCCGACACGCCCGTCATCCCCCCCGCCCTGATCGCGGACATCGCAGGCGGCACATATCCTGCGGTGTTCAACATCCTTCTGGCGCTGCGGGAACGCGACCGGACCGGCAAGGGAGCCCATATCGACATCGCCATGTGCGACAACCTTTTCCCATTCATGTACTGGGCGCTGGCCGAAGGGCAGGTTGCCGGCGACTGGCCCGGCAACGGCGACTCTCTCGTGACCGGGGGCTCCTGTCGGTACCGGCTCTATCCGACGCGTGACAACCGTTTCGTTGCCGCGGCCCCCCTCGAACAAAAGTTCTGGGATACATTCTCCGAAGCCATCGGGCTGGACCCCGCTCTTCGTGATGACGGCAACGACCCGCAAGCCACAACCGATGCCGTGGCCCGGATCATTGCCGCGCATGACGCCGAACACTGGCAGGCCGTTTTCGAAAAGGCCGATTGCTGCTGTTCCGTAGTTCAATCGCTGCAAGACGCCGTGTCAGATCCGCATTTCAAAAGCCGTGGGGTCCTAGACCGCACAGTCGAAAACGCCTCGGGCGAGCGCACCATGGCGTTGCCCGTACCGGTAGCCCCGCAATACCGCACTTCACAGGAAACATCCCGCGCCCCGTCCCTCGGCGCCGACAACGATATGGTGCCCCGAACCGGAGCCTCGGAAACAACGGAGAAGCCGCAATGAAGGCCGTTCTTGTCCGTGAATTCGGCCCCGTGGAAACGGCCCGCGTCGAAGACCTTCCCGAGCCGAAACCCGGCCCCGGCGAGGTTGTCGTCGACCTGCGCGCCGCCGAAGTGAATTTTCCCGACATTCTCGTGATGGAAGGGAAATACCAAGTAAAGCCCCCCCTGCCCTTTTCGCCGGGCAAGGCCGGGGCCGGAGTGATTTCGTCGATAGGGCAAGACGTAAGCGGCCTGCGGGTTGGCGATCATGTCGCCATTCAGGCCGAATACGGCACCTATGCAGGTCAAATCGCGATTGCCGCAGACAACTGCCACCCGATGCCGGATGATATGCCATTCGAGGTCGGGGCGGCGCTCGGCCTTGTCTACCAGACAGCGCATTTCGCGCTGATCGAGCGCGCCGCGATGAAACCCGGCGACACAGTGCTGGTATTGGGGGCGTCAGGCGGTGTCGGATCGGCCGCCGTGCAACTGGCGCGCGCGATGGGGGCCGGTGTCGTGATCGGTGGCGTCAAGGGCGCGCGAAATGCCGAACTCGCGCGCGCGGCAGGATGTGACGAAACGGTCGACCTGGGGATGGACAATCTGCGCGACGGGCTGCGCGACAAGGTTCGCACGGCCACTGACGGGCACGGTGTCGATGTCGTCATCGACCCGGTCGGCGGCGCTGTGACCGAGGCCGCGCTGCGGGCGATGGCCTGGCGCGGGCGACTGGTAGTCGTGGGCTTTGCCGCAGGGGAGATTCCCACGATCAAGGCCAACTACCTGCTGGTCAAGAATATCGCCGTGTCGGGCCTGCAATGGTCGGATTACCGCGAACGCGACCCGGCATGGGTACATCGCGTGCAACAGGACATCTTCGACCTCTGGTCACAGGGCAAGCTGTCGCCGCAAATTGCCGACACCCTGCCGCTGGATCAATTCTCGGACGCGCTGCAACGCCTGCAAGAAGGCCGCGCACATGGCAAGATCATCCTGACCCCTTGAGCCGGACGCGCAGGGCCCGCCCCCCTGTCAGGCGGGTGCGGGGTTGCGGCTCGGCGGCTCGTGCAGCACGAAAATCAAATCGTCGTCAGGATGGGCCGGATACAGCCCGGCCACCAAAGGATCGTGGCCGGGGATCAGCCGGTCATACCCCCCGGCAAGTTCCAGAATGCGGTCATGGCCATCCAGCGCCTGCCCCACATGCGTCGTGATCCGAAACGGGCTGCCAAGCGTGAGATTGTCGAAAAAATGCACCGTGTCCGACGCAAGGCACAACCGGCCACGACGGGTATCGACCGTCACCGCCTGAAGACCCGGCGAATGCCCCGGCACATGATGAAGGCGCACGCCATCCGTCAGATCATGCGCACCGTCCACGAAACGGACCCGTCCCGCATAATTCTGGCTGACCATCTCGAGCACATCCGACAACGCGAACGGCACCCGGATCAGATCGTGGCGCATGTAGCGCCCGGTCGCAAAACGCATCTCTTCTTCCTGCAGAATGAACCGGGCGTTCGGGAACAGGTCAAGATTTCCGGCGTGATCGTAATGCAGATGGGTGATGACCACCGTATCCACATCCTCCGCCCGAACACCAAGCGCACGCAACCCGTCGCTCGGGCATCGCAGAAAATCCCGCCCGCGTTCGCGGGCCCGCATTTCGCTGAATCCGGTATCGACCAGAATGCAACGCTCTTCGTTCCGGATCAGCCAGACGTAATAATAGATCGGTGCAGGCCCGTCATGCGGGTCCGCGCCCAGAAAATAA
The DNA here is from genome assembly GCF_018862045.1 of Roseovarius sp. PS-C2. Taxonomy (NCBI): domain Bacteria; kingdom Pseudomonadati; phylum Pseudomonadota; class Alphaproteobacteria; order Rhodobacterales; family Roseobacteraceae; genus Roseovarius; species Roseovarius sp. PS-C2. The sequence continues at coordinate 350,462 of NZ_JAHKSQ010000001.1, forward strand.
TCCGAAGAAGGCCGGATCGAGCGGGCATACTGGATGGCGTGAACTTCGAATTCAGGGATAGTCGTCATGGCTGCATCCTTTCGACATGGCGCAACGCGCTCAGGAAATGGGGCCGAAACGCCGTCGGGTCTTCGATCATCGGAAAATGACCAAGTCCGGGCATCTCGGCAAACCACAGGGCCTCCGAGGCCACGGCCCGACACAGGCTGCGGGTGTTGTCGGGCGATGCGGAATAATCGTAACTGCCCGTCAAAAGGGCCAGCGGGCGGGCACTGTCACGCAGCGGCCCGGCAATGCGCGCGCCATCGTATTCCTCGCTGTAATATGCCAGATCGCCCATATAGACGCCCGGTCGCGCCTGCGCGTAGATCGCGCAGGCCTCGTCGCGCTGGCGCTGCGGACAGGCCGGCCCCAGCATGGCGCGCACATAGGCCGGGTTGTGCTGACTGTCGGCGATGCGCGCATCGGTCAGCAGATCGCTGCGTCGGCCCGGCGCGGCCATCGGCGCCTCGAGCGCGATACAGCCGCGTATCAGTTCGGGGTGCCGCGCGGTCACCGTCAGCGCCATGGTCGCGCCCATCGAACAGCCGACCAAGATCACGGGTTCCCCGGCAGTTTCGCTGATGAACGCGCAAACCCACTCCAGATAGGCCGCCTCGGTCAGCCGGTAATCCGCCGTTATCTCATACCCGTTCTCGCCCGAAGAGACCCCGTGCCAGGGCAGGTCAAAGGCCATCATCCGATACTGGCCCTGCAATTCTGTATCGGCCAGTTGATGAAGATACTGGCGGCTGTCGGCCCCGGCAGTATGCAGAAACACCACCGGCGGCCCTTCCCCCGATTCAATCCAGTGAATCAGCGCCTCTTGCCCACCCGCACGGCGCAACATCCGCCGCCACCCCACAACGGAGGTGGCGTCATGTGCAAACTCGTGCCCCTCGAAATAAGGGGCTTCGGGACGCGCCAGTTCGATCAGACGCTCCAGCGCGGCCAATGACTGGGCCTGCGGCAGCGGATCGGCGGAAATCGCAAGCCCCGTGTCATGGCGCAAAAGCGCCCCGAACGAATGGCTTCCCGGTGGCGGGTCGGCCTGCCCGACCTGGTCAAACGCCTCCTGCGGCCCTTCGATCAGAATGTCGGGCCGCTCCAGGTCTTCGGCTTCGAGCGGTCGCGGCGCATCGGACAACAACAACCCGCACATCCCTTGCGTTGATCGCAGGACAAGATGCAAGGACAGGCCGCGGCAATGCCACGCAAAAACGCGATCCGCCGCGGCCCGCCCGATCCAGTCACCCAGATCAAGCGCCATCGCGTTCGGCCAGTGTTTCGAGATAGCTGAAGATTTCCGTGTGATCGGCGTCTTTCTCCAACCTGTTCCGGGCGTCGGTCCACAGATCGCTGACTTCGTCGATACAGGGCAAATCGAGCCCCAGATCGGACGACAAGGACTTGGCCAGCGCCACATCCTTGGCCATCAGATCCAGCGAAAAGCCCGCCTTGCGGAATTCGCCGTTCAGCACGAATTGCTTCAGCTTGTTTTCCGTGGAGTTGTTGCGCCCGGTCGAAACATTCAGAACATCGACAAGCGTTTCGGGGTTCAAGCCAAACTTGCGCCCCACGATCAACGCCTCGCAAGCGGCCGCCAGACCGGCGGCAGACACGTAGTTGTTCAGCGCCTTCGAAGCATGCCCCGAGGCCAGCGGCCCGGTCAGGATGACATTGCCCATCGCCTCGAGCACCGGCGTGACACGACCTGCGGCGACCTCATCGTCACTGCCCAGCATGATGCTCAGGCTTCCGGCGATCGCCTTGCGCAAACCACCCGACACCGGCGCATCCATCAAGGTGACACCGGCCTTTGCCAACTCGCCTGCCAGCTTGCGGGTTTCCATCGGATCGGATGAGCTCATGTCAACCACGAGCGCACCCTGTTTCAGCCCGTCAACCAACCCCGGAGCATCGTCACCCGATCCAAGGCAGACCATGCGCACGATTTCCGAACGCGGCAACATCAGGATCACCAGATCGCAGGCCTGGCCGATCTCGGGCAGATTGCCCATCACATCCAGCCCGTTTTCATCGGCAACCCTGCGCGCCGCCTCATGATCGACATCGAACAGCGCCGGGCGCAAACCGGCCTTCACAAGGCACCGGACCATGGGTGCCCCCATGGTCCCGATCCCGACAAACCCGATCTTCATGTCCGGCTCAGATTTCATCCATCTCTCCCAGAACGGTGCGGGCCACGCGGAAACTGTCGACCATTGCCGGAACCCCGGCATAAATTCCGACCTGAAGCAGGATTTCCTTGATGTCGTCCGGTGTCAGCCCATTGTTGATCGCACCACGGATATGGGCGGCCAGTTCGTGCTGACGGTTCAGCGATGCGATCATCGCGATATTGATGGTCGAGCGCGTCTTGCGATCCAGCCCTTCGCGGCCCCAGATCTCGCCCCAGCAATAAGTCGTCACCAGTTCCTGGTAGTCACGTCCAAAATCGTCGGCATTCGCGAGCGCCTTGTCGACATACTCGTCGCCAAGCGTCGCGCGGCGGATTTCAAGACCCTTTTCATAGGTTGCCTTGTCCATGGTGGGGTATCCTCTTCATTGGTTAGGTGTTCGTATTCATGTCCAGAAAGCTCTGATCTGCGGCCCTGGCGGCCGAGGCCACATGCACCTCTGCCAGACGGCGCGCCGCCTTGGCATCGCGCCGCATGATCGCGGCGACAATGTCCTGAATTTCCGAGAGCATCCTGGGCAAGCGGCCCTCTTGAGACAGCGACCGGCGACGCAAAAGAACTACGCGGTTGTTCAACTGGTTGAGAATCTTTTCAAGCGGCTGATTTTGCGCCCCCGCGAACAGGCAGCGGTAAAAATCGTTCTTCGCAGCGACCAGCGCCTGTTCGGGCGCACCCTCGGCCACCAGTTTCGCCATACGCGCAGTGATCGCCTCAAGCTCGTGAAACTCTTCCGGCGTGGCATTGGCCGTAAATTCCGCACAGGCCAACCCTTCGACAGCCCCGCGCACACGGTAGAGATCCTGTGCCGATTTGCGGTCGAGGCGGGTCACCATCGGCCCCTTGTGAGGCACATGTGTGATCAGATCCTCGGCGGCAAGCGCCTTGATCGCCTCACGCACAAGGCTGCGGCTGACCCCGAACATATCGCACAGAGCACGCTCGCTCAGGTGCTGGCCCGGCTCCAGCACACCGTCCAGGATGGCGTCACGCATGGAGCTCAGCAAACGCCCGCTCAGTGTAACGCCGTCTCTTTTCAGGAACAGATTCTGCTGTGGGATGTCGTCCATCATGGCAAGACATCATCATATTGTCCTACAATATGTCAATTACCTATTTCCGTAATGCGATCCAGTATCGCCCGCAGAACAACCTCAAGACCCGACGCGGGGCTCGCTGGCACCGCCCTGTCCAGCAAAGTTGACAGCCGCAACTCGCTCAAGGGTCCCAAGCACGCCCTCTGAGGGCGATCAGCAAGGCGGTTTCCTGTCGCTGCAAAATGTGAAGGATGCGTGCAAGCGGCCTCTACCCACGGCACGACTGCCGAAGCGGCAGGCATCCCCGGAGCTTCGGCGGCTAATAAAGGGCGTTGACCTCATGAAGGATCGGCGCCGGGGTCAGCGCTTTCAAATCGCCCTTTCCCGCCACGGTCCGGCAGCGTTCGGCGCGGGGCGAGCGCCCGTAGAGGGTTTCGTAGTGCTTCTTCATTGCCTGCGTCGTCCCGAAGCCGCAAATCAGGGCGATCTCCGTCAGGCTGTGGTCACTGTATTGCAGGAGTTGCCGCGCAAGCGACAAGCGGATGCTGCGATAGAATTTCTCGGGCGTTGCACCGAGTTCGGCTTTGAACTGACGCTCCAACTGACGCACGCTGGCACCTACATCCCTTGCCAGGTCCTTGATTTTCCGGGGTTCGCCAATGTGATCGTTCATGATCGCAATGGCATCCAGCAGCAGCTTGTTCGACGTGCCGTAACGAATGTGGGGCATCAGGTTCGGGCTGTCCCGCCCGTCACGGATACGATCCATGACCATCCGCGTGGCCACGTCCAGAGTCAGGTCAGACCCCAGTATCCGTTCGAGATATGCCAGCATCATATGCGCGCTGGCCTCACCGCCCGCGCATGTCGAAATGCGATCGCCCAGTTCGAAAATTCTTTCGGTCACATTGATCCTGGGATGATTTTCCCGCAGGCGGGGGCTGTCCTCCCAATGTGCGGCACAATCACGCCCGTCCAACAGGCCCGTGCGCGCCAGAACCATGACACCGGATGACACGGCCCGTATGCCGCCCCCCTGACGGTGATGGAACCGCAGCCAGTTTTCGACAGGCCGGGTGTGTGACAGGTCGGTTTCGCTGCCGGAAAACACTAGGACATCCGTCAGCCCCGGCACATTTTCCAGATCGTAATCCACCAGACAGGCGACACCGTTGGATGCCGACACCTGACGCATTCCATGCCCGATCAGGGACCATGAAAAAACCTCCCGCCCCATCAGGATATTTGCGCTTCTCAGGGGCTCCAGTGCCGCCGAAAAGGAATAATGCGAAAACCCCGGCAAAAGCAGAAAGCCGATGCGATGCTTGCGACCGGGATCACCTTTCCCGGTGGCCCCAGGAGACATTCGCGGCATACCCATCGTATTTCTCCTTTTTCGGCCTCGCGCCCCCCCTCGCGCCTGAGCGGTGGCGGGCTTTCGTCAGTGCACGGGGCCAGACAGCAGCCCCATGCGCCCGCCCCGCGCGGCGGGCACATCGCCCGCCATCAAGGTGGCAGATCCCTCGCTCAGCACTTCACGCGCTCCATCCGGGGATCATACAGCGGGCCAAGTTGCACCGCGCAAGGCACGCGTTCGGTCGCGACCTCAAGCTCGTAATCTCCGCTCAGAACGAAATCCCGTCCGATGGCCTCGGCGGCGCGGACATAGCCATAACCGATGGACTTGCCCACCGTGTACCCATAGCCACCGCTGGTCAGCCACCCGACGCGCTCGCCGTTGCGATAAATCGTTTCGCGGCCCGACAGCACGATATCGGGTTCAGTGGTGAAGCAGGCCAGTATCTTTTTGACTCCGCTGTCACGCTGGCCCTCGGCGGCCTTGCGGCCCTTGAAGTCGATGTTTTGCTTCAACTTCACGGCCCAGGCCAAACCAGCCTCGGCGGGCGTATGATCGGCCCCGATGTCAGAGCCCCAGGCGCGATATCCCTTTTCCAGCCGAAGGCTTTCGATGGCCCGGTATCCCGCATCCCGCAGGCCGGAGTCGCGCCCAGCCTCCATCAGCGCATCGTAAACGGTGGTGGCGTATTCCACGGGCAGGTGCAGTTCCCACCCCAGTTCGCCCACATAGGTGACCCGCAAGGCATTGACCGGGCAACCCGCGATGCCGATCGTTTTGGCGGTGCCGAACTTGAACCCTTCGTTCGACACGTCATCGCGCGTGACCTGTTGCAGGATGTCGCGCGCCTTGGGCCCCATCAGCGACAACACCGCATAGGACGAGGTGACATCGACAAGCTGAGCATTCATGCCCTCAGGGATATTGCGCGAAATCCAGTCGAAATCATGGGTGGCATATCCGGTGCCGGTCACGATGTAGTATTCATCCTGCGCGACGCGAACGACGGTCAGGTCGCATTCGATCCCGCCCCGGTCATTCAGCATCTGGGTATAGATGAGCGACCCAACGGGTTTGGCCACGTCGTTGGCCGCGATCCAGCTCAGCGCGGCCTCGGCATCCGGCCCCTTCAGGGTGAACTTGGCGAACGAGGTCTGATCGAACAGCACCGCCGCCTCGCGGCAGGCCTTGTGTTCATCGCCGACCGCACCAAACCAGTTCTGCCGCCCGAAGCTGTAGACATCCCTGGCTTCCATACCGTTCGTCGCAAACCAGTTCGGACGCTCCCAGCCCAGTTTTTCACCGAAACAGGCCCCTTTCGCGTTCAGCTTGTCATAAAGCGGCGATTTGCGGCAGGGCCGCCCCGAGCTGTGTTCTTCGAACGGCCAGGCCATGGTGTAGTGCTTGCCATAGGCCTCGACCGTGCGGGTGCGGACCCAGTCGGTATCGAAATGCGGACGCCCGAACCGGCGGATATCGACCGGCCACAGATCGAACGGCGGCTCGCCCTTGGCGACCCATTCGGCCAGCGCCATCCCCGCACCGCCGCCAGCGGCGATCCCGTAGGCATTGAACCCTGCCCCGACGAAAAAGTTCTTCAGTTCCGGCGCCTCGCCCAGAATGAAATTGCCATCGGGGGTGAAACTTTCGGGGCCGTTCACGAGTTGCTTGACCCCCGCCGTTTCCAGCGCCGGAACGCGGCCAAGCGCCAGTTCGACCAGTTGTTCGAAATGATCGAAATTCGAGTCGAGCAGCGTGTAGTGGAACCCCTTGGGAATGCCGTTCATCGCCCAGGGGATCGGGTTCGGCTCATAGCCGCCCATCACCAGACCGCCGACTTCCTCCTTGTAATAGGTCAGCCTGTCGGGATCGCGCAGCGTGGGCAGGTCCGAGGTGACGCCGTCGATCCGCTCGGTCACCATGTATTGATGCTCCATCGGCGCAAGCGGCACGTTGACACCAACCGTCCTGGCGAAATCACGCGACCACTGGCCGCCGCACAGCACCACCTTTTCACATTCGATAAAGCCCTTGTCGGTCATCACGCCCTTGATGACACCATCCTCAAGCTCGACCTTGGTCACTTTGGTGTCCTCAAAGATCGAAGCCCCCGCCATCCGTGCGCCCTTGGCCAGGGATTGCGTGATATCCGACGGGTTGGCCTGCCCGTCCGTCGGCATGTATGCCGCGCCGACCAGATCGTCGGTGGTCATCAGCGGCCACAACTCCTTGGCTTCGGACGGGGTCAGAAGCTGCATCTCCAACCCGAAGGAATGCGCGGTGGTCGCCTGCCGCTTGACCTCGGTCCAGCGTTCCTCGTTGCAGGCCAGTCGCAGACCGCCGTTCATCTTCCAGCCCGTGGCCTGCCCGGTTTCCTGCTCCAGCTTGTTATAAAGGTCCACGGAATATCCCAGAAGCTGCGTGATATTGGCGTTCGAGCGCAATTGCCCGACCAGCCCCGCGGCGTGGAACGTGGTTCCCGAGGTCAGCTTCTTGCGTTCGAGCAGGACAACATCGGTCCAGCCCATCTTTGCCAGGTGATAGGCGGTCGAACATCCCACGATGCCCCCCCCGATGATGACGGCTTTTGCGCTTGTCGGAAAATTGCTCATCTTGGTCCTCACATGGATTGAAAATCGGACAGGGCTGCCCGAAACCGTGACAGGTTTTGTTCGGTGTAGTCGGCGTAATCGAAGTCGATGTCCGAATGGATTTCAGAAACCATGCTCCACATCGTTTCCCGCAGAAGTGATGCGCATTTCATGGCATGGTATTTCCGGTTCAGTTCGCCGGTCAGCGGCGTCTCGAAATAGGTCTCCAGAAGCCGTGTTTCCTGCGCCGGGCTCAGTTCGTTGTTCGAGGCCAGACCGGCCAGGTCGAACAGCGGCGAGTTGAACCCCCCGTATTCCCAGTCCAGCAGCCACAGCCGCTGCCCGTCATCCAGAAAATTGGCGGCCAGCAGGTCGTTATGGCCCAGAACGATATCGACCTGACCCACCGCCTGTTCCAGACCAGCCGCGATCTGCAACAGCTCATCCAGCCGCGCGATATGGCACGAGCCGGCGTCGCGCAATGTGGCGGCATAGTCACGCAGCACATGAAAGACCCAGAACGCCAGGACCGGCCCGCGCAGATGCGCGGATGCTTCGGTATGGCAGCGTTTGAGAACCGGCAGGATACGCTCCAGCATCGCGTCGTCGCGAATGGCGGCCTCGTCGAGTGCGACGCCATCCACGAATTCGATCACCAGAATTCCGGGTTCGCTATGCCGGATGGCCGGGGCGATCCCGATGGATTGCGCCGCGCGATGCACCGCGAGTTCGTTGAACCGCATGATCTGATGCAGCACGATATCCTGCCCGACGCGCACGACATACTTGCGCCCCTTGTCGGTCAGTGTGACATTGAAATTCGTGATCCCCCCGCCCAGCAACCGAACATCCGTCGGCGCGCTCCAGATCGGAAGCGACGCGGCGGTTTCGAGGGCGGCTTTGGCTGCGTCGTTCATCATTCCAACCCCAGATTCTGACGTGCGCGACGGGCCGAGGCCGACAGGACGCGATCCGCACAGATGGCGATGAAGGCAACAGCCAGACCGGCCACGATACCCTGACCCGAATTGGCCTTGGTCAGCGCGATATAGACCTCCTGCCCCAGATCCCGCGTTCCGACGAGCGCGGTGATCACCAGCATCGAGAGGGCCAGCATGATCGTCTGGTTCAATCCCAGCAGAAGCTCGGGAACCGCCATCGGCAGCTTGATGCGCCACAGAACCTGCCGCGGCGTGCAACCCGAGACCAGCCCGGCCTCGATCAGTTGCGGGTCGATGCTGCGGATACCGTGAGCGGCATAGCGAACAGCCGGGGCCATGGCATAGAGCACCACGGCGATCATGGCGGAAAAGTCACCGACCCGGAACAGCATCACCACCGGGATCAGGTAGACGAAACTGGGCAGAGTCTGGAGCGTGTCGATCAACGAGCCGACGATGCGGTTCGCCATATCGTTCTGCGCGGCCAGTATCCCCAACGGAATTCCGATGACCGAGGCCACCAGCACCGAAACGCCGCACAGGTAAACCGTGGTCATGGCCTTGTCCCACAGCCCCACCGCAGCGACCAGCGCGGTCAGCATCCCGGTCAGCAGCGCCAGGGAAATCCCGCCGATACGCCAGCCGATGATGGTCATCACCAGGATACCCCAGGCCCAGGGAATGCCGGTGAAGAAGCGCTTGATGGGGAGCAACAGATAGGTCAGGAACGCCGTCTTGACCGCCTCGAACGCGTCGAAGAAATTCACGTTTATGTAGGTCATGAAATCCGACCAGAACGTCCCGGTCGAAATCGTCGCGCTTTCCGGATAGGTCTGGAACGCGGGCGATACTTGCGCCAACAGGAAAGTGGACACCGCGACCAGCAGAACGACAGAGGTCCAGGGGTGCCTGCGAACCAGGTTCTGGTCGGCATCTATGGCATGCAGATCCGCCGTGCGGGTCGCGAAGGCCTGGCTCAGACGGTCCAGTGCAATGGCCATGACCACGATGGCCAGCCCCGCCTCGATCCCGCCGCCGATGTCCAGACGCCGCAGCGCCCCCAGCACGTCAAAGCCAAGTCCCCCGGCCCCGATCATCGACGCGATGATGACCATGTTCAGCGTCAGCATGATGACCTGGTTCACCCCCACCATCAGCGTCGGCGCCGCCGAGGGCACGATCACCTTCCACATCAACTGCCGCCGGGTGCAGCCGACCATCACGCCGACATCGCGGATTTCCGACGGAACGCCATGCAGCGCCACCGTGGTGACGCGCACCATCGGCGGCATGGCATAGATGATCGTCGCGACGAGCGCCGCCACCGGGCCGAACCCGAACAGGAACAGGATCGGCACCAAATAGGCAAAAACGGGCACGGTCTGCATGAGGTCGAGGACCGGGCGAAGCATGGCCTCGAACAGCGGAACGCGATAGGCCAGAATGCCCAGCAACAGCCCCCCGACCGCCCCGATCGGTACAGCGATCAGAACCGAGGCCAGCGTGACCATGGCACTGTCCCACTGTCCGAACACCGCCAGATACAGAAAGCACCCACCGACCAGAGCCGCCAGTTTCCAATCCCGCGCATAGTGCCCCATGGCCCCAAGCGTGACGATAACCGCGATCCAGCTCAGCGACGGGGCGATCTTGACCGCATCGCTCCCGAGGCCGACCGAGAAGCCGTCGATCAGCAGGTCGCGCACGAAATCATAGGGGTATTCGATCAGCGCAGCGATGAACCGCGTCACATCGCGAAAGGAGAAAAGGCCGAAGGTCGCGTCCTCGACAAGCCATTGCATGAAGGCGCTGATCGACGTCTCGGCTTTCAGCAGGTAGGCGCTCGGGTATTTGACGATCCAGCGTGCATCGAGCGCCTTGTAGATATCCCATGAATAATGGGACAGCGCCCATGTGATCGCGAAAAGACCCAGCCAGAACCAGCCGCTGCGCCCCGGCAGAAGATCGCGCAGCCGGTTCATGAGGCGACCTTGCGACCGATCAGAACGTCGACCACGGCCTGACGACCGATCGTGCCGACGACAGAGCCGTCATTGTCCAGAACGCGGAACGGCAAGTCGCTGGCCTCGATCTGATCGGCAACCGCCTCGATGCGTTGATCCTGCTGCAAATCGCCCGCTGTCTCGCCTGACGGTGCGCCGGGCGTCATCACGCTGCGTAGTGTCAGAACCTTTGAACGCGGGATGTGGCGGGTGAATTCCTCGACATAGTCGGTGGCCGGGTTCAGCACCAGTTCCTCGGGTGTCGCGATCTGAACCACCTCGCCATCCTTCATGACGGCGATGTGATCCGCCAGCCGGATCGCCTCGTCAAAGTCATGGGTGATGAAGACAATGGTCTTGTGCAGCATGCCCTGAAGGCGCAGGAATTCGTCCTGCATCTCGCGGCGAATCAGAGGGTCGAGTGCCGAAAACGGCTCGTCCAGGAACCAGAGGTCGGGCTCGACCGCAAGCGACCGTGCGATACCCACCCGCTGTTGCTGCCCGCCAGAAAGCTGGCGCGGATAATAGGCCTCCCGCCCTTTCAGCCCGACCAGTTCAATCACCTCACGGGCGCGCGCCTCGCGTTCGGCCCTGGGCACGCCCTGCACTTCCAGCGGGAAGGCGGCGTTCTGCAACACCGTCAGGTGAGGCAACAGCGCGAAATGCTGGAACACCATGCCCATCTTCTTGCGACGGATCGCGATCATCTCCTTGTCGGTCATCGACAAGAGATCGCGCCCCTCGAACAGTATCTCGCCCCCGGTCGGCTCGATCAGGCGGGACAGGCAACGCACCAGGGTGGATTTGCCCGACCCGGACAACCCCATGATCACGAATATCTCGCCCTGCCGTATCTGGACCGAGGCATCCCGCACAGCGCCGACGAGGCCATGCGTCCTGATCTCATCGGCACTCAGCTTACCGTTGTTGCGGGAAAAAATATCCTCGGCGTGCGCTCCGTAGAGCTTCCAGATGCCCCGGCAGTCAAGCAAGATCGGTTTTTCCATATCTGTCCTCAGGCACTAATGAACCACCCGGGCCGCAACCGGGCCAGGAAAGGCTGTTCATGGTGGAAGGGCGGAGAACGGCGGACCGGCAAGACCGATCCACCGCAGACTATCGGATCAATCGGCAATCCAGGTGGACCAGACGTCCTTGTTCCCGGCAAGCCAGGCATCGGCCACCTCATCGACGGATTTACCGTTGAGATCGACATCGGCAACCATGGCGCCCATGTCTTCGTTATTGATATCGAACGCCTCGACCGCCTTCGCCGCACCGGGCCATTTTTCCACCACGCCGGACCATGCCACCTTCCAGATCGGGCCGGTGGGCTTGCCACAGTCATAGGCCATATCCGGGTTCGAGCCCCATGCGGGATCATCATAGCATTCCGCTGTATAAGGCGGGAATTCCACGAAGCTGCCTTCGTACTTGGCGGGGGCCCAATGCGGCGCATAAATCCAGAGAACGATCGGGGCCTTGCGCTGATAGGCGCTTTCCAGTTCCGCAAAAAGCGCGGCGTCGGTGCCTGCGTGGACCACTTCGAAATCCATTTCCAGCGCCTCGATACGTTCTTCGTCGAAACCACCCCAGGTCACGGGACCACCCAGATAGCGCCCCATCGGCGCGGTTTCCGGTGTCGAGAATTCACGCGCACAATCGTTGAGCGCCTTCCAGTCGGGCAGACCCGGACAGGTTTCTTCCATGTAGGCCGGATACCACCATTCCTCGATGGCGGTCATGCCGGTTTCGCCCATGTTGACGACATTGCCGGTGGCGACCGCCTCGTCCATCGCCTCGCGCCCGGTGGTTTCCCAGATCTCCATGGCCACATGCAAATCGCCGCTTTTCAGCCCGGCGAACTGCGCGATGTAGTCGGCCTGCACGTATTCCACGTTATATCCGGCCTCGGACAGAACCTTGCCCATGATGGTCGTGGTCAGCAACTGACCACTCCAGTCATGCAATGTCAGCTTGATGGGTTCTTGCGATTCCACTTCGGCAAAAGCCGCGCCGGCCATCGTGGCCCCGACCAATGCTGTTGCCGCCAATACATTTAAGCGCATCCTGAAACTCCCTGTGATTTCCCAGTATTTCGTCGATTGCCTGAGCCGGCTTTCGATTCTCCATTTTTGTGACATCCAACCTCCGACAAGACGCCACACAAATCAACAAAAAGTTTCACTCAATGTTGATTTATACGTTCTATTTGCGGCTTTATGTGGTTAACTGACCGAAAACTGCACAAAGCTTTTGCGGAGGGTCGTCAAGATGCCAGAAAATCCCACATCACCCGCACCGGACAAAAAGGTTCTTCCAGCTTCGCGCCGGGGCGCCGAAATCATTGATCTCGTGATGCGGGCGGGCGGTAGTATGCGCATCCAGTCGATTGCAACGGCGTTGAACGTGTCCGAGGAAACCGTGCGGCGGAACGTGCGGCGGCTCTCTGACGAGGGGCTGGTGCGCAAGGTGCATGGCGGCGTCCTGCTGCAGCACGGCTCGACCGAACTAAGCTTTGCGCAGCGCATGGCGGAGAATCCCTTGCCCAAGCAACGGATCGCCTCTCATGTGGCGGGACTGATCGGAAACGGGTCGTCCCTGTTTCTCGATATCGGATCGACCACGGCCTTTATTTCAGAGGCGCTCAAGGGCCATCAGGAACTGCTGATCGTCACCAATTCCGTTGCGGTCGCCTACAACCTGGCCGCCCGGAACAACAATCGCGTCTTCATGCCAGGAGGCGAGTTGCGCAATCACGACGGAGGAATTTTCGGCGCGCAATCCCTTGATTTCGTCAGCCAGTTCCAAACGGATTTCGCCGTGCTTTCCGCCGCCGCCATCAACATGCGCTCGGGCTTCATGTTGTTCGACATGGAAGAGGCGCTGTATTCCCGCGCGATCATGGCCAATTCCCAGACTCGCATCCTGGCCGCGGACAATTCGAAATTCGGACGCGCTGCGCCAATCACCCTTGGCGATCCGGCCACCATCGACCTGCTGATCACCGACGAACAACCGCCCGCCGATATTCGCGATGCTGCCGAGACCTGGGGCACGGAAATCGTGGTCGCGGACTGAAACAAAGGAAAACCCGATGCCCGATACCGCCGACCTGCGCCGTCACCTGGACATGGCCCTTGATATTACCGAAGCGGCAAGCCGCATCTCCCTGAGCCATTTCAATGGCGCATTCGAGATTGTTACCAAGTCCGACGCCAGCCCCGTTACGATTGCCGATCAGGAAACCGAACAGGCCATTCGTGCCGCCCTGCAACGGGCCTTCCCGGAAGACGGGATTTTCGGCGAGGAATACGGCACCGAGGGGCTGAACAATGAAACGGTCTGGGTCGTCGATCCGATCGACGGCACACGATCCTTCATTGCCGGAGTGCCGTTGTTCGGCATGCTTCTGGCCATGACGCGAAACGAGATACCGCAACTGGGCATCTGTCGGCTGCCCGCGTTGGGGCAGGTGTATGCAGGCGCGCGCGGCCTGGGGGCGACGCGCAACGGGTCGCCGATCCGGGTTTCCGGCTGCAATCGCCTGAGCAATGCGATGCTGTTCATCAACGAGGGCGAAAAAATCTATGCCGAAGACCCTGCGCTGTTCGATCGCCTGATGGCTGCCGGGCGCCTGCGGCGGCTGGCCTATGATTGCCAGCCCCATGCCCTGATGGCGGCCGGTCAGGTGGACGCGGTGGTGGATTTCGACCTGAAGCCTTATGACTACCTCGCCATGATTCCAATCATCGAAGAGGCTGGCGGGGTGATCACCGACTGGCAGGGCAAACCGCTCGACTTTTCCTCTGACGGGCGGGTGGTCAGCGCCGCCACGCCCGATCTTCACGCTGAACTCCTTGCGATGCTGGCAAAATAAAATGGGCGCGCGAAACACTCCGCGCGCCCCAGTTTCCAGAGAGAAGACACTCCCAGGAAGAGACTTACCCGGCCCGCACGGCCTCGACATGGCCGGCAAATGCCGGATCGGACATCAGTGCCTTGCAGCGTTCGAACCGCCCTGTTGAATAGGCCCAGAAATCCTCGGCCGGGTTGCCGTCCGCATGCTGGATCAATCCCCAAAGCGTCCAGAGCAGATCGCACATCGCCTTGTAGATCACTGTCCGGCCAATCTGTTCGGGCGTCGGAGCCTGCCCGAAATAGGCGGTCAGCATCTCGATATCCTGCTCATCGCTCAGCCCCGCCTCGACCGACAGATCACCCAGATCCCAAAGCGGGTCGTTCATGCCGGAATATTCGTAATCCACGATCCACATGCGCGCGCCATCGTCGAGGAAGTTTTCGCACAGCGGATCGCAATGGCTGGGCACCAGATCGCCCGGTTTCTCGGCCAGAAGCCGCTTGATCGGCTCGGCCTCGGCCACCACCTGCGCATAGCCTTCGGGCAGGTCGGTCTCTTTGGTGGACAGCACTTTCAGATAGTCGTCGATCATCGAAAACAACTCGAAGCGAAACTTGAACGGCTCCCTGGCGTCGTGCAACTGGCGCAACGCGGCCCCGGCCCGCGCCGGAGACCCGGCCCGGCTCTGGAACAGATCGGGCGTCATGGTGACGATCCCCTCGATACAATCGCACACCATGTTCCCCGTATCCGGGTCGGCCCACAGCACCTCGGCGGACACGCCCGCCGCCGCCGCGATGCGCGTGTTGTGAATTTCCACGGCCCGGTCGATATAAGATTCCGTTCCCTCGCCCGGAATCCGCACGATCACGCTGCGCCCGCCGCTTTCCACGCGGTAGACAAGGTTTGTCAGCCCGCCAAGCCGCTCAACGGTCACGGTCTCGGGGGTCACGCCCCCGAAACCTTCGACATTGCGCAAGACAGTCAGCACTTGTTCGGTATTGGTCTTTGTCATTTTTATACCTCCCCGTTTTCTTCAGGCTTTCAGGCGTTCATTCCTCGGATCATAAAGCGGCCCCTCGACCCGGCGGATCGCATGGCGTTCGCCGAAAAGTTCCAGTTCGAACTCGGTCTCGCCAGCGATATCCATCGGCAAATAGCCAAGAATGATCGTCTTGCCGACAGTGTGGCCATATCCCGCACTTGCCGCCAGCGACACCGTTGCGCCGTCCTTCAGGATGGTTTCGCCGCCTGTCGTTGGCAGTTTGTCATCGCAAGTAAAGCTGCACAGCTTTTTGCCGGTGCCGTCTGCCTTTTGTTTCTCCAGAACCGCACGCCCGGTGTAATCCCCCTTGCTCTTAAGATGAACGCGAAAGCCAAGTCCGGCCTCGACCGGGGTACAGTCGGGCGTGATATCGGCGCTCCAATAGAGATACCCCTTTTCAAGCCGCAGGGATTCGATGGCGCGGTAGCCGACATCGCGAATGCCGTGCGCCTGTCCTGCCTGCCACAAGCAGTCATAGACGTGGCGGGCGAATTCGGTGGGAACGTGCAACTCCCACCCTAGTTCCCCGACATAGCCGATACGCACGGCCTGCACATGGGCTGCGCCGACGACAATGCCCTGCGCGGTGCCGAACGGAAATGCCGCGTTGGACAGATCATTCTCGCTGACGGCCTGCAACACGTCGCGCGCCTTGGGTCCACAGATATTGATCACCGCCCGCCCCGAGGTCACGTCGATCAGATGCACTGACCCGTCCTTTGGCAAGGCGCGGCGAATCCAATCGCTGTCATGCATGCCAAAGCCCGATCCGGTGACGATATAGAACCTGTCCTCGCCCAGCCGGGTGATCGTCAGATCCGCCTCGATACCGCCGGTCTCATTGCAAAGCTGGGTATAGATCACGCTGCCCACGGGCTTGTCCATGTTCGACACGGCCATGTGCTGCAGGGCCTCCAGCGCCCCTTTGCCGAACAGTTCGAACTTGGCGAAACTCGACTGGTCGATCAGGGCCACGCCTTCGCGCACGGCCTTGTGTTCTTCGGCGGCGTATTTCTGCCAGCCCGGATCGACAAAGGCCAGTTGGTCGACCGGTTCCACCCCTTCGGGCGCAAACCACAACGGGCGTTCCCAACCGTTTTTCGACCCGTAAACCGCCCCGTGTTCCTTCAGCCGGTCGTAAAGTGGGCTCAGGCGCAACTCACGCGCCGTCTCGGCCTCCTGCCCCGGATAGCGCATTTTGTAGTGGTGCGCGTAATGCTCCACCGCACGCGGATACATGAAGGCGCGCGTGGCATGGTGCGGGCTGAAGCGGCGCACATCCAGCGGCCACAAATCAAGGCTTGGCCGCCCGTCGAGAATCCATTCCGCGATCATCTCGCCCGCGCCGCCGCCTGCGGCAATCCCGTAAAGGAACCCGGTGGACAGCATCAGGTTGTCCAGTTCGGGCGCCCATCCCATGACGAAATCACCGTCGGCCGAATATGGAATCGGGCCATTGATGACCTGCCGGATACCGACCTCGTTCACCACCGGCGTCACCTCTCCGGCCATTTCCGCCAGAGGCGCAAAACGGTCCAGATTGTCGGGCAGAAGCTGGCGCACGAATTCGCCCGGTATCCCCTTGTCGCCAAAGGGCAAGGTGCCTTCTTCATAGCCGCCGATCACGAGGCGGCCACCGGCATCGGGCTTGTAATAGACCAGCCGTTCGGGATCGCGCAGGGTGGGCAATCCCTTGACCAGATCGGGATTGGGCAGCGGCTCGGTCACGATATACTGGTGTTCGACCGCACAGGCAGGCACCGTGACGCCCAGCTTGTCGGCCAGTTCGCGGCTCCACATCCCGGCGGCAAGGATCACGTTCTCGGCTTCGTAATCCCCTTCCGAAGTCATGACCCTGGTGATCCGGCGCCCGGTAATCTCGAAATCGGTGACCTTAACGCCCTGCCGGATCTGTACGCCGCGATTGCGCGCACCCGCCGCGATCGCCTGGCACAGGCTGGCCGGATCGACATGCCCGTCCGACGGAATAAACGCCGCGCCCTCCAGCCCATCGGCGTCGATATACGGGAAAAGTTCCTTGGCTTCGGCTGGCGTGATGATGTCCATTTCAAGGTCGAAACTGCGCGCCATGGTCGCCAGCCGCTGCGCTTCCAGAAGGCGCTCCTTGGTGGCGGCAAGACGCAGGCTGCCGACCTTTTTCCAATCGAACGCCATTCCCGTTTCCGCCTCGAGCGCGTCATACATCGCGACCGACCGTTTGAGCATGCGCGTCGTGTTTCGCGACGACCGCAACTGCCCCACCAGACCGGCAGCATGCCAAGTGGCACCTTCGGTCAGCGACGCCTTTTCCAACAAGACGATGTCCTTTTCGCCGGATTTGGCCAGATGATACGCGATGGAGCATCCGATGATCCCCCCGCCCACGATAAGGTGCTTTGCCGCATGCGCCGCCATGTCTGATCATACCTTCTGTAAAATGGTGTCGAGGAAAATACATCCGAACTTTCAACATAAATCAACATTTTTGTATTATTTATGTTGAATTATGTTGATCACGCTGAAATTTTCCGCTCAAACTTTCCGGGGAAGGTGCGTAAAATAGTCGAACCATGTCCAAATACGAACACGATATCCTGAGTACGGTGAACTTGCGCGGCACGGTTTCGGTCACGGAACTGGCGCAGATTCTCGATGTGTCGGATCAAACGATCCGGCGCATCGTCAAGCCATTGGTCGAGCTTGGAAAAGTCCGCAAGGTGCACGGGGCGCTGGTCAGCACGCAAAATGTGATGGACCCGCCTTTTCTGGCCCGCATGAACGAGAACCGTTCGAAAAAGGTGGCAATCGCCAACAGGGTTGCGCAACTCATCACCGATGGCGGATCGGTCATGATCGACACGGGATCGACCTCTGCTTTCGTGGCTCAGGCCCTGGCCAACCGGAAGAATCTCACCGTGATCACCAACTCGGCCTATATCGCAAGCAAACTCGCGATGATCGAAGGAAACCGGGTGTTCATGGCCGGCACGCAATTGCGCAACCATGACGGCGCCGCCTTTGATCGGGCCGCGTTCGAGGTCATCGCCAGCGCATCCGTCGAGATGTCGATCATTTCCGCATCTTCTGTGCATCCCAAGCGCGGGTTTCTGGCATTCGACCAATGCGAGGTGGATATCGCCCAGGCGATGATGGAAGTCTCCGCCCGAACCGTCATGGCGGTCGATTGCACGAAATTCAAGGAAACCGGAACAAAAGCGTCATTGCGCATGCCGCCTCTCAGAGCCCAGGACATCGTTGTCTGCGACTCGCGCCCTGCCGAAAGATTCGATGATCTGCTGAACGCACAGGAATTTATTTCTGCAGACACATAAAGACAGGGCGGCAAGTCCATCGTAAATCCGGAGTCTGCGTGTCCTGACCACGGCACCGGCTTGCGGGAAGGCCCCTGCGATCTCGGGCCAATATGGCAAAGACCGCGCCATCGGTTCCGAGTGTCATCTAGGTTTTACTTGGAAAGCGGCCCATTCCTGCACTAACAATAAATTGGACCAATCGGACAAATCCGTTCAAGACAGGGAAGTCTCATGAAAACCTACGCTACACAGTTGAAATTCGCTGCCGTCATCACCGGTGCCTTTACACTTGCCGCCCCCGCCAATGCGGACACGCTGCGTCTTCTGACATGGGGCGGCTATGCGCCCGAGAATGTCATCGAGAAGTTCGAGGCCGAAACCGGCCACACCGTCGAAGTGACGCTGTCGAACAACGAGGAAATGATCGCCAAGCTGCGCGCCACCGGCGGCGGCGGTTTCGATCTGGCGCAACCCAGCCAGGACCGCATCGCCGGGCCGCAGGCCGAATTCGGCATCTACAAGCCCATCGACCTGTCCAAGATCGACGAGTCGCAATTCATCCCCTCGATGCTGATGGCCACCAAGGCCAACACCACCGTTGGCGATGAAATCTACGGCGTGCCGCATGTCTGGGGCACCTCCGGGCTGGTTCTGGACACCGCAAAGGCCAACATGGTCAAGGATTACACCGATCTCTGCGCACCCGAGGTGTCGGGCAATGTCTCCTATCGCCTGCGCCGCCCCACGCTGATCGGCTTTGCCTTTTCGATGGGGATGGACCCCTTCGCCGCCTATGGCGACGAGCAGGCCTATACCGAGATGATGGAAAAGGTCGAAGCCAAGCTGAAAGAGTGCAAACCCAACGTCAAAGCCTACTGGTCGGGCGGTGATGAGCTGATGAACCTGCTGCGCTCGGGTGAAGTCGTAGCTGCGATGGCATGGGACACCGGCGGTTGGAAGCTGAACGACGACAATGCCGATATCACCTTTGTCGCACCCGCCTCGGGTGCGCTTGGCTGGATCGACACCTTCGTCCTGCCCGCCAAGGGCCGCGCGGACGATGCCGCCTATGACTGGATCAACTTCGTGATGCAGCCCGAGGTATCCGCCATGATCACCGATTCCGTCGGCAACTTCACCGCCTCGCAGGGCGCCGACGAATATGTTTCGGACGCCCTGAAAGCCAAGTATCAGGCCAGTTTCCCGCCCGAGGCCGTGGACAACATCAAATGGTACCCCCCGGTTCCCGCCGGGCTCGAGGTGATCGAGGGCGCTGTACTGGATCGCGTCAAGGCCGCCAACTGAGACCGGACATACTCTGAAAGCCCCCGTTCAACCGGCGGGGGCTTTTTGCTTTGCAAGGACAACGATACCCCATGACGGCACCTGATCTTGAATGCACTCACCTGACCAAGCGTTTCGGCGATACCACCGCCGTTCAGGATGTCAGCTTCGAGGTACCACCGGGCTCTTTCTTTTCGATCCTCGGGCCGTCGGGCTGCGGCAAAACGACGATCATGCGCATGATCGCCGGGTTTCTGGCCCCCACCAGTGGGGATATCCGCATCAAGGGCCATTCGGTTCTGGATGTCGCCCCCAACAAGCGGCCGGTGAACATGGTGTTCCAGCATCTTGCGCTGTTTCCGATGATGACGATTTCCGAGAACATCGGTTACGGGCTGCGCCGCAACGGCCTGCCAAAGGCCGAAATCACCCGCAAGGTGGGCGAAGTGCTGGAACGCATCGGCCTGCCCGACATCGGCGCGCGCAAGGTCGATGAACTTTCGGGCGGGCAGAAACAGCGCGTGGCCATCGCCCGCTGCATGGTTCTGGAACCCGATGTGCTGCTGCTGGACGAACCGCTTGGCGCACTCGACCTGAAACTGCGCGAGCATATGAAAATCGAACTCAAATCCCTCCAGGCCGCCTTCGATACCACCTTCGTCTACATCACCCACGACCAGAGCGAAGCCCTGGTCATGTCCGACAACATCGCTGTGATGAATGCCGGGCAGTTCGAACAGGTCGGCAGTGCACGCGATCTGTATTACCGCCCTGAAACGGCCTTTGTCGCCGGGTTCGTGGGCGACAGCAACCGCTGGCGGGGGCAGGTCACGGGCGTGTCCGGCGACACGTTGCAATTGCGCAGCGAAAACGGGCTCGAGTTGCGCGGAGCCTGTCACGGACGCACCCTGGCCCGGAACGATACCGCCGAAATCTTCGTCCGCCCCGAGGCCATTCGCCTTGGCCACAGTGCACAGGACGTTTCGCATTTCGACAACCGCCTGTCCGGCGAGGTCACCAGCCTGCTGTTCAATGGCGCGGCCAGCCGCATCCTGATGCGCCCCGACAGCGGCGGCGAGGAAATCGAGGTCACCCTGCCCCAGTCGGGCGAATTCGCCCATCTCGACCGCGGCGCACAGGTGCATGTCGGCTGGTCCAGCGATCAGGGAAGCTGCTTTGCAGCGGGGGCAGCCTGATGCAGACCGCGCATCGCCTCGGCTTCGTGCTGCTGCTGACACCACTGGTTCTGTGGCTCGCCCTGTTGATCATCATTCCCCATATCGACATGTTCTTCGTGTCCCTGCGCGAACGTGTCGGCGTGGGGGAATACCAGACCAGTTTCGCCAACTACCGGACCTTCCTGGAAGAACCGCTTTACCTGATGACCTTCGCGCGCACGGCGGTCATGTCGGTGCTGGCCACCGCGCTCACCCTGCTGATCGGCTTTCCCGTGGCCTATTACATCGCCAAGATCGCCCGCGGGCGGGTTCGCTCGGCGCTGTTCCTGTTGTGCCTTGTGCCGTTCTGGGTGTCCGAACTGGTCCGCACCTTCGGATGGATGATCCTGCTGCGCGAAACCGGGGTGTTCTCGTCGTTCTTGCAGTGGGCCGGCCTGGCGCAAGGCCCGGTCGAAATGCTCTATAACGACGCCGCGATCATGGTCGGGCTGGTCTATACCTCGATGCTGTTCATGGTGGTGCCGCTGGTGACGACGCTGGACAGCCTCGATGACGCCGTGATCGAAGCCGGGTACGACCTTGGCGGGTCCGGTCCGTCGATCCTGCGCGAAATCGTGATCCCCCATGCCATGCCCGGCATCGTTTCGGGCTCGATCGTGGTGTTCATGCTGTCGCTCGGCAATTACCTCACACCGATCATGCTGGGCGGTAAGGACAGCCTGTGGTTCACCGAACTGATCTATTCGCAGTTCATCGTCCGCTTCAATTGGGAACTGGGCGCGGTGTTCGGCTTCATGCTGCTCATCCTGTCCTCGGTCATCGTCTGGGGCACATTGCGCCTGACCGGCCAGACCCTTGAAAAGACGATGGGATAAGGAGGCGCGCCATGATCCCTACCATCCCGCAAAGCCGCCTGATCCGCGCCACCTATGGCGCTTATGTCGCTCTGTTCTTCATCTACCTCGCCCTGCCATTGGCCGTCGTCGCCATCTTTGCCTTCAACGACAGCCAGTTCCCGTCGCTGCCGTGGGAAGGTTTCACATGGGACTGGTTCTTCGGCGACGAGCGCCCCAAGATCGGCGTGTTTCACGAACGCCCGATCCTGCGCGCCATCGGCACATCGGCCTTTGTCGGGCTGTGTGTTTCGCTCTTGTCCGTGGCGGTCGGGACTTCGAACGCCTTCCTGTTCAACCGCTATGATTTTCGCGGCAAGGGAGTGTTCTATGTCCTGATGCTGCTGCCACTGGTCATTCCCGGCATCGTTCTGGGTATCTCGATCCTGGTATTTTCTTCGACCGTGGCAAATGCGGCGTGGAACGTCATGGAGTGGGACATCATGGCGCTGCGTCCGGGGTTGTTGCTGGTGATCCTCGGGCAATTCTCGTTCATCACCACCATCTCCACCCTGGTTATCGCGACCCGGCTTCAGAAATTCGACCGCTCACTGGAAGAGGCCGCGCTGAACCTCGGGGCTGGCCGGTTGACCGCCGTGCGCACCGTCACGATCCCCTTCCTCATGCCCGCGCTGATCGGCGCTTTCGTCGTTGCCTTCCTGATGAGTTTCGAGAACTTCAACACCACGCTGATGCTTGTCGGCTCGGACGCGCCCCTGACCATCGCGATGTTTGACCGCCTCAAGGAAGGCTCAACCCCGCTGCTGAACGCAGTCTCTCTGCTGCTGATGGTCGGGTCCAGCCTGCTGGCGCTGGTCATGATCGCATTTCAGCGCAAGTAATTGCCAGAGGCATCATACGGTATCTCGACATCGGAGGCGCCGCCGCCCTGTCGCGCTCCTTCAGTTCTTGCGGAACAGACGTGTCATTTCGAACAGCTTGTCCAGCCGCTCGAAGCGCTCGCGCGCCTCGGGCCAACGCTCTTCTTGCGTGGCCGCGATCAGCGCCTCGATCAAGGACAGCGTGGCAATGTTCGAATCCCACGCCGACGGAATTTCACCCCAGCAGTGAAACGTCGCCTCCGCCAGACCGGCAACGGGGCTGGCCCATTGATCAGTGATCAGGATAACGCGCACTCCCCGGTCCGATGCGATTTCGGCCAGCCTGAGCAGGTTTTCCTCGTATCGGCGTACATCGAAGATCAGAAGGGTATCTCCTTCGACCATGTCCAGCACGTAATGCGGCCACGTGGCCGGCGACGAGGTCAGATGCGTCACGCCTTCACGGATCGCCTGAAAATGCGTAAAGGCATATTCGGCCAATGACCGGGTTATCCGCCCCCCCACGATATACAATCCCGGAGCCGACGCCATCAGCCGCGCCGCGGCATCGAATTGCGTCGTGTCGATATTCGAGAACGTCTGGGCAAGGTTCTGCGTCACAGCGCCTGCAAAACGATTGAGCATGTGCGATTCCGGGGCTTCCGCCGCCCAGACCGCACGCCGCTCCGTCGGGCCCGACACCTTGGCCTGAAGCTCCTGCAAAAGCGCCTGGTGAAACTGCGGGAACCCTTTGAACCCCAGCTTTTGCACCATTCTCGCGACCACCGGCGTCGAAACCCCTGCCCCCTCGGCCGCAGCCGTGATCGTTGCCAGCCCCGCATTGGGGTAGTTTTCAACCAGGGCATTGGCGAATTTGCGCTCTGACTGGGTGAGCGTCTGGTAATGTTTGCGGATCAACTGGCGCACCGTCGGCGTGGCCGCGGCCACGGAAACGGGCAGGTCGGTATCGGCTTCATCGGTCACGGGCGTGCCCCCTTGCGGCTGCTTTCCTGAGCAGAACCCCGGATATGCGACGAGGCTGTCGGGTTTCTTTCCTCAGGCTGCTGGAAAAATATTGACGAAAAACTTTCCTCGTGGAAAGCTTTTTCCAACAACGAGGGGGCGACATGGCCAATAATGACGAAAAGGCCTTTGAAATACTGAACGCGGATGGCCGGGGGGCGGCTGTCATCGTGTGCGAACATGCTTCGAATCACTTTCCGGCCCGGTATCGCAACCTGGGACTGAGCGAGACCGACCGCCAAAGCCACGCCGCCTGGGACCCAGGTGCCGAAGCCCTGGCGCAACGCCTGTCGCAAGCACTAGATGCCCCATTGATCGTGGGCCGCGTCTCGCGCCTCGTCTACGATTGCAACCGCCCGCCCGAAGCGCCGGGAGCCATGCCCGAACGTAGCGAAGTCATCGACGTGCCGGGCAATGTCGGGTTGAGCGACGAAGACCGCGCCGAGCGCGTGCATTGCGTTTACGATCCCTTTACCACAGCGCTTGGCAATCTCCTGACGCGGCAGGCTCAGCGCGCAACGCCCCCCGCCCTGATCACCGTGCACAGTTTCACTCCGCTCTGGTTCGGCGAACATCGAAGTGTGGAAATCGGCATCCTGCATGATGACGACAGCCGCCTTGCCGATGAGATGCTGGCCCGGGCCGAAAGCATTCCGGGGCGCAAGATCAATCGCAACGATCCGTACGGCCCCGATGACGGCGTCACACACACGCTGCGCCTGCACGGGCTGGCCAACAATCTGGCGAATGTGATGATCGAGGTTCGTAACGATCTGATCGAAACCCCGGCAGAACAAGATGCCATCGCAGAAGAGTTGTTGACGCTTCTGCGTCCCGCACTGGCCCGACTGACACAGGCGGAGGCCGGCGATGCATAAGGCGATGCAGGCATATATCCGCGCGATAGACCGGATGAACCACGTCATAGGACGGGTCGCGATGTATCTGATCTTCGTTCTCATGGGCGTGCTTTTGTGGTCCTCGGTTTCCAAGACCTTTCTGACACCATCCATCTGGACCCTGGAAACCGCCCAGTTCGTCATGGTGGCCTATTACGTATTGGGCGGTCCCTATTCGATACAGCTTGGATCGAATGTGCGCATGGATCTGTTTTACGGAGACTGGTCGCCACGCACCAAGGCCTGGGTCGACGGGTTCACCGTCTTCTTCCTGCTGTTCTATCTGGTGGTCCTGTTCATGGGCGCGGTCAGTTCGACGGCCTATTCGCTCGGGTATTTCGGGATGGAGCCCTTTGCCTTCTTCGGTGACCTGTTCATGACGCTGATCACACAGGGGTTTGCCGCGGCCCATGAAAAACTGGGCTTTCTCGAAAAAAGTCCCACCGCATGGCAACCGCAACTCTGGCCGATCAAGGTGGTGCTGTGCCTGGGGGTATTTCTGATGATCCTGCAATGCGTTGCGGAGTTTTTCCGCGACCTGGAACGTCTGCGCGGGAGTGAAGCCTGATGTCGCATGACCTGATCGCAATCGTCATGTTCTCGGGCATGATGCTGATGCTGATGACCGGGCAGCGCGTGTTCGGTGCAATCGGCTTCGTCGGGGCGCTGGCCGGGGTTCTGCTATGGGGCACAGGCGGGGTGGAAATTCCGTTCTCGGCGGCCATGAAGCTGATGAAATGGTATCCGCTGCTGACGCTGCCGATGTTCATTTTCATGGGCTATGTCCTGTCCGAAAGCCGCATCGCCGATGACCTCTATAAAATGTTCCATGTCTGGATGGGCCCGGTACGCGGCGGGCTTGCCATCGGCACGATCGGGCTCATGGTCCTGATTTCGGCCATGAACGGGCTGTCGGTGGCGGGCATGGCAATCGGCGCAACCATCGCGTTGCCGGAACTGCTCAGGCGTAACTACGACAAGATCATGGTCACGGGGGTCATACAGGCCGGATCATCGCTTGGCATTCTGGTTCCGCCCTCGGTGGTGCTGGTGCTGTATGCCATGATCGCACGGCAGCCCGTGGGGCAACTGTGGCTGGCCGGAGTCATCCCCGGCCTGCTCATGGCCTCGCTGTTCATTCTGTACATCTACATCCGCTGCCGGTTGCAGCCGAACCTCGGCCCGGTCCTGCCCGAGGACGAGCGCAACGTATCCATGGCCGAAAAGCTGCGCCTGCTGCGCGCCGGAATCCTGCCGCTGGTTATTTTCGCCGTCATGATGGTGCCCTTCGTCAAGGGGTGGACCTCGCTGGTGGAAAGTTCGGCCATCGGAGCGCTGGCCGCCTTTCTGGCTGCCGTTCTCAAGCGGCGCATGACGCGCGAGGTGTTCGAGAGATCCGTTCGTAGTACGCTGGCGATTTCCTGCATGTTCATGTGGATCATCCTTGCCGCGTTAGGCTTTGGCGCGATCTTCGACGGGCTTGGCGCGGTGCGCGCCATCGAGGGACTGTTCACCGAGACCTTGAATCTCAGCCCGTGGATGATCCTGATCCTCATGCAGTTGAGCTTTATCATCATGGGCACGTTCCTGGACGACACCGCCATGCTGGTGATCGTCGCGCCGCTTTATGTGCCGCTGGTCGGGGCGCTCGGGTTCGATCTGATCTGGTATGGGGTGCTGTACACGATCACCACGCAGATCGCCTATATGACACCGCCTTTCGGGTATAACCTGTTCCTGATGCGCGCCATGGCCCCGCCCGAGATCGGGCTGCGCGACATCTATCGCTCGATCGTACCCTTCGTGGCGGTCATGGTGCTGGCGCTGGCGCTGGTGATGATCTTCCCGCAGATCGCGCTCTGGCTGCCGGAATACGTATACGGGAAATAATCAACACAAGAAGCCCTGCCAAAGGGCCGCATTTTCAACAAGGAGAGAAGACAATGACCACGACAAGACGCAAGTTCCTGAAAACCGCCGGGGCCAGCGCCGTCGCCGCGCCGCTGGCCGCCCCGGCCATCGCGCAATCCACCATCACATGGCGGATGCAGACCTATGCAGGTGCCGCGCTGGCCGAGCATGTCGTGAAACCGGCTATCGACACGTTCAACAAGATCGCCGGAGACCGCATGCAGATCGAGCTGTACTTCGCCGATCAGCTGGTTCCCACGGGCGAGTTGTTCCGCGCGCTTCAACGCGGAACAATCGACGCCGTGCAATCGGACGACGATTCAATGGCATCGCCCACCGAAGTGACCGTTTTCGGCGGCTATTTCCCCTTCGGCTCGCGCTATTCCCTGGATGTGCCAGTGCTGTTCAACCAGTACGGCCTCAAGGAAATCTGGGACGAAGAATACGCCAAGGTCGGGGTCAAGCACATCTCGGCCGGGTCCTGGGACCCCTGCCACTTTGCAACCAAGGATCCGATCAACAGCCTTGAGGATCTCAAAGGCAAGCGCGTCTTCACCTTCCCCACTGCGGGCCGCTTCCTGTCGCAATTCGGCGTCGTGCCTGTCACGCTGCCTTGGGAAGACATCGAGGTCGCCGTGCAGACCGGCGAACTGGACGGCATCGCATGGTCGGGCATCACCGAAGACTACACCGTGGGTTGGGCCGACGTGACCAACTACTTCCTGACCAACAACATTTCGGGTGCATGGGTCGGCCACTTCTTTGCCAATATGGGCCGTTGGGACGAATTGCCCGAAGACCTCAAGCTGCTGCTGGCCACCTGCATGGAGCAATCGCACTATTACCGCCAGTGGTGGTACTGGGGCGGTGAGGCCCGTTTGCGGGTGAACGGCGAAAAGATGCAGCTAACCACGATCCCCGATGCCGAATGGGCCACGGTCGAAAGCGCCGCGCGCGAATTCTGGGACGAAATCGCCGCAGAGTCGGAAACCAAGCGCAAGGTCGTGGAGATCTTCAAACAATACAACACCGACATGGAGAAGGCGGGCCGGCCTTACCGCTACACCTGAGCGGGCCAAACCCCGCCATTGAAAGCCGAAGGGGGCCAGAAACCAGCCCCCTTCCCCAAGCCTGAACGGAGCAAATCAAAATGACAGCCCTGACCCTGGACGAGCTGAAAACCAAGGCCGCGAGCGGCGAAATCGACACCGTGCTTGCCTGTGCCGTGGACATGCAGGGCCGCCTGACAGGCAAGCGGTTTCACGTCTCGAACTTTCTTGAGACCGGGTTCGAGGAAACCCATTGCTGCAATTACCTTCTGGCCACCGACCTGGAAATGGCCACCCCGGATGGCTATGCCTCGACAAGCTGGGCGTCGGGTTATGGTGATTACGTCATGAAACCCGACCTGTCCACGCTTTGCCCGGTGCCGTGGCTTGAAGGCACCGCGATGGTGCTGTGCGATTACCTTGACCACCACGATCATGCCCCGGTGCCGCATTCCCCGCGCCAGATCCTCAAGGCGCAGATGGATCGGGCCGCCGCGTTGGGCTTTACCCCGATGATGGCGACGGAACTGGAATTTTTCCTGTTCGCCAAGACCTATGATGAAATCCGCGCCAGCGATTACCGCGATCTGGAAACGCTGGTGAAATACAATCAGGACTACTCGATCCAGTTCACCAGCCGCGAAGAGCACGTGATGCGTCCGGTGCGCAATGCGCTTTACGCAATGGGCATCCCGGTCGAAAACACCAAGGGCGAAGCCGAGATCGGCCAAGAAGAGCTGAACATCCGCTATGGCGATGCCCTGGCTGCCTGCGACCAGCACACACTGGCCAAGCACGCGATCAAGGAAATCGCCGCCCAGCAGGGCCACGCCGCCACCTTCCTGCCAAAATGGCGCTCGGACAAGGTTGGCAGCGCCGCGCATATCCACCAGTCGTTGTTCAATGACGACGGCAACGTGTTCCACGATGCCGACGGCGCCTATACCATGTCGCAGACCATGCGCCATTACGTGGCGGGCCTGCTAAAATACGCGCCGGACTGCATGTTGCTGATGGCGCCCTATATCAACAGTTACAAACGCTTCGTACCGGGCACCTTCGCGCCCACGAAAACTGCATGGTCCATCGACAACCGCACCGCCGGGTTCCGCCTGGTGGGTGAAAACACCAAGGGCGTGCGGATCGAGTGCCGCATTCCCGGCTCGGACATGAACCCCTATCTGGCCTGCGCCGGGCAACTGGCCGCCGGTCTGGCCGGGATCGAGGAAAAGCTCGACCTGCCCGATCCGGTGCAAGGCGACCTGTACAGCATGACGGACATACCCGACGTGCCGCACACGCTGGCCAGCGCCACACAAACCTTCCGCAACTCGGACATGCTGCGCAAGGCATTGGGCGATGATGTGGTCGATCACTACACCCGCGCCGCCGAAGTCGAACAAGAAGATTTCGACCGCGCCGTCACCGATTACGAATTGCAGCGCGGTTTCGAACGCGCCTGACCTGAACCTCAGAGGACATCATGACAACGCTGACTTGCACATCCCCAATCGACGGATCGGTTTTCGCCACACGCGAGACGCTGAGCGCGCAAGACGCCCGTGACGCCATCGCCGAAACCCGCGCCGCACAGGCCGAATGGGCCGCCCGCCCCTTGCAGGAGCGCATTGATCTGGTCATGGCCGGGGTCAAGGCCGTGGGCGAAATGAATGACGAAATCGTACCGGAACTGGCGCGCATGATGGGCCGCCCCGTGCGCTATGGCGGCGAATTCGGCGGTTTTGAGGAACGTGCCTCGAAAATGGCCGAACTGGCAGAGGAAGGCCTTGCCGATATCGAAATCTCCAACGACGGCGATTTCCACCGCTATATCAAGCGCATCCCGCATGGTGTTGTCTTCGTGGTTGCGCCCTGGAACTACCCCTACATGACGGCGATCAACACCGTCGCCCCGGCCCTGATCGCGGGCAATACCGTGGTGCTGAAACACGCCACGCAAACGCTTCTGGTGGGCGAGCGCATGGCGCAGGCCTTCCACAAGGCCGGCGTCCCCGAAGCGGTTTTCCGCAACGTGTTCCTCGATCACGAGACCACCTCGACACTGATTTCCGAAGGCCTGTTCGATTTCGTGAACTTCACCGGCTCGGTTGGCGGCGGCAAGGCGATGGAACAGGCCGCCGCGGGCACCTTCACCGGCCTCGGGCTGGAACTGGGCGGCAAGGACCCCGGCTATGCCATGGATGACGCGGACCTCGACGCGGCCGTTGCCGTGCTGATCGACGGGGCGATGTTCAATTCGGGGCAATGCTGCTGCGGGATCGAACGGATCTACGTGCATGAAAGCCTGTTCGACAGCTTTGTCGAGAAGGCCGTCGAGATCGTCAGGGGCTACAAGCTGGGTGATCCTCTGGACCCGGAAACCACCATCGGCCCGATGGCCAATACCCGCTTTGCCGCCGAAGTTCGCGCACAGATCGCCGAGGCCGTCGAAAAGGGCGCGACCGCCCATATCGACACCTTTGCCGAGGACGATGGCGGCACCTACCTGACGCCGCAAATCCTGACCGGGGTCACCCATGACATGCGCGTGATGCGCGACGAGAGCTTCGGCCCTGTCGTGGGCATCATGCCAGTGCGCGACGATGCCGAAGCGATCGCATTGATGAACGACAGCCCCTTCGGCCTGACCGCCTCGCTCTGGACACGGGACGAGGCGCGCGCCGCCCGCGTGGGCGATGCCATCGAAACCGGCACGATCTTCATGAACCGCGCCGATTACCTTGACCCGGCGCTATGCTGGACCGGCTGCAAGAACACTGGCCGTGGCGGCGCGCTTTCGGTCATTGGCTATCACAACCTGACACGTCCCAAATCCTACCACCTCAAGAAGGCCACGACATGACACTGACTGCCAACTGGTCCTATCCCGCCGCCATCCGTTTCGGTGCCGGCCGCATTTCGGAACTCGCCGATGCCTGCACGCAATCCGGCATATCGAAACCCCTGCTTGTCACCGACAAGGGGCTGGCCAGCCTGCCGATCACCGGGCAGGCGCTGGACATCCTTCGCAAGGCCGGGCTGGACGCCGCAATGTTTTCCGAGGTCGATCCCAACCCCAACGAAAACAACCTTGCCGCCGGGATCGCCGCCTATAAGGCGGGCGGCCATGACGGCGTGATCGCCTTTGGCGGCGGCTCGGGGCTCGATCTGGGCAAATGCGTGGCCTTCATGGCCGGGCAAACGCGCCCTGTCTGGGATTTCGAGGATATCGGCGATTGGTGGACCCGCGCCGATGCCGATGCCATCGCCCCGATCATCGCCGTGCCCACCACCGCCGGAACCGGCTCGGAAGTAGGTCGCGCTGGCGTTCTTACCAATTCCGAGACGCATGAGAAGAAAATCATCTTCCATCCCAAAATGCTGCCCGCAGCGGTGATCTGCGACCCCGAACTGACGGTCGGCATGCCCAAACCCATCACCGCCGGCACCGGGCTCGATGCCTTTGCCCATTGCGTCGAGGCCTTTTCCAGCCCGCATTATCATCCGATGTCCCAGGGCATCGCGCTTGAAGGCATGCGGCTGGTCATCGAAAACCTGCCCCGCGCCTACGACAATGGCACCGATATCGAGGCCCGTGCCCACATGATGAGCGCCGCCGCGATGGGCGCGACTGCATTCCAGAAAGGCCTTGGCGCGATCCACGCCATGAGCCACCCGATTGGCGCACATTTCAACACCCACCACGGCACCACCAACGCCGTGTGCATGCCTGCCGTTCTGGACCTAAACGCTCCGAAAATCGCCGAACGCTTCGACCGCGCGGCGGGCTATCTGGGCATTGATGGCGGGTTCGAGGGCTTCCGCGCTTTCGTGGACCGGTTCAACGACCAACTGGGCGTTCCCAAGGGGCTTGCCGCGCTTGGCGTGACCGAAGATACGATCCCCGATCTGGTCAAGGGCGCGATCAAGGACCCGTCCTGCGGCGGCAATCCCGTCGAACTGACCGAGGAAAACCTGACGGCTCTGTTCAAGGCCGCGATGTAAGCCGGTCCGGCCTCATTTCACGACCTCGACTCATGGCGGCATTCGTGCCGCCATGTCCCTTCCCGGCCAATCGCCTATTCGTATTTCCTATAGCTATCCGACACCTGCCCTGCGCGGCTTACTTCCGCCTTGCAAACCCGGTTTCTCATAGTAGCGTAGCCTGGGAAACAAGAGGGAATGATCATGCAAAAATGCGCCATCGTGACCGGGGCCGCGCGCGGCATCGGGCTGGCCACGGCCAAACAGTTTCTGGAACAGGGCTATGTTGTCTCAGTCGTCGACCGCGACGAGACAGAGCTGGAGAAGGCACTGGACGAATTGGGCAAAGGCGCAATCGGCTTGCCCCATGACATTTCATTCCCGGAAAAGGCCGAAGCCATGGTGGCCGAAACGCTGGAGGAGTTCGGTCGGGTCGACGTGCTGGTCAACAATGCAGGCGTAGCCGATTTCGGCCCGGTCGAAGACACCGATTTCGCCCGCTGGCGCAGGGTCATGGAAACCAATCTGGACGGTGTGTTCCTGTGTTCGCAGGCCGCCACACCGGCGCTCAGGGAAACCAAGGGCGCGATCCTGAACATCGCCTCCATTTCCGGGCTGCGGGCCTCGACGCTGCGGGTCGCTTATGGCACCTCCAAGGCCGCCGTGATCCACCTGACGCAACAGCAGGCTGCGGAACTGGGCGAGTACGGCATTCGCGCGAACTGCGTATGCCCCGGCCCGGTACGCACCAAGCTGGCGATGGCCGTCCATACCCAGGACATCATAGATGCCTATCACGACGCGATCCCGCTGAACCGCTATGGAACCGAGGAAGAACTGGCCAATGTCATCACCTTCCTGTGCTCGGACAAGGCCAGCTATGTCACCGGCCAGATCGTGGCGGTCGACGGTGGCTTCCAAAGCACGGGCGTCGGTCTGCCCGCCCTGCGCAAGTGACCTGAAAGCCGCGGCGGCATAAGCATATCGGTGGTCGGGGTCAGCCGGCCTCGATCACCATCAATTCAAAGGTCACGCAAACCGGCGCGCCACCGGCGACGATGTCACCTGAAAACTGACCATCGTCAGGATCGACGCAATACATCGGCAGGCGCAATTTACCCTCGGCCCATTGCGCGCCGGGCGTTATCACGACCTCGGAAATGGGTGACTCCATCGGAGTCCCGGCTTCGAACCGGGCTCCGATCAGGCTCCCGACCCCCAACACCTCGGCGCGCGCGAAACCCGCGTCCCGGACAATCTGCGATACGGTCTGGTGAATGTCGTGATGCGGGTTCACCTTGGCGATCAGGGCATTGCCGTCGGACGCCCCGTCAACAGGATGGAAGATGGGAAACAGTGTTTCTTCGTTCAACGAAACGTCGAACGCCCCCCCATTGAAGGCATACAGCACGACCCCGGCATCATTCGGCAAGGTCACGTCGTCAGGCAGAAGATGACCGCATTTCACGCTATCGCCTTCGTCCCAAACCGCATGGCAATGCAGCCACCAGGCCCCGTCCCGCTTGCCCACGATGGCCGATCCGTGGCGGATACGGGCGTGCGCTCCATGATGGGTGGCGCTGTACCATGCCGCATGAATCCCATCATCGGACGGCCCCGGCATGACGTAATCGTAAGGGCCGATGTCTATCCCGTCGACAACGATCACCCCGCTGTCGCTGCCGGTCTTCTCCATCACGTCCGCAACCGCATCCATCAACGACTGCCCGCCTTGCAAGGTAACGGGCAGCTTGCGCCCCTGCCCCCGCGCGACCGCATACGGCTTGGGCGCAGGCGGGCCGGGATGGCGGATGACATCACGGGTCATGCCCCCTCTCCGGGCCAGATCCCCTGCGCTTCCAGTTCTTCACGGACGAGTTTCTTGGTAATCTTGCCATAGCCCGTCTTGGGCATCTCATCCAGAAACACGTAGTGATGCGGCAGTTTGTATTTTGCCAGTTTCTGTTCAAGCATCTGCGCCAGATCTTCGGGCGCAACCGACTGACCCGGCTCGCAGGTGCACACGGCAACCCCCACTTCGCCCCATCTGGGATGGGGTGCGCCAAGAATGGCCACCTCGGACAGGGCCGGATGGGTCAGCATGATTTCCTCGATCTCGCGCGGATAGACGTTCGAGCCGCCCGAGATATACATGTCCGATGACCGCCCCGTGATATATAGATACCGTTCGGCATCCATATGGCCCAGATCGCCGGTGCGGAACCAGCCATCGCGGAACGCCTTTTCGTTGGCGCCGTCATCCATGTAATAGCCCGCGCAAACCGCAGGCCCGGCCACGCAGATTTCACCGGTTTCACCGGGGCTCAGGTCACGCCCGTCATCGTCCTGAATGCTGACATGCAACCCCGTGCGTTCGATCCCGCACGACCCAGGGCGCGTGTCCGTCCCATCCTCGATATGATGATCCTCGCGCGGCAGATAGGTGATGCACCCCGTCACCTCGCCAAGACCGAAATACTGCACCAACACCTGCCCCAGTTTGCGCAGCGCGTGCTTCTGGTCCTCCCGATACATCGGGGCCCCCGCATAGATCACGAAGCGCAGGCTGGAATGATCGTACTCATCGACAGCCGGGTGTTCCGTCAGCATCTTCACGATGGTCGGCACCGTGAACATGTTGGTGATCCTGTATCGCTCGACCAACGCCCAGGCTCTGGCCGGATCGAATTTGCCCGACGGCATGAGCACCGAACACACGCCGCCCGCGATCATCATCAACTGGTGCATTCCGGCCCCGTGCGACAAGGGCGCCACCACAAGGCTCATGTCCTCGGGTGTGGTTCCCGGCGTCAGATCATGCAGGTGATTGAGCGCCGTAAAGGTCAACTGGCCATGGGTCAGCACCACGGCCTTGGGCCGCCCGGTGGAACCCGACGTAAAGAACAGCCAGCAGGGCGCATCCCTGTCCACCGCCGCGTCAGGCACATGCACCCCGTCGTGGCGCGCGATCACTTCGTCATACGCGGTACCGAACCCCTGCCCGATGCAAATCACCTGCTCCAGCTTGGGCGCGGCTTCGATGCAGGCGGCGGCATGATCGGGAAACCCCTCTTCACAGAACATCAGCGACACGTCCGATTTCTGCGCCAGATAGGCCACCTCATCGGGTCTCTGGCGATAATTCGACGGCACCCAGACCGCCCCGATCCGCCAGCAGGCCAGCATGATTTCGGTGATCTGGTTGTTGTTGGGGCTTTGCACCATCACCCGGTCGCCAGGCTGCAATCCGTAGTCGTCCCGCATCGCCGCCGACATCGCGCTGACGCGCCGATCCAGATCGCGCCAGCTCAGCTGCAGGTCGCCCCAGATGATCGCGGGCCGGTCCCTGAGCCGCGCGGCGTTCTTCGTCAGGAAATGCGCCAGGTTATGGCTGCGCACGGACCAGGGTAGTTTCGGATCACGGTTCCGCTTCATTTCACGCGCTCCAGAATCGACACGTAAGAGGCCACAGCCGCCCCGCCCATGTTGAACACACCCGCCAGCTGCACATCGTCAAGCTGCATATCGCCAGCCTCGCCCATCAATTGCATCGACGCCATGACGTGTTGGGATACGCCCGTCGCCCCGATGGGATGCCCGCGCGATTTGAGCCCGCCCGAGGGGTTTACCGGCAACCTGCCGTCCCGCACCGTGATGCCCTCACGGATCACGCGCCCGCCCTGGCCACGCTCGGCCAATCCCATGGCTTCGTATTCCAGCAACTCGGCAATGGTGAAACAGTCGTGGGTTTCGACCATGTCCAGATCGTCCAGCGCGAGACCGGCCTGTTCCAGCGACTTGCCCCATGCCGCGCGGGGGCCTGCGAATTCGGTGGGATCGCGACGCGACAAGGCCAGCACATCGTTCACATGGTTATGCGCGCGGAACGCGATGGCGCGGCGCATCTCGGCGGCCACATCGGGATGCGCCACGATCAGCGCCGCCGCCCCGTCCGACACCAGCGAACAATCCGTCCGGCGCAACGGCCCGGCCACCAGCGGGTTCTTGTCGCTGACGGTATTGCAGAACTCCGCCGTAAAGGGCTTTTGCATATGCGCATAGGGGTTGCGCATCCCGTTTTCGTGGTTCTTGGCCGCGATCATCGCCAGTTCCTGCGAATGGTCGCCATGCTGCTGGAAATAGCGGTTGGCGATCTGCCCGAACACTCCGGCAAACCCTCCGTCGATATCGCCCTCCTCGGCGCGGTATGACGCGGTCAGCAGGATATCTCCAACCTCAGGCCCCGGTGTGGCGGTCATCTTTTCGCCGCCCACGACCAAAGCAATCCTGCCACGCCCGGCGGCGATGAAATCCAGCGCCGCATACAGCGCCGCCGACCCGGTGGCGCAGGCATTTTCCAGATGCACCGCCGGAACATGCGCAAGCTCGGGCACCGCCATACCCACAAGCGCGCCCTCGAAGGCCTGTTTGGAAAACCCGTTATTGTAGGCCCCCACGAAAATGCCATCCACATCTGCTGCGCCAATTCCTGCATGATCCAGCGCCTCGGGCACGACCACGCCCATCAGTTCGGTCAGGTCTTCCTCGGGCGCCTTGCCGAATTTCGTATGCGCCCAACCCACGATTTGCGGCTGATTGTCCATCTTCGATCCTCTCATAGTCCAGGGCTCCGGCCCGGTTGAATTCCCTTACATAGCGCATGCTCCACCTGCGCCACTTCGCGCCGCAAGAGAGCGGCCAGTTCTTCCTGCCGCTCGGGCTGCATCCGCGTGTCGATCGCGGCAATCGACAACGCGCCCAGAACCTCTCCGGCGGGGCCGTGCACGGCCATGCCGATGGCCCATGAATTGGGCAGATACAGCCCCGGATTCAGTGCCCAGCCTCGCTCCTGCGCCTTGGTGAGCGAGTCTGAAACGACCTCGGGCGAGTAGCCGGGATATCCTCCGGCCAGTTCCGGCATGATCCTGTTCAGCACTTCACTGCGTTCACCTTCGGGAAGTGCCGCCAGAATGGCCATCCCACCCGCTCCGACACCCAAGGGATGCCTGTCTCCGGTCCTGAGCGCTTGGCTGCGGATCGGATAAGTGCCCTCCTCGCGGTGAACGCAAATACCGTAGGAACCGCGCCGCAACGACAGATAGGCATTGTCCTCGCTCTCGGCGGCCAAGCGCAACAAGCCGTCGGCCGCCGCCCCCAGCAGATCCACCCGCCGCGCGGCCATCAACCCAAGCAGATAGGCCTCGTCGCCCAAAAAATAGGCACGGGTATCGGCATCCTGTTCGATCATACCGGACCGCATCAGGGCAAGCATCAGCCGCCGCACGGTTGGCCGACTCAGCCCCGTCGCCTCGGTCAATGCGGTGATAGGCACCGGCGCACCGGCGCCCTGCCCGACCAGGACCAGCAAAGCCAGAGCCCGATCGACACTTTGCGCACCACCACTGTCCTTTGCTATCGGCATATAGTCCACATTATGGATGCTTGAAATTAATAATGATGACATGCTGCAATATATGCAGTCAATGAACAAGAAGAAATGCACCTGTTAATAACGACAAGTAACGACCCGCACCCGAAACCTGACTTTATATCCATATTGTGTATATGATAATTTCATATTGCCTCACAGCGATAACGAAAACGGATGACCGCCCCTATCGGCGCCCCGGACAGCCGCCAAGGCTCGCCTGGTTTCGCGCAGGACACCGGCACGCCATTCACCATCTGCCCCTCGATCAAACCCAGCCTCCCTGAGCTCTCGCGACCGGAGAGGATCCGGCGTGACAGCCCGATGCGATTGCTCCCCCCGGACAATACAAACAGTCTTGACTGTTTTTTTGACGGAGGTACTCTTTCAGAAAACAATTTCAGCCACAGGGAGTTCGAAACATGGCGCATGCGGACGATTACAAAAATCGAAGCTACGGCGAGATACCCGTGGGAACGGGCTTCAAGCCGGGGATCGTCGTGGTCGATTTCCAGATCGGCTTTACCGACGCGCAATATCCGCTTGGCGGCGCGCCCCTCGTGATGCGGGCGCTCGAAAACACCGCAAAGCTGCTCAAGGTGGCGCGCGCCTGCGGCGTGCCGGTGGCCAATTGCAATACCGCCTACATGAACGAGCGGGAAATGCCCTATTGGAAAATCACCGCCGTGCGCGAAACCTTCCGCCGCGACCATCCCAGCGTGGCCTTCGACGAGCGCATCTACGATCCCGACTACGATCTCACCGTCTGCAAAAAGGGCCCGTCGATCTTTTTCGGGACCGACGTCAGCGACTATTTCACCAAGGAACGCGTCGATACCGTCATCGTGACGGGCTGCAACACCAGCGGATGTATCCGTGCCTCCTCGATCGATTCATTCAGTCACCGCTACAGAACGCTGGTTCCCGAGGATTGCGTCGGCGACATCGAGGAACAACCGCACCGCGACAACCTGCGCGACCTTGGCCGCCGCTACGTGGATGTCGTCGACCTTCAGACAACGCTCGACTACATTCAAAGCTGGCACCAGTCGCAAACCCGCAAAGCCGGCTGACGTTCGACCGGCCGGGCACAGTCGGGCCGATGCCCTCCTGAACCGCCGGCAAAGACCACCCCGGCAAGACCACTCTCATATTCGACACATCCGCCGAAAAGGAACGATGAAACATGGCCGACCTCCTCGTCAAAAACGCCCGGATCGTTGACGGCACGCAACCCGAGCCGACCGATCCGGTCGATATCGTCGTCGAAAACGGGCTGATCACGGATGTCGGCCCCAAGCTGTCGGCCAAGGCAAACGGCGAACTCGACCTCAAGGGGCTGACCGTCATGCCCGGTCTTGTCGATTGCCATGTGCACGTGATGGCAAGCACGGCCAATCTGGGCCTGAACGCATCGCTTCCGTCTTCCCTGATCGCCGCCAAAAGCGCCCGGTTAATGAACGATATGCTGATGCGGGGCTTTACCACCGTTCGGGATCTCGGCGGTGCGGACCGCGGATTGCAGCAGGCGGTGGACGAGGGCTATTTCGTCGGGCCGAGGCTCGTCATCTGCGGCAAGGCCTTGTCCCAGACGGGCGGCCATACCGATTATCGCGGCCCCTACAACAACCACGATGTCGGCTGGTACAATGACCGCCTCGGGGCGATGGGCCGGATTTGCGACGGCGTCCCCGAAGTCCAGCGCGCCGCGCGTGAAGAAATCAAGAACGGCGCGCAATTCATCAAGGCAATGGCGGATGGCGGGGTGTCTTCTCCCTCGGATCCGATCGGATATCTGGTTTTCTCGGTCGACGAACTGAAGGCGATGGTCGAGATCGCGAAGGGTTTCGGCACCTACGCGACAGGGCATCTCTATTGCGACGAAGCAATCGTCCGGGCGCTGGACTGCGGATTCGAGTGTATCGAACACGGCAACCTGATTTCGGATGCCACCATCGAACGCGTCGCGCGTGACGGGATTTTCGTGGTGCCGACCAACATCACCTATGACCTCCTGGCGCGCTGCGGCGCCGATTTCGGCCTGCCGCCCGAATCCGTCGCCAAGGTCTCGGACGTGCGCGAGGCCGGGCTCGAACGGTTGGGCAAGATGCACAAGGCCGGGGTTATCATGGGCTATGGCTCGGACCTCCTGGGGGGGATGCAAACCGAACAATCGGGCGAATTCCCGCTGCGGGGCCGTTACATGCCTGCCGATGCGGTGATCCGCTCCGCCACGGTGGACGCCGCCAGGGTGCTGCGCATGGAAGGGCAGATCGGCACCATCGCGCCCGGTGCGTTTGCCGACCTGATCGCCGTGGATGGCAACCCGCTGGACGACCTCGATCTGCTGACCGGACAGGGCGCGCATATGCCGCTGATCATGAAAGGCGGCGAAGCGATCAAGAAAGCAGCGTCTCTCTGACATTTTGCGAAAGGAGCGATGACCATGCTCACGGATTACACGGCCCTCAGCTTTGACGTTTACGGCACCCTGATCGACTGGGAAAGCGGCATTCGGGAAAACCTGCGCCCCCTCACCGACCGGCTCGACCACGAGATGAGCGCGGATGACGTGCTGGAACTGCATGCCAAATGCGAAAGCAGCCAGCAGGCCCAGACCCCTGCACGGCGGTATTCAGACCTTCTCGCCACGGTCTATCGCCGGTTTGCCGAGGTCTGCGGCCTTGCCGTGGATTGGGACGAATGCAGGCGATACGGGGAAAGCGTCGGAAACTGGCCCGCCTTTCCCGACAGCGCCGACGCGCTGGCCTATCTCAAACAGCACTACAAGATGATCGTGCTGTCCAATGTCGATAACCAGAGCTTCGCCGGATCGGCAGAAAAGCTCAAAATCCAATGGGATGCGATTTGCACCGCTGAGGATGTCGGCGCCTACAAACCCGCACAGGCGAATTTCGACTACCTCCTTCTGCGCCTCGATGAATTGGGCATTGGGAAGAGCGACCTGCTCCATACCGCCGAAAGCATGTTTCACGATCACGTCCCGGCACGCGCAAACGGATTGACCAACGCCTGGATATACCGGCGTCATTCCAAACAGGGGTTCGGGGCAACCATGGACCCCGGCCAACTGGCCGAAACGACATTCCGGTTCAACAGTCTCGCAGAGATGGCCGAAGCCCACCAGAAGGCCGTGGCCTGAATACCCGGAAAAGAGGCGAACAAGACAGGCCTGCACCTCGAAAACCCAAAAAAACGACAGGGAGAAAGAAATGAAAAACCTAATCAGGATCACGGCCCTTGCAGGGCTGATGGCCGCACCGGCCGCGGCGGAAACCACATTCATCGCCAACAGCTTTTATGACGGCGCCGTGCCGATGTCCGGCGAAGGCTACGTGAAATGGGCCGAACTGGTCAAAGACCTGTCCGGCGGCGATCTGGCCCCTGAGGTCTATACCGGCACCGTCCTTCTAGCCCCCCGCGCTGCCCTTCAGGGGGTGCGAGACAACGTCGTTCAGGTAGCGCACCACGCCGCAGTCTACACCCCTTCGGAACTCCCGGTCGCCAATGCCGTACAGGAACTCGGCTTCAACTATTCCAACCCGGTTCCGACGATCTTCGCCGTGGCCGACTTTTCGATGAACAACGCGGCGCAGCTGGCCGAATGGAAGGACAAGGGCGTCGTCTATCTCGGGGCCTATACCACCCCACCCTATGTGCTGATGTGTTCCAGCCCTGTGCGCAACCTGGCGGAAATCAAGGGCAAGCGTATCCGCACCGCCGGGTCCGCGGTTTCGGTCTGGGTGGAAGAGGTCGGCGGCATCCCCGTCAACGTGCCGTCCAGTGAAATGTATACCGGGCTTGAACGCGGCACGCTCGACTGTGCGACCAACGCGGCCAGCGATCTTGTCGACCGTTCGCTGATGGAAGTTGCCGAACACACGACCCTGGTTTCGACCGGCATGTACTGGTCGGGTCCGCAATGGGGCTACAACCCGGCGTTCTGGGCCGGTCTGACCCCCGAGCAGCGTTCTGTGCTGATGGAAGCCTCGGCGCGTTCGATGGCACGCATGGTGATTGCGTATAACGAAAAGGTTCAGAACGGGCTGGAAGCCTCCAAGGCCGCTGGCGGCAATGTCTACGAACCCGAGGACGACCTTGCGGCATCGCTCGCCAGTTTCCGCGAGAAGTCGCTGAGTTCCGTCTATGACAAGGCGCGCGATCAGTACGGCCTTGAAAACGCCGAAGAGGTCGTCGACGATTTCCTCGCAGCGATGGACAAGTGGGAAAAACTGCTCGACGGTGTCGATCCGTCCGACGAAGATGCCCTGACCGCGCTGGCGATGCAGGAGATTTTCTCGAAAATCGATCCGGCAACCTACGGCGTCGACTAAGACCCTTTCGGGCGGGCGCGTCCCTTCCGGCGCGCCCGTCAAAAGCACATTGCTGACACAAGGATTGCGGCCATGTCGTTTCTCATCCAGACAATCCGCTGGCTGAACATCGGGGGGCTGACATTGTCCGCCATCGCGATGCTGGTGATGATGTTGCACATCACTCTCGATGTCGGCATCCGCTATTTCTTCAACGGTCAGATCGTCGGCACATTGGAAGTCGTCTCTTTCTACTACATGGTCGTGCTCGTGTTCCTTGCGCTGGGCTATGTCGAAAACCGCAATGAAAACATCCGGGTCGATCTGTTTGCGCAGATGATGCCACGGCGCGCGCAGCTTGCGCTCTATATCTTTGCCTGCCTCGCGGGGCTCGTGTTTTTCGGAATGCTGTTCTGGCAATCGCTGCATGACGCGATCGGCTCGACTCAGCGCAAGGAAGACGCGATGAGCAATTTCACCTTTTTCATCTGGCCCGCACGCTGGGCTTTACCGCTCGGTTTCGCCGGTGTGTTCCTGGCCACGGCCTCGAACCTGCTCAAGTCCATCGCCCGTCGGCAAGCCCTGTAACACATCCCGGAGACTGAAAAATGAGCAATCTGGACATCGGTATCTGGGGCACGGTTCTGGCGCTTGTGATGATCGCCCTGCGGGTTCCGGTGGGATTGGCGCTTGGGCTCGTTTCGATTGGCGGCATCGCCATGATGTTCAACATGAATGTCGCCTGGGGCATGATCTCGGCCACCCCGTTCGATTACGTGGGCCAATGGGAACTGTCGGCGGCCCCCATGTTCCTGCTGATGGGCTTTGTCTGCTCGTCCACCGACATGACGCGCGGGCTGTTCATGTCCCTGCGGCTCTACCTTGCGCGTCTTCCGGGAGGGCTTGCGATCACGTCGGTCGGGGCCTGCGCGTTCTTCGCCGCCGCCTCCGGCTCGTCGGTCGCGACCGCCTCGGCCATGTCGCGCATGGCCGTCCCCGAAATGCTGGACAACGGCTATGACCGGGGCCTTGCCACCGGAACGATCGCGGCCTCCGGCACGCTCGGATCGCTGATCCCGCCTTCGGTCCTGCTGATCCTCTTCGGCGTTTACGCGCAGGTATCGGTGGGGCAATTGTTCATGGCCGGGTTCATCCCCGGCATCCTGTCGGCGCTGATCTATATCGCCATGATCGTGATCCGGGTGAAACTGAAGCCCGAACTCGCCGGAACCGTGACCGTCGACCCCACCCCCGAGGAACGCGCGGCGGCGCTGCGCGATGTCTGGCCGCTCCCGACTCTCATCCTTGTCGTACTGGGGGGCATTTTCACCGGCATCTTCTCTCCGACCGAGGCAGGTGCCTTGGGCGCATTCGCCGCCGTGATCATCGCCATCATGCGCCGCAAGTTGACCCGCAAAGCCATGATCGAGGCGATGCGCCAGGCCGTGGTGTCCACGGCGTCGATTTTCATCATCCTGATCGGCTCGCTTTTCTTCACACGCTTCCTGGCCCTGTCCGGTTTCCCCCGTGCATTCGCCGACGCCATTCTTTCGGTCAGCGATCAGGTCTGGTGGATTCTGTTCGCCGTCGCGGTCATCTACCTCGTTCTCGGCATGCTGATCGACAGCATCGGGTTGCTGCTGCTGACGCTTCCGATCCTCATTCCGCTGGTCAACGCGGCGGACATCAACCCAGTCTGGTTCGGGATCATCGTGATCAAGCTGCTGGAGATCGGGCTCATCACCCCGCCCATCGGGCTGAATGTCTACATGATCAACGGAGCCCTGAACAACAGGGTCACCTTGCCGGAAATATTCCGGGGCATCACCTGGTTCCTGGCCATGGATTTGCTGACGCTCATCATCCTGATCGCGTTCCCGATCCTGTCGCTGTGGTTGCCCTCCATCGCGTATTGAGCGGCCGGTCACCCCTATGATCCGATGCCGCGCCATCACGGGCGGAAAACGTCGGAAACCTTGGCAACATGCCATGTATTGCGTAACCGGTGGCGGCCAGACCCAGGCCACCAAAGACACAAGGCGTAGAGGAAATGGTAAAACGTGAGAAACAGGCACGCAGTATCGCCACGCGGGAGAAACTGATCGAGACCGCGCTCGATGTCATTTACGATGTCGGGTATAACAGGGCGTCCACACCGGAATTTTCCGAACGCGCCGGCGTATCGCGCGGGGCTTTGCTGCACCATTTTCCGACACGCGCGGATATCATCGTCGCGGCGATGGAAAAGCTGCTGAGCGACGGCACCCGCGATATCCGCAACATCGCAGGCAAAGTCACGCAAAAACAACTGGGTACCGACGAGTTCGTCGATTTTCTCTGGAGCATGTTCTCGGACCGGTTTTATTACCTCTCCATCGAATTCATCAACGAGGCCCGCACGGATGA
The DNA here is from genome assembly GCF_018862045.1 of Roseovarius sp. PS-C2. Classification (NCBI taxonomy): domain Bacteria; kingdom Pseudomonadati; phylum Pseudomonadota; class Alphaproteobacteria; order Rhodobacterales; family Roseobacteraceae; genus Roseovarius; species Roseovarius sp. PS-C2. The sequence continues at coordinate 394,059 of NZ_JAHKSQ010000001.1, forward strand.
GGAACTGCGGCTGAAAATGATGCCGGTGGTAAAGAACTTTCATGAGGCCCTCAATGAAATCTGGGCCGAATTTCAGACCCGTGAGCACCCGTCCTCCTCTCATGAGGCGCAGGTCATCCTGAACCTGACCGTGTGCCTGGTGCGCGGGATGGGCATTCAGACCGTCCTGAAAAACGATCCCGAATATTTCGCGACCTTGCTTGACGCATGGAAAACCATTTTGCGGCAACTGGTCAAAAAACCCTCCGAGGTCGGGAAAACGCCCCTGTTTGCAACGCAAGACACCCCGTAGCGGGCGGCAAAGGCCAATAAATCCGGCGGTATTGAGATTCTTTATGGGCACCATATAAATTCCATATACCCCACCCTTCGTATCGCTCCAATCTTGTCGCTCTTCATCCTTACCGCTAACAAGACGACAGATACTTGGGAGGATCTGCTATGACATCAATGTTCCGTAAACTCGCCACCGCCGGCGCAATCGCGATGCTGGCCGGAAGCGCAGCCGCACAGACCGAAATCAAGATCGGCTATGCCCTGGCCCCCGACAGCCACTACGGCGTCGCCGCCAAAAAATTCGAAGAGGTCGTTCTGGCCGAAACCGGCGACGATTTCACGTTCCGCCACTTCCCCTCCTCGGGTCTGGGCGGTGAGCGTGAGGTGATCGAAGGCCTTCAGATCGGCACCGTGGAGGCCACCATCGTGTCCTCGGGGACGCTGGCCAACTTCGTGCCGGAAACCGGTGTGTTCGACATCCCCTTCCTGTTCCGCGATCTCGGCCATGCGCGCCGGGTACTGGATGGCCCCATCGGGCAGGACATCCTGGCCAAGTTCGACGATGTCGGGCTGCACGCGCTGGCTTGGGGCGAGCAGGGCTTTCGCCACATCACCAACAACCGCAACCAGATTCAGGGGCCCGCCGACGTTCAGGGCCTGAAACTGCGCACCATGGAAAACCCCGTGCACCTTGCCGCCTTCGAGGCCATGGGCGCCGCCCCCACCCCGATGGCCTGGCCCGAGGTGATCTCGTCGCTGCAACAGGGCGTGATCGACGGGCAGGAAAACCCGCTCTCGGTGATCGTGTCGGTCAAGCTGAACGAGGTTCAGGAATACCTGACACTGTCGGGCCACGTCTATTCGCCCGCGATGCTGCTGGTGTCCAAACCTTTCTGGGAAGGTCTGAACGACGATCAGAAAGCCTCGCTTGAAAAGGCCGCGACCGAAGCCGTGACCGCCATGCGCGCCTATGTCGACGATGTCGAAACCTCGGGTGTCGAAACGCTCAAGGAACGCGGCATGAAAGTGGGCGAGTTGTCGGCCGAGCAAAAAGCCGAGTTCCAGGCCGCGATCCAGTCGGCCTACGAAGGGTACTACGAGACCTACAGCAAGGAACTTGTCGACGCGATCGTCGCAACCGAGTAAGACAATTCAAAATCCGGATGTGGCCGGTGCCCAGGGGTGCCGGCCCATTTCTATAAAGGTCTCTGGTGCGGAAACTGGAACGCATAATCGTCGCGCTGAATGCCTGGGCGCTGATCGTCATGCTGTCGGCCATGGCTCTGGTCGTGGGCGCGAATGTCGCGCTGCGCTACCTGACGGCGCATTCCCTGCCCTGGGCGGACGAGGCCGCGCGCTACCTGATGATCTGGATGACCTTCGGCGGGGCCGGTCTGGCGCTGCGCGTGGGCGGGCATGTGGCCATCACCAACCTGCACGATGTCTTCCCAACTCTGGGCCGGCGCCTGTTGCGCGGGGCGATCGTCCTGGCGCTGCTGGGCTTTTTCGTCTTCATGGTCTGGGTCGGCTGGACCTATGCACAACGCATGCAATATCAGGTCACACCGGCCATGCGACTGCCGTTTTTCTATGTCTACCTGGCGATGCCCGTGGGGTTCGGTTTGCTGATCCTGCACCTGCTCATGATCGCGAAACCTTTCGTCATGGCAGGGGATTACAAGGGCCTGAAAGGCGACGCGACACAGGGCGAAACCCTGCCGGGGGGCGCCAATGGCTGAAATCCTGTTTCCCGCGCTGTTCATCCTTCTGGCCCTTGGCCTGCCGGTGGCCTTCGCCATGGCCATTTCGGTCTTTCTCGCGCTCAGCTTCGGCTCCAGCTATCCGCACCTCGTCGTCGTGAAAGAAATGTTCGCGGGGCTGGACAGCTTCCCGCTGCTGGCGGTGCCGTTCTTTATCCTCGCCTCGGAAATCATGACCGGCGGCGCGGTCACGCAGGCCCTCTTGCGGCTGGCGCAATCGCTGGTGGGGCACCTGCGCGGCGGGCTTGGCCATGCCAATATCGTCAGCTCGGCCATGTTCGCGGGCATCTCGGGCAGCGCACTGGCCGATGCCGCAGGGCCCGGCGCGATGATGATCCGCATGATGGAAAAGGGCGGCTATGACAAGGGCTATGCCGGGGCGCTGACCATCGCCAGCGCCGTGGTTGGGCCGATCATCCCGCCCTCGATCACCATGATCATCTACGCCATGCAGGATCAGACCGTTTCGGTCGGCTCGCTGTTCATGGCCGGTATCCTGCCGGGCCTCCTGATCACTGCGCTCGTGCTGACCGCCAACGCCCGGATGAGCCACCTGCGCGGCTATGCCAGCGGCACCGCCCGCCCGCCACTATCCGAAATCGCGCGCATCGCGCTTTACGCCGTCCCGGCGCTGTTCCTGATCGTGCTGATCGTCGGCGGCATCCGCTTCGGAGTCTTCACCCCGACTGAGGCCTCGGTCATCGCGGTGTTCTACGCGCTGTTCGTGGGCATGTTCGTCTACCGCTCGCTGCGGCTGCGCGACCTGCCGCAGATCGTGCTCCAGGCGGCGCTGACCTCGGCTGCCGTGCTGCTGATCCTCGGGGCCGCACGCGCCTTTGCCTGGGTGCTGATCATCGAAGGTATCCCGCAATTCCTGGCCGAAACCATCATTTCATGGGACCTGTCGCCCATCGTCTTCCTGCTGGCGGTCAACCTGCTGCTGCTGGCCTTCGGCCTGTTCATGGATCCGCTGCCGGGGGTGATGATCCTTGTCCCGATCCTCGCCCCGATCAGCCATTCACTGGGGATCGACCCGAACCATTTCGCCATCGTCGTCATCGTCAACCTGACGATGGGGCTGACGACGCCGCCGGTGGGCAGCCTGATATTCGTCGTCTCCTCGACGGTCGGCCTGCGCCCATCCACCCTGATCAAGGAAATGCCGCCGTTTTTCCTGGCGCAGCTGATGGCGCTTTTGCTGATCACCTTCCTGCCGTTCCTGTCCACATGGCTGCCCGCGGCCAGTGGCTTCTGACGCGCACCATTTGCCGCCCGCACCTTTGACGCTGGCACTCGCTGCCCGGATCGCCTAGATGCAATGACATGAAATTGACCCTGTCCGATCTGGGCGATCTGGCCAATCTGCCCGCCGACACCGTGATCGACGCCCGCTCCCCGTCGGAGTACGCCGAGGACCACCTTCCCGGTGCGATCAACCTGCCCTCGCTCAGCGACGCCGAGCGGGCCGAGGTCGGCACGATCTACGTTCAGCAAGACCGTTTCCTGGCGCGCAAGATCGGCGCGGCCCATGTCGCGCGCAACGTGGCGGCCCATCTGGAAGGGCCATTGGCCGACAAACCCGGCGGCTGGCGGCCTCTGGTCTATTGCTGGCGCGGCGGGCAGCGCTCGGGCGCCTTCGCCACGATCCTGTCGCAGGTCGGCTGGCGGGTGCGGCTGCTGGACGGCGGATACCAGTCCTACCGCCGGCTCGTCGCACGGCTCTTGCACGACACGCCACTCGCGCTGCGTCCCGTGCTGCTCGATGGCAATACCGGCACCGCCAAAACCCGCCTTCTGGCGCTGCTGGCGGATCGCGGCTGGCAGGTGATCGACCTCGAAGGGTTGGCCAATCACCGTGGCTCGGCCCTCGGGGCACAGGACGGCGGACAGCCCTCGCAAAAACTGTTCGAAGGGCGGCTGGCACAGGTCGTCGCCCGGCTCGACCCGGCCCGTCCTGTGGTGATCGAGGCCGAATCCAGCAAGGTGGGCGAACGCATCCTGCCCCCGTCCCTGTGGAAAGCCATGTGCGCCGCCCCCGTGGTCGAAGTCACGGCCCCCCTGCCCGAACGCGCCCGCTATCTGGCGCGCGCCTATGCCGACATCGCCGGTGACACGGCCCAACTGTTGCATCAGCTTGACCTTTTGCGCCCGCTACGCGGCCACAAACAGGTGGATGAGTGGCACACGATGGCCGAACAGGGCGAGTTGACCGCTCTGGCCGCCAGCCTTGTCGAATTGCATTACGACCCCGGTTATGAGCGCGCGCGCAAACGCGCCGCCTTCACCCCGCCGGACCGTGTGACACTGGAGCAACTAGACGACGAGGGCCTGCAAAGCGCTCTGCCCCGGCTCGAGGCCGCACTGACCCGCGCCGCCACGTCCTAAACCAGCGTCAGACCCGGCGGCCCATCTGTCACGCAGCCAATCCGCACCGCCGCGATGCCCTCGTCCCGCAATGCCGACAGGGCGGCATCCACATCTTCCGGCGCCACTGCCGCCAAAAGCCCCCCGGCGGTTTGCGGATCGAACAGCGCCTCGTATTCCGGCGCTCCCCGATCTCCGCCCGCCCCCATCAACGCTTCGGCATAGGCCGCATTCGCCGCGTGCAAGGACGATCTCTGCCCGTCCGCCAACAATGCCCCGGCGCCCTCCAGTAACGGCACATCCGCCAGCACCAGTTCCGCCCCGCACTCACTGGCCTTGCAGATCGCCAGCACATGCCCCGCCAACCCGAACCCGGTGACATCGGTCATCGCATGCGCTCGGCCCAAAGCGCGGGCATCCGGCGCAAGAGTGCGATCCATCGCGCGCAACGCCCCCATCACCACGTCGCCATCGGCCCGTCCCCCCATCTCGGCGGCCAGAATGACGCCGGTGCCGATGGGTTTCGTGAGGATCAGAACATCGCCGGGCCGCGCGCCCGCCACGCCAATCGGTGCCCCCTCGCACAGGCCCGTCACGGTAAACCCCAGCGTCATCTCGGCCCCTTGCGTGGTGTGCCCGCCGATGATCGTGGCGCCCGCCCCGGCCATGACCTGCCCCGCCGCCTCCATGATCTCGGCCAAGGTGCGGCGTTGCAGGCGCTCGGACATGCGCGGCAGCACGATATTGACCAACGCCGCCTGCGGCTCTGCCCCCATCGCCCAGACATCGCCCAACGCATGGTTCGCCGCGATCCGGGCCATGCGCCACGGATCGAGGATGAAACCACGCAAATGATCCGTGCTCAGCACCTGGCGCTGCCCGCCCATGTCCAGAACCCCGGCATCATCCCCCGGCAGGCTGATCACGTCGGGGCGCGCCACATGCGGCAGGCCGTCCAGCAGATCGCTCAGCGCCCCCGGCCCCACCTTGGCCCCGCACCCGCCACAGATCACCGGATGATCCAAGACTTCGGCGCGCACGCCCTCGGCCACCTTGGCAGGCAACTCAGGCGCGGGCATCGCAGGCAAGCTGCGGAATTTTTCCATGAACCGCTGGTCGATCCAGTCCTTCCAGCGCCACATACCCGGCAGGCGCAGCCCGACCCCGCCCTTGTCGGCCACGGCCTGCTTGCCCCCCAGTGACACCAGTTTCAGGAAATCGCGCTGCGGGCGATAGGCGCGCGCAGCCCCGCCCGTCAGCCCCGCACACAGGTTGTCATACAGCACCGGCGCGGCGCGCACCGCATAAACCCCCGCCTTGGGCCGAGGCGCATGGGTCAGATGCGCGCAATCCCCGGCGGCGAAAATGTTTGGGTCATCCACCACGCGCAATGTTTCATCGACCTTGATGAACCCATCCTGTAACGGCAGGCCGGTCTGCGCCAGCCAGCCCCAGGGCCGCGCGCCCGCCGCGCCCACGACCAACCCGGCCCCGATCAGGCCACCATCCGCCAGCACGACGCCCTGCGCTGTCACCTCGCTGGGGCTCACGCCCTCGCGCAACTCGATCCCGGCATCGGCCATTGCCCGGCTCAGCGCCTTGCGCGTCCCGCCTGCCGTGCCTTGCAGGCCCTCGGCGGCGTCCAGAACCACGACCTCGGGGGCCTTGTCCGCAACCTGCGCCAGCCGATGATGCATCGCCAACGCCAGTTCCACACCGGCCACTCCGGCCCCGATCACCACCACCCGCGGCACGGCACGCCCCTGCGCCACCTCTTCCACGAACCCGGCCCAACGACCGGCGAACGGCCCCAGCGGCTTGGCCGCGATGCCGTATTCCGAAAATCCCGGCAGGTCCGCCATGTCCGAGGTGATGCCGATGTCGATCGACAACAGGTCATAGGCGATCTCGCCCCGTCCCTCGACCGTGACGCGCTGCGCCGCCCGGTCCAGCCCCACCGCGCGCCCCTGCACCAACCGCGCCCCGGCAAACCGCGCCAGACGCAGCAGGTCGATATCCAGCGCCTCGCGCGGGTAATGTCCGGCCACATATCCCGGCAACATGCCGGTATAGGGCGCGCGCGGGTTCGGATCGATCAATGTCAGCCGCGCACCGGGCAACGGTGCCATGCCCCAACGCCGCAACACCAGCGCATGAGCATGTCCGCCACCGATGAACACCACATCGCGGGTCAGGGGAATACGGCTATCCATGCCGCTGTCTTACCCCCTCGCCCGGCGCAGAGCCAGACAGACACACCCGAAAGTGAAAGCCAACCCCGCACACCATCAGGCGAAAATCTGCCCCGCATGTCGATCCAGATAAATCCGCAACCACGGGGTAAAACGGTCGGGGGCTTCGGCGATACGCCGGCGCAGGTCGTCCAGCGTGACCCACCCGGTCTCCATCACCTCGTCCGGGTTCGGCTGGCAGGCGATCCGCTTCTCCACCCGAGCGGTGAAGATATCGACCAGTTCATGCTCGACCAGTCCGCCGCCGACATCGGCGCGATACTCCACCTGATCGCGATAGGTCAGGCTCAGCCCCTCGATGCCCAGTTCCTGTTGCAGACGCCGATGCGCGCAGGCTTCCGGCGTTTCGTCCCAATGCGGATGGGTGCAACAGGTGTTCGCCCACAAGCCCGGCGTGTGATACTTGCCCAACGCCCGGCGCTGGATCAGCAACGCCTCCCCGCACAACACGAAAACCGACACCGCCTTGTGCCGCAACCCGCGCCGATGGGTGTCCAGCTTGCCCACCGGGGTCAGCACGCCCGCCTCCCAGGCCGGGATCATATCGGTATCGTTGGGCCGTTGCATGGTTGGGGTCTCGATCCTGCCGTGTCATATCCTGCCGATTGCGGGGGCTTTTAATACGCCCTGCCCGCCAAGACCAGCGCCGCAAACACGCTGCGCTTTCCGGCAAACCCGCCAGTCAGGCACCTCGAAAAAGATAGACTATGGTGCCCTCTTGGCGTACTTCAATATCAAGGCATATCCGACCGCAAAAGTTAAAGGGTTCTGAAACTGGCGATTAAACTGGAAATGTTGCGCTGCTTCCGTGCCGTGGCGGAGCAAGGAAGCCTTGCCGATGCGGCCGAGATTCTGGGCCGCACACCATCGGCTGTATCAATGATGCTGCGCCAGTTCGAAGATCATGTCGGCGCGCCCCTGTTCGAAAGCACCCGTAAATCCCGCCTGACCCCGTTGGGCGAACTGATCCACGCCGAGGCGCGGCGCGAACTGGTGCATTTTGACCGTACCGTCGCCGCGATCACCGGTATGGCGCGGGCCGAACTGGGCCATGTCAGGCTGGCCGTCACGCCCTCGGTGGCGCAGGTCATCATGCCTCCGATCCTGCGCGATTACATGGCCACGCATCCCGGTGTGAATGTCGACCTGCGCGACGGGGATTCGGCCACCATCCAACGCGATCTGACCGCCGAACGCGCCGATATCGCCCTGGCCACACTCGGCCCGATCCCCGGTTTCACCCGGCACCTGATCCTGACCGACCGGTTCGGCGTGGTCTGCCGGGCCGATCACCCGCTGGCGCGCGACTGGTCCGATCTGGGATGGAGCGATCTTGCGGATGTGGACTTTATCGCCAATGGGTTATGCGATCATATCCGCGACGAAAGCTTTACCCCGATCCGCAATGGCGCGCGACTGAACGTCGCCAACACGGCCTCGCTCCTCAGCCTCGTGCGCGCCGGGGTCGGCGTGACACTGCTTCCCGAACTTGCCGTTCAGCCCGGCCAGGACGATCTGTGCTTCCTGCCGCTGATCGACAGCAGCGCAAGGCGCGAAATCTGGATGCTGACCCCACCGGACGAGATGATGACTCCCGCCGCACGGGCGCTGGTTTCCGCGATCCGTTCGGCCGATCTGCGCGATCCACAATCATAAATTCAATTTGACTGAAGTATAATTCAGAACATTGCGTTTGCCTGAAATGGCATCCCGTGGCCTTCTGTCGTGCATCAAGCTTGAACCGCGACTCAGCACGGGGCGACACCATGACCGACACAAAATTGAACTACATTGCCGGCGACTGGATCGCAGGCGGCAGCGAAATCGAAAACCGCAACCCCTCCGACCTCGGCGACCTGATCGGTCGCTTCGCGCAGGCCACCCCGGATCAGCTCGACACCGCGCTCGACGCCGCCAGCGCCGCCCAGGCCGAATGGGCCCGGTACGGGATGGAACGCAAGCAGGCCGTGCTGATGAACATCGGCACCGAGTTGATGGCCCGCGCCGAAGAGCTCGGGACATTGCTGAGCCGCGAAGAGGGCAAGCCCTTCGCCGAGGGCAAGGGCGAAGTCTACCGCGCCGGGCAGTTCTTTACCTACTACGCCCATGAATGCCTGCGCCAACTGGGCGAAAACGCCGATTCCGTGCGCCCCGATATCGAAGTCGACGTGCGCCGCGAACCCGTGGGCACCGTGGCCGTGATCAGCCCGTGGAACTTTCCCACCGCCACCGCAAGCTGGAAAATCGCGCCCGCGCTGGCCTATGGCAACGCCGTGATCTGGAAACCCGCCAACCTGACACCCGCCTCCGCCGTGGCCCTGACCGAGATCATCGCCCGTCAGGACATCCCCAAGGGCCTTTTCCAACTGGTGATGGGGGCGGGCCGCGACGTGGGGCAGCGCCTTGTCGAAAGCCCCAGGGTGGATGCCATTTCCTTCACCGGCTCGGTCCCGGTCGGCAAGGGCATCGCCGCCGCCGCCATCCAGAACCTGACAAGGGTGCAAATGGAAATGGGCTCGAAAAACGCGCTCGCCGTGATGGACGATGCCGATCTCGACCTGGCCGTGACCCTGGCGCTTGGCGGCGCATTCGGCGGAACGGGTCAGAAATGCACCGCCTCGTCGCGCCTGATCGTTCACGACACCGTCCACGACGCCTTTGTCGAAAAGCTCGTGGCGGGCGCGCAGGCGATGAAGGTCGGCCATGCGCTGGCCGAGGGCACCCAGATGGGCCCGGTGGTCAGCGAACAGCAGCTTCGCGAAAACCTCGACTATGTCGAACTGGGCAAATCCGAAGGCGCCGAACTGGCCTGTGGCGGCGTCCGCCTGAACATGGGCACCGAAGGCTATTACATGTCCCCCGGCGTGTTCCTGACCACCACCAACGCCATGCGCATCAACCGCGAGGAAATGTTCGCGCCGCTGGCCGCCGTCATCAGGGTCGGCAGCTATGACGAGGCGCTGGCCACGGTCAACGACACCAATTTCGGCCTGACCTCCGGGATCGTCACGCGCGACCTCGCCCGCGCCACCCATTTCCGCCGCAACGCGCGGACAGGAGTCGTCACCGTCAACCTGCCCACGGCGGGCACCGATTACCACGTCCCCTTCGGCGGGCGCGGCGACAGTTCCTACGGGCCGCGCGAACAGGGCATTCACGCCCGCGACTTCTACACCACGGTGAAAACCGCCTACATCGCCGCCGGACGGCCGGAGTAATCGACATGACCTACCGCATCGATTGCCTGCAATACGCCAACTGGTCCGAAAAGATCTTCCGCCAGATGCGCGAGGGGGGCGTCGATGCGGTGCATGTCACCATCGCCTATCACGAGACCTTTCGCGAAACCGTCTTCAACATCGAGAAATGGAACCGCTGGTTCGAACAATACCCCGACCTGATCTTTCACGGGGAATGGGCCAGCGACGTGGCCCGCGCCCGCGAAACCGGGCGTACCGCGATCTTCTTCGGCTTCCAGAATCCCAGCCCGATAGAAGACGATATCGGCCTTGTCGAAGTGCTCCACAAACTCGGCGCACGCTTCATGCAACTGAGCTACAACAACCAGTCCCTGCTGGCCACGGGCTGTTACGAGGCCGAAGACCCCGGCATCACCCGCATGGGCCGTCAGGTGATCCGGGAAATGAACCGTGTGGGCCTTGTGGTCGACATGAGCCACTCCGCCGACCGCTCGACCATCGAAGCGGCGGATATTTCCGAACGCCCCATCGCCGTCACCCATGCCAACCTGCATTCCTGGCAACCCGCCCTGCGCAACAAGCGCGACGACGTGATCCGCGCCGTGGTGGAAAACGGCGGCATGATGGGCTTTTCGCTCTACCCCCACCACCTCAAGGGCAAGAGCGACTGCACCCTGCAATCCTTCTGCGAGATGGTCGCCACCGCCGCCGAACGCTTCGGCGCGGATCATTTCGGTATCGGCTCGGACCTCTGCCAGGATCACCCCGACAGTATCGTCGAATGGATGCGCACGGGCCGCTGGAGCAAGGATATCGACTATGGCGAAGGCTCGGCCAGCGCGCCGGGTTTCCCGCCCCAGCCCGCATGGTTCCGCGACAACCGCGATTTCGGGAACATTGAACAGGGCCTGCGCCGCGTCGGCTTCAGCGACACCGAGGTCGCCGGGCTGATGGGCGACAACTGGCACCGTTTCTTTGCAGAAAACTTCACCCCGGCCAACGCGTAGCTGGACAGCTGAGGGCCACCGCGCCCTTTCGGGATATGCGCAGGGAGGGAAGAATGTCCGACATGCCCCAAACCGATGCCACCGCCGCCAAGGGCGACTTGCATCACATCAACAAACCCCTCTTTGCCATCAGCGGCGGCACCGGAGTGAATTTCGAGTTGACCAACCCCGGCTCGGTCTCGGCGGCCTTCGAGGGCTTCAACCTGCCCGCCGCACTTCTGGCCATCACCCAGCAACTGCCGATTGGCTTTCTGGTGTCGGTGCTGTTCCTGATCCTGACCACAGTTTTCGTCGCCACGACGGGCGACTCGATGACCTACGTGATCTCGGTCGCCATGTCGAACGAAGACCTGCCCGCCCTGCCCATCCGCCTGTTCTGGGGCGTGGCCATGGGCGTCATGGCGCTGATCCTGATCTACACCGGCTCGGGTGGGGTGGGCAAACTGCAAAGCTTCATCGTCGTCACCGCCGTGCCGGTGTCGCTGGTGCTTCTGCCGTCGCTCTGGGATGCGCTGCGCATCACGCTGGCCAAAGGCCGCGAGGCCAAGAACTGACATCAGGTTCGGGGCGGCCTTTGCGGGCCGCCCCGTTTTGTTTCAAACTGAGAGGATGGGAGGAGCCCGATGGAGCAGACCCAAAGCAAAACGATCCCGCCGCGCGACCCCAATGTGGTGATGACGCTGGCCCGCCTCGGCTCGTTCCATCAATCCCGCCTCAGCTTCATGCGTATCCTCCTGCGCCGGATGGAGGCCGAACAATGGACCTTCGAGCGCCCCGTTTTCGACATCGACGCGCAGGGCGTGGGCCGTGCCGTCTATACCGCCCACGGCCCCGAGCGCAGCTATTCCCTGGTGGCTTTCGCCAACGACCTGCCCCCCGAAAAACGCTCGGACCGGGTGATCGCCACCGAATGGGACGCCACGTTCACCCTGTTCGACGGCATCCCCACCCCCGCCGATCTGGACCGCCTGCAAGATAACGTGCCAAAGCAGGAGGCGGGCCGCGTCACTGACTCCGAGCTTTCGCTCAGCCGCGCCAACCGCTCCGTGCGGCTGTGGGACGACGTGGTCGGCAAACTGGCGGCAGGCGAACAGCCTGATCGAGCCACCGTCGAGAAGGTGGGCTACCTGATGCGCACCACCGCCGTTTACGGCTCGGGCAAGTTCGGCGCGGCGGATCGCGAAGACACCGCCGAACGCCCGGAATTTCAGGCCCCCTTCCAGATCGAGATGCTGTCGGTCTACCTGACGCGCGCCTTCGTGATGGATCTCGTCGAACACATGGCCCGGATGCGCGCCCCGGACACCGCCGTTCCGCTCGATCCCGACCTGCGCCGCCGCTTCGGCATCGGCAATTCCACCGGCCTCGGCATGGCCCCCTTCCTGCTGACGCACCCGGCGCTTCTCAACAACTGGATCGCCGCGCGCGAAGAGGCCCTTGCGCGCATCCGCTCGCTGCCCGATGCGCATATGTCCGAGGTCGATATCTTCCGCAACTTCGCCCTGCGCGCCCGCCTGCACATGCAGGACTGGTATTCGGAACATCCCGTTCAGATCGCCAGGATCGACGCCCTGCGCAGGGACACCGCCAGGCTTCTGGCCCATCTCGATTCCGCCGAGCTCAGCGCCGATCATCCGTGGAACCGCCTCTGGCTCTGGGCCGAGGACGCGCTGTCGCTCGAAGGGCAGGAGCTGCTGGCCTCCTTGCTGATGGAGCCCTATCCCCATCTGGTCGACGGCCTGTCCGCCTGCATGGCGGCGGACGAAGCCGCCACCTGGCGCATCGACGGGGCCATGAGCACCGACCGCCTGCGCACCCTGACCCAAAACATCTACCGCTGGGCGCTCGACACCGACTGGACGGTCCCCGAAGCGCAGGCGCGCGTCTGGTATACCTCCGAGGAAAAGCTGGAGCCCCGCCTCGGCGACCGGCACACAGACCCCGTCGAACCCTACGAACAACCGCTCTGCCCCGGTCGCGATGCCGCGCGCATGTATGGCGACCTGACAGCCACCGGCGAAACCACCGTCGCGGGTTTCCTGATGCGTCACCCCGAACACCGCCATATCGTGCGCCGCGCCCAGATCGCCGACCGCCTGCCCTATGCCGAAATCCGCGACAACACCATCGCCGCGACGGTTCTGCCCATCGACATGCTGCGCATGAAGCTCGCCTTTTTCGGGGCCAGCCACTTCGATCCCCGCTCGGATCGCTGGGTGCGCATCAACATGTACCAGCACGCGCCGTTTCCACACGAGTTGGGCGCGCGCTCGGGCGACGACTGGGCCTATCCCTTCCTGACGGGAGCCGCGTCATGACCTGGTCTCTGAACGAAATCGAAACCCTGTCCCGCAAGGCCGCCCGTGGCGCGGGCCTCAGTTGGGGACTGGCCGAAGAGGCCGGCAAGGCCACCCGCTGGCTCAGCGCCGCCGGGCTGCCGGGGCCGCAGGTGCTCGCCGAGCTGCTGATCCGTAACGACGGCACGGATTACGATACGCTCTGCCCGCTTGAACACAGCGAGGGGCACTGGACCGCCAAAGAGGGCACGCTCTGCCCGCTGATCTCGGGCGCGGCGCTTTGCGACAGCGCGGCGCGGCTTGCCTCGGGCGACGATCTGCACCTGGGCCGCACCGCCTGCCCGGTATTGCTGCTGCCCTATCTCGCCGCCGCCGTCGGCATGACCGGGACGCGCCTGACCGTGACATGGAGCGATGTCAGCATCACGCTGGACGCCGATACGCATATCGGCCCGCACGACCCCGAAGCGCTGAACGCTGTCGTGGTCGATGCCGTGCACATCGCCCGCGCCGAAACCAACGAACTGACGGCACCGCTGACACCGGGCAACCGTGGCGAGATGCCCGCCGAAACCGCCCGGCAACTCACCGCCTTCGCCCGGCGCACCTATGCACCCGCCACCTCGGAAGGCCGCCTGTCCGGGGCGGGCGCGGGCCTCACCGACAACGACTGACCCGAACGCGCAGTCCCGAAATCGTGAACCCGTTCCGCGAGCAGGCGTGTTATCCTCATGCCTGCGCGGGTCTTCCGCCGCTGCCCAAGTCCCGCCATTTGCCCGGCCCGAGCCATTGCTCGACCGGCCAGAAACAGGAGGGACCAAATGGTCAGGACAATCGGAAATCCACTGTCATGGGCCGCCCAGGGCCTTTCCAATGCCGGCCACGCCGTGGGCGATGCGACATCCGCACTGGGAAGCGAAATCATCGAACCGCCCGAGGTGCGCCAGATCACCCGCGACGACCTGCGCGAGGCGCTGCGCAAGGGCTATGCCGATTTCGCCCGCTTCCGCAGCGACGTGATGTTTCTCGTGCTGATCTATCCCGTGATCGGCATCTGCCTCGCCGTTCTGGCCTTCCATCAGGCCCTACTGCCGATGCTGTTCCCGCTCGGCGCGGGTTTCCTGCTGCTTGGGCCCATCGCCGCCATCGGCCTTTACGAAATGAGCCGCCAGGGCGAGCAGCGCGAGGATGTCGGCTGGACGGCGGCGCTCTCGGTGCTTCGGGCGCGCAATATCGGCCCGGTCTTCGTGATGGGGGTCTACCTGCTGGGGCTGTTCCTGCTGTGGATGCTTGCGGCAGTACAGATTTACAACTGGACACTCGGCCCCGGTGCCCCCGCCAGCGCCACCGATTTCGCAATCGAGGTGCTCACCACCGGCCCCGGCTGGCTGATGATCGGGCTCGGCATGGGCGTGGGCTTCGTCTTTGCCGCGCTGGTGCTGGTCGCCAGCCTGACCACCCTACCCATGCTCATCGACCAGCGCGTCGGCCTGCCTGTCGCCGTCATGACCTCGGTCGCGGTCATGCGCAGGAACCCCGCCACCGTGGCCACCTGGGGGTTGATCGTGGCCACCCTCATGCTCTTGGGAACGCTGCCGTTTTTCCTTGGGCTGATCGTCGTGCTGCCAGTTCTGGGGCACGCCACATGGTATCTCTACCGCGCGGCGGTGCCCCGCTGATCCGGCCCCGCACCGGGCCTCGCGCTCAGGTTTCGAACTGCCAGAGCGCGGGGATGAACCGATACACATCCCCGTCGCGCTGCACATGGCCCACGCCGGGAAACGGGAAGTGATAGCCCAGAATGGCGATCCCGTCCTCGGCGGCCATGTCCAGCAGCCGCTTGCGGGTCGCCACCGTCTGATCGCCATCGGCATCGAACCCGTTATACCACTCGGGATGGGCAAAGTTCGTATAGGCGTGGCTCATGGAATCGCCCAGCGCGATCAATGATTTGTCGCCACTGTCCACCCGCAGGCTCATGTGCCCCGGCGTGTGTCCCGGCGTGTCGATCATGGTCAGGCCCGGCACCACCTCGTGACCGTCCTGCACCAGCGTCCATTCCGCACCGTCCACGTTGATCGAATTGACCGCCCCCAGCACGAATTGCTGGTCTTCGGCGGGAACGCGATCCACCAGCCCGTCCTGCATCCAGTAGCCATGTTCGGCCTCACCGAGCAGATATTCGGCATCGGGGATGATCGCCTCGTCGAAATCGTCGCGAATGCCCCAGACATGATCGGGATGGGCATGGGTGATCACCACATGGGTGATCCCGTAGGGGTCGATTCCGGCGGCATCCAGGTTGTTCATCAGCCGCCCCGTGGTTTCCATGAACCGGTTGCCCGAGCCGACATCGACCAGCACCTTCGCATCGCCGATCTCGACATACAGATGGTTGGTATGCGAATAGCCCAGTTCGGGCGACAGGAAATGCCGCTTCAGAAACGCCTGCACCTCGGCAGGATCGGCATTCACCCCAAGGCCGCTGGCCGGCAGGCGGAAAAAGCCGTCCGACACGATGGTGATGCGCGCATCCCCCACCGAAAAACGGAAATGCGACGGATTCTCGCCCTGCGGCACGCCCAGTTCCGCCCGCACGGCAGCCGGCATTGCAAAAGCGGGCGCCGCGGCGGCCATCTTCAGAAGATCGCGGCGCGTCGGTTTCAGCACAGTCATGAATAGCCTCCCTTGGTTTCCCCCCAAGGATAGGGCGCGCTGACATTTACGCAATACGTTTCGTGAATATGATCGCTACAGAAATCCCGTGCCAAACGCCCCTTAATCGCCAGAATTGCGTCCTACCCACGCCCAGAACCCCCTTGATGCTGCCCACAAGTGATCTACCGCGCGAGACAGGAAGTCCCGGACCATGAGTGCAACGAGTTTCTACAACGATCAGGCCCGGACACCCCGGCGTTTCAGCCGCAACCGCCTGTTGTATCTGATCGTCAGCCTGTACATTCTCGTCGTCAGCGCAATCGGCCTCATGGTGGGACAACCCCTGTTCACCCAGACGATGACGGGCCTTCTGACGATGGGCCTGACCCTCGCGCCCACCTTCCTGCTGGTCCTCTATATCTGGCATTTTTTCAACCTTGCCGTCATCGTTCGCCCCGAGCGCCCCATTCAGCGTTTCTTCGGCGACATGCGCGCAGGCGTGCTCGATGGCGACAAGATTCTGAACGGCACCCTTGCCCTGATCGCGATGGTGTTCTTTTTCAGCACCTTCAATTTCGCCAAGGACAAGATAACCTATTTCCAGCCCTTCGTCTGGGACAGCTATTTCGCCGATCTCGACCGCATCCTGCATTTCGGCCGGGCCCCGCATGAATGGCTTTACCCGCTGTTCGGCACACCGCTGGCCACCACGGCCCTGAACGCCGCCTATCATTTCTGGTTTTTCCTGATGTATTTCCTGGTGTTCATGGCCTGCTATGACCGCCGCTCGCGCGCCCAGAGCACCGCGTTCCTGTTCGCCGTGGTGATCTGCTTCGTCTTCGGGGGCAACATTCTGGCCACCCTCCTGTCCTCGGCGGGGCCGGTCTATTATCAGGAAATGGGGTTCGGGACGGATTACGTGCCCCTGATGGACATGCTCTACCGCTTCAACGAAATCAGCCCCGTCTGGGCCCTGCACGTACAGGAAATGCTGCTCGAAGCGCATCACATGGGCGGCGCGATCAAGGGAATCTCGGCCATGCCCAGCATGCATGTGGCCACGACCGTGGTCATGACATGCTACCTGTTCACATGGCGCCGCTGGGCCGGCTGGCTGATGGTGGGCTTTACCACGATCATCATGATCGGGTCGGTTCACCTTGCATGGCATTACGCGGTGGACGGGTATCTGGCCATCCCTGTCGCGCTGGTGTCATGGTGGCTGGGCCAGAAACTGACCCGCCTCGTGACCGTCACGCCCGAACCCGGCGAAACCGCCTGATCCTACAGCGTTTCCTGCAACCGCGCGACATAGCGCGCCAGCGTGTCGATCTCGAGATTCACCCGATCCCCCACCGCAACACCGCCCCAAGTGGTGGCCTCCTTGGTGTGCGGGATGAAGTTGATCCCGAAATCGCACCCGTCCACCTCGTTCACCGTCAGCGATGTGCCGTTCAGCGCGACCGATCCCTTGGGCGCGATGAACCGCGCCAGCGTCTTGGGCGCGCACAGGGTCACGCGGGTGCTGTCGCCCTCGTCGCGAATGGCCACCACCTCGGCCACACCGTCGACATGGCCCGACACGATATGCCCGCCCAGCTCGTCGCCCACCTTCAGCGCGCGCTCAAGATTGATGCGGCGCTCTTCGGCCCAGACATCGAGGTTGGTTTTCGAAACGGTCTCGGCGCTGATATCCACGTCGAACCAGTCCGCGCCCTTGTCCACCACCGTCAGACACACCCCGTCGCAGGCAATCGAGGCCCCGATCTCGACACTGTCCATGTCATAGGCGGTGCCGATCCGCGCCCGCAGATCGCCGCGCTTGTCCAACCGGCGCACGCGCCCGACATCGGTGATGATCCCTGTGAACATGGCTGACCTCCGGTTGCTCCCTGTCCGAGTTAGCCCCGCCGCGCCCCCGTGACAAGGTATCGCCACGCCCCGGACGGGACTTATTTTTGCCGGGAATATGCGCTAACGGTAAGCAACGGGTAACGGTTTGACGCGTAAGGTGCGATTTCAATGACAGGCAGCGGGCGGACATTTCTGTTTCTGCAAGGGCCGCACGGGCCCTTTTTCCATCGGCTCGGGCAGATGCTCACGCGCGCCGGGGCCACCGTCTGGCGCGTGGGTTTCAACGCCGGGGACCGGGTGTTCTGGCCCGACCGGCGCAGCTATGTCGCCTTTCAGGACACACCACAAAACTGGCCCGCCACCTTCACCCGGCTGCTGGCCGACAAGGGCGTCACCGACCTCGTGCTGTACGGCGATACCCGACCCATCCACGCACAGGCCGTGGAAATCGCCCGCAACGCGGGCCTGCGCATCCATGTCTACGAGGAAGGGTATCTGCGCCCCTACTGGGTCACCTATGAACGGGGCGGCTCGAACGGGCATTCGCGCCTGATGGACATGACCGTGCCGGACATGCGCGAGGCGCTGGAAAACTCCGACATGGACACCGCCCTGCCCCCGGCCAGTTGGGGCGACATGCGCCAGCACGTCTTTTACGGCGCGCTCTATCACGGCTTCGTCCTGCTGCCGAACCGCCGCTACCGCAATTTCCGCCCCCACCGCGCCCTCGGCGTCGGCAAGGAATTCCAGCTTTACCTGCGCCGCCTGCTGCTGATGCCCGCACAGGCCATCGAACGGCGTCTCGCCACCCTGCGCGTGCGTCATGGCGGGTTTCCCTATCACCTCGCGCTGCTGCAACTGGAACACGACTCCTCGTTTCAGGCGCATTCACCCTTTTCCACGATGACCGAATTCCTCGAATGCGTGATCGAAGGCTTCGCCGCCGGTGCGCCGCCGCATCACCACCTCGTGGTCAAGGCCCACCCGCTCGAAGACGGGCGCGCCCCCATCCGGCGCGAGCTGCGCCGCCTGTCGCGCGCCCACGGCGTGCCCGACCGGGTGCATTACGTGCGCGGGGGCAAGCTGGCGCAACTGCTCGATGAGGCGCGCAGCGCCGTCACCGTCAATTCCACCGCCGGTCAGCAGGTGCTGTGGCGCGGCATCCCCCTGCGCACCTTCGGGGCCGCGGTCTATGCCAAGCCCGAATTCGTCTCGCAAAAGCCCCTGCCCGAATTCTTCGCCGGGGCCGAACGCCCCGACCGGCGCGCCTATACCGATTACCGCCGCTTCCTTCTGGAAACCAGCCAGGTCGCGGGCGGGTTCTACTCGGGGCGCGGGCGGCGGCAATTGCTGCGTCAGGCCGTCGACATGATGCTGGCCGACGAAGACCCCTACGATGCCCTGCGTTCGGGCACCGCGGCACCACGGCAACAGTTGCACATCGTGAACTGATCGCCCCTGCGCGAACCGCTGGATTTTTCGACCGGATTCCGTTAGGTTGCGGAAAAAATACCGAGGCAGAACAATAACAGGTCGAGGAGACCGAAGCAGTGAAACCCCAAAACAGCGGATGGGCCAAACCCATCGCAGCATTTGTCGTTGTATCCCTGGTTGCGTCCTGTGGGGTATTGCCGCGCGTCGGCCCGAACAAACGTGAAATCTATGCCGGTTCCGTACAACGCGAGGGCGATGCCTTTGTCGTCACCGTGAACGACCGCGTCACGCGCGCCACGGCCGTGCAACCGGCGCTCGGCTTTTCCGAAACCTTCCGCAATGCCGGGCGTCTCGGATCGGACACCATCCGCCCCGGCGACGTGCTGGGGCTGACCATCTGGGAAAACGTGGATGACGGCCTGCTGGCCGGGGAAACCGCCAATCAGACCGTTCTGCAAGAGGTGCAGGTCGATGGCTCGGGCTTCATCTTCGTCCCCTATGCCGGGCGCATCCGCGCCGCCGGCAACACGCCCGACGGTATCCGCCGGATCATCACCTCCAAGCTCGACGAACAAACCCCCGATCCGCAGGTCGAGGTCCGCCGCCTCGCTGGGGATGGCGCGACGGTTTCCATCGTCGGCTCCGTGAGCGGTCAGGGCGTCTATCCGATCGAACGGCCCACCCGCACGCTGTCGGCCATGCTGGCCGCCGCCGGGGGCATCGCAATCGAACCCGAAATCGCCCTGATCACCGTGATCCGCGGCGACCAGCGCAGCAAGGTCTGGTTCCAGGACCTGTACGAAGACCCCTCCTTCGATATCGCCCTGCGCGGCGGCGACCGCATCCTTGTCGAACAGGATACGCGCGCCTTCACCACGCTTGGCGCCACCGGCGCACAGGCCCGCGTTCCGTTCAAGACCCAGACCCTCAGCGCGGTCGAGGCCCTGGCCCAGGTCGGCGGCCTCAACCCCAACGCCTCGGACCCCACGGGCGTTTTCGTGATGCGCAACGAACCGGATGTCATCGCCAATCAGGTGCTGGGCCGCAACGATCTTCAGGGCGCGCAACGCATGGTCTATGTGCTGGACCTGACCAAGCCCAACGGCATGTTCATGGCGCGTGACTTCGCGATCCGCGACGGCGACACGATCTACGTGACCGAAGCCCCCTTCGCCCAATGGAGCAAGGTGATCTCGGCCCTGACCGGCACGCTTGGCGCGGTCAGTTCCGTCGCCACCTCGGCCGACGCCTTCAGCGGCAATTGATGCAGGCGCCTACCGCGCCCGACCTCGCCGCAGAGCCCACCGGCCCGCGGCGGGTTTTCTATTTCAACGCCGGGTTCCTGCGCCAGCGCCGCCTGCGCCGCATCCTGCAACTGGCCGGGTACGACCTGCGCCTTGGCCGCCCCGGCGCGGACGACCTGATCGCCGTCTGGGGCCACAGCCCCTATGCCCATCGCGGCGAAACCATGGCCGAACGCAGCGGCGCCAGCCTGATCCGGCTCGAGGATGCCTTCCTGCGCTCGCTCCACCCCGGCCGCAGCGGAGAGCCCCCACTGGGCCTGTTGATCGACCACAGCGGCGTGCATTTCGACAGCTCCACCCCCTCCGATCTCGAAACCCTGCTGGCCACCCATCCGCTGGACGACACCCCCCTGATGGAGCGCGCCCGCGCCGCCATCGCCCGCCTGCAAGAGGCACATCTAAGCAAATACAACGCCTTCGATCCGGCCACGCCCTGCCCCGATCCGGGCTATGTTCTGGTGATCGACCAGACGCGCGGCGATGCCTCGGTCACCCACGGCGCGGCGGATGCCAACAGCTTCCGTGAGATGCTGTATTACGCGCAAGAGGAAAACCCCGGCGCACGCATCCTGATCAAGACCCACCCTGAAACCGTGGCGGGCCACAGGCAGAGCTATTTCACCGCCGACGACGAAACCGACCGGATCACGCTGTTTTCCGATCCGGTCAGCCCCTGGGCGCTGCTCGGCGGCGCGGTCGGGGTCTATACCGTCAGTTCGCAACTGGGGTTCGAGGCGATCTTTGCCGGGCACCGCCCCCGCGTCTTCGGACAGCCTTTCTATGCGGGCTGGGGCCTGAGCGAGGATCGCAATCCCAAACCCCTGCCGCGCCGGGGCCGCCAACTCAGCCGCGCACAACTCTTCGCCGCCGCGATGATCCTCTATCCCACATGGTACGATCCCTACCGGGACAGGCTGTGCCAGATCGAACAGGTCATCGACACGCTCACCGCCCAAAGCCGCGCCTGGCGCGAGGATCGCACCGGCTGGATCGCCTCGGGCATGCGCCTGTGGAAACGCAAACCGCTGCAAGGGTTCTTCGGCCAGTCCGGCAAACTCGTGTGTTTTCGCGCCACACCGCAATCGGCAAACGAACTGGCCGCCCGCACCGGCCGCCGCCGCATGATCTGGGCCAGCCATGCCACACCGGACGACGACGCCACCCGTGTCGAAGACGGCTTTTTGCGGTCTCGCGGTCTGGGGGCCGATCTGGTGCCGCCACTGTCGCTGGTCTGCGACGATCTGGGCATCTACTACGATCCCACACGCCCCAGCCGGCTTGAACACCTGATCGCACAGCGCGCCACCCTGCGCCCCGATCAGCACGCCCGCGCCACGGCCCTGATCGCCACGCTGACCGGCGCGGGGCTCAGCAAATACAACCTTGGCGGCGCCACCCCCGCCCTGCCAGACGGCCACCGCATCCTTGTCCCCGGCCAGGTCGAGAACGACGCCTCGATCCGCCTCGGCGCGGGCGAGATCGCGACCAACCTTGCGCTTCTGCAAAAGGTGCGCGCCGAACATCCCGGCGCCGTGATCCTCTACAAGCCCCACCCCGATGTCGAAGCCGGACTGCGCCCCGGCGCGGTCCCGCCGGAGGACCTGCACGGGCTGGCCGACATGGTGCTGTCCGGCACCGATCCCGCGCTCCTGTTCGGCGAGGTGCAGGAGGTCTGGACCATGACCTCGCTCATGGGGTTCGAGGCGCTGTTGCGTGGGCTGCCCGTCACCACCACCGGCGCACCCTTCTATGCGGGCTGGGGCCTCACACGCGATCTGGGGCAGGTTCCGGCCCGCCGTGCCGCACGGCCCTCCCTGGCCGGTCTGGTCCATGCCACGCTGATCGACTACCCGCGCTACCGCGATCCGCTCACCGGACAGCCCTGCCCGGTCGAGATCGTCGCCGACCGTCTGGCCCAGGGCCCCCTGCCCCGGCGCGGCCTCGCAAACCGGGCCTTGTCGAAACTTCAGGGGGTTTTCGCCAGCCAGTCCTGGCTCTGGCGCTGAGGTCGCCCCCTCACTGCGGCTGCCCCAGCAGAACCAATGACAGCTGCGGATAAAGCCCGATCACCGCCAGCCCCAGCAAGCACACCACCAGAAACGGCAAGGCACCGCGCGCCACCTTTTCGATGGACATGCGCGTCACGTTCGCCGCGACATAGAGATTGATGCCCACCGGCGGCGTGATCAGCCCGATGGCAAGGTTCACCATCACCAGCACCCCGAACCAGACAGGGTCCCAGCCCAGTTCCCGCACCACCGGCAGGAAGATCGGCAGGGAAATGAACATCACCGTCACCGCATCCATGAACATGCCCGCGACAAGCAGGATCAGCATGATCACCAGAAGGATCACCATCTCGTTCCCGCTCAGCCCCAGCAGCGCGCCGGAATAGGTGCCAATCAGGTCTTCGACCGTCACCACCCAGCCGAACAGGCTGGCATAGGCCACGACCAGCATCACCGTGGCCGAGGATGCCGCCGCGCCGGTCAGGCTGTCGTAAAGCCCCCGGATCGTCAGCGTGCCATAGGCCAGCCAGCCCACCGCCAGCGCATAGACCGTGGCCACCAGCGCCGCCTCGGTCGGGGTGAAAACGCCCGAATAGATACCGCCCAAAATCACCACCGGGGTCATCAGCCCCCAGAAACTGTCCTTGAACGAAATCCACAACCGAATCGGATAGGGTTTGTCGGCATGCGGCATCGGGAACATCGCATCCAGCGCCTCGGTCCCGCGCGCCTTGGCAAACGGCAGCGTCAGCAGCATCATCACGCCCATGAACAGGCCGGGCAGGATCGCCGCCAGAAACAGCTTGGAAATCGAGGTTTCGGCAATGACGCCATAGATCACCAGCCCGATCGACGGCGGGATCACGATGGACAGCGCCGCACCGGCACAGACAAGCCCCGCCGCATAGGCGCGCGAATACCCGTCCTCTTCCATGCCTTTGATGATCATCGGCCCGATGGCCGCAACCGAGGCCGGGCCCGAACCGCTGACCGCGCCCCAGAACAGACAGACAACCGTGCCCACAACCCCCATGCCGCCGGGCGTGCTGCCCACCAGCACCCGGAAGAACCGGATCATGCGCTCGGCGATCCCGAGCGACCCCATGAGCGTCCCGGCCAGGATGAAGAACGGAATCGCCAGAAGCGAGAATTTCGACACCCCGGTCGCGATCAGGTCGCCCGCCAGTTCCAGACCGAACCCGATCTGCCACATGGCATACATCGCCGACAGGCCCAGCGAAAAGGCCACCGGAACCCGAAGGGCGATCAGGATGAAAAACAGGATGATCATCTCGGTGCCCGCGGGCACGGACGGGAACAGGTCAAACATCGGGAATAACCTCATCGTCCGGCGCGCCGCGCATGACATCGACCGCATGTTCGAGATACCGGATCAGGATCAGCCCGAAACCGAACGGCACCGCGATCTGGTAATACCACGCCGGGATGCCCAACCCGTAAGAGCGCATGCCGTTGCTGATCAGGTTGGCCACGGACTGCCACGAAAACCACGCCGACAACGCCAGAAGGCCCAGCGACAGCACCAGGGACAGCAGAAAGACCACACGTTGCAGCACCGGCGGCAACAAATCGTGCACCAGCGTCACCGCCAGATGCTCGCCCCGCCGCGCAGCCACCGCAGCGCCGAACACCGTCAGCAACAAGAACCCGTTGGTCAGAAGTTCCTCGGTCACGGCCAGCGAATAATTCGTGCCGTACCGCACGACGACATTGGCAAACCCGAGAAAGGTCATGGACAGGAAAAGCACCGCACAGATGATCTTTTCCGCCTCGCGCAGAATGAAAGACATCACCCCTCCCGCCAATTGATTGATGCCGCGCAAAAAGACGCGCCCGGATGATCCGGGCGCGTTTGGTTCAGGTCAGGCTCAGTTGGTCGCCGCGACCGTGTCCTCGAAGGCCTTGACGATCTCGTCACCGACCTTGGCCGCCCATTCGTCATAGGCGGGTTTGGTCGCGGTCTTGAAGGCCCCCAGTTCCTCGGCGGAGGGCTGATAGACTTCCATGCCCTTTTCCTCCAGGAACGCGATCCCGCTTTCGGTGGCCTCGCGCGAGATTTCACGCTGGTAGGTCATCGCCTCCTGCGCAGCGGCGCGCAGCTTTTCCTGCGTTTCGGCATCGTAGCCGTTCCATTTCTGCTCGCTGATGCCGACAAAGATCGGGTCATAGGAATAGTGCCAGGTGGTCAGGTACTTCTGCACCTCATAGACCTGCTGCGGAATGATCACCGCGCCGATGGGGTTTTCCTGCCCGTCCACGACACCCTGTTGCAAGGCCGTCATGGTTTCGCCCCACTGCATCTGCTGGGGGTTCGCGCCAAGCGCATTCATCACGTCGATATACATCGGGCCGGCGACCCGCATGTTCAGGCCCTTCATGTCGTCAGGCGTCTTGATCGGACGAATGTTGTTGGTGATCTCGCGGAACCCGTTCTCCCCCCATGCCAGAACGACGATTCCCTTTTCACCAAGGATCTCGGCCAGCATCTCGCCCGGCGCGCCCTGCGTGGTGGCGTCGACCTGGTCGTAGTTCGAATACATGTAAGGCAGCGAGAAGACCGCCATTTCAGGCACCAGGGGAGTCACGTTGATCGCCGAGGTCACCACAAGGTCCAGCGCGCCGCGCCCGACCATCTCCGCCTGGCGCATCTGGTCACCGCCCGAAAGCTGCGCGTTGGGGAACACACGCACGCTGATATCGCCGCCCGTGGCGTCCGAAATCAGTTCCGCGAATTTCTCGGCGCCCTTGTGCCATGTCGTCGTGTCGCCGGTATTGTGCGACAGGCGCAGGGTTTCCGCAGCCGCACCGCCAACCATGAGACCGCCTGCCAACATGCACGCCAGCGCAGATTTTCCGAAGTTCAAAATTGTCATGTAGTCCTCCCAAACTATTACCCCATGACGGGCAAGATATGCGCCGCAACAATCGGCACCACGTGATCCATATAATGGAATATTATGTCCAACAAGAGAAATAAAACCTTGAAAAGTTTTCCCAAACCTCAAAGATATCAGGAAAATAGGAAAATCCACCAAACGCAAGGCGTAGAACTGGTCCACATGATGGAACACGACGGGTTATCTCTCGACGCACCCAAGGCCGCCGGGGCCCAGACCGTGGACCGTGCGCTGGCCGTGCTCAGCGCCGTGAGCCGCCATTCGACCGACGGGGTCAGCCTTGCGGAACTGGTCGGGGAAACGGGGCTCAACAAACCCACCGTGCGGCGGCTGCTGCTGGCCCTGATGCGTGGTCGCATGGTCGAACAGAACGCCGGCACCCGCAGGTATTTCCTTGGCGAAGAGGCCTATATCCTCGGCACGTTCGCGGCCCAGCGCCACGGGATTCTCGAACATTGCTCGCAATCCCTGACCCGTCTGGCCCGCGACACCGGCGATGCGGCCTTCATCTCGGTCAGGCGCGGCCACTCGTCCCTCTGCCTGCACCGCGAAGAAGGCTCCTATCCCATTCGCACCCATGCGCTGACCACCGGGCAACTCCACCCCCTGGGGGTCGGCGCCGGGTCGCTGGCGATGCTGTCCGCCCTCCCCGATCCCGAGGTCGAGGCCGTGCTCGACGCCAATGCGGCCGTACTGGCCAGCGACTATCTAGAATTTTCTCAGGACACGCTGCGCAAACACATCGCCATAACCCGTGAAAACGGGTTCGCGCTCAATCCCGGCCTGATCTATCCCGATTCATGGGGCCTCGGCGTGGTGCTGCGCCGCTTGGATGGGGCCATCGCCGGGGCCTTGTCGCTGGCCGCGGTCGAAAGCCGCATGCAGCCCGCGCGCCGCGCCGAACTGCTCGGCCAGTTGCAACGCCACGCCCGCACCATCGAAGACTCCCTCGCCCGGCTCTACGCCCCGCGCCTCGGGACGTGATCAACCCGCCGTTCCGGCGGTCAGTCGCGCAGCCAGCGATGCATCACGTCGCCACCCACTGCGCGCGTCTCGGCCAGGCGGAAGCGATGCGCGGCCTCCAGCCGCTCCAGCCCCAGCGCGCCGATCCCCGGCAGGCCCTCGGCCCCGATGGCCAGCCCGGCGGTGAACCCCACCAGTTCGTCCACCAGCCCCGCCTGCAACAGCGACGCCGCCAATCCGCCGCCGCCCTCGCAGAAAATCCGCGTCAGCCCGCGGTCGCCCAGTTCCTCCAGAACCGACGCCACATCCAGTTGCCGCCCCACCAGATCGCAGGCGATCCGGCTCGCCCCGACACCGTCCCACGCCTCGGCCAATACGTCATCGGGGTCCGGCCCGTGGCACAGCCATAGCGGAATGTCCTGCGCACTGCGCGCCAGTTGCGACATCAGCGGCAGGTCCAGCCGCCGCGACACGACCACCCGCACCGGCTGGCGCACCGCGCCATGCCCGCGCACCGTCAGCATCGGATCGTCGGCGCGCGCCGTGCCCGCGCCCACCATCACCGCGTCATGGCGCGCCCGCAGCCCATGCACCAGATGCCGCGCCGCCGGGCCGGTGATCCACTGGCTGTGCCCCGTCGCCGTGGCGATCCGCCCGTCGAACGAGGTGGCCAGCTTCAGCGTCAGATGCGGCCGCCCGCCGGACTCCCGGCGCAGGAACCCGCCCAGATCGGCCATCGCCTGCTCGGCGCAGACACCTGTCGTCACCTCGATCCCCGCCGCGCGCAGCCGCTCGAACCCCTTGCCCGACACCCTTGGGTCGCTGTCCGGCACCGGCGCGACCACCCGCGCCACACCGGCCCCGATCAGGGCATCGGCGCAGGGCGGGGTCTCGCCGTGATGCGCGCAAGGTTCGAGGCTGACATAAACAGTGGCGCCGCGCGCCGCCGCACCGGCCCGCGCCAGCGCCTGCGGCTCGGCATGGGGCCGCCCGCCCGGCGCGGTCCAGCCGCGCCCGACAATCCGCCCGTCCTTGACGATCACGCAGCCCACCGCCGGGTTGGGCCAGCACCGGCCCTGCCCCCGCCGCCCCAGCGCCAGCGCCAGGGCCATGAAGCGGGCGTCGCCGGCGCCGCTCACTCGTCCGATTGCTTGGCTTCGGCGATCGCCTCGTCCGGGCGCAATTCGCTCACGAACTTGTCGAAATCGTCCGCCGCCTGGAAGTTCTTGTAGACGCTGGCAAAGCGCACATAGGCCACGGTGTCGATCCGCGCGAGGCTCTCCATCACGATCTCGCCCACGGTTTTCGACGGAATGTCCGTCTCGCCCATGCTTTCCAGCCGCCGCACGATGCCGGAAATCATCTGCTCGATCCGCTCCGGCTCGACCGGGCGTTTCTGCAAGGCGATCCGGATCGACCGCTCCAGCTTGTCACGGTCGAAATCCTCGCGCCGCCCATTGCTCTTGACCACCACCAGATCGCGCAACTGCACGCGCTCATAGGTGGTGAACCGCCCGCCGCAGGCCGGGCAGAAGCGCCGCCGCCTGATCGAAACATGATCCTCGGCGGGCCGTGAATCCTTTACCTGGGTATCGATATTTCCGCAAAACGGGCAGCGCATCGGCCGTTCCCCTTTTCTTCATCTGCCTCTCGGTCATGGGTCTGTTCGCCCACTTATCCACAGGCACTATAGGACACCCTCTATCAATTGTGTAGGGGGGAAATGCAGCCCCCAGATCATGGGGCCACCGGCCTGAAAATCCGGCGTAAATCGCCCGATACGGAACGCCCGGCAACATGTATCCCGACAGATCCGAAACAGAACAACGCCAGGGTCGCGCCCGACCCCGAGGGTGGGCGCGGTGACATCCGCACCGGCATCGCCTCACAAGGCCAACGTCATAATCTGTTGAAACGCTCGTACAATTCGCGCCCGCCCTGGGGGGCGGGGTCGGGCGCGAACCGGATCGCACGCGATCCGGGATATCTTCGAAACCTAGTACCCGTATTCCACCGTCCCCGCACGGCACCGCAGATGCGCGATCTCGCCCATACCGTCGCGGTGCACCACGATCCCGCCGAACAGCCCGTCGGGCGGCCCCGGCTCCACCGCGTCGATCTTGTCGATCCCGGCATAGACCTCATAGACCACATCGTTGTTGCGCAGCCGCATCGCCTCCCAGATGGTGCGCCCGATGCCCGGCCACGGCTCATGGTCGGCCCCCTCGCCAAACCGCAGGCTCAGCGCAAGCTCCGGCGCGCCGCCCTTGGGTCCGAACCGATAGCTCAGCCTCCGCTCGTCATGGCAGAGTTCCACCGCCTTGCCGCCCCCGTCGATATCGCAGCGCAGGAACACCTCCTGCCCCGCCGGGCAACCGGCCCGGACCGGCGCGGCCCACAGGCCCAGCACCGCAAGACCGGCGCAAACCGTCCTCATGGCTTCCACTGCGGATTGTGGCTCTCCGAGATATGCGCGGCCACCTGCCGACTATGCGGGGCGTCGCGATGCTCAACCACGTAAATCCCCTGCCACTGGCCCAGCACGGGGCGGCCATGCGCCACCGGAATTTGCAGGCTGACCGGCAACAAGGCCGCCTTGATATGGGCCGGCATGTCATCGGGCCCCTCCAGCGTATGGGTCAGGTAAGACATCGACGGATCGTCGCCGCGCGGCACCAGACGGTTGAAATAGGCCATCAGATCACGCCGCACATCCGGGTCGGCGTTTTCCTGTATCAGTAAACTGGCCGAGCTATGGCGGATGAACAGCGTCAGCAACCCCTGCTGCACCTGCACCTGCCGCACCCAGCCAGCCACCTGATCGGTGATCTCATAGAGCCCCGGCCCATGCGTCGGAATGGTAAAATGGGTTTGCATGGCGCTACGCTGCGCCAAAGCGCCCCCCGGCGCAAGGGGAACGGCCCGGCCCGCCGCACGCCTTGGGGGACGCGTGGCGTATCGGTCTTGCGTTGCGCCCGAAGCCGGCCTTGCGAGCCGGGCAAGGGCAAGGTCCGGTATGTCCGGTATTGTTGCACACGGCACCATGTCCGACGGTTGTTCGGATCGAGCGCATTGGAGCCTTTCCCCCAAGCGCGAAACAGCGGCCGCAGGTCGCCGCGCATCGCCGGGCCACCCGTCGCACCAAAGGTGCGCCGACTATGATTGGCACGCCTTTGGCGTGACGGCACGGCGATTTGTCTGATGTAAGCGCCACGCTCTGACCATTTCATGATTTGGCTGCCATAAAGTGCCACTACCCACAGGAAGGATCGCCGCACCGCGGCCCAGCGATACCCGGCTCTGCACCAGAAACGTTAAGCGACCGCACAAACCGGGCACAAATCCAGCCACGCTCTAACCGCCGCCCGCCCTGTTCACCATTACCCACCGCACGCCCCGTTAACCCGGCCCCGCAAAACCACGCGCCCCCCTGCCTCATCCTCCCGCCGGTTAACAGCCCGCCCGCAAACTCCGCCCCCCAAACCCGCCGAAACCGTCCATTGCGTCCATCATGGAGACACCTCCACCGGATCACCCAGAGTTTCGTACAAAACCCGCGTACACTTCGTACGTTTTGTACGAAACTCGAACGAAAAAGGGCCGCGCGATGCGCGACCACATATCCAGCCCAAACTATGAAGTTACGACTAAGTTCCACAAAGGTAGCAAAGTAACATCATTTCAAGTCAGGTGAGCTTTGCAATTACAAAGTCCAGAACGGCGTTTGCTTGAACCGCATCCCGAACAAACAACTTATACTCCCCATTGGACACGATTTCTCCGTTAGGAAATTTGGCAACAACTTCACGCTTATCAAAAAACCCCGCATTAAATGCAGGATTTCTAAAATAGCATGTGAGCCTATCTCGCGCGCCCTTGAAGGCAAAGCAGTTTTGATTGTCTTTCAACACCCTAAAATCTGAAAATGCACCATGAGGTCCTGCCTGACATTGCAAAGATGAGCAGCTTAGAAAACCCACAACAAGCATGAAGAATGCTCGTTTAGCGTCGTGATTTTCCAAGCTGCCATACAAGGCAATGAATCTGTCAAGTTCTTCAAGTGAAGTCATCACTTACTGATCCAGGAAACTCCGCAGCTTCCGGCTCCGGCTCGGGTGCTTCAGCTTGCGCAGCGCCTTGGCTTCGATCTGGCGGATACGTTCGCGGGTCACGCTGAACTGCTGGCCCACTTCCTCCAGCGTATGATCGGTGTTCATCCCGATGCCAAAGCGCATCCGCAGCACCCGTTCCTCGCGCGGGGTCAGCGATGACAGAACCCGCGTCGTGGTTTCCTTGAGGTTGTCCTGAATGGCGCTGTCCAGCGGCAGGACCACGTTCTTGTCCTCGATGAAATCGCCAAGCTGGCTGTCTTCCTCGTCCCCAATGGGGGTCTCCAGCGAAATCGGTTCCTTGGCGATCTTCATCACCTTGCGAACCTTTTCCAGCGGCATCTGCAGCTTCTCGGCCAGTTCCTCGGGGGTGGGTTCGCGGCCGATCTCGTGCAGCATCTGGCGGCCCGTGCGCACCAGCTTGTTGATGGTTTCGATCATGTGCACCGGAATACGGATGGTGCGCGCCTGATCGGCGATCGAGCGGGTGATCGCCTGACGGATCCACCATGTCGCATAGGTGCTGAACTTGTAGCCCCGGCGATACTCGAACTTGTCCACCGCCTTCATCAGGCCGATGTTACCTTCCTGAATGAGATCAAGGAATTGCAGGCCGCGGTTCGTGTATTTCTTGGCAATCGAGATCACCAGCCGCAGGTTGGCCTCGACCATTTCCTTCTTGGCCAGGCGGGCCTCTTTCTCGCCCTTCTGAACCTGCGCGACGATGCGGCGGAATTCGCTGATATCGAGGCCCACATACTGGCCCACCTGCGCCATGTCAGCGCGCAGTTCGGCCACCTTTTCGGGGCTGCGTTCCATGAACATCTGCCAGCCGCGGCCGGGCTTTTGCGCCATGTCCTCCAGCCAGTTCGGGTCCAGTTCGCGGCCCCGGTACTCGTCGATGAACTCGCGGCGGTTGATGCGGGCCTGATCGGCCAGCTTCACCATGGCGCTGTCGATCTGCATGATCCGGCGGTTGATGCCGTAGAGCTGGTCGATCAGCGCCTCGATCCGGTTGTTGTGCAGGTGCAGCGAGTTCACCAGTTCCACGATTTCCGAGCGCAGCTTCTGATAGGTCGCTTCCTGCTTGTCGCTGAACGAGCCATCCTCGTTCAGCGTGGCGGAAATGCGGCTGTCCTGCATTTCGCTCAGCATTTCATAATCGTCGGCGATCCGGTCCAGCGTCTCCAGAACGCGCGGCTTCAGCGCCGCCTCCATGGCCGCAAGGCTCATGTTGGCCTGTTCGTCGTCCTCGTCGTCGTCATCGTCCTTGGCGATGGGGTTGCCATCAGCGTCCAGCTCGGGCTGGTCGTCGTCCTTGCCCTTGCTGCCCGGCGCGTTGGACACATTGGCCGCCTCGACAACCGGCTGCCCGTCGTCGTCCCCGTCCTCGCCCATCTGGTTGCCAAAGGTCGTCTCGAGGTCGATCACATCGCGCAGCAGGATGTCTTCGCCCAGAAGTTCGTCGCGCCAGATGGTGATCGCCTGGAAAGTCAGCGGGCTTTCGCACAGCCCCGCGATCATGGTGTTGCGCCCGGCCTCGATCCGCTTGGCGATGG
Source organism: Roseovarius sp. PS-C2 (assembly GCF_018862045.1). Lineage (NCBI taxonomy): Bacteria > Pseudomonadati > Pseudomonadota > Alphaproteobacteria > Rhodobacterales > Roseobacteraceae > Roseovarius > Roseovarius sp. PS-C2. The sequence continues at coordinate 426,023 of NZ_JAHKSQ010000001.1, forward strand.
CGATCTCGCCCTCGCGGCTCAGCAACTCGACACTGCCCATCTCGCGCAGGTACATGCGCACCGGATCGTCGGTGCGATCCAGCTTCTCTTCCTTGCCCGAGCCAAGCGTCAATTCGCCCCGGCGCCCCACTTCGGCCACCGCGGTGGATTTCTGCTCTTCCTCTTCGGCCTCGTCATCCTCGATGATGTTGATGCCCATCTCGCTGAGCATCGACATCACATCCTCGATCTGCTCCGACGAGACCTGCTCGGGCGGCAGAACCTTGTTCAGCTGATCGTAAGTGATGAACCCCTTCTCACGCGCCTCCGCGATCATCTTCTTGACCGCAGCCTGGCTCATATCCAGAGACATCTCCGTGTCCTGATCGTCGGGCTTCTGGTCTTCGTTATCCTTGGCGGCCATGAAGGTCTCCTGAGCAGTGGGCGGTCGGGCGATTCGCAATTCCGAATCAATACCGTCACAAAGTGATTCGCAAACCCGTTTACCCTGTTTTCTTTACCTATTCCTCACCAAACCGCAATCAACGCGTACGCTTGGTGTAACTGATCTTCTCCAAAAGCGCATCGAACTGCTCGCGCTCGTCGCGATTGATTCGCGCTCCGTTCTCGGCAAGATCGTATTCCACACGGTCCTCGGTCTGGTTGCGCAGGGCGCGCTGGCGTTCCTCGGCGGCCTGCCCCAGACGCCATGTCACCGCCTCGTCGGCCAGCCCGGCCAGATCCTCGGCCGCTTCACTCACTTCGGCACTCAATCCGCGCTCGGACGACAATTTGGCCAGTTCCGCAGCGATCGTCAAACGTGCCATCTCGGCATCGCCCGGATGGCGCACCGGCGGGGCCAGCGCGACATGGGGCAGCCGCAGCAGGTTTTCAAGGGCCTCGGGGCCCATTGCCGCCTCGATCTGGGCGTGCAATGTCTCGACCCCCGCAACGGCATGGTTCAGGATCAACTCGCGCAAACGGTCATGCTCGGGGTCCGAGCAGACCATCACTTCAAGCGCGCTTTCGAATTCCTCGAACACCTCGGGCGTGCAGATCAACGAGGCCAGGATCGCGGCCTCGCGCAGGCGCGTCTGCGCCGCCTCGTCCGCCGCCACCAGAAGCGAGGATTTGGTCGAGGGCATTGCCGTCGGGATCGGCTGCCACTTGCCTCCGCGCGCCCGCGCGCCGGGCTTGAAACTATCCCGCCGCGGGTTGAACAACTGCCAGCGCAAATCCTTGATTGCCTGCCCGTAATGGCTGCGGATCGACGGATCGCGGATCAGCTTGATCTTTTCGCGCAGGGCCTTGTCCAGCGCCGCGCGCCGCTCGGGGCTGTCGAACACCCGGCCTTCGGTTTCGCGCTGCCACAACAGTTGCACCATGGGCAGCGCACCGTCCAACACCGCCTGCACCGCCGGGGCGCCCTTGGCGCGCAACAGGTCGTCCGGGTCCTGCCCCTCGGGCATGATGGCAAACCGCAGCGATTTTCCCGCCTCCAGCAGCGGCAGCGCAAGGTCGATCACCCGATGCGCCGCGCGCAGGCCCGCCGTGTCGCCGTCCAGTGCGATGATCGGCTCGTCGGAGATACGCCACATCATCTGCAACTGATGTTCCGTCACCGCCGTGCCAAGCGGCGCAACCGAGGCCCCGAACCCCGCCAGCGCCAGCGCGATCACGTCCATGTACCCTTCGGCCACGATCAGCGGCTGCCCCTTGCCCGCCGCCTCGCGCGCAGGGCCGTGATGATAGAGCGTGCGGGATTTGTCGAACAGTTCGGTCTCGGGCGAGTTCAGGTATTTCGCATTGTCGTTCGGGTCCATCGCCCGGCCACCGAAGGCAATACACCGCCCGCGCGGATCGCGGATCGGAAACATGATGCGGTTGCGGAACGTATCATAGGGCCGCCCGCCCTTCTGGCTGGGCTTGGCCAGCCCGCAGGCGAGGATCAGGTCATCCTCGACCCCTTTGCCCTTCAGATGATCCCACATGCCCTGCCACGCATCGGGGGCGAAACCGATCTCGAACCGCTCAAGGGCCGCCTCGTCCAGCCCCCTACCCGCCAGATACGCGCGCGCGGCAGCGCCTGCGCCGGTTTTCAATTGCAGACGGAAATGGCCCACGGCCATGTCCATGACCTCGGCCAGTTGGGTGCGCCGGTCGGCCTTTTGCTGCGCCTGCGGATCGCGTTCGGGCATGGGCATGCCCGCCTCCTGCGCCAGAATGCGCACGGCCTCCATGAAATCCACGTTTTCGGTTTCCCGCACAAAGCTGATCGCATCACCCTTGGCGTGACATCCGAAGCAGTAATAATACCCCTTGCGGTCATCGACATGGAAACTGGCGGTCTTTTCGTGATGGAACGGGCACGGCGCCCACAGATCGCCCTTGCCCTGATTGGACTTGCGCGTATCCCACATGACCTTGCGGCCCACCACTTGGGCAAGCGAGGTGCGCGTTCGCAGTTCGTCCAGAAATCCAGGGGGCAGGCTCATGTCTCAATATATGGGCAAAGCCCCGCCTTTGGGCAAGGGACTACTGCGCCAGACATTGCTCTTTGTAGGACACTTCCACCGCATCGCCCAGAACTTCCTCAGGCAGAGTGTAAACCCAATCCACGATAGGCTGCACGGCAGGCCTGTACCGCGCATCGGTATCGCCGATCGTGCCGGTAACGGCCTTGACGGTGGCCTCCGCCGCCGCCCCGTCGGCGCGGGACGTCACGGCCTTGCCGACGATATCGGCAGTCTTTTCGCACATGGTTTCCTTGTCCTGCGCCGCAACTGGCGTGGCCATGAGCAAAGCGGCGGCAAAGGCGGCAAGACGTGTCATAAAACCCTCGAATCCGTATCACTTGATCCCCCAAGGTAATGCAGTGATCCGAAATTGAAAGGGCCGGACGCGGGGAATGCACCGCCCGGCTTCCCATCCGCCACCCCCCCCTATCGACCGGCACGGGCCGCCACGCTCTCCATCACGTCGCGCAGGTCATGCACCAGCGCGCGCGCCATGCTGCGAAAGACCATGATCTCGAAAGCGTCGCCCGACAGCCGCGTGATCGCGGCCTGCATATGCCGCAGCTCGCTGCGCGCCGTGGCGCCCGGCGCAAACGCACTCTCCCGCAAGTCGACCGGCACCAGCCGCGCCAGCACATCCACCGCCCCCGGCCCTTCCAGCCGCACGACGGCCCAGGCATCGGAGTGATCGGCCACCGCCGCATACTGCGCCAACTCCGGCGCAGGCTCCGGCCCGATCAGCAACAGCGTCTCGCGCCCGAACCACAGGATACGCGCGCCATCCGACACCGTGCTGCGCCCCGGCGCAGGGGCCGCGATGCCACAGGCGGCCTCCAACGCCCCGGACAGCGCCCCCGCCCGCCCCTTGTACGGCATCAGGCAGGTCATCGCGCCCGGCGCGCCTTCGGACAGGGTGACCCCGCCAATACTCAGCGGCAGCAGCCCGTCACACGGGGATTTCGCCCTCAGTTCAATCACGCAACCGCCCTCCGTCCGGGTCGTACTGCACCGGGTCCTGCACCTCGCACAGGGTTTGTGACCCCTTCATGCGATCCACCATGCGGATCACCTCGCCATGCCGGGCGCGCCCGTTTTTCAGAAACCCCAGCCCGATCATATGCCCGAAGGTCGGCGAAAACCCGACCGAGGTGACATAGCCCTGATCGTTATCGCTGACCGCCTCGGCGGCGCGCGCAAACAGATGCGCCCCGGCCACCAGTTCCCTGACCGCGCCAACGGGTTTCAGCCCCACCAGTTGTTCACGCTCCTCGCCCAGCAATCCGGGGCGCGCGGCGGCGGCCTTGCCGATGCATTCCTTGGCGCTGCTCATCATACCGCCCATTCCAATGTCGAACGCCGTGGTGCGCCCGTGAATTTCGGCATGGGTGATGAACCCTTTTTCCAGCCGCAGCACGTTCAGCGCCTCCATCCCATAGGGGCCGCCCCCTGCGGCCTCGGCCCGATCCACCAGCAGATCGAACAGCGCCGCGCCGTAACGCGCCGGCACCGCGATCTCATAGCCCTGCTCGCCCGAGAACGAGATACGAAACAGCCGCCCGGCAACACCGCCAAGGCCGACCGCCCCGCATGACATGAACGGCCAGTCCCCGCCCTCGATCGGCGCATCCAACACCGCGTTCAGCACCTCGCGCGCCCGCGGCCCGGCCACGGCAAACTGCGCCCATTGCTCGGTGACCGAAGTGAACCGCAGATCCCATTCCGGGTGCAGGCACTGATGCACGAATTCCAGATGCCGCATCACCTGCCCCGCCGCCGCTGTGGTGGTGGTCATCAGGAAATGATCCTCGGCAAGCCGCGCGGTGGTGCCGTCATCCATCACATGCCCGTCCTCGCGCAACATCAGCCCATAGCGCACCCGCCCGACCTTGAGCGTCGAGAAGCGATTGGCATAGACGAAATCCAGAAAACGCCCGGCATCCGGCCCCTGAATGTCGATCTTGCCAAGGGTCGAGACATCCGCCACCCCGACCGCCTGTCGCACCATCCGAACCTCGCGATCGCAGGATTGCCGCCAATGGGTTTCGCCCTTGGCCGGGAAATAGCTGGGCCGATACCACAACCCCGCCTCGACCATAGGCGCGCCGCGCTCCACGCTGGCCGTGTGCGAGGTGGTCAGCCGCTCCGGCGCAAAACCGCGCCCCCGCCCGCCCGCACCGAGCGCGGCAATCGCCACCGGCGTATAGGGCGGGCGATAGGTGGTCGTCCCGGTCTCGGGGATGCCCTGCCCGGTGGCGTCGGCCAGCACCGCCAAAGCCCCGATATTGGAATTCTTCCCCTGATCCGGGGCCATGCCTTGGGTGGTGTAGCGTTTCATGTGCTCGACCGAGCGGAAGTTTTCAGCCACCGCCAGTTGCACGTCCTTGACCGTCACGTCGTTCTGGAAATCCAGCCAGGCGCGCCCCTTACCCGGCACATGCCACAGCGGCTGAATGTCATAGGCCCCATCCTCGGCACGCGGCACCGGAACCTCCGGCACGCTCAGGCCCATGTCCTCCAACTCCGCCCGCGCGGCCTGCGCACCGCTCTCCAGACAAGCCTGCGTCGAGAACGCACCGTTGCACGCCCCTGCGGCGCGCAACCCCGGCACCGCGCCCTCGCGCGGGACGAACCCGGCGATCTGCGCGTTCCAGTCGGGCCGCCCGCCCATATGACAGGTCAAATGCACCGTCGGGTTCCAACCGCCCGAGATGCCCAGACAATCCGCTTGTATCCGGTCCATACCGCGCGGCCCGGTCAGCGTGATCGCTTCCAGCCCCTTGCGCCCATGTGCATCGCTCACCTGCATTCCGGGATAAAACGGCACGTCCAGATCGCACCTGGCCCCGTGCCGCGCGTCGATCAGCGCGGCCACATGCACCCCCGCCGCCAGCAGATCGGCCGCCGTGCGATGCGCGCTGTCGGTATTGCCGAACACCGCCACACGCTGCCCCGGCGCCACCCGCCAGCGATTGACATAACCCCGCACGGCCCCCGCCGTCATGATGCCGGGCCGGTCGTTATTGGCGAATGCCACGGGCCGCTCCAGCGCACCCGCCGCCAGCACCGCGCGCCGCGCCACGATCCGCCAGAAACACTCGCGCGGAGCACCGTCCCGTGCCGCCACATCGGGGGCCAGCCGCTCCAACGCGCCATAGGTGCCCTGATCGTAGGCTCCGATCACGCTGATGCGCGGCATCAGGCGCACATTGTCCATCCCGGCCAGTTCCGCCCAAATGTCTGCAGCCCAGACATGCCCCGGACGCCCGTCCACCTCGATCCGCTCCAGCGTCAGCCGCCCGCCGGGGCGCGTATCCTCGTCGGCCAGGATCACGTCCGCCCCGGCGCGTGCCGCCATCAATGCGGCCATCAGCCCCGCAGGCCCCGCCCCGATCACCAGAAGATCGCAATGCGCAAAGGCCTTTTCGTACCGCTCCGCCGCCGCCTCGCGCGACAGCGCCCCCAACCCGGCGGCGCGGCGGATCACCGGCTCGTAAACGCGTTCCCAAAACGCTTTGGGCCACATGAAGGTCTTGTAATAAAACCCAGCCCCCAGAAACGGCGCTGCAAGGGCGTTGATGCCCATCACGTCGAAATCGACCGACGGCCAGGCGTTCTGGCTGCGCGCCTCCAACCCCTCGTACAGCTCCAGCGTGGTCGCGCGCAGGTTGGGTTCCTGCCCCGGCCCCTTGCCCACCGTGACCAGCGCGTTCGGCTCTTCGCTGCCCGTGGTGAACACGCCGCGCGGGCGATGATACTTGAACGAGCGCCCGACCACGCGCAACCCGTTGGCCATCAGGGCCGAGGCCAGCGTGTCGCCCTCGAACCCCCAGTACTCGCGCCCGTCAAAGCGGAATTTCAGCCGCCGCTCGCGGTTGATCAGGCCCTCGCCGCCGATCCTCATGCGCCCGTCCTCTTCGCATCCGTGGCCAGTTCGACCTCCAGCACCTCGTGGGTGGCGGTGTTGCGCGTCACCACCAGCCACGCGCCACAGCCCATCTCGTGATGCCATAGGTCACGGGTCACGCCGCAAGGGTTCTCGCGGTTGTGGATGTAATCGTCCCATGCCGCTTCTCCGGCCTCCGCTCCGGGCCGGTCCAGCGCCACCGCCGCGCCCTGATACCAGAACTCGCGCCGGTCCCGCTCACCGCATAGCGGACAGGTGATCCTCATTGCGCCCTCCCCGGCTTTGTCTCGGTCAAAATTCCCATATCCCGCGCCCTCGATCCTGCGCCGTCAGTGCAGGTTGTGCTGGCTGCCGGTGCCTTCTTCGTCCATCAGCCCCCGGCCCGTGCGGAACCGGTCCAGCCGGAACCGCGCCGCCGGGCCGTGGTGGCGATCCGTCGCCACCAGATGCGCCATGGAAAAGCCCGAGCCCGGCACCGCCTTGAACCCGCCATAGCACCAGCCGCAATTCAGATAGAGCCCGCCGATCCCCGAATGGTCGATGATGGGCGACCCGTCCGGCGTCATGTCCATGATCCCGCCCCAGCTGCGCAGGACCTTGGCCTTGCCGATCATCGGCATCAGGGCCATGCCGGCCTCCATGACATGCTCGACCAGCGGCAGGTTCCCCCGCGCCGCGTAAGAGGCATACATGTCCAGATCGCCCCCGAACACCAGTCCGCCCTTGTCCGACTGGCTGATATAGAAATGCCCCATGCCGAAACTCACCACATGGTCGATCACCGGCTTCAGCCCCTCGGTGACGAACGCCTGCAGGACATGGCTTTCGATCGGCAGGCGCATCCCCGCCATCGCCGCCACCTGGCTGGATCGCCCGGCCACGATCACCGCGACCTTCTTTGCCCGGATCGCGCCGCGGCTGGTCTGCACCCCGGTCACGCGCCCGCCCTCGATGTCGATCCCCGTCACCTCGCAATTCTGGATCAGGTCGACGCCCCGGTCGCTGGCGCCGCGCGCATAGCCCCAGGCCACCGCGTCATGACGCGCCGTGCCCGCGCGCCTCTGCAGAATGCCGCCATGAATCGGAAACCGCGCCTGTTCATAGTCGAGATAGGGCAGGAGCTTCTTCAGCTGCGGCACGTCCAGCAACTCGGCATCGTCCCCCTGATTGCGGATCGCATTGCCCCGCCGGATCGCCGCATCGCGCTGCGCGTCCGAGTGGAACAACCCGATCTGCCCGCGCTGGCTGTGCATCACGTTATAGTTCAGGTCCGCCTCCAGCCCCTCCCACAGTTTCAGGGAATGGCTGTAGAATTCCGAATTGCCGGGCAAAAAATAATTGGCGCGCACGATGGTGGTGTTGCGCCCCACGTTGCCGCCGCCCAGATATCCCTTTTCCAGAACGGCGACATTGGTGATCCCGTGTTCCCGCGCCAGGTAATAGGCCGTGGACAGCCCATGCCCGCCGCCGCCGATGATCACCACGTCATAGGCATCCCTGGGCTCTGCATCGCGCCACTGCGCCTGCCAGCCCTTGTTCCCGCGCAGCCCTTCCCTGAGAACGCGCAGACCTGAAAACCGCATCACACACTCCCTGATCCTTCCTTCGGACTGAACCAAGAGCCCACTCAAAACGCAATGATCAAAACGGCGAATGGCCGGGGCAACACCCGGCCATTTCAGTATCGGATCGCATGATGCGCGCCGGGGCGCGCCAACCGGGCGCTACAGCCCGAGCGCGCGATAGCTGGCCGCGACCTTCTCGATCGACACCAGATAGGCCGCGGTGCGCAGGTCGTCGCAATCCTCGCGCGAATGCCAGACTTCGCGCATCGACTGGTAAGCCGTGCGCATCGTGTCATCCAGCCCCGAACGCACCAGTTCCAACTCACCCGCGCCGCGCAGGTATTTCTCCTTGAAATTGGGCGACATGGTCCAGGCGTCGCCCAGATGATCGTCCAGTTTTTCCAACTCGCGCACGATCAGCTCGTGACGCGCCTCTTCCTGACGGCGGCCCATGCGGCCAAAGCGGATATGGCTCAGGTTCTTGACCCATTCGAAATACGATACCGTCACACCGCCCGCATTGGCATACATGTCGGGGATGATCACGATCCCCTTGTTGCGCAGGATCTCATCCGCCCCGGCGGTGACCGGCCCGTTCGCCGCCTCGATGATCAGCGGGGCCTTGATGTTGTCGGCATTGCCCAGGTTGATCACCCCTTCCAGAGCGGCGGGGATCAGGATGTCGCATTCTTCCTCAAGATATTTCGATCCGTCCCGGATGAACTTCCCGGACGGATATCCATCGACCCCGCCATGCTTGGCGATCCAGGCGTGCAGATCTTCGATATTCAGACCGTCGGGATCATACAGGCCACCGTCCCGTTCGATCACCGCGATGATCTTACACCCGTCTTCTTCGCTCAGGAACTTGGCGGCATGATACCCCACGTTCCCAAGGCCCTGTACGATCACGCGCTTGCCATCGAGCGACCCGCTCAGACCGGCGGCCTTGATATCCTCGGGATGGCGGAAAAACTCACGCAGGGCGTATTGCACACCCCGGCCCGTGGCCTCGGTCCGGCCCTGAATGCCGCCCGCATTCACCGGCTTGCCGGTCACGCAGGCCCGCGCGTTGATATCGGTGGTGTTCATGCGCCGGTACTGATCGGCGATCCAGGCCATTTCACGTTCGCCCGTTCCCATATCGGGGGCCGGCACGTTCTGGCTGGGGTGGATCAGGTCGCGCTTGGCCAACTCATAGGCGAAGCGGCGGGTGATCCGTTCAAGTTCGTACTCGTCCCATTCACGCGGGTCCACGCACAAGCCGCCCTTCGAGCCGCCAAACGGCGCCTCCACCAGTGCGCATTTGTAGGTCATCAGCGCGGCCAGCGCCTCGACCTCGTCCTGATTGACCTCCGTGGCATAGCGGATACCGCCCTTGACCGGCTCCATATGTTCCGAATGAACACTGCGGTAGCCCACGAATGTCTGCATCTGGCCGCGCAGGCGCACCCCGAACCGCACCGTATAGGTCGCGTTGCAGACCCTGATCTTTTCCTCCATGCCGGGCGGCAGATCCATCAGCGCCACCGCGCGATTGAACATCAGGTCCACGCTTTCGCGAAAGGTCGGTTCTTTAATGGCTGACATCACAGGTCTCCCTTATACCTCCGGAGTGCCTCCGGCCGTTGCGATCAATACGCCGCAATCGTAGGGACATGGTTAATGCCTGCGACAATTTTGTCCACCCATGCCGCCTGAAACTTGTGCAATTCGTTTTCGCCCTAAAAGTACCTTGACAACCATGGCGCGAACTGGTGGTTTTCCCCTACCGAGACCACGGCATTGTCAGAGCTTCGCGAACAATGGTCGAGACTCGGAAAGATTGAATAAAATCTCCGCATAAACAATGCATTAGAGGCGGTTTTTCGCCTTATTTTTGCCATATAATTCATTAATACAGCCTACCTTGTAGTCCGTTACAGGGGATATTTTTCCCCGAAAGGTGTGAACATGACAGGTTCGGCTAAGACACATTTCAAACGTACCATGATCGCGTCGTGGAGCTCGCTGAAAATTCCCGAAAAATTCAACGCACGGGCCCGGACGTTCGCCTCTGACGACTCCGGCGCGATGGTCATTCTCGCGCTGTTCTTCTTTGTCATAATGCTGGCCGCTGCGGGCCTCGGTGTCGACACGATGCGCCACGAGATGCAGCGCACGCACATTCAGGCGACGCTGGACAGCGCCGTGCTTGCGGGTGCGGGCGCTCCGGCGGGGGCGACGAAAGAGGATATCAAGGACATCGTCGAGGATTACTTCGACGCCGCCGGGTTGCAGGACTACCTGCACGAGATCGACCCCGACAAGGATATCGACGCCGGCATCAACAGCAAACGCGTGACGGCCTCGGCCTCGATGACGATGAACACGTTGCTGATGAAACTGTCGGGTGTCGACACGCTTAACGCGGGCGGCGGCTCCACGGCTGCCATCGCATCGCCCAAGATGGAAATCGTTCTGGCGCTCGACGTGTCGGGCTCGATGGCCGGCACCCGCCTGACCAAGCTGAAGGAAGCCGCCAAGGAATTCGTCAGCGACGTCCTGAACAAGTCGGACGAAGGCTCCACCACCATTTCCATCGTTCCCTACAGCTGGAACGTCACCCCGACGCAGGAAATTTTCGACGCGCTTTCCGTGGACCAGCAGCATGGCTACTCGACCTGCCTGGACTTCACCGACGATGAATTCAACAGCTCGTCGATCGACCCCAATCGTGCCTATGCCCAGACGATTTTCACCTCGGTCTATGGCAATTTCGGCGAGGTCGGCAACGGCAACGTGGAATACGGCGGTTCAAGCGCCTATAACCGCAGCTGCTTTACCGACGACTATTTCCGCATCCTGCCCTATGCTAGCACCTACGCCCCGCTGGAGGCGAAGATCGAGTCGCTCAAAGCGGCGGGCAGTACCTCGTCGGACATGGGCATGAAATGGGCCTCCGCGCTGATCGACCCGGCATTCCGTCCGGTCGTGACCGAGCTTCAGAAAGATCGGGCCGGGACCGACAGTGACGGCAATGCCATCACCTACAACATCGTCAACCCCGACATCAACGACCTGCCCGCGCTCTACACGACCGGTCAGGTGCGCAAGATCATCATCCTGATGGGCGATGGCGCGAACGACTGGTCTTATCACCTGAATGACCCCAACGACCTGATCGACCCGGACGTGCCCAAGGATCACACCTGGGACGACTACCGCGGGCCGGACTCAAACCTCTATTTCGTCAAATACAACGAAAAGGAATTCGAGCGCGCCAAACTGGTGAATCAGTCCGGCAATGTTCTCGAGTATTCGAATTCCGAGTCCAATTGCGGGGATGACGAATACGAGTGGCAATACAATTCCAGGAGGAGGAGATGGGAGCAAGTCTATGTCGGCACCTGGGAATGTGACTACACCCGCGGCAGCGAAGAGTTGACCGGATACTACATCTACACGCCGCTGAAGTATCAGGATTATTACGAACCGGAAGACAACAGGTATTACTCGGACCTCGACGACCTCTACCCCTTTATCATCGAGCAAACCCGTCTGTCCTGGGAACAGGCCTGGGGCCTGATGTCACCGGATTACTATCGTCAGAAAAGCGGCGACAGCACCCCCGACAACCAGTTCGCGCGCTATAGCTCGGGCAGCATCAGCCCGTCCGACAAGGACGACCGTATGAGCTCGATCTGCGCCGCCACCAAGGCCAAGGACAACGTCCTGATCTTCACCATCGCCTTTGAAATGGGCGATCAGAGCAGCGCCGCGGACAAGCTCCGGAGCTGCGCCTCGGAAGTGGGCTATCACTATGACGCCAACACGGTGAACATCAAACAGGCGTTCGGCTCCATAGCCGCCAACGTCCAGAAGCTGAGGCTGACCCAGTGATCCGTTTCCTTCGCAACAGGCTTGCGCGGTTCAGGCGCGACGACGGGGGGAACGCCTCGGTCGAGTTCGTGATCATCGTCCCCGTGTTCATCGCATTGCTGGTGTTTTCGATCGAACTCAGCCTGATCACGCTGCGCCACGCGCTGCTGGAACGCGGTCTCGACCTGACCGTGCGGCAAATCCGGCTGGGCTACGCCATCCCCCCCGATCACCCCACGATCAAGAACATGGTGTGCGACTTCTCCAAGCTGGGCGGAAACTGCAGGGAAAACCTGCGGCTTGAAATGAAGCCCGTGGACATCCGCGCCTATGCCAGCCTCGACCCGATTCCCGATTGCACCGACGCCGCGGAACCGACCAAGCCCGTGCGAACATTCGATCCCGGCCAGACCAACCAGCTCATGCTGTTGCGCGCCTGCCTGAAATACAGCCCGCTAATGCCCGAGGCGACGCTCGGCAGGGCGCTGGCAAAAGACAGCAGCGGGCGGGCCGCCGTTGTGTCCATGGCCGCTTTCGTTCAAGAGCCGTGAGAAAAATACCGATGTTCATTCCCCTGAAAAATCGTCTCGCCCGCTTTCGCGACGCCACCCACGGCACCGTGACCGTCGAGGCCGTGATCATCGTCCCGATCCTGTTCTGGGCGGTCGCGGCAACCGCCGAATTTTTCGAGATGTACCGCTACAAGAGCATCCGCGAAAAGGCGAGCTATACGGTCGTCGACATGATCTCGCGCGAACAAAGCAGCCTTTCACAGACCTATATCGACAACACCAAGACCCTGTTCGACGATTTCACCAACAGCGAGACCGAAGACCAGATCCGCATATCCGTCGTCACCTATAACGAGGACGATGACGAATACGCCATCGTCTGGTCACAGGTCCGCGGCACCGGGCCGCTTCAGGCACTGACCACCGACGAGGTCAAGACGCGGCACGACATCCTGCCGATCATGGGCAATGGCGAACACCTGATTCAGGTTGAGTCCTATTCCAAGTACCATCCCACACTGGATGTCGGTTTTGACGAGGATATCGGCGTCGAGACCCGTGTTTTCACCAGCCCGCGTTTCGCCGAACAGGTCAAATGCGTCGGCTGCTGAGCCGATTATTCCCCGGCCTCAGCGTCTTCCAGTATCAACGCCGACAGGATTTCGGCCATCGCCTTGGCCTGGTGGCCCGGCGTGACACCACCCACCCCCACCCGGCGGCCCATGCGCCACCAGAGGCCCGGCTCCCACCGTCTGCGGCCCGCGTCCGTCCCTGCCCGCATACGCAGCATGAACCCGTTTGACGGCTTGAAGGCGAACGCCCCACGTTCGACAGCCTCCACATCGGCGACCCGCGCCAGCACCTCGCCCGACGAGCTGCGCACCTCATTGCGCGTCAACTCCAGCCGATACGCCGTCGCCCGGCGCATCCTCTCCGCCAGCCACAGTGCCCCGAGCCCCAGAACCAGCAGGAACGCCATCCATACCGGGTTTTCCGGCGGGCGGGCCAGCGCCACGTAAACCGCGACCACCCCCAGAACCAGTATCGCGCCCAGCCCCAGCACCCGCCGCGGGGCCGAGGCGGAAATCACCGCCAGCACCTTATCGCTCATCGTCGTCTCCTTTTGCAGGCCGCTTACCCCGAAACCGGAACCGATGCGAGAGTAAGCCGCCACCGACCCGCCATTTCACATTTCCACACAGCCCCGGTTCGCCCTGCCACAGTCCTCCCTATTGCGAAACCAGCGCCAAAAGTTACCTGATAAGCGAAAGGAGATGCGCCATGTCCATCAGACCCACCCTTGAAACCCGCCTCGCCCAACCCACGATGGAAGGCGCAGGCGTTCACCTGCACCGCGCCTTCGGCTTTCACAACCCGTCGGAACTGGACCCGTTCCTGCTGTTCGACGATTTCCGCAACGACGACCCGGCAAAGTTCGAACAGGGCTTCCCGTGGCATCCCCATCGCGGGATCGAAACCATCACCTATGTCCTGTCCGGCACCGTCGATCACGGTGACAGCCTTGGCAACAGCGGCACATTGGGCGCCGGCGATGTGCAATGGATGACCGCCGGGTCGGGCATCCTGCATCAGGAAATGCCCAAGGGAAACGCACAGGGCCAGATGCACGGCTTCCAACTCTGGGCCAACCTGCCCTCGGCGCACAAGATGACCGCGCCGCGCTATCAGGATGTCAAATCCGGCGAGATTCCCGAAATCACCGATGACGACGGCACCACCGTGCGCGTGATCGTGGGCGATTTCTGGGGCAAACGCGGCCCCGTTGACGGGATCGCCGCCGATCCGCAATACCTCGACATCTCGGTGCCGGCGGGCGTGAAAAAGACCTTCCGGGTCGATACCTACCGCCGCGCCTTCGCCTATGTGTTCGAAGGGGCCGGCGCCTTTGCCGATGCCAGCCAGCCCTCGGGCGTGCTGCTGGAAAAGGAAGTCATGGGCGAAGAGGTCAACATCCGCGATATGTCGGGCAACCGCACTCTGATCCGTTTCGGCACGGGTGACGAAGTGACGGTGCAGGCCGGCGAACAGGGCATCCGCTTCCTGCTGATCTCGGGCGCGCCCATCCAGGAACCCGTCGCATGGCACGGCCCCATCGTGATGAACACGACCGAGGAACTGCAACAAGCCATGCGAGAGCTGCGAAACGGCACCTTCATCAAGCCCGCGCACTGATAGGGTCAGGACCCATTAATCCTGCACCACCGGTTTCCCTGATTTTTCCGCTGACAAGGCACAGCTCCGCAGGAATAGTGGTTCTATTTCAAGGAGATGTAACGCAGATCAGAGGGAAAATCAGGGAAATCCTTCGGACGCGCGGAGCGCTGCAAAGCAGCGGCTTTGACCGCTTGGAATTGACTCCGCCAGTCCCGGCGCGTTCAAATCCTCTGCTTTATTGCCCTTCGCGCGCCGGTGGTGCAGGATTAATGGGTCCTGACCCTACGCAAACGGCGGGCCGGGATCACCCCGGCCCGAACGCCGCCCGCAAATCCTGCGCGATCCCCGCCATCTGGTCATCGGGCAGTTGCGGCGGCAGGGAATACCCGTCGGGCCCGTCCCCCAGATACATCTGCGACGACACGTCATGCACATGATGCATCGGCACCACATGGGCATGGGCGTGGGGCACATGGATGCCGGTATAGAACATCGACACCCGCTCGACCCCGTAAAGCGCCTTCATCTGCCGCGCCAGCACCTGCGCGCAGGTGGTGATCCGCGTCGCCAGATCTTCGGGTAAATCCTCGAACCAGACATGATGCGCCTTGGGAATGACCAGCGCATGCCCCGCACGAATGGGGTGCAGGTCCAGAAAGGCCAGGATGTGCTCGTCCTCGTACACCCGATGGGCGGGCAACTCGCCCTTGGCGATCCGGCAAAACAGGCAATCATCGGTCATGGCGGCAGGTCCCTTGCTGGCGATATCGGCACCATCCCCGCCCCGCCGGGGAAAGGCAAGTGCGGCGCGGGATGCGGTCGCGAAATGCGCTTTTGCGTTTCGTACGAAACCCGCGTCCATTTCGTACGTTTCGACCTGCGCGCGCCCCGTTAACCCCCGGTGTTTCGGTGCCCCGCACCGACGCGATACCGACGTTTTACCGACATGATACCGAACCGGAATATCTTTTCGGGTCAGTCTGTTACCCGCGATTCGCCCGAAATCAGGCCGACACCGCCTTGCGCACCATGCTCCAGTAGATCTGTTCGACCTCCGGCAGGCTCAACCGCCCTTCCTCGCGATACCATGTATTGACCCCCGTCAGCATCGCGATCACCGCCATCGCCGCGATCTTGGGATCAGCCACATCAAACGCCCCGGCGGCCACGCCACGGCGCAGGATCGCTTCCAACTGGTCTTCGTATTTGCGCCTAAGCCCTTCGATTACCTCGAAATTTTCCGGCGTGAGGTTGCGCAACTCCATATAGGAGACGAACACCGCTTCGGGCCGGTCGTGGTGAAACCGGATATGAAACCGGGTGAATTGCTCCAAAGCCATCTGCGGCGTCTCGGGCACGGATTGAGCCGCCCACGCCCGCAACAGATCGTCCATATGCCCTTTCATCAGGTCGAACAGAAGGCTCTGCTTGTCGGGCGTGTAATTATACAGCGCCCCCGCCTGCACCCCCACGTCACCGGCAATTTGTCTCATGGAAACAGCAGCATAGCCGTTTTCGGCGAACAGCCGAAGCGCCGCCTCCCGCACACGCGGGCCGGTGATATCGGAATGTGATCCCTGGGTTCTGGCCATGATCCCAGAATTATCTGAACACCCGTTCAAATCAAAGCCCCCGCTTGCCCTTGGGGGTCAAACAGTGGCAAGAGGGAAACAACACCACGCTCCGAGGTTCCCCGCCGATGCGCTCTGATGCCCTTGTTTTCCTGGCCCTGACAGCGGTTTTCGCGACCGGATGCACTCAATTCCCCGCGCTTGAGGACACCGTCAGCGAAGAGGCCCGCAACGCCCCCTACATGTCTCTGGAGCCCGTCGAAAACCTGCGCGCCGGTGTTCCCGAGGACAGGATCGCGGACACCGACACCGCCGCGATGGAAGCCCGCATCGCCCGCCTGCGCGCCCGCGCCGCCCGCCTCAGCGGCAACGTGGTCGACAGCCGAACACGCTCCCGCATGTCCCGAGGCGTTGAATAACAACGCATTTCACGCAAAACCCGCGTTGCAAGGCACTGTCGAACCCGTTACATCGCGCTTCGATAGCCGCCGACATGTGACGATTGGAGACCGACATGACAGACCCTCTGCGCCTTGGTATCGCTGGACTCGGCACTGTCGGAACAGGCGTCGTCAAGATCGTCCGCCAAAAGGCGGAACTGCTGGCCGCCCGCGCCGGACGCCCGGTTGCCATTACCGCCGTATCGGCCCGCACCCGCGACAAGGATCGCGGCGTCAACCTGTCCGACTACGCATGGGAAGACGACCCCGTCGCACTGGCCACACGCGATGACGTGGACGTGTTCGTGGAACTGATGGGCGGCAGCGACGGCCCCGCCAAGGCCGCAACCGAAGCCGCCATCGCCGCAGGCAAGGACGTGGTCACGGCCAACAAGGCCATGCTGGCCCATCACGGCCAAGCCCTTGCAACAGCGGCAGAATCCGCCGGAAGCGTCTTGCGGTTCGAGGCCGCCGTGGCGGGTGGCATCCCGGTCATCAAGGCCCTGACCGAAGGGCTGGCCGGCAACGACATCACCCGCGTGATGGGCGTGATGAACGGCACCTGCAACTATATCCTGACCCGGATGCAGGCCACCGGACAGGGCTACAACGCCCTGTTCGAAGAGGCCGACAAACTGGGCTATCTCGAAGCCGACCCCAATCTCGACGTGGGCGGTATCGACGCCGGGCACAAGCTGGCGCTGCTGTCTTCGATCGCCTTTGGTACGCAGGTCAGTTTCGATGCCGTGGAACTGGAGGGCATCCAGTCGGTCACGCTGGAGGATATCAACCACGCCGCCGACATGGGATATCGCATCAAACTGCTGGGCGTCGCACAACTGACCGGACGCGGGCTGGAACAGCGCATGTCGCCCTGTCTCGTCCCCGCCAGCAGCCCCCTTGGCCAACTCGAAGGCGGCACCAACATGGTGGTTCTCGAAGGCGATATGATCGAACAGATCGTGCTGCGCGGTCCCGGCGCGGGAGAAGGCCCCACTGCAAGCGCGGTAATGGCGGATGTGATGGATATCGCCCGCGGCATTCGCCTGTCCACATTCGGCCAACCCGCTACAAAACTGCAACAGGCGAAACCGGCCCGTGCAGCCACACCGGCCCCCTATTACCTTCGCATGTCGCTCGAAGACAAACCCGGCGCCCTAGCCAAGGTGGCCACCGTTCTGGGCGAGGCAGGCATCTCGATCAACCGGATGCGCCAGTACCGCCATGACGACACGACCGCGCCAGTGCTGATCGTGACCCATAAAACCACCCGCACCGCACTCGACGGTGCCCTGGATGCAATGACCAAACTGGATGTGATCGCCTCGGCCCCTGTCGCCCTGCGGATCGAAACGGTTTGAACCCGCACTTGTGCCACACCGGTCCTGCCGCTAATGCTTGGCAGGCTTGAAAAGAACGAAAACACCAAGGAATTGCCATGACAGCCCCTGCCGATTTCAACGACCGCATGCTTTCTCTGGGCCTTGCCCGTGTGTCCGAGGCAGCCGCCCTGGCCTGCGCCGACCTGATCGGACGCGGCGACGAGAAAGCCGCCGACCAGGCTGCGGTGAACGCCATGCGCGAGCAACTGAACATGCTGGCGATCAAGGGTGTTGTCGTCATCGGCGAAGGTGAACGCGACGAAGCGCCCATGCTGTATATCGGCGAAGAGGTCGGCTCCGGCGACGGCCCCGGCGTGGATATCGCGCTCGATCCGCTGGAAGGCACGACGCTGACCGCCAAGGCCATGCCCAATGCGCTGACCGTCATCGCCATGGCCCCGCGCGGCACGCTGCTGCACGCCCCCGATGTCTATATGGACAAGCTGGCCATCGGGCCGGGCTACCCCAAGGATGTCGTCTCGCTCGACATGAGCCCGCGCGAACGGGTCGAAGCACTGGCCAAGGCCAAGGGCTGCAAACCCTCCGACATCACGGTCTGTATTCTGGAACGTCCCCGCCATGAGGAAATGATCGCAGACGTGCGCGCCACCGGCGCGGCGATCTACATGATCTCGGACGGCGACGTGGCCGGTGTCATGCACTGCGCCGAACCGGACCTGACCGGTATCGACATGTACATGGGCGCAGGTGGCGCCCCCGAGGGTGTTCTGGGGGCCAGTGCGCTGAAATGCATGGGCGGGCAGATGTGGGGCCGGTTGCTGTTCCGCAACGACGACGAAAAGGGACGTGCCGCCAAGGCGGGGATCACCGATCTGGATCGCGTTTATTCGCGCGACGAAATGGTGACCGCCGACGTTATCATCGCGGCAACGGGCGTGACCAACGGTTCGGTGGTGTCGGGTATCAAGCAGCGCGACACCTATGTTGAAACAGAAACCGTTCTGATGCGCTCGAAAACCGGATCGCTGCGCCGCATGATCTACCGCAACCCCATTCGCTGAGATCGCGGGGCGGTGGTGGACGCCTATCTGGGGATCACCCAATCGCTGAGCGGTCGGCGCTGGATCGGCCCCGGCCCGGAGGTCGAGCGCCTGGCCGAGGCAATGGCCCAGTCCACCGCCCTGCCCCGTCCGCTGTGCCAGACATTGGCGCGGCTTGGCGTCCCCGAGGCCGAGGCGGAAACCTATCTCGCCCCGCAATTGCGCGACCTTCTGCCCGACCCGCGCAGCCTGAAGGACATGGAAGTTGCGGCAACGCGTTTTCTGCAAGCCGCAACCACCCGGCAGAAGATCGCGATCTTTGCCGATTACGATGTGGATGGCGGCAGTTCGGCGGCCCTGCTGATCGACTGGCTGCACCAGATGGGGCTGCAAGCCACACTGTATATCCCCGATCGCATTGACGAAGGGTACGGCCCCAACGAACCGGCCATGGCCGATCTGGCTGCCCGGCACGACCTGATCGTCTGCGTCGATTGCGGCACGCTCAGCCACGATGCCATCGCCGCCGCAAAAGGGGCGGACGTGATCGTTCTCGATCACCACCTGGGCGGCGAAACCCTGCCCGAGGCGCTGGCCGTGGTGAACCCCAATCGGCAAGACGAATCCGGCGACCTGGCGCATCTCTGCGCCGCTGCAGTGGTGTTCCTTATGCTGGTCGAGGCGGGACGCCAGTTGCGCGAGGCCGGGCAGAAAGGCCCCGACCTGATGGCGATGCTGGATCTTGTCGCGCTGGCCACCGTGGCGGATGTCGCCCCGCTCAAGGGGGTCAACCGCGCCTTTGTGCGACAGGGCCTGCGGATCATGGCACACCGGGATCGTCCGGGCCTCGTCGCGCTCGGCGATATCGCAGGTCTGGATACCGCGCCGACGGCCTATCATCTGGGGTTTGTTCTGGGGCCGCGCATCAATGCTGGCGGACGGATTGGCAAGGCCGATCTGGGCGCCCGCCTGCTGGCCACCCGCGACCCGTCCGAGGCTCGTGCGCTGGCCGAAAAGCTGGATCAGCTCAACACCGACCGGCGCGAAGTCGAAGCCGCCGTGCGTGCCGCTGCTCTGGAACAGGCCGAGGCGCGCGGGCTGGATGCCCCGCTGGTCTGGGCCGCTGGCGAAGGCTGGCATCCCGGCGTTGTCGGGATCGTCGCCTCGCGCCTCAAGGAACTGACCAACCGCCCCGCCATCGTGATCGGGCTGGACGGGGACGAGGGCAAGGGCTCGGGCCGGTCGGTCTCGGGCATCGATCTGGGGGCGTCGATCCAACGTCTGGCGGCTGAAGGGCTCTTGATCAAAGGGGGTGGGCACCGCATGGCTGCGGGCCTGACCGTGGCACGCGGCCAGCTGGACGCGGCGATGGAGCGGCTTTCAGCGTTGCTGAAACGTCAGGGAGCGGGCAGCACCGGCCCCGCCGACCTGCGGCTGGATGGGGTCCTGATGCCGGGCGCAGCCAGCGTCGATCTTGTCGAACAGATCGACAGCGCCGGCCCCTTCGGCGCAGGGGCGCCGGGGCCGCGCTATGTCTTTCCCGACATGAGCATCGGATTTGCCAAACGGGTGGGCGACTCGCACCTGAAACTGCGCTTTGGCGACGGGCTGTCAGGCCAGATCGACGCCATCGCCTTCGGCGCGTTCGACGGCGCGCTCGGACCCGCTCTGGAAAATCACGGCGGGGCGCGATTCCATTTGGCTGGTCGGCTGGATGTCAACAGCTGGGGCGGCCGTCAGACCGTGCAACTGCGCCTCGAAGACGCCGCTCCGGCCACGAGCTGAGCCCTGCAAATTCCATGTTTACAAGGGGTTTGCGAAACCGCCCTGATTAAAAGATCGCGGACATGCACTTTTTTGCAAAATGCCTCTTGCGTCGGGGCCGGGTTTTTTCTAGGTAACGCCTCACGCCACGGCATGGCCCGTTCGTCTATCGGTTAGGACGCCAGGTTTTCAACCTGGAAAGAGGGGTTCGATTCCCCTACGGGCTGCCATTTTCCAAAGCAGTACAGAACCATATCCGGCAAAATCCGGGCGGTAATGCATGCATTTTCATGGATGATTCCGCTTTGTGATCAGGCGGCGTGTGGGCCTTGCGGCAGCACCTCCTGCACCCAGTTGTCCAAAGCCTGCTCTGATGCGTCAAGCTGCGCGGCCAGCCCGTCGGAAAACTTCAGGAACGAAGCATAGTTCCCACGATTCACGCCCAACAGGACCGGGATGCCATCGGCGAGGCAATGTGCGATCAGGTCTCTAAATCCACGCCCATTGGCCTCGTGCTTGCCGAATTTGTTGACGATCAGGAGGTCCGGCCTGTGCGAAAGCCCGGCTTCGACAGCAGCCACCGCCTGCTCCAGCGCCGCCGGGTCCAGACGGCACCCCCGCGCATTTGCACCGAGCGACTGCGATATCCGGAACACCGCGCCATTCGGCAAAACCCTGACATCCATGTCGCAAAGCCGCGAGTCGGCGCAATCCGTATTGGTCTGAACAACCCCGGCAGCCCGGCGACCCCTGGCAGCGCAAAGAGCCGCGAAATCGCACAGAAGCCTGTCCGTCGCTCCGGGCTTGTCAGTCATCACATAGGCAAGACTCATACGCAGTTCCCTTTCTCCAGTGCCCCATGAGTAACCCGTCACAAACATCTATGCCACCAATCGCGCCCAACCAGCCCAATGAAACTCAACCATGTCGCGAGATCGATTCGCACAATGCTCCATGACGCTTGCCGCAACGCCGCAATTCAGGCTTCCCCAGTTATGCGCTGGATTCTGTTTGCGCAAACAAAACGGCGAACAACGGCATACATTTGTATACCGATCCTGATGCACCATATTGAAATTCTTTAAAAATTCCCTGAATTGAAATTTTCTTCACAAATTTACAAAGTAAAATTGAAATTTTTTTACATATAATTCACTGAAAACAATATAATTTTAAAAAATTGTCAAAAAATGTGCTAGACCCGCTCACAGAACGGTTTGCGATTGTCGTGAGGGAGAGACGCGGCAACACGAACCGAAATTCGGAGGGGGACATATGGCCAAAGCACCGATCCGGTCGGCTGGCGACGATCTGCTGCAAGATGCGTCCAATGGTCATGCTGCAGGTGCATGGTGGCCTGTTGGCTCTATCCGCTGCCATGCGGCGTCCAATATCACCTCCGGCTGCGAAAAAGACTGAGGGGGACCCCATGGACGGAACAGCCACATCGAAAACCACGGCCAACCTCGTATTGCTCGGACCGCCCGGCGCAGGCAAGGGGACGCAGGCGCGCAAGCTGGAAGAGACGTTTGGCCTGATCCAGTTGTCCACCGGGGATCTTCTGCGCGCCGCCGTGGCCGCAGGCACCGAGGCGGGCAAAAAGGCCAAAGCCGTCATGGAGGCAGGCGAACTGGTCAGCGATGACATCGTGATCGCCATCCTGCGGGATCGCATGGGCGAACCCGATTGCGTCAAGGGCGTGATCCTCGATGGCTTCCCCCGCACGACCGTTCAGGCCGAGGCCCTGGATACTCTCATGCAGGATACGGGCCAATCCATCACGGCAGCGATCAGCCTCGAGGTCCAAGACGATGCCATGGTTGAGCGCATTTCGGGCCGCTACACCTGCGCCAAGTGTGGCGAAGGCTATCACGACAGGTTCAAACGCCCCGAAACCGAAGGGGTTTGCGACAAGTGCGGCGGTACGGACATGACCCGCCGCGCCGATGACAACGCCGAAACGGTCGCTCAACGTCTCAAGGCGTATCACGCGCAAACCGCACCCCTGATTGCCTATTACGACGACAAGAATGTTCTGCATCGCATCGACGCCATGAAAGCCATTGATGCGATCACGAAGGAAATGAAATCGGTCGTGAAAATGGCGACCACCTGAGGGAGATCGGGCGCGGGACGCTCCCGCACGCTCATGAGGAAACTGAAAAGGGAGGACGAAAAGTGTCCGACAACTCATCCAAGAACGCATATTGGTCCGCCAATTTGCGTCTCATCGTCTGGAGCCTGGTCATCTGGGCCCTGGTATCATTCGGCTTCGGCATCCTGCTGCGTCCGATGCTGTCCGGCATCCCCGTGGGCGGCAGCGACCTGGGGTTCTGGTTCGCGCAACAAGGGTCGATCCTGGTCTTCCTCGGCCTGATCTTCTTTTACGCGTGGCGCATGAACAAACTCGATGCCGAACACGGCGTCGGTGAAGAGTAAGGAGCGCAGATCATGGATCAGTTTGTTATCAACCTGCTGTTCGTCGGCGCGTCCTTCGCGCTTTACATCGGCATCGCGATCTGGGCCCGTGCGGGCTCGACCTCGGAATTCTACGCCGCCGGGCGCGGCGTTCATCCCGTCACCAACGGCATGGCCACTGCGGCCGACTGGATGTCGGCGGCGTCGTTCATCTCGATGGCGGGCCTGATTGCCTTTACCGGCTATGACAACTCCAGCTTCCTGATGGGCTGGACCGGCGGATACGTGCTTTTGGCGCTGCTGTTGGCGCCCTATCTGCGCAAGTTCGGCAAGTTCACCGTGTCCGAATTCATCGGCGATCGTTTCTACAGCCCGACCGCGCGCCTTGTTGCCGTGATCTGCCTGATCGTTGCCTCGGTCACCTACGTGATCGGGCAGATGACCGGCGTCGGCGTGGCCTTTGGCCGCTTTCTGGAAGTCTCCAACACCACCGGCCTGCTGATCGGCGCCTGTGTGGTCTTTGCCTACGCCGTGTTCGGCGGCATGAAGGGCGTGACCTATACACAGGTGGCGCAATACTGCGTCCTGATCCTAGCCTACACGATCCCGGCGATCTTCATCTCGCTGCAACTGACGGGCAACCCGATCCCGGCGCTTGGCCTGTTCGGCGATCATGTCGCCAGCGGCGAGCCGCTTCTGGCCAAGCTGGACCAGATCATCAGCGAGTTGGGCTTTGCCGAATACACCACGCATCACGCCGACACGCTGAACATGGTTCTGTTCACCCTGTCGCTGATGATCGGCACCGCCGGCCTGCCGCACGTGATCATGCGTTTCTTTACCGTACCCAAAGTGGCCGATGCGCGCTGGTCAGCCGGATGGGCACTGGTCTTTATCGCACTTCTTTATCTGACGGCCCCGGCCGTCGGCGCGATGGCCCGCCTGAACATCACCGAACTGATGTGGCCCAACGGAACAGATAACGAGGCCGTGTCCGTTCAGATGATCGAGAGCGAGCCGCAATATGACTGGATGGCCACCTGGCAGAAAACCGGCCTTCTGGACTGGGAAGACAAGAACGGCGACGGGAAAATCCAGTACTACAACGACGCATCCGAAGCCATGCAGGCAAAGGCGGCTGAAAACGGTTGGCAAGGCAACGAGTTGACCAACTTCAATCGCGATATCCTGGTGCTTGCCAATCCCGAAATCGCCAACCTGCCCAGCTGGGTGATCGGTCTGGTGGCCGCTGGTGGCCTTGCCGCCGCCCTGTCCACCGCGGCCGGTCTGTTGCTGGCGATTTCATCGGCGGTCAGCCACGACCTGATCAAGGGGCAGATCAACCCGAGCATCTCGGAAAAGGGGGAACTTCTCTCCGCCCGGATCGCGATGGCGGTTGCCATCGTCGTGGCCACCTATCTGGGCCTGAACCCGCCGGGCTTTGCGGCGCAAACCGTGGCATTGGCCTTTGGCCTTGCGGCTGCCTCGATCTTCCCGGCGCTGATGATGGGAATCTTCTCGACCAAGATCAACAACCGCGGCGCCGTCGCGGGGATGCTGGCCGGTCTGATTGTCACGCTGGTCTATATCTTCCTGCACAAGGGCTGGTTCTTCATCCCCGACACCAACAGCTTCACGGATGCCGATCCGCTGTTGGGTACGATCAAATCGACCTCGTTCGGTGCGGTCGGTGCGATGATCAACTTCGCTGTGGCCTATATCGTGGCCAACATGACCGAAGAGACCCCGCAGGAAATCAAGGATCTGGTGGAAAGCGTCCGCATACCGAAAGGTGCGGGTGCGGCCACCGCCGATCACTGATCACAAAAACGGGGGCGCGGCCACGCGCCCCCTGCCCCACGGGACAGTTCGGCGTTAAACTGAACACATCCCTTGGCCTGCCACCAAACGGCGGGCACCTTTCGTAAAGATTTTTCGCGCAGCCGCCACAGGAGGGCCTGCATGTCACAGGACCAATCCACCATACTGGACAGCCTGTCACGCCACGCCCCCTTTGACATGCTACCGCCTGAAACACTCGCGGTGATGGCCGGTGAAATCGAGCGTATCACGGCCAGACCCGGCGACATCCTGTTTCGCGAAGGTGACCCCCTGAAAGGGCTCTACTTCGTCGAAAGCGGTCTGCTGGATATCGAATCCGCCAATGGCGATCTGATTTCGCAACGCGGACCCGGTGACATCATGGGCGAACGCGGCCTTCTGCGCGATGGCAACGCCTTGCTCGGAGCCCGCGTGACGGAAACCGTCAACCTGTTGCTGATCCCCCCCAAACGGTTCCTCACACTGCTGGACGACAGCCCGGTCTTCGCCGAATGGTTCCGTCCGCGCCCCGCGCCTGCGGCGGAAGACAGCGGCGCGCAATCTACGGGCCTGACCGCGCTTCAGGTCTCGGATCTGATGGTGAAGTCCCTGTTCTCGTGCGCCCCCGGCGACACGGTGCAAAGCATCGCCGAAACCATGCGTGACAAAGGGATTTCCTCGCTTCTGGTCATGGATGGAAAGGTGCTCATGGGCATCGTCACCGTGCACGACCTGACCAACAAGGTTCTGGCCGAAGGGCTGAACGGCGACATTCCCGTTTCGCAGGTCATGACACCGAACCCCGTCACCATCTCGCCCGATGCGCTTGGGCTGGATGCGCTGATGCTGCTGGCCAACCACAAGTTCAACCACCTGCCCGTGGCCAAGGGCAAGCGCGTGGTCGGGATGATCACCCGAACCGACCTGATCCGCCAACAGGCCACCACGGCCAGCCATATCGCCGCCGACATCGTGCAATGCGACAGTGCCGAGGGCATGGCGAAAGTCATGACACGCGTGCCCACCCTGCTGACCCAACTGGTCAGCGAAGGCATCAAGCATCAGGCGATTACCCGCCGGATCACCAACATCACCGATGCGATCACCCGCCGCCTGCTGCTTCTGGCCGAGAAAAACCTGGGCCCCCCGCCCGTGCCTTACCTGTGGCTGGCCTGTGGATCGCAAGGGCGGCAGGAACAGACGGGCGTCAGCGATCAGGACAACTGCCTGATCCTTGACGATGCGTTCCAACCCGAGCATGACGCCTATTTCGCGCAGCTTGCACAATTCGTTTCGGACGGGCTGAATACCTGCGGCTTCATCTATTGCCCCGGTGACATGATGGCCACCAATCCGCGCTGGCGACAGCCTCGCAAGGTCTGGCGCAACTATTTCAGCGGCTGGATCAACGAACCCGACACCGAGGCGCAGATGCTTGCCTCGGTCATGTTTGACCTGCGCCCGATCAGCGGTGAAGCGGCACTTTTCGATGACTTGCAGCGCGAGGTTCTGGATCAGGCCAAGGGCAATTCGATCTTCGTGGCGCACATGATTTCCAACTCGCTCAAACACACCCCGCCGCTCAGCCTGTTCCGTGGGTTCGCGCTGATCCGTTCGGGCGAGCACAAGAACACCATCGACCTCAAGCACTCCGGGGTCGTGCCGGTGGTCGATCTCGGGCGGGTCTATTCATTGCAGGGTGGATTTGAGGTGGCCAACACCCGTGAACGCCTCAAAGCCGCAGCGGATCACGGCACTATCTCCACGACCGGCGCAATGGACCTGATCGACGCCTACGACATGATCGCCGAAACACGCCTGCGCCATCAGGCCGAACAGATACGCAAGGACCAAAAGCCCGATAATTTCCTGCCGCCCACGCAATTGTCGGAACTCGAACGCAACCACCTGCGCGAGGCCTTCATGGTGATCAAAACCATGCAATCCGCGCTTGGCCGCGCGTCCTGACGGAAAGGAAGGCGCATGTTTCTGGAATTGATCGCCACCTTCACCGCCGCTGTCGGCGCCGCCGGGCTCGTTCTGTTGATCAACAAACTGACGGGGGGGCGGCTGCCCAAATGGGCCATGCCCGTCGCTGCCGGAGTGACGATGATCGGCTACACGATCTGGTCGGAATACAGCTGGGCGGACCGCACCGCCGCGGATCTGCCCCCCGGCATGGTGGTGGTCGAGCGGATCGAACAGCGCGCCATATGGAAACCCTGGACCTATCTCAAACCGCAGGTTACCGCCCTGGCGGTTCTGGATCGGGCCGGGATCAAGACCCGTCCCGACATGGCCGAGATCAAGCTGGTCGATCTTTATGTCTTTGCCCGCTGGCGTCAGCCCGCAATGGTGCCGCAACTGCTGGATTGCGCCAATCGGCAACGCGCGGATGTTACCGATGCCGCACTGACCAACCCCACCGCCGCCGATTGGCGCGAAGTGACAGGCAGTGGCACATTGCTCGAGACCGCCTGCGCCGATGGACAACAGGACGAGACCGATGGCGGATAAATCGGTTCTCATCGTCGAGGACGAAGACAACTTCGCCCGCGCGCTTGAAATCATCCTGACGCGCCACGGCTACGCCACGCACCGTGCGTCGGATGGGGATGCGGCGTTGACCGCACTGAACGACAATCCCCCCGCTCTGATCCTTCTGGACGTGTTGTTGCCCAACCGCTCGGGGTTTGAAATCTGCCAGACGATCCGCCAGACCCCGCATTTGCGAGATACCAGGATCGTGATGATGAGTGCCCGGAACGGACAGGCCGAACAACGCAAGGGCATGGCCATGGGCGCCGATGCCTTTTTGAACAAACCCTTTCCAACCTCGGACCTGCTGAGCCTGATCAACAAGTTGACGGGGAAGGATACGCATGCGTGAACGGCTGGGCCTGAGACTGCGATTTGCCTTGTTTTTCGCCGCGCTCGCCCTGGCGGGGGCGGCCCTGATCGCAGGCGGGCTCTGGCTGGGACATTCGCGCTATGGCGGTCCGGTCGAAGGGTATGTCATCGCCGGGCTGATCGCCGCATTCGGCCTGTTTGGCATCTCGGCCTGGATCGGTTTCCTGTTCGATGAAAATGTCGCCCGTCCGGTTCTGGCGCTGGCCTCGGATCTGCAAACACGGGCGCGGGCCAAGGTGGATCAGGGAATCGATCAGGACCAGGCCCGCCATCTGGGCGCGCTCGCCCCCGCCGCCGATGCCATCCATACCGCCCTTGCCGAAGCACGGCAGGCTCAGCGCGAGGCGGTAGAACATGAAACGGCCGCCATCAACCGTGAAAAAGCCCTGTTCGAGGCTCTCTTGCGCGACCTGACCGAAGGCACCGTCGTACTGACATCCGACCGGCGCATCATGCTTTACAATCGTGTCGCTCAGGACCTGCTGGGCGATATCGGGCTGAACCGGCCAATCGACCGCTTTTTTTGTGGCGAGCCGCTCTTACACGCGCTCGAACGGCTGACGGCCAAACACGCGCGCGGCGATACCAGTTCCGAACGGTTCCTTTCGGCCACCGCCGATGGCCGCCGCTTTGTCATGGGGCGTGTGAGCCCGGTGCGCCATATGGGTGAAACCGCCGGCCATGTGCTGACCTTCCACGATGCCACTGACGATCTGCGCAGCCATGCCGCGCAAGACCACCTGTTCAACACCCTTCTTGAAGAAATCCGCCGGCCCGCCGCCGCAATCACCGCCCTGCTGGACGCCACCGGGATCGAACCCGAAACGGCAAAGACCGAAAGCACCGGCCTGCCGGACGCCATGCGCGAGGAAATGAACCGCCTGTGCCAGTGCCTGCGCGACAGCGGTGAAAAATACCGCGCACAAATCCCCACGCACTGGCCCCTGGCCCAAGTGGCGGTGGACGATATCCTTGACACGCTGACAGCCCGCGATCTGGTCCGTGCTATCCCCACGGGACACACCGATTTCCTGTTGTGCGACGGGTTCGCCATCGCCGGCCTTCTGGCCCGCGTGATCGAGGGGCTGAGCGATGACGGCACCCGCAGCCACATCACCCTCAGCGCCGAGCCGCATGGTGCAGAGGTGTGGCTGACCCTTGGCTGGCAAGGGCCTGATATAACCGACGGCAGGCTGGACAGCTGGCTGCGTCGTCCACTGTCGGAAGGCTATGGCGATTATTCCGGGCGAGACGTTCTGGAAAGCCACCGCACCGAAATCTGGAGCGATCCAAGCCGCGTCGAAAACCGCATTGTCCTGCCCCTGCCCAAAGCCGGACCGCCAATCCTGACACCCGATCAGCCGCGCCCCGAATTCTATGATTTCAATCTGCCCGCTCAGGACACGGGCAGCGATCTGGCGACGACCCCGCTCAGCGAGCTGCAGTTCGTCGTGTTCGACACCGAGACAACCGGCCTCGCCCCGCGCGAGGGTGACGAGATCGTGCAAATCGCTGGCGTGCGGGTGGTGAATGGCCGGATTCTGAGTGGCGAAGCCTTCGATACATTCGTCGATCCCGGTCGCCCCATCCCCCCCGCCTCAACCAGGATTCATGGTATCAGCGACGAAATGGTGCAGGGCGCGCCGGACATTGCCGAAGCCGGTCGCCGCTTTCACGCCTATTGCGAGGGGGCGGTTCTGGTCGCTCACAATGCGCCTTTCGACATGGCATTTCTGCGCCTCAAGGAAGACCGTATCGGCCTGACCTTCGATCAGCCCGCGCTGTGCACCGTTCTTTTGTCCGCCGCCCTGTTCGATCACACCGGGCAGCACACGCTGGATGCGCTGGCAGAACGCTTTGGCGTCACGATCCCGCCCGAACACCGTCATACCGCGCTTGGCGATTCCTTCGCGACGGCCGAGGTTTTCGTGCATATGCTGGATGTCATGAAATCTGCCGGCATCGTAACCTTGGGCGACGCCTTGGCCGAGGCCGAGCGGATGGTCAAAATCCGCCGCGCCCAGGCCTATTAGCAACTGAATCTTGCGACCTCACTTGCGGCCTCCTTACCTGTCTGGGCCGGATATGCTTGTTTCCTGCATATGAACGACATGGCAACCGCGCCCGCGCTCCTTGGCGGCATACAACGCCCGGTCGGCGTCTTCCATCATGCGCTGCCCGGACGGAACACGATAATCGCGGGACAGCGCGGCACCGATACTGGCCGAAACGCGGCAAGTCCCGTTCGGCAACGCGATCGGATGCTCAAGCCGTTTGACTAGACGCGCCGCGATCTCGCCAACGCGGTAATGGTCGGCCACATCAGGCAGAATCACCACGAATTCGTCGCCACCAATTCGCGCAACAATATCGGCGCTGCGCGTTTCCGCGACCATTGCCTGCGCAACGGCCTGCAGCACATGATCGCCCGCTGCGTGGCCCAACCGATCGTTAACCGCCTTAAAGTAATCCAGATCCACATTCATCAGCGCGAAGTCCCGTTCGCCCTCCGTCAGGCGGGTCAGAACCGCGTCCAGGGCGCGGCGGTTCCTCAATCCCGTCAAAGTGTCGGTAAAGGCCTGCTCTTCTGCCGCGATCTTGGCGCCTTGCAACCGACTGTTCAGTTTGCGCGAGGCCTCCATCGCAACTGACTTGGCCTCGATCAGGTACAGCAGTTCGATGGCCAGATCCGTTGCGGCAAAATCCCTGCTGGTCAGGGCAAAATCACGCACCGCCTCCTGTAATCCAATGCCGAAGGACAGGTTCAGCACCACACCACCGCTCAACGGCCCGTCACCGTCGTCGGGCAAGGGAACCAGCATACCCTTCACCTCGGTCTGGCGTGGGCTGCACAGACGCAAATGCAACTTTGCTCCCGCCAGCCCACGCAATGCCGCCATCGAGCCATCGGTGTGCGGGCGGCGCAATTCGAACGCGTCCTGAAACGTCCGGTCGATCAGATCGCCGTTCTCATACAGCTTGGCCAATGTCGGCCCGGCATGCAAAACACGACCGGACGCGCCCAGAACCGCATGCATCGGGCAAAACATGTCCAGCA
The DNA here is from genome assembly GCF_018862045.1 of Roseovarius sp. PS-C2. NCBI lineage: Bacteria > Pseudomonadati > Pseudomonadota > Alphaproteobacteria > Rhodobacterales > Roseobacteraceae > Roseovarius > Roseovarius sp. PS-C2. The sequence continues at coordinate 456,900 of NZ_JAHKSQ010000001.1, forward strand.
GCGATATCAGGGTATTTCCGGTCAGGCCCAACGTCACGGCGCCGCCTTTCCAAGGGTAAAGACCCGTCCTTGGCCATGCGCAGCCGACAGAAGATGGATACGCAGCGTTTCCTGATGCCCCGCCGCCCCCATGTGTTCCAGCATGACCAGTGCCCCATAGTCATCGGCCAAAGCCCGCAACAACCCAAGCACCACATAGCCAAACGGCACATCCACCGCCTGCGGATTATGTACCTTGAGACAAAACCGACCCGGCCCGAGATCAACGAGCGTCAATTCCGGCAAGGCCAAATCCGGTAGGGCGAGCCGCGTTCTCTCGGGCAGATCGTCAAGCGAATGCAGAAATTCCTGAAATGTCGGACCTCCGAACCGCAACAAACGCCGGACCGCAGCCATGTTGGGATGAGACACCAGGTAGGTGCCGATATCCTCCAGCACCTCGTCACGGGATTTGTTCAACCTGTCGGCAACCGCTCCCAACAAACGGGGCGTGACGTGCGCATCATAGCTCAACATCGCCTCGAACTCGCTAAATCCAAGATCGAGGCACCTCATGATGTCCAGCCAGACATCACGTCCGTATGTATCGCGCACGAACCGTTCCACCGCGCGATTGATCACCCCGTGCATGACACACCCCTTACAATCGACAGTAGCGTCGCTCACAAAGATTAACGCTCTGCCAACAGATACAATTGCCGGGATTTTTATCGCCCGGCAACGGACCGCTTGCCGTCGGACAGCACCGTTGTTACAGTCCGGCCATCCGTTGGGGTGCCGCATGCGGCTGAGAGACCTCTGGTCAACCCATCGAACCTGATCCGGTCAGCACCGGCGGAGGGAACGGAGATTCGACAGGGCGCTCGCACCTGTCCCGCTCTTCCTTAGGCTGGCCGCAACGCGCACGAAAGGAGAGCCCCTTTGATACGCCTTCTCGCACTCGCGGCCAGTCTTCTGACGGCTGCACCAGCCATGGCTCAGGACAAGCTGACGCTGGTTCTGGACTGGTTCGTCAACCCCAATCACGGCCCGATCATCGTTGCACAGGAACAGGGCTATTTCGAGGATGAGAACCTCGAGGTCGAGGTGATCGCCCCCGCCGATCCGTCCGCGCCCCCCAAGATGGCCGCCGCGGGCAAGGCCGATCTGGCGATTTCCTATCAGCCGCAATTACACCTCCAGGTCGCCGAGGGCCTGCCTCTCAAACGTGTGGGCACGCTCGTGGCCAGCCCTCTGAACTGCTTGCTGGTGCTTGAGGACGGCCCCATAAAGTCGGTCGCCGATCTTGAGGGTGGCAAGGTGGGTTATTCCGTCGCCGGCGTGGAAGAGGCCCTTCTGGGCGCCCTTCTGGCCAACGCGGGCCTGACCATGGACGATATCGACCTGATCAACGTCAATTGGTCGCTATCGCCCTCGCTGATGTCGGGACAGGTCGATGCCGTTCTGGGGGCCTACCGCAATTTCGAACTGAACCAGATGGAACTGGAAGGTATCGAAGGCCGTTGCATGTATCTGGAAGAAATGGGCGTGCCCGCCTATGACGAGTTGATTTATGTCGCCAATCCCGACCTGGCCGACATGGACGCCATCGCACGTTTCCAGCGCGCAACCGGACGGGCCACGCAGTATATCGTAAACCACCCCGAGGACAGCTGGGAGGTTTTCTCGGGCACTTCGGCCGACCTTCAGGACGATCTGAACGCCATGGCATGGGCCGATACGCTGACCCGCTTCGCCCTGCGCCCTGCGGCTCTGGATCACGGGCGGTACCGCGATTTCGGCGCCTTCCTGCAAAAGGCCGGCTTGATCGACACCGCCCCGCCGGTGAGCGCCCTCGCCCTGGACCCGAACGAACAATGACGGGCTATGGCGATACGTTCACGGCTTGGCGCACGGCGGCGGGCGATCAGTGGTCCGCCTATACGCGTCATGCCTTTGTCGAGGGGCTGCGCGACGGCACTCTGCCGCCCACGGCTTTTCTGGATTACCTGGTGCAGGATTACCTGTTCCTCATCCACTTCTCGCGCGCTTGGGCCCTGGCGGTGACCAAGGCCGATACCGTGGATGAAATGCGCCTTGCCGCCACCACGGTGAACGCGTTGATCAATGACGAACTCGCCTTGCATATCCGGACCTGCGCCAAAGCCGGGCTTTCGGAATCCGATCTGTTCACGGCGCAGGAAAAACCGCAGAACATCGCCTATACGCGCTATGTTCTGGATGCCGGGCACTCGGGCGATTTTCTGGATTTGCTGGCCGCCCTTGCACCCTGCGTCATGGGGTATGGAGAAATCGGCACGCGGCTGGCCACTGAAAAGACCTCGACCACCTATGCCGAGTGGATCGGCACCTATGCCGGCGAGGAGTACCAACAGGTCTGCCGCGACGTGGGCGGCCTGATCGACACCGCCATCACCCGCCGCCTGGGCGATAGGCCACAAAACAGCCCCCGCTGGCCCCACCTGTGCCAGAGGTTCACAACGGCCACTCGGCTTGAGGTCGGGTTCTGGGACATGGGGCTTGAGACATGACATCTCCGGGCCTGCATATCCGTGGCACCGCCCGGATCGGCGACACCCATGTGTTCGGCCCGCTGGACCTGACCGTCGCGGGCGGGGAATGGACCTGCCTCCTGGGCCCCTCCGGTGTGGGCAAGACGACCCTCTTGCGCCTTGTCGCGGGGCTGGATCGGGTGACCACGCTTGACGGGCAGATCGCCGCCTCGGACGGCAAACCCCTACAGGGCCGGCTGGCGCTGATGGCGCAAAGCGATCTGCTGATGCCGTGGCTCGACGTGATGGGAAATACCCTGCTGGGCGCGCGCCTGCGCGGGGAGCGCCCCGACCGGCATCGCGCGACCGATGTATTGGCGCGCGTGGGGCTGAGCGATCACGTACATAAAACGCCTGGCCAGTTGTCTGGCGGGCAACGACAGCGCGTGGCGCTCGCCCGAACCCTGATGGAGGATAGGGCCATCGTGCTGCTCGACGAACCCTTTTCCGCCCTCGATGCGCGCACCCGCTCGCAAATGCAGGATCTCGCCTGTGATCTGCTGGCGGGCCGCACCGTTCTCATGGTCACACATGACCCGGCCGAGGCCGCCCGGCTGGGCGACACGATCCTGATCATGGAACCCGGTGGTCTTTCGCCCTTCGCCCCGCCCCCCGGCGCAGCACCGCGCCCGATAGACGACCCCGCGACTCTCACCGCACAGGCCGATTTGCTGACCCGCCTGCGCAACAGCGCCGCCTGATCAAAGGACACCCGCCCATGCGCCCCACCGATCACCTGCGTGCCCTCGCCATCGACGACTGGCAGGCCGCCACCCGGCACCCGTTCACCGACGCTCTGGCCGATGGGACATTGCCCGCCGACAGGATGCTGGCCTATCTGCAACAGGATCACCTGTTCATCGACGGTTTCGTGCGCCTCCTGGCCTCGGCCATCGCCCACGCCCCCAGCCTGCCCGATGCGATCCCGGCGGCGCAGTTTCTCGGCCTGATTTCAGGACCGGAGAACACTTATTTCCTGCGCGCGATCGACGCGCTTGGCGGCACCTGCGAGCCTCTCGCACCCGCAGCCCCCATCACCGCCGAGTTTCAGGCACTGATGGCACAGGCGGCCCGTTCGGGCCGCTATGAGCAAATGCTCGCGGTGCTGGTGGTGGCGGAGTGGAGTTATCTCGACTGGGCCACACCCCATGCCGACAAGGCCGCCGATCTGCCCTTCTGGTTCGGGGAATGGATCACCCTGCATTCCGGCGAGGGGTTCGAAGGCGTCGTCGCCTATCTGCGCGGTCAGCTTGATAGCGCCTGGCACACACTGGACGACGACGCAAAACATGCCGTCGAAACCACCTTCCACCATGCCGTAACCCTTGAGCGCCGCTTCTTCGATGCAGCGCAGTCCGGTTTCCCATCCCCATGAAGAACTGGCTTTCAATCCTTGCGTCGACGGTTTTCGGTCTGGCCCTCTGGCAGGCGGTCGTCACGCTGACTGCACCCCCCTCCTACATCCTGCCCGCCCCGTGGGACGTGGCCGAAACCCTCTGGACCGCACGAGGGCAGATCGCCCATCACTCGCTTTACACCATGGGCGAGGTGCTTCTTGGCCTCGTGCTTGGTGCGGCGCTTGGGGCGCTGTCGGCCATCGGTTTGGCCTCTTCATCGCTGGCACAAACCCTTTTGCGCCCGATGATGGTGTTCAGTCAGGCGATCCCTGTTTTCGTGCTCGCCCCGATCCTGACGCTCTGGCTGGGATACGGCATCTGGCCCAAGGTGATCATGGCCTTGCTGATCATCTACTTCCCCGTCACATCGGCCTTTTTCGACGCTCTGATGCGCACGCCCGTGCCGTGGCTGGATCTGGCACAGGTCATGGGCGCAAGTCGGCGGCGGGTCATGTGGCACATCCGCATTCCAGCCGCCCTGCCCGGTCTCGCCTCGGGCCTGCGGCTGGCCGCCGTCTATGCCCCCATCGGCGTGATCATCAGCGAATGGGTCGGCGCATCACAAGGGCTCGGCTACCTGATCCTGCTGGCCCTAGGGCGCGTCAAGGTGGACCTGATGTTCGCCACAACCATCGCCCTGGCCGTCTTTACCCTGCTGACCTACGTCGCGGTCGACCGTTTCTGCCGCCGCTGGCTCGATGCCCCAGCGGAGTGATCTCTGATTGGTCAGGGTCCAATACGCCCGCCGGGTGCTCCTGCCCTGTCCAAAAGCCCCCGTCTATCAACTGCCCCACCCATGTCGCGAGAGCGGGCGGGAGGACACCGACACAATACCGACGCGATACCGACGTTATACAGATGCCGGTTTCGGCTCAAAAATCGGTTGGCGCTCCCCCCTCGGCCTTGCGGCGCTCGACGAAGGATTCCAGCTCTTCCCGGATCGCCTCGTCCATCGGCGGCGCCTCGAATTCGGCGATGATCTCCTGATAGATCTGATGGGCCCTTTGCGCCGTCCAGACGCCGCCCGCCGCCTCCCACGCCTCGTAGTTGCGCCAGTCGCTCAGGAAGGGTTGATAGAACGCGGTGGTATAACGATCCTGCGTATGCTGGATGCCAAAGAAATGCCCCTGATCCCCCACCTCACGCACCGCCTCGACCGCGATGTCGTCCGGGCCCGTCGCCATGATCGCAGGGTCCATATACCTCTGAATATGCTGGATTATTTCACAATCCATCACGAATTTCTCCGGGCTGGCGATCAGCCCGCCTTCCAGCCATCCGGCCGAATGATAGACCATATTGGCGCCCGCCTGCACTGCCGACCAAAGGCTGTTCGAGGTTTCCCACATCGCCTGCCCATCCGGCACATTGGCCGCACAGACCCCGCTAGCACGCATCGGCAACCCGTAGAACCGCGCCAGTTGCCCGGTCATTTGCGTGGCTCGCATATATTCCGGCGTCCCGAACGCCGGCGCACCCGATTTCATGTCCACATTGCTGGTGAAGGTTCCGATTGCACAGCACGCACCGGGCCGGATCACCTGCGCCAGCACCACGGCGCACAGGCTTTCGGCGAGGGATTGCGCCACCGCCCCGGCCATGGTCACTGGCGCCATCGCCCCGGCCAGGGTGAAGGGTGTCACGACCAATCCCTGATTGCGCCGCGCGATCCGCATCCAGCCATCCAGCATCGGGTAATCGTGTTTGAGCGGCGAGGTCGAGTTGATGTTGGTGTACATGTGAGGGCGGGCCTCGAACTCGTCATCGTTCAACCCGCCCGCAATGCGCACCATCTCCATCACGTCCTCGACCCGCTCCTTGCCCAGACAATAGGCATGGGCGACCTTGTCGGTGAGTGTCAGCTTGTCATACAGAACATCCAGATGCCGCACGCTGGCGTGAATATCCTGCGGCTCGACCGGATAGCCGCCGACGAAGTGGATACAATTGAAAAACTGGCTGAGCTTGAGCAGATCACGGCACATTTCCCGCGTACCCGTCACCTTGCGTCCCAGCTTCATGTCCCAATAACTGGGAGGCGAGGACACGTTGCCGAAATTGATGTGTCGCGCCCCCATCGTCAGGGTATGGTCAGGGTTGCGCGGTGTGATCGTCCATTCGGACGGGGCCTTGCCGATCATCTCCATCACGAAATCGCGCCCCATACGCACATTTTCGCCATTGATCGTACATCCGCCCGAACCGCGCAGGATCTCAACAGCCTCTTCATGAAGGAACTGGATGCCGATTTCTTCAAGGATTTGCATCGCGCCGTTATGAATGGCCTCCACGCCCTCGTGGCTCAGAGGTTCAATCGGCCGGTCGATATTGATCGGCGGGTTCCACGGCATCTGTTCGATCACCGCTCCGCCGCGCCGTTGTGCATTTCCAGCCCGTCCGCCGCTGCGCTTCCTGCGTTTTGGTGCTTCTGCCATGGGGCTCTCCGCTTGTGGTTCCATCTATGGAAACACTGAGCGCCCCTGCAGGTTTGCCGCTTTGCGACTGATCCTGTCGTTTTTGTGAAAGATGAAATAGCCGAGCGTCAGGCCAGGCACCTCCGGCGCGACCGCCCGGTCAGAAAAACATAAAGCGCCAGACTGCTCACCACGATCCCACCGCCAACCAGCATGGCCGGTGTTGGCTTTTCCCCGACACCAAACCAGACCCAAAGCGGCCCAAGAACGGTTTCCAACAGCATCAGCAAGCTGACATTGGACGCGTGCGTGTAACGCGACGCCAGAGACAAAAGAAAGAACGACAAGGGCAACACCAACATACCGGTCATGGCCATCGCCCAAACCTGCCCGTCCAACATCCGGGCGGGCCCCGTCACGATCAATCCGAACACCCCCGCCAGAAAAGCGCCGACGCCGACCACCAGCAAGATCGGCAATTGCGGATGCGCCCGGATAACGACAAAATTCAGAGCAAGCGCAAGCGCCACCCCGAGGCCAAGCCCTGCCCCGATCAGAGCGTGCAGGTTCAGGCGCATCTCGTCTCCTTCACCCCCCGTGACGGCAATCAGGATTCCCGTGATCACCGCAGCAATTGTCAGCCATGTCGCCGCGCGCGTTGGTTCACCCGAAATCAACCACGCCAGCACTGCGGCGCAAACCGGCACTGTCGCCAGCCCGAACAACACCACCGCCACCGGTGCCACCGCAATAGCGAGGCAAAACAACAGCGAATTGAAAAACTGACAGGCTATGATGACCGCACCGGGTTTACTGAACAGGTGGCGCATGTCGCCGCCCCGATCACGCCCGAAGCACGCCCATAGCGCAATCATCACCGCCCCCATCAGCAGACCGCGCCAGGCGGTCATCTGAAAGCCGTCCATTTGCGACAAACGCATGAACAGGGAATCCGGGGTCAGAACCAGGGTTCCGACCGCTGCCAGGCCCAAACCATAGTACGGGTGACGTGTCACGCGGCAAGCCAGGTGGGAAGATGCCCGATATCGGGCAGAACGACATCTGCAAGCGCAGAAAGTTCATCGTGCCCGGCCATGCCGGTCAGAACGCCCACCGTCTGCATACCCGCCGCGCGCCCCGCAACCAGATCATGAGCGCTGTCGCCCACCATGACCACCCGCGCGGGCGCAAGCTGCATCTCGCGGGCGAACGCCAGCAACGGGTCAGGATCGGGCTTGGCCCCATGCCCGGAATCGAACCCGGCAATAAAATCGAAATGTCCCTCGATGCCTGCCGTCCGCAGGTGGCTGCGGGCGCCGAACTCGGTATCGTTCGTCATGACCCCCAGTTTGAGCCCCCGCGCCGACAAACCTTGCAGGAACGGCGTTAACGGCACCGCAGGAGCCAAGGGGGCGTCGGTGGAGCTGTGCATCAGAAAATGCTCGATCTCTTCCACGGATTGATCGGGCAAAACCCGCACCAGACGTTCCGCGGCCTCGCGATTGGTTTCGGCGATGATCGGGCTTGTCGGGTGGAACCGTGTTTCGGCCAGGTCGAACTCCAGCGCTTGCGCGATACGCTCCATCAGGTCCGGTTGATCTTGCGCCAGTTCCCGGATCGCTCCCGCCGCCCAAGTATTCCATGTTGCGCCGAAATCGAACAGCGTGCCGTCCTTGTCGAACAGAACACCGTCAACCCTCATTGAAGAAATCTGAATGTTCAAGGTCATGTCCAGTTCACCTGCTCGCCACCCGGCAATGCCATCCGTGCACGCATCGGTATATCTGCCGCGATGCCCTGCGCCTCGCAAAAGGAAACGACCCAAGCATCGTCCATCAGGACAAAATCCAAGACCGACCCAAGAAAATCAGGGTTTTGCGCGCCTTCACGAATATCCGCTTCGGATACGCCGGTGGCCCCCATAAAGACGGGAAGCAATTCGTCATTTCCGGCCAGCCAGGCCAGGCATTGCAATGCGACGGTTTGAGCGGATTCCTGCGTAAGTGCCAAAAGCGTTAATTCCCGGAAAGGTTTTCTTAACCTCTGACAGGGATAGTCGAGCAAACAAAAAGAGCAAGTCTGAAAGGCGGCATCCCATGTCAGGGAAAATCCTTGTGGTGGACGGTTTGGCGACGAACAGGATCGTTCTCAAGGTCAAGCTGGCCACAGCATATTACGAAGTGATCCAGGCCGCTAACGGTGCCGACGCCCTGTCGCTTGCTCAACGCGAACGCCCCGACCTGATCCTGCTGGCCGCCCGGCTTCCCGACCAATGCGGATCTGATTTTCTGACGGCCCTCAAAGGACGACTGGGGCGGGAGGCCCCTCCAGCCCTCATGTTCCTTACAGAGGACAATTCACAAACACGGCTGGACGCACTCAAGGCGGGCGCGGCGGACATTCTGGTCAAACCGGTTGACGAACAGGTATTGCTGGCTCGACTGCGCAGCTTGTTGCGTCAGCATCAGGCAGCACGCGACATGCGCATGCACCTGGAAAGCGCAAGCGAATTCGGGTTTTCCGAAGCTTCGGGGCGCTTCGAGATACCAGGCCGGATCGGCCTGATATCTGGCGGGAATGCCGCTGCCGAACGGCTTCAGACCGAGTTGCGGACAATGAGCCGACATCGAGTGATGTCTCTCGACCCCGAAGGCGCATTGACCTCGCCCGGACCGGAAGAGGGACCGGATGTTTACCTGCTTTGTATCAGTGCCTCCAATGCCAATGAAATGCGCGGTCTGATCACCAAACTGCGTGCCGCGCCCCACAGCCATCACCGCCCGGTCATGGTTATACTTGCACCGGATGCCTCTGAGCAAATGGCCAGCGCACTGGACCTGGGAGCCGATGACGCCATACAAGACATGCAGGATATGCGAGAACTGGCGTTCCGGATCGACCGGCAAATAAACGAAATGCGCTGTGCGGAATCGATGCGCAAACACCTGCGGCATAGCCTTCAGGCCGCGATGGTCGATCCTTTGACCGGCCTCTATAATCGCCGATATGCACTGCCCTATCTCGACAGGTTGATCGACGCGGCCCATTGCGAAAATCGCAGCTACGCCGTGATGGTCGCCGATCTGGACTATTTCAAACGGGTCAACGATCGCTACGGGCATGCGGCGGGTGACGCAGTGCTCAATCATGTCGCGCGCATTCTGAAATCCTGCCTGCGACCAGACGACATGATCGCCCGCATCGGCGGTGAAGAATTTCTGATCGTTGTCCCAAACAGTTCCCCGGCAGCGGCGCGGGAACTGGCCAGCCATCTGTGCGACACGGTGCGCAAATGCCCTGTCCATACCGTGGCCGGAGCGCCTCCGGTAACGGTGACCGTCAGCATTGGGGTCATGCTGGGACATCCGTTGCCAGATGGCGCCAAACCCGATGCGCATACGCTTCTGGACGAAGCGGACCGTGCGCTCTACCGCTCGAAATCGATCGGGCGCGACACGGTGACTTTCGGGCCGCGAACTGCGGCCTGACGGCACCGTATACACCTTGAAAAGGGTGTCAGCGGCGGCGCTTACCCTCAGTCAAGCGATCCGCATACTCCGCACGCTCCTGCGGAGACATGGCTTCCAGACGGTCCAGAAGCAGGGTCTCTCCCAGTTCCAGACGATCCCGCATCAGAGTGCGCATTTCCGACATGCGGGACTGAACGACTGCACGCTCGAACGGATTGGCCCGCAGCGCCGTTATCAATCCGTCGAACGCCTCACGCTGCGCAGTCCGGCCCGGCCTGCCGTCACGATAGGCGGCACGCATTTGCCGACCGATCTCACGACGATCATCGTGACTCAGCGCCCGTGTCATTGGCCCGCCCGCCCTGTCAAAGCCCGGCGCATGGTGCGGATGTTTACCTCCGCTCATGATCAAAACACCGCCGACCGCCCCGACCACAAGCAGATTCAAAGCCAGAGACGCCACGAGAATCAAACGCATCCACCGACCGCCGCCGACCTTGGTTTCGTTGTCGTTCACACCCATCACAATGCTCCTTCGTCAAGCTCGAACAGGGCGTCGGCAGACAGATCCACAAGGTACAATGCTTCGTCCGGCTCGTCATAGGTAGCGTAGGCGATCAATGCCGATGACTGGCTCATTCCGATCCAAAGTCCCGTGACTGTCGCTGCAGCCAGGCCAGCCACGGCAGGCCAGCCGCCCAATCCCTGCACCAATTGCCGGACAAACCCGCCCACTCGCACGCCCGATGCTCGGCCTACAGGAAATCCGGCCTGTACATCTGCCGCGTCCGCCAAAATCCGGGCCATCAACTCGGATGAAGGAGCACGACATTCCTTGCGGGCGGCTTCAAAATAGGTCTCCAGCACCCGGCCAGCATTATGTTTATCTGTCTCACGCATCGCCAAATCCCAGTTCTTCACGTCGCCCGGCCAGATCCGCCATCAAACCTCTGCGGCCTCGGGCCAGCAGGCTTTCCACGGCCTCGACGCTGGTTTCCATGATTTCCGCGACCTCGGGATTGGCCAGCCCTTCGAGGTCGCGCAGAACAACTGCCTGTCTTTGCCGCGCGGGCAAATGACCAAGCGCCACCTGCAAAGCCTGCGCGCGTTCAGCCCCCTGCAGCGTTTCCGCAGGGCCCTTGCGTTCATCCTGAGGCTCGGGCACCGACTCCAGAGATTCCCCCTGTGTCCGGCGCAAGCGGTCAATGCACAAATTGGCAACCACGCGATACAGCCAAGTCGTGATACGCGCTTCGCCCCTGCGCCACTCGGGCGCGATTTTCCAAAGCCTCAACATCGCCTCCTGGCTGACATCTTCGGCCTCGGCATGATTGCCCAACAAACGAAAGGCGTGGGCCATGACCTGCGGCGTCAATCGCATCGTCAGTGCGCGTGCCGCCGCCGCATCGCCAAGAGCGAAACGCTCCAACAAGGCCTCATCCGGTATATCGCTCATCATGTCCAGCGGCATGTCCCTTGTCCTGCACCACAGTCTGAGCCGGTCCACCGCCGCCGACAATGGGAAAAAACCGGGACGGAGCGGCGGATCATACGCCACCCCGCCCCCGGCGCAAAAGATCACTGGTTGCCCTGGCCTTTCTGTTGACCCTGACCGGGTTTCATTCCCTGACTATCGCCATAATAGTGATAGTGATAATGGATTTCCTGCCCGTGGCCGTGGTGGCCGCCTTTGTGCATGCCACCATGGCGGCCCGCTCCTTTCATGCCATCGCACTGGCCCCGATCATGCATGCGGCCCTGCCGGCCCTCGCCGCTGCGTGCTTTGCGATGCGCCTTGCGCTTGTCGCCCATGGCTTCGAATTCTTCTTCTGAAATCGCACCATCACCATCCGTGTCGGCACGTTCCATCATCCGACCCATACGGCCCCCGCGCATTTCATCAAGGCTCAGCATGCCATCGCTATCGCCATCCATACGCTCGATCATCTGAGTTGCACGGCGCGCCATGCGTTCAGCCATCTGGGCGCGCATGCGCTCAGTCATTTCCTCTGCCGACAGCTTGCCGTCGCCATCGGTGTCCGCTTCGCCAAAACGCGTCTCCGCGCGCGTTGACATCTCTTCAGCGGTGATCTTGCCATCGCCATCCGTATCCAGTTCTTCGAAATCGAAGGCAGGACCAGCCGGACCTTTGCCCATGCCGCTTTGCTGGGCCATGACAAAACCCGAGGTTGCGGCTACAAAGGCCACTGCAGCGCCAGTCATCAGGTACGCGCGTTTCATGAAAAATCTCCTTCACGTTTGTCTGGTTCCGAAACGTGCCCGCAGGCCATTTCACCCTGTCAAACGCTGGCCTTCCCCAATTCCGTCGAAAAAAGTGGCGCATTGACTTCACGGATGCGTGAATGTCGGCGACACTTTGCGACATCGGGACGCAAGACCAACCTCCTGTCTTCATATCTTCGGGCAAATGCCCCATCTTTTCAGGATTCGTTATCCGAGGGACGTTATGACTGATCAGACTATTAATCGAAGCGAACGCGATCTGTGGCCCGCATTGCGCAAGGGTTTCCGCCGCAAATGCCCCAATTGCGGCAGCGGCCCGCTGCTGCAAAGTTATCTTAAAGTAAGAGATACCTGTGCAGTCTGCCGCGAAGATTTGAGTCATCATCGCGCCGATGACGGCCCTGCCTATCTGACGATCCTGCTGGTCGGTCACCTGATGGCGCCGCTGCTACATGTGTCCTTCGTGATGTGGCGCCCCGAGCCCCTGGTGCTGTTCACCATTTTCGCGGTTGGATGTGTCACACTCTCGCTATACCTTCTGCCACGACTGAAAGGGATGATCGTGGCGTTCCAATGGGCCCGGCATATGCATGGGTTCGGAAACACGGCTTGACCCTTTTCGCAATCTGAAATGGGTTATCATGAACGCTGTCGACAAATCCGCCATCCGAAATGCCTCCACGGTGATCGCTCTTCGCAACCGCATGGACGACCCCCATGTGCTTATGGGGCAGCGCGGGTCCAAAGCCGCGTTCATGCCCAACAAGTTCGTCTTTCCCGGCGGCGCGGTCGATCCCGACGATGCAACCATCCCCTTGGCGCGTCCCCTGCCCGCACTGTGCACCAAGCGCCTGACCGAAGATTGCACGGCGGATATCGGCCATGCCCTGGCCGCCGCCGCAATTCGCGAACTATGGGAGGAAACGGGCCTGATTCTGGGCGCTCCCGGCAAATGGCCGGCCATAGCGCCACGGGACTGGGCCGGTTTTGCCGCGCAGGGCTTCATGCCGTCGGCCCACGCGTTGCAATTCGTCTTCCGTGCGATCACCCCGCCGGGGCGGCCCCGTCGGTTTGACGCGCGGTTTTTCCTGATCGACGCGGATGAAATCGCAAGCGACCTCGATGATTTCTCAGGCGCCTGTGACGAGCTTTCTCACCTGCAATGGATACCGTTGGCCCGCGCGCGGGAATTCGACCTTCCGTTTATCACCGAGGTCGTTCTCGCGGAAATCTCGGCGCGGGCGCAGGATACGTCGCCACCCGCCTCTGTGCCATTCTTCCGCAACAACGACGAAGAAAGCCTGTTCTTGCGCCTGCAAGGCAAAAGCCCACTCGACTGAGTGAGGCGCTGCCATTCGGCGTGGTTCACCCCAGCCACACCAGTGCAAGAATACTGACGCTCAACAAGGCGATTCCCACGATTTCGCGCATGGTCACGCGCTCGCGAAACACCAATACGGACGCCATCAACGAAAAGATCACCTCGATTTGCCCCACGGCAAACACCAGCGCGGCAGCCTGTAACGTAAAGGCCGTGAACCAGCACAGGCTTCCGCCCATGCTCGTAAGCCCCACCCACACCGCTACCCGCCGGGCGCGCCATACAGCTGCCAACTGCCCGGTCTCTCGCCAATGCAGCCACAACGCCAACCCCACAGCCTGGCTGCTGGTCACGACGGCCAGCGCGAGCCCTGCCCGCACCAACAAATCGCTGCTGGCAATTTCCAGCGTCGCACCGCGATAGCCTACGGCGGAAACCGCAAAGAGCCCCCCCGAAGCCAGCCCGAGCACCGCTGCACGATTGATCATCCGCTGCAGACTCAACCCCGGCAGGCCAGCGTTATCCGACAGGATAAGAACACCGATCAACCCGAGGACAATCGCGGCAAGAGCCAATAGGCTGATACGATCCCCCAGGATCACGAGACCGACCAATGCTGTCAGAACCACTTCGGTTTTCTTGAACGTAATTCCCACAGCGAAATTCCGGGCAGAAAACAAAGCAATGACACACCACGTCGCCACCACCTGCGCGACGGCCCCTGTCAGTGCATATATCCAGAACAGTCCCGACAGGCCCGGCACACCGCCCCCCTGCCAGATCATATACCCGGTCATTCCTGCCACGACGAAGGGAGCAGAATAGGCAAATCGTGCAAATGTCGCGCCCCCTGCGGAAAGCGCACCAAGGCTGAGTTGCTTTTGCAACATGAATCGCAGCGTCTGAAAGGCCGCAGCGGCAATGGAAAGAATGATCCAGGCGTCCATGGATTGGGCTATGCCCGGAAATCACTCCTTGCGCCAGAGCGGATGCGGCACCGGGTCTTTCGCGCGCAGGAAATGCTTGCGAAAAATCTCGCCATAGGACCGGTAGAGATACCCGTCATTGCGGCCAAGGTAATGACTGCGATGCGCCGCATAAAGCGCAGGCAGACGATACCACGGAACCTTGGGGTGCATGTGATGCACGACATGCAGATTGTTGTTCAGAAATATCAGCGCCAGGGGGCCGCGATCCTCGATGATCACCGTGCGGCCACGCGCCTTTTCGTGGGCACGATGTTCCAGAAAGGTGCGGATTTTCAGGATCGAAAGTCCCGCGTAAGTCGCCAGCAAATAGGCCCAGACCGGCATGACTGAGAAACTGGTGATCCACCAGACAACCAGCCCAACAGCCGGAAGATGCCACAGCCATGCGGCCAAGACCCCCGGCACCCCGGCGCGGATTGCGCGCCAGTCGTCTCGCATGAAGGCAACCTGCCCGACCACGGGACCGACCAACAAACGCCCCACCAGCGTGTTGTTGAAGGCCAGAACCATTCTGGCCCATCCCGGCAAGGTCTGCCAGACAGCAGGGTCCATGTAGTTCGACTCGGGATCGTCATAGGGGTCTGTCAGATGTTCATCATGGTGATGTGCCAGATGCGTGTCACGGAACCGCCGATACGGTACGATCAGCGCAAGCGCCGGAAACACCAGACTTTCGTTCAGACGGTCGTTGCGAAACGGATGACCATGCAGCGCCTCATGGCACAACGATGAATGCAGCGCGATGCAAATGGCGGTAACGACGATCCCCAACGGCAGCCACAGCGCGGCAAACCAGGTCGTTCCGGCGATCCATCCCCCATAACACACCACCAGCAGGGCCAGTGTCGGCCATTCGGCGAACGCGCGGGCCTTCAACACCTCAGACATGATGGCGGCCCCAACTGATACGCGCCCAGACACGCTCGTACAGAACATACATCGTGAGGCCGATCATCGTATTGACGACCGCCATCGCGCCACCCACCGCGACCGAGCCGGTCAGAGTCAGACCCACCAACGCCATCACGGTCAAGCCGATGATATTCCAGACGATTGCTTTCACAAGCGTGCGCTTGCGCGTTTCCATAAGGCCCTCCGTTGTTTGATGCTGATCCTGTGGTATGACGAATTGCGGCAGCCGGGGATTGCCAATCTGGTTAACATTTTTCTGCGTTGGTGATATTTATCACCACATGGTGAAAAATACCGACAAACGCCTGCGCGCCGATCTGTTCCGCACCCGCCTGAGTGAAGCCATCCGCGAGCGTGACACCAATCAAAGCGCGCTCGCCCGCGCCGTGGGCGTAGATCGTTCGACCATTTCGCAACTGCTCAAAGGAGAAGGCGCACGCCTGCCCAATGCGCAGGTCGTAGGCGAGTGCGCCCGCGCACTCGGCGTATCCGCCGACTGGCTTCTCGGCCTTACCGATCGCCCGGAAACCGCCGCCGACATCCTGCGCACCACCATGTCACTGACCGAAGCCCCCCGCGCCCTGGTGGATGAACAGATCTTCCAGTGGCACAAGGAGGCCGCCGGCTACAAGATTCGCCATGTTCCGGCAGGCCTGTCGGATATGCTCAAGACCCGCGAAATGCTGGAATGGGAATACACCCCCCATCTGGGCCGCAGTACGCAACAGGCCATCGGAGCGTCCGAGGACCGGATGGACTGGATGCGCGGCACGCAGTCGGATTACGAAATCGCCATGCCGCTGTTCGAGGTCTACAGCCTTGCCCGTGGCGAAGGCTATTACGCCGGTTTGCCCTACGAGGTGCGCAAGGCACAGGTCGAGCGCATGATTGATGTTACTCAGCAGTTGTATCCACGATTGCGCATCTATCTCTATGATGCCCGTCGGCTTTTTTCAGCGCCTGTCACGATCTTCGGCCCGCTGCTGGCCGTGGTGTATATCGGACAGAATTACATGGCCTTTCGGGATACAGAACGCGTGCAGGCCCTGACCCAGCATTTCGATCATCTGGTACGGGAGGCACATGTCAGCGCCCGGCAGTTACCGGATCACTTGCACAAGCTTTGGCAGGATGCCGAACGCGGCTGAGTTTCAGGCTTCGAGTTCGGCGTCCCAGTACAGGAAGTCCAGCCAACTGTCGTGCAGGTAATTGGGCGGAAATTTACGGCCCATATTGCGCAACTGCTCGGCCTCGGGTGCGCGTGGCGGCTTGTAAAGGCTCATCCCTGCCTGCCGCAGACTTTTCGATCCTTTGCGCAGATTGCACCTGCTGCAGGCCGCTACCACATTTTCCCAGCTCGTGATCCCGCCCCGTGCGCGGGGTATCACATGATCGAAAGTCAAATCGCCCTTAGAGCCACAGTACTGGCAGCGGAATTCGTCCCTCAGAAAAAGATTGAAGCGCGTGAATGCCACGCGCTTCTGGGGTTTGACGTAATCTTTCAGGACGATAACGCTTGGTATGCGTATTTCGGTACTTGGGCTTCGGACCGTGCTTTCGTACTCGGCAACGATGTCAACCCGATCCAGATAGACCGCCTTGACCGCATCCTGCCACGGCCAGAGCGACAACGGGTAATAGGACAAGGGCCGATAATCGGCGTTCAACACCAAAGCCGGATGCTGTCGTAACGCCGAGGGCTCCCTTACGAACTCCGTCCTGAAATCACCATCCATCTCGTTCAAAGCTCCCCGCCCGGATCACCTTCTGTCGGTTCCGGGGCGGGACACCCGCCCCTTCCATATAGCCACTATATATCGTGTTCGCAGACTGGCAAGCCCAACATATGCGGCACATTTAGCGCGGTGATAACCTGCCCTCGTAACGGCGACATGACAGTTATCCACAGGCTGCGGGTCCCCTTGACCGGCACCGCCCCGCACCGCACACTCGGGCAAAGCTCAGGAGGTTCGATGACCGACGACACCCTGCCCGCGGCACCGCCGCCAGAGGCCATACTGGAAGCCGCGCTTTACGCCGATGATCTGGATGCGGCGCAGCGGTTTTACAGCGATGTAATGGGGTTCGAGGAACTCGCTCGCGTCGAAGGTCGGCATGTATTCTTCCGTGTCGGGCAATCTGTTTTGCTGATTTTCAACCCTGCGGCCACGGCACGCGGTTCGTCCAATGCCGCCCTGCCGGTTCCGGCGCATGGTGCGCAGGGCCCTGGCCATGTGTGCTTTGCCGCCAGCCGGTCCGACATCGCGGCATGGCATACCCGGCTCGCAGCCGCAGGCCATCCTGTCGAGGCTGAATTCGACTGGCCGAACGGCGCGCATTCACTCTATTTCCGTGATCCGGCGGGGAATTCCATTGAATTCGCCGAACCGCGCCTGTGGTTCTGAACACGAGCGAAACGCCCTTCAGGGCGCTCTCATCAAAGCCCCAGCTTGTCGCGCATGAAGGCCAGAGCCACCTGCAGCCCGTCCGGAGCAATCCCGTGGGCCGTGCCTTTCATGATATGCGCATAGACATCCTGCCAGCCTGCGCCCTGCAATGCCTCGGCGGCCTGTGGCAGCGATTGCGGCGGCACCACATCATCGGCATCGCCATGAATCAGGATCACCGGCGGTTTGCTGATCGCTTCATCTTCCAGCAACTCGGGCCGCAGCAAACGGCCGGAAAAGGCCACGACACCCGCCACCGGATCTTCGCGGCGGGGGGCGACATGCAGGGCCATCATCGTGCCCTGACTGAACCCGAACAGAACAACCTGCTCGGGCAGCACGTCCTCGTCCACCATCAGCGCATCCAGAAACGCGTTCAGATCGTCCGCCGCAGCCAACAGTCCGCGCTCGGACTCTTCCTCGGACGAACCGTCGATCCAAGGGATAGGAAACCATTGCAAACCCGTAGGCATCATCGGGATCGTTTCGGGCGCATCGGGGGCCACGAACAATGTGTCGGGCAGATGCTCGCCCAGAACATCGGCAATCCCCAGCAGGTCCGCGCCATTCGCGCCATAGCCATGCAGGAACACCACGATTGACCGGGTGGTTCCCGAAATCGGCTCTTTCCGGCCAGCTTGCAATACCCGTGTCATCTGATCCCTTCCCTCTGTTTCTCATGCGCGTAGTAGGCCCATAACAGACGCGCGGCAACCGATCTCCACGGGGCCCACTCCTGTGCCATCTCGCGCAACGCACGTTCTTTCGGGCGCTCCGGCAAGTCGTAGAGCAGCCGCGCACCTTCCTGCAAAGCCAGGTCGCCGGGCGCGAACACATCCGCACGGCCAAGGCTGAACATCGCATAAATTTCCGCCGTCCAGACACCGACACCGGGCACTTCGGTCAGGGTCGCGATCACCTCATGCGTAGGAGCATCCCGCAACCGGCGATAGTCGATCCGCGCTTCGGCAAGTGCACGGGCATAGCGGATTTTCTGACGGCTCAGACCTGCGGCGCGCAGATCGTCGTCCCCGGCCCAGATGATCTTGCGCGGTCCGGTCAGGCGCGCGGCCTTCATCCGCCGCCAGATCGCATCGGCCGCTGCCACGCTGACCTGCTGACTGACAATCGCGCTCAACAACTGTGCAAACCCGTCGGGGCGGCGGCGCAATGGCAAGGGCGAAGTCAGATCATGGGCATGCGCCATGCGCGGGCAGATCGCGCGCAGATGGGCCGCGCCTTCCTCGACATCCTCACGCGTTTCGATCACCCGTTCTGTCATAGTGCCGCCACCCAATCCAACGCCGCCTGCACGGTTTCGACGCATTCCGCAGCCGGCTGCGCAGGCCGGTTCAGCATGGCGACCCGGACACCGAGTTCCCGCGCGGCCGTCAGCTTGGCGCGGGATGCCTCGCCCCCGGCATTCTTGACCACCAGCCAATCCACCTTCAGGCGGGCAAACGTCTCTCGTTCACTTTCAACCTGAAACGGCGGGCGTCCCACAAGGAAATCCCCCTTGGGAAAGGGAAACGGCCCTTCTGGCGGATCGACCACGCGGCATATCAGATGACAGGCCGAGAGGCCTGCAAACCGTTCAAGCGTTTGCCGACCCGTCGCCAGAAAGACGGTCGATCCCGGCGGGATATGCTGCCCGGCTTCATCTTCGTGATCCAGAAACACCCAGTCGTCACCTGGCTCCGGCCGCCATTCGGGCCGCAAGACCTGACAATACGGCAGGCCCAACTCTGCGCACACTCGTGCGGTGCGGTGCGAAATGTCGGCGGCAAACGGATGCGTGGCATCCAGAACCGCAGTGATTCCGAGGTCTGCCAGACAGGCACGAAACCCCGCCTCACCACCAAAACCGCCCACCCGCGTCGGTATGCCGAGGGGTTTCGGGGTGCGCGTCGCGCCGAACAACGACGCCACCGCCGATATGCCCTGTCTGGCCAAGGCCTGCGTGAGCCGCTGTGCCTCGGTCGTGCCCGCCAACAACAACAGGGTCATACCCCGGCCTTCGCGATAATCGTCCCTGCGCGATCAATCACCACCGTATCGGCGAACACCTCGTCGGGCAGCATGTTCCGCACCCTCTCACGGGCCGCACTGGCCACCCAATCCGCCATCCTGTCTCCAACAATTTCATAGGCTTGCAGCGCAGTGTTCATGTAGCGCACTTCCGGTTCGCCCAAGGTTTCGGCCAACCGCTCGAAATCCACCTGAGACCGCCCCGAATGCAAATCGCGCGCGCCTTGCGCCAGCTTAGTCATCTTGCCGATGCCCCCCCCGATGGTGATGCGCGGCACCGGGTGTTTCGCCAGGTATTTCAGCAACCCGCCCGCAAAATCCCCCATATCCAGCATCGCCACATCTGGCAGATCATAGAGTTCCTGCACGACTTTTTCGCTGGTCGCCCCGGTACATCCTGCCACGTGATCCAGGCCGTTCGACCGCGCCACATCTATACCGCGATGGATCGAAGCGATCCATGCCGCACAGGAAAACGGGCGCACG
Source organism: Roseovarius sp. PS-C2 (assembly GCF_018862045.1). NCBI lineage: Bacteria > Pseudomonadati > Pseudomonadota > Alphaproteobacteria > Rhodobacterales > Roseobacteraceae > Roseovarius > Roseovarius sp. PS-C2. Next base: position 477,160 of record NZ_JAHKSQ010000001.1, read on the forward strand.
ATTCCGGTTGTTCCGAGAATCGACAGCCCGCCCTTGATGCCCAATCTCGGGTTCCATGTTTTCTGCGCCAGGGCCTGCCCGCCGGGAATGGACACTGTGATTTCGATATCCGGGCTTTCGCCCAATCGCTCTGCCATATCCTCTACCGTGGCGGTCATCATCTGGCGGGGCACCGGGTTGATCGCCGGTTCTCCGGGCGGGATGGGCAGCCCCGGCATCGTCACCCTGCCGACCCCATCGCCTGCGCGAAAAAACACCCCCGCTGCCGAAGCAGTTACCCGCGCGATGACCATCGCACCATGGGTCACATCCGGATCGTCGCCCCCATCCTTGACAATCCCGGCCTCGGCCCATCCATCGCCTTGTCTGACATGGGCGATCTCGAACTCAGGAGTTTCCCCTTTCGGCAAAGTGATCCGCACTTTTGCAGGCACCCCTTCGCCCCAAAGCATCATCAGCGCCGCCCGCACGGCGGCGGTCGCGCAGGCGCCCGTGGTCCAGCCACGGCGCAGTTCTTTCGCCGGTGTCCTGCTCATCCTGCCGCAGACTATAGGGACGCCCCCTGCCCGCGCCAATTACCATTTTCGCATCCATCCACCGCGACGCATGTCGCGACTGGCCGGTGTCCGGGTCGTTTGCAACCTTTCCCGCCTCGGCCGTTCGGGGCATAAAGTAACGCATGAGCGATTCACTGCCCCTCCCCCACGGCGACTGGCCGGTTCTCGAACCCGGCTGGGTCTGGCTGTGCGGCGCGGGCCCCGGCGATCCCGGCCTGCTGACGCTGCACGCGGTAAATGCGCTGCGTCGGGCCGACGTGGTGGTTTACGACGCGCTGGTGCAGGAAGCGATCCTCGACTGGGCACCGCAGGCCGAACACATCTACGCCGGGAAACGTGGCGGCAAACCCTCGGCCAAACAACGCGACATTTCCTTGCGGCTGGTGGACCTGGCGAATGAAGGCAAACGCGTGTTGCGACTCAAGGGGGGCGATCCGTTTGTGTTCGGGCGCGGTGGAGAAGAGGCGCAAACACTGATCCAGCACGGCGTTCCCGTGCGCATCATCCCCGGTATCAGTGCAGGCATCGGCGGGCTGGCCTATGCGGGTATTCCCGTCACCCATCGCGACGTAAACCAGTCGGTCACCTTCGTCACCGGGCACGATCAGTCGGGCGAAACGCCCTCCTCCCTTGACTGGCGGGCCATCGCCAAGGGCAGTCAGGTGCTGGTGATCTACATGGGCATGAAACATGTCGAACGGATCGCAGGGGAACTGCTGAAAGCGGGCAGACCCGGCAGCGAACCCTGTGCCGTGGTCTGTTCGGCCACCACCGGCGATCAGAAGGTGCTGGAAACCACATTGGCCACCATGCCCGCCGATATCGCCGCAAGCGGACTGGAACCGCCGGCAATCCTGTGCGTGGGGCGCTCGGTGCTGATGCGGCAGGTGCTGGACTGGCAGGCGTTGGCCGCTGGCAAATCGCCGCGCAATCTCGACCCGCTTGGCCGGGGGCGTCCGGCCGAAAGCGCATGAGGCGGTTTACGGTCGCGAGGGGGCTCTGCCCCCGTCGCCGCAAGCGGCGACTCCCCCGGGATATTTCCGGCAAGAAGAAGTTGGGCCGCGAATGACCCATGGCGTGATTCTGGCCGCGCCGTCTTCGGGCAGTGGTAAAACAACCGTGACACTGGCGCTGCTCCGGCTGCTGGCACGGCAGGGCATAGCGGTGCGCGGGGCGAAATCCGGCCCAGACTATATCGACCCCAGGTTTCACGAGGCCGCCTGCGCCGCGCCATGTGTCAACCTCGATGCATGGGCGATGACACCCGAGCGCCTGTGTAGCCTTGCGGCGGGCGAGGGAATGCTGATCATCGAGGGCGCGATGGGCCTGTTCGATGGCGCGCCTCCGGATGGCCGTGGCGCTGTTGCCGATCTGGCGCGGCATCTGGCGCTGCCCGTGGTGCTGGTGGTGGATGCCGCGCGCATGGCGCAATCGGTGGCCCCTTTGGTGGCCGGATTTGCCCGACATGACCCACAGGTGCGGGTGGCCGGGGTGATCCTGAACAATATCGGGTCTGACCGGCACGAGGCGATGCTGCGCCGGGCACTGGCCCCGTTGAACCTGCCGGTACTGGCGGCCCTGCGGCGCGACCCTGCGCTGGCCTTGCCTTCGCGCCATCTTGGGCTGGTGCAGGCAGGGGAGCGTGACGATCTGGACGCTTTTCTGGACCGCGCCGCCGATGCGCTGGCCGAGACGCTGGAGCGGGATACATTGCTCGGCCTGGCCTCACCGCTACCCGAGCCGGGACAGACTCGGCGCATGGCGCCGCCCGGGCAAGTGATCGCCGTGGCGCGGGATGCGGCCTTTGCCTTTTCCTATCCGCATCTGCTGAACGATTGGCGGGCACAGGGCGCGGAGTTGCGGTTTTTCTCGCCGCTGGCCGACGATCCGGTGCCCGAGGCCGGTTTCGTTTACCTTCCGGGCGGCTACCCGGAACTGCATGCTGGCCGCATCGCCGCGTCCGCGCGGTTTCTGGGCAGCCTGCGTCACGCGGCGCGAACCACGCAAATCTACGGCGAGTGCGGCGGCTACATGGTGCTTGGGGACGGCCTGACCGACGCCGGGGGTATTCGGCACCAAATGGCGGGGCTGCTGCGGCTGGAAACCTCGTTCGCCACGCGCAGGCTGCATCTGGGATACCGGCACCTGACACCGCTGAACGGCCCCTTCGATACATGTTTCATGGCCCATGAGTTCCATTACGCGACAACGCTAAGCGCCTGTGGAGAAACCCTTTTCAAGGCCACGGACGCAGAAGGCGCGCCCTTGCCCGACATGGGGTTGAGCGATGGAGCGGTCTGCGGGTCATTCGCGCATGTGATAGACGCCATACAGGTCTGAACTGGCAAAGGTCCGTGTCCTTGCGCCCCGGCGTGAATGGGGCTAGCAGGTAGTCCATGACTGACGCCACCCTTCCATATGAGCACAATCGCGCGCGCCGCAATGTCGTCGTTCTGACGTCGGCGCAGGCGTTTCTGGGGGCGCAGATGCCGATGCTGTTCGTGGTCGGCGGGCTGGCGGGACAGACACTGGCCAGCAATGTCTGTTTCGCCACATTGCCGATTTCGCTGATCGTGCTCGGCTCGATGCTGGCGGCTAATCCGTTGTCGTGGTTCATGCAGCGCGCGGGGCGCCGGGCGGGGTTCGTTCTGGGCGCGGGGGCTGGTGCGACGGGGGCGGCCATCGGGGCCTACGGGCTTTATCTGGCCTCCTTTCCCGTCTTCCTGCTGGGCAGTCTGATTACGGGTATCTACATGTCGGCGCAGGGGTTTTACCGCTTTGCCGCCGCCGATACGGCCAGCGACGATTTTCGGCCCAAGGCGATTTCCTATGTGATGGCCGGGGGGTTGGCCAGTGCGATCATCGGGCCGCAGTTGGTCAAGGTGACCAGCCAGTCGATGATCATTCCGTTCATGGGCACCTATCTTGCGGTCGTGGCGGTTAACCTGTTGGGATCGCTTCTTTTTCTGTTTCTCGACATCCCGAAGCCGCCGGTGCCGTCCGAGGATGCCCCCAAGGGGCGGACGCGGTGGGAGTTGATCACGACGCCGCGCATTCTGGTGGCGGTAATCTGCGCGATGGTGTCCTATGCGCTGATGAACCTGGTGATGACCTCGACGCCGCTGGCGGTGGTGGGGTGCGGGTTCGACGAGGGCAACGCGGCGGATATCGTGACCGGGCATGTGCTGGCGATGTATCTGCCGTCATTTTTCACCGGCCACATGATCGCGCGGTTCGGCGTGGAAAAGGTGGTGGGCACGGGGTTGGTGATCCTGGCCGCAGCCGGGGCCGTGGCGCTGCAAGGCGTTGCTTTGGAAAACTTTTTCATCGCCCTGATCCTGTTGGGCGTGGGCTGGAATTTCGGGTTTATCGGCGCGACGACCATGCTGGCCGGGGCGCATGAGCCGCATGAGCGCGGGCGAATGCAGGGGTTGAACGACCTGCTGGTCTTTGGCGGTGTGACGATGGCGTCGCTGTCTTCGGGCGGGTTGATGAACTGTTCGGGCGGGGATGCGCAGACCGGGTGGATGTCGGTCAACCTTGCGATGATCCCGTTCCTGGCGCTGGCGGGGGGTGCGCTGATCTGGCTGGCGATGCGCCCCGCCGACGACTGATCCCCTCAGACAGGCAAGCCCCGGAGTTTCGTACGTTTTGTACGAAGTGTACGCGGGTTTTGTACGAAATTCGGGGGGTGCGCCGGAGTTTGTGTCCATGATGGGCGCAAAGCGGCCTGTCAAAGCCCATGCCGGACCCTGCGCACGCCGGAGCAAGCCGCCGTTAACGTATTCGTGTCAATGATCGGGTATCGCCAAAGGGCGGACATGACGCAATCGAAAGGCCAAACCATATGCTTCGGACACGCGCGCAACTGCACAGAGCCCGCGCTGCGACGCAGGGCGATAACGGATCGGGCATGTCTGCCCCAAACACGCGATCCCCGACCTGACATATTGCGGGTCATGGCGTTGACTCTGTTCCGATGTGCAGGCTGATATGGTCACGACACGCCCTGCAACAGATGGATATTCGAAATGATCCGGCAATTCGGCCTCGACACCGCGCTTCTTTTGATTGACGTTCAGAAGGGGGTTCATGTGTTCGACCACTGGGGCGGCCCGACCGGGCGGATGAACAATCCGGCCTGCCAGGCGCGGCTGGTGTCTCTGCTCAGGGCCTTCAGGGCGGCGGGGCGCGTGGTTGCCTTCACCCGGCATGACAGCCTGGAGCCCGACAGCCCGCTGAAACTCTCGCTGGAGACTGGCGAACAACTGGAGGGGCTGGAGACCGAACCGGACGACATTGTCGTGCGCAAGGATGTCAATTCGGCTTTCCTGGGCACATCGCTTGAGATCGAGCTGCGCCGCGCGGGAATTCAGCGGCTGGTCGTTGCGGGCTATTTTACCAATTTCTGCGTGGAAACATCCGTGCGGATGGCCGGGAACATGGGGTTCGATGTGTATCTGGCGCATGATGCCTGCGCGACCTGCAACCGGATCGACCTGAACGGCACCGACCACGACCCGGATCACCTGCACGATATTTCGGTGGCCGTGATGCATGGCGAATTCTGCACGGCGCTGCCAACGGACAGGTTGACCGGGTTGCTGACCGAACCGGCAGCAGACCTGAACCGCGCCCAGGGGAATGAGGCAGGAAGCCTCAAGCCGGAAATCAGAATTGCCTGACAACTCTGTTTCCCGGGCGGCCTGACGGGGCCTGCCCCCTGCGGCAAATTGAACCTTCGCGCCCCGGTATCGGAAAAGTCGCCGGTGCGAGCGGTGCGATTTGACTTGTATCAAATCACGGCATTCCCGACCGGGCATAGTTGCACCGTAGGCAAAGGTGTGACGCATGTATGTAAAAGGTGCCATGAACGACGAGGGAGAGCCGCCGCCGGGCTGTCCCGTGTCGCGCCCCGTTCCGGCCAAACCGGCACAGCGCCCCGAGCGGGTATCGTTGCTGTCCTACCTGCTGCGGTTTCGCCGGGATATCCTGTCGGCGCAGCCGGCGCGGCTGTACCGGGCGTGGATGGCCGAGTTTCGCACGCCGTTCTTCACGTCGTTCCTGTGCAACGATCCCGACCTGGTCGATCTGGTGCTGACCGAACGCCCCGGCGATTTCCCGAAATCGGGGCGGCTGTTCGAGGCGTTGCAGCCCTTGCTGGGGCATTCGATCTTCATCACCAACGGCAAGGAATGGGAGCGCCAGCGGCGGATCATCGACCCGGCCTTTGAAAGCGGGCGCATCCGCGAGGTGTTTCCGGCGATGTGGGATGCCGCGGTGGCGGCGGTCGGGCGGCTGGAGCCGCTGGCGGACGGGCAGCCCATCGACATCGAGCCGCAGACCTCGCATGTGGCGCTGGACGTGATCTTTCGGGCGCTGTTCTCGATCCCGGTCGAGGACCGCACGGCAAGCGCGGTGTTCGATGCGTTCCGCGCGCATCAGGCCTCGCGTCCGATGATCAATACCGGGTCGTTATTGCCGCTGCCGCGATGGGTGCCGCGCTGGCGGGCGCGCAAGACCAAGGCCACGGCCCGCATCATTCGCGGGCTGATCCAGCAATTGGTGGAGGAACGTCAGGCCGGTCTGGAGGCAGGTCGCGCGCTCGACGATCTGGCGACGCGGATCATGACCACGGCGGACCCGCAGGACGGCAGCACCTTCAGCCCCGAGGAAATGGCCGATCAGGTAGGCATTTTCCTGTTGGCGGGGCATGAGACCTCGGCGGCGGCGCTGGCCTGGGCGCTGTATCTGATGGCGCTGTTCCCCGACTGGCAGGAACGCGTGGCGCAGGAGGCCGAGGCGGTGATCGACCCCGGCAAAATCTATTTCTCGACCGTGTCGAAGCTGAAACTGGCGCGCGCGGTGTTTCGCGAGACGATGCGCCTCTATCCGCCGGTGCCGATGTACCTGCGCGAGGCGGCCCGTGCCGAACGGTTCCGCGCCCGCGACGTGCCCAGAGGGGCGCAGATCATCGTCAGCCCCTGGCATTTGCACCGGCACGAGCGCATCTGGCGCGATCCCGACGGGTTCGACCCGACCCGGTGGGACACGCCCGAGGGGCGCGAGAGTTCGCGCCGGGCCTATATCCCGTTTTCGGCCGGGGCGCGGGTGTGTCCCGGCTCGGCCTTTGCCATGACCGAGGGGCAACTGATCCTCGCGATGATCCTGCGCCATTACCGAGTGGCGCTTGCCCCCGGACATACCCCGGTTCCCGTCGCGCAACTGACCGTGCGCGGGCGTGACGGAATCCGGCTGACCCTGACCCCGCGCAAGTCGGAGACCCCATGACATCCCCCAGCCCCTCTCGACCGCCCGCCGCATGGCCCTATTGGATCACGCTGAGTTTCGTGCCGCTCGCGATCCTCGCGATCGTGAAAGGCGGCTGGTGGATCGCGCTGATCCCGCTCTGGGGCTGGGCGGCGATGCCACTGTTCGACACGCTCCTCGGGCGGGACCTGAGCAACCCGGACCCGGACACGCCCGATACCGAGCTGTTCTGGTTCCGGCTGCTGACATGGATCTGGTTTCCGGTCGAGGCGGTGCTGGTGTTCGGGGCGATCTGGTATCTGACCCCTGTCGCCCAGTATCCGGTGCACGAGAAATTCGCCGTCATGTTCGGCATCGGCGTGACCACCGGAACGGTGGGGATCGTCTATGCGCACGAGTTGTTCCACAAGGCCAACAAGGGCGAGCGGTGGCTGGGCGATCTGCTGATGGCGATGGTGCTCTATTCGCATTTCCGCACCGAGCATCTGCTGGTGCATCACCCCTGGGTCGGCACCCCGCGCGATACGGTGACCGCGCGCTATAACGAAGGGTTCCTGCGGTTTTTCCCGCGTGTCCTGTGGCAGGGGCCGGGCTCGGCGCTGCGGGCGGAAAAGGCGATGCTGAAACGCGCCGGGCTGTCGCCGTGGCATCGGCGCAATCCGCTGTGGCGCTATGGGGCGTTGCAGCTGGGTGTGCTGGGTCTGGCCTTCGTGCTGGGCGGCTGGATGGGGGTGGGCCTGTTCGCGTTTCAGGCCTTTGTCGCGATCTGGCAGCTCGAGCTGACCAATTACGTCGAGCATTACGGGCTGACGCGCCGCCATCTGGGGGACGGGAAATACGAACCCGTCGGCCCGCATCATTCGTGGGATTCGACCCATCGGGTGTCGAACCTGCTGCTGATCAACCTGCAACGGCATGCCGATCATCACCTGCATCCGATGCGGCGGTTTCCGCTGTTGCAATCCTATGCACCCGAGACGGTGCCACAACTGCCCACCGGCTATCCGCCGATGACGGCGCTGGCGATGGTGCCGCCGGTGTGGCGGCGCATGATGAACCCGAAGGTGCGCAACTGGCGGCGACGGCATTATCCCGACATCACCGACTGGACCCCCTACAAGGCGGGCACCCTGCCCGAGCCGCGCGGCGCGGGGTGATCTGACGCGAAAATGAGTCACCAGCGCGGAAAACGACAGCCTCCTGTCGAATACGCGCTGGATTTCCCCGGCCAGACTGTCAGTGTGGGCGCGTCATGCGTTTGCTCATTTCCTTTGCCGCCCTGTTCCTGTCGATCATCCTGCTGCAACTCTCGACCGGAGGGGTTGCGCCGCTGGATGCGATTTCGGGGCTGGCGCTGGATTTCACGACCGAGCAGATCGGTTTCCTGGGCTCGGCTCATTTCCTGGGGTTCTTCATCGGCTGCTGGTGGGCGCCGCGCCTGATGGGCAGCGTCGGGCATTCGCGCGCCTTTGCCGCGATGACGGCGGCGGGCGCGATCGGGCTCTTGATGCATATGCTGATCGTCGATCCCTATGCCTGGGCGCTGATGCGTGTCGCCTCGGGGCTGTGCATCGCGGGCTGTTTCACGGTGATCGAGGCATGGTTGCAGGCCAAGGTCACCAACACCACGCGCGGGCGCACCATGGGGGCCTACCGGGTGGCCGATATGGGCGCGTCGCTGGTGGCGCAGATGTTCATCTCGGTTCTGGAGCCGGCCTCTTACGTGTCCTACAACCTGCTTGCGCTGTTGTGCTGTGCATCGCTGTTGCCGCTGACGCTGACCCGCGTGCGCCCGCCCGAAACGCCGGAGGCCCCGCGCCTGCGGCCCGGTCTGGCCATCGCCTGTTCGCCGCTGGCGGCGCTCGGTGTGGTGGTGGCGGCGCTGTCGAGCGCGACCTTCCGCATGGTCGGGCCGGTCTATGGGCAACAGGTGGGGCTGGCGGTGGACCAGATCGCGTGGTTCCTGGCGGCCTTCGTCCTGGGCGGGGCGCTGGCGCAATATCCCGCCGGGTGGCTGGCGGATCGCTATGACCGGCGATGGGTGCTGATCGGGTTTTCCATTGCCGCCATCGTCAGTTGCGCGGTCACGGCGATGACCCATAACCTGACCTCGAACGGCGTGTTCCTGACGGCGTTCTTCTTCGGGCTGACGACATTCCCGATCTTCTCGGTCTCGGCGGCACATGCCCATGATTTCGCCGAGTCCGATCAGCGGGTGGAGTTGTCGGCGGCGCTGATGTTCTTCTATGCCATCGGAGCCATTGCCGCGCCGCTCTTCGCCTCGAGCCTGATCGAACATTTCGGCCCTGCGGCGATGTTCGTGATGATCGCCGTGGGGCATCTGGTGCTGATCCTGTTCGGCCTTGCCCGGATGCGCGCCCGCAGCGCCAACCGGCCGCGCACACCCTATATCTGGTCGCCGCGCACCAGTTTCCTGATCGGCCGCCTGACCGGACGCAGCCGCGACAGCGACTGAGCCTGCCCGCATTGCAACACATCGAAAAACTTCGGGAATTGCGCGACGGAACAGACCGGCGTGCACGTATGACCATACGGTGCCAGAGGAGAGTCGTCGTTTCAGGCAGGGCAGGCGCCGCACGAGGGTTTCCAAATAACGGGATAATGAAAAATGTCACGGTTGAACTTGCGATTGTTCTGGGGGTTCTGGAGTGTGGCCGGCACGCTCTGGCTTGTCCTCAACCTCGAAATTTTCTCGGCGTCCGGCCTGTTCCCCATCCGGGGGCATATCGTGCAGTGGTCGGGGTTTCTGGCCATGACGGCGATGAGTGTGGCGATGATCCTCTCGCTGCGCCCCCGTTGGCTGGAACCCTATGTCGACGGGCTGGACAAGATGTATCGCATTCACAAGTGGCTCGGGATCGGCGCTCTTGGGGTGTCGGTGTTCCACTGGCTTTGGTCGCAGGGTCCGAAATGGGCGGTCGGCGCGGGATGGCTGGCGCCTCCGGTGCGTGGCCCGCGACCGGAATTCACCGATCCGCTGCGCGCCCTGTTCAGCTCGCTGCGCGGCACGGCCGAAGCTGTGGGCGAATGGGCCTTCTACGCCTCGGCGGCCCTGCTTGTCATCGCGTTGGTGAAACTTGTTCCCTACCGGCTGTTCCGCCAGACGCACCGCCTTTTGCCGGTGGCCTATCTGGTGCTGGTCTTTCACTCGGTGGTGCTGATCGAATACGATATGTGGGTCACGCCGCTTGGCCCGGTTTTCGGGCTGCTGCTGCTTGCGGGCAGCTACGCCGCGCTGGTTTCGCTGCTGGGGGCCATCGGCAAACGCCGCCGCGTTCCGGGTGAAATCACCGCCATGCGCCACTATCCCGGCGTGCGCTCTCTTGAAACCGAAATCCGGCTTGGCGACGGGTGGCCGGGGCACAAGGCCGGACAGTTCGCTTTCGTGACCTCGGACCGGAGCGAGGGCGCGCACCCCTATACCATCGCCTCGTCCTGGCAACCGGACGATCCGAAAATCACCTTCGTGACCAAGGATCTGGGCGATCACACCTCGAAACTGCCCGAAAAGCTGAAGACCGGCCAGCAGGTCAGCGTCGAAGGCCCCTATGGCCGCTTCACCTTCGACGATGGGCTGCCGCATCAGATCTGGGTCGGGGCGGGCATCGGCATCACACCGTTCATTGCCCGCCTGAAAGAGATGGCCACCGCCGCCCCCGATGCGCCCCGGCCCGAAATCGACCTGTTCCATTCAACGCGCGAGGTCGACGATGCCGCGCTGGATCGCCTTGCCGCAGACGCCCGCGCAGCGAATGTGCGCCTGCATGTGCTGATCGACGAACGCGACGGCCACCTTGGCGGCGATCGCATCCGTCAGGCCGTGCCCGACTGGCGCAAGGCCAGCCTGTGGTTCTGCGGGCCGGGCGGTTTCGGCAAGGCCCTGCGGGCCGATTTCGCCGAAAACGGCGTGGATGTGGACGCCCGCTTTCACCAGGAACTTTTCGAGATGAGATGACAGCCCCGCCGGGGGCACTGTCCCGCCCCCGGTCGCACCGCAGCTGAACGACTGTTCCGTATATCGGCACCACCGCCACAGCGCCGGACATTTTGCCGGGGGCAGAGGGCTGCGGCCTCTGGCCCTTTGACGTTCGGGGCATTAAACGGGGGCAACGCGACAGCACATGCAGACGACAAGGCGGGACCACAGACCATGGCACGGCACCTGATCACCTCGGCCATTCCCTATATCAACGGGATCAAACACCTGGGCAATCTGGTGGGCAGCCAGTTGCCCGCCGACCTGTTCGCCCGCTACCAGCGCGGGCGCGGCAACGAGGTGCTGTTCCTGTGCTCCACCGACGAACACGGCACCCCCGCCGAACTGGCCGCCGCCAAGGCCGGGGAACCCGTGGCCGAATATTGCGCGCGGATGCACAAGGTGCAGGCCGACCTGGCCCGCGGTTTCCGGCTGAGCTTCGATCATTTCGGGCGCTCCTCGAGCCCGCAGAACCACAAGCTGACGCAGCACCTTGCCGGGAAACTCCACGAGGCCGGGCTGATCGAGGAAGTGACCGAGAAACAGGTGTATTCCAATGCCGACGGGCGATTCCTGCCGGACCGCTATATCGAGGGCACCTGCCCCAATTGCGGCTATGACAAGGCCCGTGGCGATCAGTGCGAGAACTGCACCAAGCAGCTCGACCCGACCGATCTGATCGATCCGCGCAGCGCGATTTCCGGCTCGACCGACCTCGAGGTGCGCGAAACCAAACACCTCTACCTGCGCCAGAGCCAGATGCGCGACACGCTGAACGCCTGGATCGACTCCAAGACCGACTGGCCGGTGCTGACCACCTCGATCGCCAAAAAATGGCTGAACGACGGCGACGGGTTGCAGGATCGCGGCATCACCCGCGACCTCGATTGGGGCATCCCCGTCAAACGCGGCGACGAAGACTGGCCCGGCATGGAGGGCAAGGTGTTCTACGTGTGGTTCGACGCGCCCATCGAATATATCGCCTGCGCCGCCGAATGGGCCGAGGCACACAGCCTTGACGATGCCGCATGGGAACGCTGGTGGCGCACCGAAAAAGGCGCCGACGACGTGCGCTATACCCAGTTCATGGGCAAGGACAACGTGCCGTTCCACACGCTCAGCTTCCCGGCCACGATGATGGGCTCGGGCGAGGATTGGAAGCTGGTCGATTACATCAAGTCGTTCAACTATCTCAACTATGACGGCGGGCAGTTTTCCACCAGCCAGGGGCGCGGCGTGTTCATGGATCAGGCGCTGGACATCCTGCCTGCCGATTACTGGCGCTGGTGGCTGCTCAGCCATGCGCCCGAAAGCTCGGATTCCGAATTCACCTGGGAAAACTTCCAGCAATCGGTGAACAAGGACCTGGCCGACGTGCTGGGCAATTTCGTCAGCCGCGTGACCAAGTTCTGCCGCTCGAAATTCGGCGAGGCGGTGCCAGCGGGCGGCGAGATGCGCGCGCGCGAACGCGCGCTGATCGACGATCTGGGCGACCGGGTGCGCGCCTATCAGGACCACATGGAGGCGATGGAAGTCCGCAAATCCGCCGCCGCCCTGCGCGCGATCTGGGTCGAGGGCAACGAATACCTGCAGGAGGCCGCCCCCTGGGCCACCTTCAAGGAAGACCCCGAACAGGCCGCCGCGCAGATTCGGCTGGCGCTGAACCTGATCCGGCTCTACGCGGTGCTGTCGGCGCCGTTCATCCCCGATGCCTCGGCGGCGATGCTGAAGGCCATGCAGACCAGCGACGACAGCTGGCCCGACGACGTGGCGCAGGCGCTCGCCCATCTCGAAGCGGGCCACGCCTTCAACGTGCCCGACGTGCTGTTCGCCAAGATCACCGACGATCAGCGCGAAGACTGGGAAGCGCGGTTCTCGGGTACGCGGGACTGATCCGGCAGACGCCTGCCGCAAGAGACGGAGGCATGTGAGCCAGGAAGACTCACTAGCGCAAGTTGCCTCTTCTTCTTGCCGAAAATATCCCGGGGCGTTTGAGGGGCAGCGCCCCTCATTCTAACGAAACAGCGTGGCGCAGCCACTCTATGGGGTCACGTTTCACCCTGGCTGGTACCCGCGGCCGGACTCGAACCGGCACGGCCTTGCGGCCTGGAGATTTTAAGTCTCCTGTGTCTACCATTCCACCACGCGGGCCAGTGAGGCGGCACAATATCGGCTTCGCGCGGGGTGTAAAGGCGGCTTACAATTCTTCTTCCGCGGCTTCCAGCGCGGGAAGGAGATGGCGCTCCTGCAGCCACGGGTTCAGCGTCAGCGCCCGGCGCAATTCCAATGCAGCCTCGGGTTTGCGATCCAGCGCCATCAGCGTCAGCGCCCGGCCCGTCATCGCCGCGACATGGCGCGGCTGGCGCGCCAGCGCATGGTCGAGATCGGGCAGCGCGGCCTCGTAATCCTGGCGGATGAAGTTGACGAAAGCACGCTGGTTGTAGCCCTCGGCGTAATCCGGGCAATAGGCGATCACGGCATCGAAGGCCTTGAGCGCGCCGGTGAAATCATAGGCTTCGCGCCGGGTCATGCCTTCGTCCAGCCAGTCCTGCGCCTGGGAGTCGGGCGCGTCGGCCCACAGCGCCCACATCCGGTTGGCGACTTGCTGCGCCTGGCGTTCGGTTTCGGCGGCCTGCACCTCGGCGAACAGATCGGACAGGGCCGCGCCGTGATCGGGCGGATCGGGGCATTCCCCCGCAAGGGCGGGTGGGGCCAGCATCAGTGCAAGAAGCGCGTGTCGCATGGCCCCACAGGATGGGGCATTTCACTCAGCGGTCAAATAAAATCCGAGAGAGCGTTTTCCTTGACCGCCTGCATCGCCACATAGGTCGAGGTGTTGGCCACATGCGGCAGGGTCGAGATTTTCTCGGCCAGAACAAGACGATAGTCGGTCATGTCCTGGGTGCGCACCTTCATCAGGTAGTCGAAATTCCCGGCGATCAGGTGGACCTGCTCGATCTCGGGGATCTTGCGCACGGCGGCATTGAATTCGGCCAAGGCGGCTTCGCGGGTGTCGTGCAGGCGCACCTCGACAAAACTGACGTGATCCATGCCGAGGCGGATCGGATCGAACAGCGCGCGATAGCCGGTGATCACCCCGTCCTTTTCCAGCCGCCGCAGGCGCGCCTGCGTGGGCGATTTGGACAATCCGATCTCGCGCGCGAGATCGGTGATGCTGATGCGCCCGTCCGCCGCCAGAACCCGCAGAATCGCCCGGTCGAAACGGTCGAGCTCGGAGTGATCGTTTGTCATTTCAAACCCTCGAATTTCTGTTCGGTTTGGCCTGTCGCGGGGCATCATTCGGGAAAACCGACTTATCACCCGATGATATGATAGGTCAATCACCTTGGGGAAATTGCCATGCCTTACGACACCGATATCCGGCGCATCATGGATGCGGCCACCTATGCCGACGAGGCCGAAACCATCAACCGGCTGACAGGGGTTGCCGATCTGAGCGAAAGCGACCGCGCCCGGATTGTCGAAAAGGGCGCGCAACTGGTGCGGGATATTCGCGGCCAGTCCAGCCCCGGCCTGATGGAGGTGTTCCTGGCCGAATACGGGTTGTCCACCGAGGAGGGCATCGCCCTGATGTGCCTGGCCGAGGCGCTGTTGCGGGTGCCGGATGCCGAAACCATCGACGCGCTGATCGAGGACAAGATCGCGCCGTCGGACTGGGGCAAGCACATGGGGCATTCGACCTCGCCGCTGGTCAATGCCTCGACCTGGGCGCTGATGCTGACGGGCAAGGTTCTCAAGGATGAAGAGCCCGGCGTGGTGGGCCATCTGCGCGGCGCGATCCGCCGTCTGGGCGAGCCCGTCATCCGCACCGCCACGGGCCGCGCGATGAAGGAAATGGGCCGTCAGTTCGTTCTGGGCGAAACCATCCAGTCGGCGATGAAGCGCGCCGCCGAGATGGAGAAAAAGGGCTATTCCTATTCCTATGACATGCTGGGCGAGGCCGCGCGCACCGATGCCGACGCGACACGCTATCACTTGGCCTATTCCCGTGCGATCACCGCCATTGCGGACGCCTGCACCAACGCCGACATTCGCGACAACCCCGGCATTTCGGTCAAGCTGTCGGCGCTGCATCCGCGTTACGAGGTGGCCCAGCGCGACCAGGTGATGGATGTTCTGGTGCCGCGGTTGCGTTCGCTGGCGCTGTTGGCGAAATCGGCCCGGATGGGGCTCAATATCGACGCCGAAGAGGCCGACCGCCTGTCGCTGTCTCTGGATGTGATCGAAACCGTGCTGAGCGAGCCCGCGCTGGCAGGCTGGGACGGGTTCGGCGTGGTGGTGCAGGCCTATGGCCAGCGCGCCAGCCATGTTCTGGATTACCTGCACGATCTGGCCACCCGTCTGGATCGCAGGATCATGGTGCGGCTGGTCAAGGGCGCCTATTGGGATACCGAGATCAAGCTGGCGCAGGTCGAGGGCATCGACGGTTTCCCCGTGTTCACCTCAAAGGCGGCGACCGACATTTCCTATATCGCGAATGCGCGCAAGCTGCTGAACATGACGGACCGGATCTATCCGCAATTCGCCACGCATAACGCCCATACGGCAGCGGCGATTCTGGACATGGCGACGGACAAATCCACCTTCGAGTTCCAGCGCCTGCACGGCATGGGCGAGGCGCTGCATGACATCATCCTCAAATCCGAGGGCACGCGTTGCCGCATCTATGCCCCGGTGGGCGCGCATCGCGACCTGCTGGCCTACCTGGTGCGCCGCCTGCTGGAGAACGGGGCGAATTCCAGTTTCGTCAACCAGATCGTCGATGAGGACGTGCCCCCCGAGGTGGTGGCCCGCGATCCGTTCGAAACCATCCATGACGACAGCCCGACGCTGACCACCGGGCCGGACCTGTTCCAGCCCGAGCGCGAGAATTCGAAAGGGTTCGATCTGGCGCATCAGCCGACGCTGGATGCCATCGACGCCGCGCGCAACCCCTATTCAACGCATCAGTGGCAGGCCGCGCCCCTGCTGGCGGGCAAGGCCGCGCCCTTGCCTCCCGAACCGGTCACCAACCCCGCCGACCCTGCGGACAGCCCCGGCACCGTGGCCTGGGCCAGCCCGGCGGATGTGAACACCGCGCTGGAGGCCGCGAAACCGTGGAATGTGCCTGCCTCCGAGCGGGCGGCGGTGCTGAACAAGGTGGCCGATCTCTATGAGGAGAACTTTGGCGAGTTGTTCGCGATCATCCATCGCGAGGCGGGCAAGATGGTGTTCGACGCCGTGGCCGAACTGCGCGAGGCGGTGGATTTCCTGCGCTATTACGCCGCCAACGCGCCCGAGGCCACGCCGGTGGGCACCTTCACCTGCATCAGCCCGTGGAACTTTCCGCTGGCGATTTTCACCGGGCAGATCAGCGCAGCGCTGGCGGCGGGCAATGCGGTGATCTCGAAACCCGCAGAACAGACGCCGCTGATTTCGCATCTGGCGGTGCAACTGATGCACAAGGCGGGCGTGCCACAGGCGGCGCTGCAACTGCTCCCCGGCGCGGGGGATGTGGGCGCGGCGCTGACCTCGGACTCGCGTGTGGACGGCGTGGCCTTTACCGGATCGACCGACACCGCCCTGAAAATCCGCGCTGCGATGGCCGCGAACATGGCGCCCGGCGCGCCGCTCATTGCCGAAACCGGCGGGCTGAACGCGATGATCGTCGATTCTACCGCCCTGCCCGAGCAGGCCGTGCAGGCGATCATCGAATCCGCCTTCCAGTCGGCCGGTCAGCGGTGTTCGGCGCTGCGCTGTCTTTACGTGCAGGAGGATATCGCCGGGCCGTTCATCGAAATGCTGACCGGCGCGATGGACGCGCTGAGCATCGGCACGCCCTGGTACCTGTCCACCGATGTCGGCCCGGTGATCGACGAAGAGGCCCGCCAGGGCATCGCCGATCACATCCAGACCGCGCGCGCCGAAGGCCGCCTGATGCACGAGTTGAAAACCCCCAATGCGGGCACCTTCATCGCCCCCAGCCTGATCCGGGTAAAAGGGATCGGCGATATGGAGCGTGAAATCTTCGGGCCGGTCCTGCATCTGGCCACCTTCAGGTCGGAGGACCTGGACGATGTGATCGACGCGATCAACGCCACCGGCTACGGGCTGACCTTCGGGCTGCAAACCCGGATCGACGACCGCGTGCAGCACGTGACCGACCGCATCCATGCGGGCAACATATACGTGAACCGCAACCAGATCGGCGCGATCGTCGGCAGCCAGCCCTTTGGCGGCGAGGGGCTGTCGGGCACCGGGCCCAAGGCGGGCGGGCCGCATTATCTGGCGCGGTTCTGCCGCCATGACGCCCCGCAACAGGGCGGGGACTGGCCGCGCGACATACCGAAGAACGACCTGCAAGGCGCGCTGGACCGGGCCAACGCCCATATGGCGGAACGCCGTCAGGACATCGTCCTGCCCGGACCGACAGGGGAATCCAACCGCCTGACCACCCATACGCGCGAGGCGCTCCTGTGCCTCGGGCCGGGGGCGCAGGCCGCCGCCGCGCAGGCGCGCGCGGTTGAGGATCTGGGCGGGATCGCCGTGCAGGCCACCGGCCATGTCGCACCCGAGATGCTGAAAATCACGGGCGGGCTGTCCGGTGCCTTGTGGTGGGGCGACGACGCCACAGCACGCGCCTATGGACAGGCCCTGAGCGAGCGCGCCGGCCCGATCATCCCGCTGATCACCGGCCTGCCCGATACCGGCCATGCGCTGCATGAACGCCATGTCTGCGTCGATACCACCGCTGCGGGCGGTAATGCGGCGCTTCTGGGCGGCATGGCCTGACCCACACGCCCATATCCACGGCAGAACGCCCGCCCGACCCGGCGGGCGTTATCATGTCCGCGCGGTTGCGCTTGACCTCTCTCGCGGCGCAGGCCAGTTTCAGCGCATGTTCCCGATCCGCGATCACAACCCATCGACACAGACGCCCTATGTCACCTATGCGCTGATCGCGATCAACGTGGCGGTGTTTCTCAGCTACTGGCCGTTCATCGCCGACCCAAGGCAGTTGCAGATCTTTTTCTACGACTGGGCCATGACGCCCGTGCTGGTCAGCGAACAGGGCACATGGAGCACGTTGTTCACCTCGATGTTCCTGCATGGCGGATGGATGCACCTGGCGGGAAACATGCTGTTCCTGTGGATCTTCGGCGACAACCTCGAAGAGGAAATGGGCCATGTCGGCTATCTGCTGTTCTATATCGCCTCGGGCGTGGGGGCAGCGGCGGCGCATCTGATCTCGGCCCCCTACAGCCAAGTGCCCACGGTGGGGGCCTCGGGGGCGATTGCCGGGGTGATGGGTGGCTATCTGCTGCTATACCCCAAGGCGCGGGTGGACGTGCTTCTGATCTTCATCGTCTTCGTCAAGATCATCCCGGTCCCGGCCTGGCTGATGCTGGGAATCTGGTTCGGGCTGCAATTGTTCAGCGGCATCGGCGCCGATCCGATGGGCGGCGGGGTGGCCTATTGGGCCCATGCCGGGGGCTTCGTGTTCGGCCTGATCCTGACCCTGCCCCTGTTCCTGAAACACGGCGGCCCGGCCTACTGGAACCGCACTCACGGCCACCCGCCACATCCCGAAGCCCGCTATACCTACCGGCGCAGCGATATTCCCCGCGTAAGGAAAAAGAAATGACGCCCCCTCTCAAAGCCACCTGTCACTGCGGCGCGGTCGAGCTGCGCGTCACCCTTGCCGGCGGGTTCGAAGCTGCCCGGCGCTGCGATTGCTCGTTCTGCCGACGGCGCGGCGCGGCGGCCGTCACCGCCCCGCTCGACCAGCTCGAGATCGTAAAGGGCGCGGACAAGCTGACGCTCTACCAGTGGGGGACCAATACCGCGCAACACTATTTCTGCTCGGTCTGCGGCATCTATACCCATCACCAGCGCCGCTCGGACCCCACGCATTACGGGGTCAACCTCGGTTGTATCGAGGGCGTCAACCCGCGCGATCACGAACCGATCGGCTGGGTGGACGGGGTCAATCACCCGTCCGACCGATAACCCTTCTCCTGCTCGTAAATATCCCAGGGGGTTCGGGGGACAGCGTCCCCCGAGGCCTGCGTGGCCCGAACGCGAACGCCCCCTGCGCGCCAGCGGCGCACATCCGGGTCACGCGCCGCGGATCACCTTGGAGAACTTGTCGAAAATCACCTCGTTGGCGCAGATCACATCGCCGCTGTCCAGAATACCTGCGCCATCGGTGAGCGGTTCGGCGAAACCGCCCGCTTCCTGGACGATGATCAGACCGGCGGCCAGATCCCAGGCGTTCAGGCGGCGTTCCCAGAACCCGTCATAGCGGCCCGCGGCCACATAGGCCATGTCCAGCGCCGCCGAGCCCCAGCGCCGCACCCCGGCACAGGCGGGCATCAGCCGCGCCAGATCCTGAAGCGTCAGCGGCAGGTCCGAGCGCCCGCCGAACGGCACGCCCGTGGCGAAGATCGATTCGATCATCCGGCCCCGGCCCGACACGCGCAGGCGGCTTTCGTTCAGCCATGCGCCTTCGCCCTTTTCGGCAAAGAACATTTCGTCCTTGGCGGCGTCGTAGATCACGCCGGCGACGACCTTGCCCTTGTGCTCCAGGGCGATGGAGATCGCCCAATGCGGCAGGCCGTGCAGGAAATTTGTGGTGCCGTCCAGCGGATCGACGATCCAGCGGCGGGTGGGGTCTTCGCCGTCTTCGCCGCCGCCTTCCTCGGCCAGCCAGCCATAGGTGGGGCGTGCGCCCATCAACTCGTCCTTGAGGATCTGCTCGGCGGCGATGTCGGCGCGGCTGACGAAATCGCCCGCGCCCTTCATCGAGACCTGAAGCTGTTCGACCTCGCGGAAGTCCTTGACCAGCGACCGGCCCGCCTTGCGCGCGGCCTTGATCATGATGTTGAGGTTGGCACTGCCCGGCATCGCATCCGCTCCTTTGCGTTCAAGCCGCGCGTATACGCGCCCCGCGCCTTGCTTACAAGGGGCCTTGCCTGCCCAGTTCTCCGCGTTGCAGGCGCACCGGGATTTCCCGCGCGAGCCGCACCAGATGGGCGACATAGGGCTTGTCGGCGTCGTCCTCGCGGATCGCGGCGTAGAGCCGTTTGGTCAGGCCCTTTTCGGTGATCGGGCGGGTCACGAAATCGCTGCTGGTCCTGACTTCGCGCACGACCCAGTCGGGCAGGACGGCAACGCCGCGATTCGAGGCCACCAGAAGCAGGATCACCGCCGTCAGTTCCACCTGCCTCACGGCGCGGGGTTCCACCTTGGCCGGGCTCAGCAATTCCGTGAACACGTCCAGCCGTGAGCGGTCCACCGGGTAGGTGATCAGCGTTTCGTCGCGGAAATCGTCGGCCTCGACAAAGGGTTTCTGCGCCAGCGGGTGCTGGCTGGAGGCGACGAAAACCGGCTCGTAATCGAACAGCGGCTTGAATTCGATTCCCGGCAGGTCCTCGGGGTCGGAGGACACGACCAGATCGACCTCTTCCTTGCGCAGGGCGGGCAGCGCATCGAAGGCGAGGCCGGGGCGGATATCCACATCGACCTCGGGCCAGGCCTTGCGGAAGCGTTCGAGCACCGGGAACAGCCATTCGAAACAGGCGTGGCATTCGATGGCGATATGCATCCGCCCGGCGCTGCCCTGCCGCAATCCGCCGAATTCGCCTTCCAGCGCCTCGATCTCGGGCAGCACCTTTTCGGCCACGCGCAGCAGGCGCTGCCCCGCCGCCGACAGTTTGAGCGGTTTCGAGCGGCGCACGAAGAGTTCGACCCCCGCCTGATCCTCCAACCCCTTGATTTGATGGCTCAATGCGGACTGGGTGATGTGCAGCATATCCGCCGCGCGGGCGATGCCGCCCGCCTGATGGATGGCCCGGATCGTTCGCAGGTGCCGCAACTCGATATGCATTATATTAGCGCGCCTCACATAAACCATGAATATTATGAAGTTGTCTCACAATGCTGCACCTGCAACAAGAGGCCAACGCATATTTCCGCAGGATACACAAAAATGAAAAAGCCGAATGTTTCCTTCGAATTCTTCCCGCCCAAATCGCTGGAGGCGTCGTTTCGCCTGTGGGATACGATTCACACGCTGGCCCCGCTCGGCCCGCGTTTCGTGTCCGTCACCTATGGCGCGGGCGGCACCACCCGCGAGTTGACGCGCGAGGCGGTGGGCACGCTGCACAAGGCCACCGGCCTGAACGTGGCCGCGCACCTGACCTGTGTCGATGCGACCCGCGAGGAAACGCTGGCTATCGCCGATGATTTTCACAAGGCCGGTGTGAGCGAGATCGTCGCGCTGCGGGGCGATCCGCCCAAGGGGTCGAACGGGTTTACCCCCAACCCCGAGGGGTTCGCCAATTCCTGCGAGCTGATCGAGGCGCTGGCCGACACCGGCAAGTTCACCATCCGCGTGGGCGCCTATCCCGAAAAGCACCCCGAGGCGGCGGACCGGCAGGCCGATATCGACTGGCTCAAGCGCAAGATCGACGCCGGGGCGAACGAGGCGATCACGCAGTTCTTCTTCGAGGCCGAGACGTTTTTCCGCTTCCGCGACGATTGCGTGAAGGCCGGGATCGACGCCCCGATCATCCCCGGTGTGCTGCCGATCGAGAACTGGACCGGGGTGCGCAAGTTCGCGCAGGCCTGCGGCACGGCGATTCCGGCTTGGCTGGACGACACGTTCGACAAGGCGATCCGCGACGACCGGCAGGAACTGCTGGCCACCGCGCTGGCAACGGAACTGTGCAGCGAGTTGATCGAAGGCGGGGCCGAAGACCTGCATTTCTACACGCTGAACCGCCCGGAACTGACCCGCGACGTGTGCCATGCGCTTGGCGTGACGCCCAAGGTCGAACTGCGCGACGTGGCGTAACGCTGGCGGCCATTCCCTTTCGGCGTCCGCGCGCATAACGTGGCCGCCGAACACACACGAATGGGAATGGATATGGCGAAACTGGCCGAAACACTCGACGATATGCCGGGCATGGACGATCTGCTGTCGCGGTCGGGGATGGAATTCATGCAGGACATGATCGCGGGCCGCCTGCCTGGCCCGCCCATCGGCGCGACGCTCGGGTTTGCGCCGGTCTCGGTCGAGGAGGGGCGCGTGGTGTTCGAGGGCGCGCCGCAGTTCGCTGTCACCAACCCGATGAGCGCGGTGCATGGCGGCTGGTACGGCGCGATCCTGGACAGTTGCATGGGCTGCGCGGTGATGACCACGGTGCCGCGCGGATCGGTCTATACCACACTGGAATACAAGGTGAATATCACCCGCGCGATCCCGCTTGGCACCCGTGTGCGGGCCATCGGCACGGTCGACCACGCGGGCCGCTCAACGGGTGTGGCCTCGGGTGAAATTCGCGGGATCGACGACGACCGGCTCTATGCGACGTCCTCAACCACTTGTCTGATCATGAAAATGGCCTGAGGCGGGGGCGTCCTCGGTCGCCCGGTCCTTGATGCCGAAGCGTTCGGCATCGCGCCCGTTGACCGTTTCGTGCAGGCGTTCGGACGGGTCGTGCCCGACCCGGCGCCGTTCGCGCATCAGGAAAATCTTGCCCCAGCCCCGCCATGTGCCGACCGATGGGGCCTCGGGGTCCGTCAGGAAGCGGGCGTGCCAGCCTTGCGGTAATGACAGGCCGCATTCCTCAATCCGCTCCAGCATCCAGACCAGCGGGATATTGGCCAGCGGCCGGGCCGGGTGAAAGCCGCTCAGGTGGCCGCCCACATCGCCATGCGTTCCCCGGAACCAGACCTGTTCGACCCGTCCCGTCCAATCCGGCGAGGTCTTCCACAGGACGGGGTCGAAAACGGCGCGGGTTTCGTGCAGGGCCAAGGCGTGAAAGCCGTGCCTGACGGCCGGCCCCAGTTCGTGGCTGTGAAAGGCGTGCGCCTCTTCGCTCCAGCGCCACAGGACCGGCAGGCGCAGGCCGAGCGCCTTGACCGTGTCCCAGCATCCGACCATCTCGACCGGGGTTTCCTCGTGGCAGAAGCGGCGGGTGAAGGCGAGCGCCGCGGCGCTGCCGGGCGGTGACTGGTAGTGACGATAGGCGGTGAGGATATTGCGCTCGGTCGCGTTTTCGGCACGCAGGAGGCCGACCTGGTCGATCACCCCGGCCAGCGAGCGCACCGCATAGCCCCCGCGCGAATAGCCGATCAGGTAAATCCGGTCGCCCGCGCGATAGCGGCTGGCCAGATAGCCATAGGCGCGGCGAATCTGCCGGTTGATGCCGCGCCCCATCATCACGTCCAGCGTGCTGCCCCAGTCCTGCCATTGCAGCCCGGCCTCGTAATAGACCGTCAGGTTGGGTCCGCTGATCTCGGACAGAAGTTTATAGGTCAGCCCGGCATTGCTTTCGCTGCCATCGTCCAGAGAGGACATGGTGCCGTCGAGGATCAGAACATGGCTGACCTGCCCGCGCCTGTGGGCAAGTCCGGTCTGCCCCCGGCGCAGGCCGGGGCGCAGAAACCCGGCAAGTCGTTCAATCCACCGGCGCCACGGCATCGTTCAGCATCTTCCATACACGGTGCGGCGTGAACGGCATATCGGCCTGCCGCACCCCGCGATCCCACAGCGCATCGGCCACCGCATTGGCGGTGGCGGCCATCGCGCCGACGGTTCCCGCCTCGCCGCAGCCTTTCATGCCCATGGCATTGGCCGTCGATGGCACGGGTTCTGTCGCGAAACGGATCATGGGGACATCATCGGCCCTCGGCATCGCGTAGTCCATGAAACTCGCCGTGAGGAGCTGACCGTCCTCGTCATGCACCACATGCTCCACCAGCGCCTGCCCCACGCCCTGAACGGTGCCGCCATGCACCTGACCGGCGACCAGCAAGGGGTTGATCAGGTTGCCGAAATCATCGACCACGGTATAGCGTTCCAGCGTGACCTTGCCGGTGTCGGGATCGACTTCGACCTCGGCCACATGCGCGCCGTTGGGAAAGGAGCGCGCGGGCAGCGTGGCGGTTTCCTTATGCACCAACAGGTCGGTGCGCCCGTCCGCACGGGCCATCTCCGCCGCTTCGATCAGGGTCGGCGTCAGGTTCGAGCCACCGGCGCGGAAGGTTTCATCGTCAAAGCCGACCTCGCCCTCGTCGACGCCCATCTTGTCGGCCAGGTAGGGGATGAAGGCCGCGATCATCTTCGACACGGTGGCAAGCGTGGCGTTGTTCTGCGTGGTCACCGATCGCGAGCCGCCCGTGCCGCCGCCGGTGGCGATGCGGTCGCTGTCGCCCTGCACCACGGTGATGCGATCCACCGGGATGCCCGTCTGGTCCGACAGGAACTGCGCATAGACCGTTTCATGCCCCTGCCCGTTGGATTGTGTGCCCACATAGATCGACACGCTGCCATCCTCGTTGAACTCGACCTTCGCCGTCTCCGAAGGATTCCCCAGAATACTTTCGATATAGTAACACAGCCCCATCCCGCGCAGCCGCCCGCGCGCCGCGCTTTCGGCCTTGCGCGCGGCGAACCCGGCGCGGTCGCTCTCGGCTTCGATCCGGTCGAGCACGCGCGCGAAATCGCCCACGTCATAGGTTTCCCCCGTCGAGGAGACATAGGGGAAGGCGGATTTGGGAATGAAATTCCGGCGGTGCAGGTCCCATGTATCGACGCCCAGTTCGCGCGCCGCGCGGTCCATGATGCGTTCGAGCGCATAGATCGCCTCGGGGCGGCCCGCGCCGCGATAGGCATCGACCTGCGTGGTGTTGGTAAAGAAGCCTTCGACATGCAGGAACGTGTCCTGCACGTCATAAACCCCCATCAGCACCTTCGAGAACAGGTCGGTCTGGATGCCCTGCCCCATGGTGCTGCAATAGGCGCCCAGATCGACGCGGCTGTCCACGCGGTAGGCGGTGATCTTGAGGTCGGCGTCGAAGGCCAGTGTCAGGTCGTGATCCAGCCCGCGGCCGGAATTGTCGCTGAGCATCGTTTCGGTCCGGTCGGCCATCCAGCGCACGGGCCGGTCCAGAACCCGCGCGGCATGGGCCACCAGATAGGTTTCGGGGTAATCCATCGCCTTGGTGCCGAAGCCGCCGCCGACATCGGGATTGGTCACGCGGATATCGCCGGGCTGCATCCCCAGAACACGGGCCAGGTTGCCCTTGGTGCCCCAGACCCCCTGCCCGTTCACCGCGACGTGCAGGCGGTCGCCCGTGGTTTCGGCATAACAGCCGCGCGGCTCCATCGGGTTGGCGATGATCCGGTTGTCGCGCAGGGGCATGCGCACCACATGGGCGGCCTTTTCGATTGCCGCCGTGACGGCCTGTTCATCGCCCATCGCCCAGTCGAACGCGCGGTTGTCGGGGGCGTCGTCATGCAGGGCCTGCCCGCCCGGCCCGATCTCCATATGCGCGGGCAGGTCGTCATGGTCGAATTCGATCATCTCGGCGGCATCGCGGGCCTCTTGCAGGGTGCCGGCCACGATCATCGCCACGGGTTCGCCGACGAAACGCACATGGCCCTCGGCCAGAATGGGGCGGCGGGGGGCGGCGGATTTCGAGCCGTCGCGATTGGTCACGGTGTTGATCGCCATGCCCTCGGTCACGCCCGCACCGGCCAGATCACCGGCGGTCAGCACCAGATGCACGCCGGGGGCCTCGCGGGCCTCGTCGACATCCAGCGTCGTGATCCGTCCATGCGCCACGGATGAGCGCAGGACATAAGCGAACAGCGCCCCCTGGGGGGTAATGTCATCCACATAGCGGCCATGTCCTGTCAGAAACCGCTGATCTTCGAATCGCGTGACGGGTTGGCTTTTGCCGAACTTGTCCATGATTTGCCCTTTCGCACGTGCCTGGGGCCGAACGTAACGGCCCTCACGCTCATGTCCAGAGCCACTCAGCCCAAATGTGCCACCGTCACCGGATCGCCCAATCCGTAACCGTTGAACCGGGTGGTCAGGCTGCGCGAATAGGCGCCCATACCGTCGAACAGCACATAATCGCCCTCGGCCAGGTCGGCGGGCAGCGGCAGCGGATCGGGCAGCCGGTCGATGCTGTCGCAGGTCGGGCCGAACACGATGCGCGGCTGATCCCTGCCGGTGCGCGGCATTCCGTCGGGCGCCAGAACGCGAATCCGCCCCGGCGCACCGATATCGCGCGCCTCGGTCAGGCCGCCATAGATTCCGTCATTCAGGAACACCGCCCCGGTATCGCGCAGCGCCTTGACGCGCGTGCCCAGGGTAAAGGCATCGGCCACCATCGCGCGGCCCGGCTCGCATACCAGATCGGGGGCATGATCGGGGAAATGGCGGTCCAGCTCGGCGCGGATATGGGTGAATATCGCCTCGAGGTCGGGCGCCCGCCCGTCGCGGTGCGACGCGAAACCGCCGCCCACGTTCAGCCGGGCAATCCGCACACCGGCCATCCGGGCCACATCGGCGGCCTCGGCGATATATGCGCCCCATGCGGACGGGTCGGCGCATTGGGTGCCGGGGTGAAAGGTGATCGCCGGGACAAAGCCGCGCGCGGACACCTCTTGCAGCAATTGCGCCGCACGGTCGGGACCGAGGCCGAATTTCTCGCCGAAATCATAAGCCGCGCCCGCCACCGGCAGGGCCAGCCGCACGGCGATCTCGGTGCGCTTGGGCAAGACCGACAGTTTGTCCAACTCACGCCAGCAATCGACCGAGGCCGAAGCCACGCCCAGCGCGCGCGCCACGGTGACCTCTTCGACCGAGCGCACGGGATTGTTGTAATGCAAGACCGCATCGGGGCAGACGGCGCGCACGGCATACATTTCACGCGGGCTGGCCACGTCGAAGGCGCGAATGCCCGCCGCCACCAGATTTGTCAGCACCTCTTCGCCCGCGTTGGCCTTGACCGCGTATGTCACCAGCCCGTCGAACCCGGCCTGAAACCGCTGCGCCGTGGCCTGCAAGGCGGCGGGGCTGAAATACAGCATCGCGGTGTCGGGGGAATGCCGGGCGATATGCGCCGCGGGATCGGGCCAGTTCGGGGTTTCGCGCATCTGAATATCCTGTCGGGCTGCTCGTTTTTTTCAGGATGCGGGCAAAAGGCGTCGATTCCGCGCGTCACTTCGCATAAAGTGACTCTTATTGACGTCATTATGCCGAAACAACGATGCAAACAGACGAAACAGACCGCGCCCTGATTGACCTTCTGGCCGAAAACGCCCGCACGCCGGTGGCCACGCTGGCCCGCAAGCTGAACCTTGCCCGCACCACCGTGCAGGCGCGGCTGGAGCGGCTGGAGAATTCGGGCGTGATCCAGGGCTATACCCTGCGACTGAGCGACAGCCAGCGCGCCCCGCTGCGGGCCACGGCGCTTGTCAGCATCGAGCCGCGCAGCGCCCCGGCCGTGCTGGCGCGGCTGCGTTCGCTGCCGGACGTGAAGACGGTGCATACCACCTCGGGGCGGTTCGACCTGATCGTCGGGATCGAGGCCGCAACGACCGAGGCACTGGACGACACGCTGGACCGCATCGGCGAAACCCGTGGGGTGAAGGGCTCGGAAAGCCTGATCCAGCTGTCCACGAAACTGGACCGGCGCAGGTAGGCGGCGTTAGCGGCGCAGCCAGCCGCGCGCGCGGAAGACCAAGTAGAGCGCCAGCCCGACCACCACGATCCCGGCGGTGACGATCCAGAACGCCCTAGGGTCATCTGCCCCCGGCATACCGCCCACGTTGATTCCCAACAGCCCGGTCAGCAGGCCGAGCGGCAGGAAGATTGCCGCCACCACCGACAGGATCAGCATCTGGTGGTTCATCACCTCCGAGCGATGCTCCATGATCTGATCCTGCACCACCTGCGCACGGTCGCGGATGGCGTCGAGTTCCTCGGACAGGCGGGTGACGCGTTCGACCGCCTCGCGCAGGCGGCTGCGGTCGGCATGGGTAATCCAGGGCAGGTCCTCGATCTCGAAGGTGCTGAGCGCATCGCGCTGCGGGGCGATATGGCGGCGCAGCTTGATCGCCATGCGCCGCACATCCGCCAGATCGGCCCGCGACACCGCCCACGGCCCCTGATCGACCTGCTCCTCGATATCGTCGATCCGTTCGTTCAGCCCGGCGATCACCGGCTCGGCCCGGTCGGCCAGCCGCAACGCCAGCCGCGCCACCAGATCGCCGGTGCGCACCGGCCCCTGCCCGCGCATTGCCGAGTCCCACACATCGCCCACGGCCATCAGCCGCCTGAGCTGCGCCGACACCACCGCATCCCCGGTGATCCACAGCCGGACCGAAACCATGTCCTCGACCTCGTCGCCGGGGTTCAGGTTGACGCCCCGCAGGTTCATCAACGCCCCATCGCCATGCACCGTGCAGCGCGGGCGCGTGTCCTGCGCGGTCAGGGCCGAGACCACCAGCGGATCGAGCCCCGATTGATGCAGCCAATCCCCCGCGCCCTCCTGCGACAGGGCCACCCGCGTCCAACACAGCACACCGCCCTCTGCCGGGGCGATCCCCGGCGTTGTGGCATGGCCCTGCCCGGTTTCGTCGATCTCGATGGATTGCACCGCCTGCATACCGCACCCCCGCTTACCATCCTCAGACGATCCGACAGCCCGCGCGCAAGGTCAATCGCGCAGGGGCAATAATTTCCCGCACCAGCCTTTTCCTTGGGCATCGCATTCGCTAGAGACATCCCGACCCGAGACTTTCCGCAGGACACATCGCAATGGCCATGGACAAGACCTTTAACGCAGCCGAGGCCGAGGGCCGCATTTACGACGCCTGGGAACAGGCCGGGGCCTTCAGGGCCGGCGCGAACGCCAAACCGGGCGCCGATCCCTATTGCATCATGATCCCGCCGCCCAACGTGACCGGCAGCCTGCATATGGGCCATGCCTTCAACAACACCTTGCAGGATATCCTGATCCGCTGGCACCGGATGCGCGGTTTCGACACGCTGTGGCAGCCGGGGCAGGACCATGCGGGCATCGCCACGCAAATGGTGGTGGAGCGCAAACTGGCCGAGGATGGCAACCAGTCGCGCCGCGAACTGGGCCGCGAGAAGTTCCTCGAAAAGGTGTGGGAGTGGAAAACCCATTCCGGCGGCACGATCATCAACCAGCTCAAGCGCCTCGGGGCGTCCTGCGACTGGTCGCGCAACGCCTTTACCATGTCCGGCGCGCCGGGTGCGCCCGCGGGCGAAGAGGGCAATTTCCACGATGCCGTGATCAAGGTGTTCGTGGACATGTACAACAAGGGGCTGATCTATCGCGGCAAGCGTCTGGTCAACTGGGACCCGCATTTCGAAACCGCGATTTCCGACCTGGAGGTCGAGAATATCGAAAAGCCCGGCCATATGTGGCATTTCAAATACCCGCTGGCGGGGGGCGAGACCTATACCTACATCGAAAAGGACGAGGACGGAAATGTCGTGCTGGAGGAAGAGCGCGATTATATCTCCATCGCCACCACGCGGCCCGAAACCATGCTGGGCGACGGGGCGGTCGCGGTTCATCCATCGGATGAACGATACGCGCCAATCGTCGGGAAACTTTGTGAAATCCCTGTCGGTCCCAAGGAACATCGCCGCCTGATTCCGATCATTACGGACGAATACCCCGACCCCGATTTCGGCTCGGGCGCGGTCAAGATCACCGGCGCGCATGATTTCAACGACTACGAGGTCGCCAGGCGCGGCGGCATCCCGATGTACCGTCTGATGGACACCAAGGGCCATATGCGCGCCGACGGCGATGGCTACGCCGCCTGCGCCACCCGCGCGCAGGAGATCGCCAACGGGGCCGACTTCACCGAGGTCGAGGCCGACACGCTGAACCTCGTGCCGGACGATCTGCGCGGGCTGGACCGGTTCGAGGCGCGCCAAAAGGTGGTGGATCAGATCACCTCCGAAGGTCTGGCGGTGATGGTTGAAAATGATCAAGGCGAAACGGTGCCGCTTGTGGATAACAAGCCGATCATGCAGCCTTTTGGCGACCGCTCGAAGGTGGTGATCGAACCGATGCTGACCGATCAGTGGTTCGTGGACACCGCGAAAATCGTCGGCCCGGCGATCGAGGCCGTGCGCTCGGGCGAAACCACGATCATGCCGGAAAGCGACCGCAAGGTGTATTTCCACTGGCTGGAAAATATCGAACCGTGGTGCATCTCCCGCCAGTTGTGGTGGGGGCATCAGATTCCGGTCTGGTATGACGAGGACGGCAACCAGTACTGCGCCGCGACCGAGGCCGAAGCCAGCGAACTGGCAGGCGGCAAGGTCCTGACGCGGGACGAGGATGTGCTCGACACATGGTTCTCGTCGGGCCTCTGGCCCATCGGCACGCTCGGCTGGCCGGAACAGACTCCGGAACTGGAAAAATACTTTCCCACCAATGTGTTGATTACGGGCTTCGACATCATCTTTTTCTGGGTCGCCCGGATGATGATGATGCAATACGCCGTGGTCGGCCAGAAGCCGTTCAGCCATGTCTATGTCCATGCCCTTGTCCGCGACGAGAAGGGCAAGAAGATGTCGAAATCGCTTGGCAATGTTCTGGACCCGCTGGAACTGATCGACGATTACGGCGCGGATGCGGTGCGCTTTACGCTGACGGCGATGGCCGCGATGGGCCGCGACCTGAAGCTTTCCACGCAACGTATTGCGGGCTATCGCAATTTCGGCACCAAGCTGTGGAACGCCGCCCGCTTTGCCGAGATGAACGGCGCGGTCGGAAGCAGCGGCGAAATCCCGCAGCCCACCGCCACGGTGAACAAGTGGATCGTCGGCGAAACCGCCAAGGTGCGCGAAGCGGTGGACGAGGCGCTGGAAAACTTCCGCTTCAACGATGCGGCCAATGCGCTTTATGCCTTTGTCTGGGGCAAGGTCTGTGACTGGTATGTGGAACTGTCCAAGCCCCTGCTGCTGGACGGGGACGACGCCACCAAGGCGGAAACCCAGGCCACGATGGCCTGGGTGATCGACCAGTGCCTGATCCTGCTGCACCCGATCATGCCCTATGTCACCGAGGAACTTTGGGGCACACTGGGCGAGCGTCAGAAAATGCTGATCCATGCCGACTGGCCCGGCTACAGCGCCGCCGATCTGGTGGACGCCGATGCCGACCGCGAGATGAACTGGGTGATCTCGGTGATCGAACAGGTCCGCTCGGCCCGCGCGCAGGTGCATGTGCCCGCCGGTCTTTATGTGCCGGTGCTGTGTACCGATCTGGGCGAGGCCGAACAGCGCGCATGGGATCGCAACGAGGTGATGATCAAGCGCATCGCCCGGATCGAAAGCCTGACCCATGTCGATGCCCTGCCCAAGGGCAGCATCACCGTGGCGGTCGAGGGCGGGCATCTGGGCCTGCCGGTGGCCGACATCATCGACGTGGCCGAGGAAAAGGCGCGGCTCGAGAAAACCCTTGGCAAGCTGGAGAAGGAACTGGGCGGTCTGCGCGGCCGGCTGAACAACCCCAAATTCGTCGCCAGCGCCCCCGAAGAGGTGGTCGAGGAAGCCCGCGAAAACCTGGCCCTGCGCGAGGAAGAAGAGGGCAAGCTGCGCACCGCGCTGGAGCGTCTGGCCGAACTGGGCTGACGGGGGCCGCGCACCGACGCGATACCGACGTTATACCGACACGATACCGAAGGCCGTTTTTCGGCCTTCGGACACACCGCTTGCACATTGGCGCGCAATGGCATTAGCTGCGCGCCATGACCGCACCACGCTATACCGACCTTGTCCAATCCCTGCCCTCAACCGTGCCCTTCGTCGGCCCCGAGGAACAGGAACGCGCCCGCGGCGCCCCCTTCCGCGCCCGTCTGGGCGCGAACGAAAGCCTGTTCGGCCCCTCTCCCGCCGCGGTCAAGGCGATGCAGGCCGAGGTGCTGGAGATCTGGAAATATGGCGAGCCAAGCAGCTATGATCTGCGCCAGGAACTGGCCCGGCACATGCGGGCCCGGCCTGAAAATATCCTTGTGGGAGAAGGGATTGACGGGCTGTTGGGCAATCTGGTGCGGCTGCTGATCGGTCCCGGCGATGCGGTCGTGACCTCGGACGGGGCCTACCCGACCTTCAACTATCATGTGGCCGGGTTCGGCGGTGCGCTGCACAAGGTCCCCTACAAGGACGATCACGAAGACCCAACCGCGCTGTTCCACAAAGCGCGCGAGGTGAACGCCAAGCTGGTCTACCTTGCCAACCCCGACAACCCGATGGGTACATGGCACAGTGGAGAAACCATCGTCGCCGCTCTGGACGACCTGCCCGAAGGCTGTTTGTTGCTGCTGGACGAGGCCTATGTCGAATTCGCCCCCCAAGGCACCGCCGCCCCGATTGAGGTCGACGATCCGCGCGTCATCAGAATGCGCACTTTTTCAAAAGCTTACGGCATGGCAGGCGCGAGGATCGGCTATGCCATCGGCGCGCCCGACCTGATCCGCAGCTTCGACAAGATCCGCAATCATTTCGGGATGAATCGGGTGGCACAGGCTGGGGCGCTGGCCGCTGTTCGCGACAGCGCGTGGCTGGCCCATGTGACGGATCAGGTGGCAAAGGCGCGCGCGCGTATCACGGCCATTGCCACGGAAAATGGACTAAGCGCCCTGCCTTCGGCCACGAATTTCGTGGCAGTCGATTGCGGGGCTGACGGGGCGTTTTCCACCCGCGTTCTGGAAGGGTTGGTGGCGCGTGACGTGTTCGTTCGCAAACCCTTTGTCGCCCCGCAAGACCGCTGTATTCGGATCAGTTGCGGGCGACCGCAAGATCTGGACGTTCTGGCCGAAACCCTGCCCGAGGCTTTGGCCGCAGCCCGCTCATAGCCCGCGATCGCGCGAAATTTGGCTGACAGCTGCGGTGGTCGCGGTAAACTGTCGGCATGAATCGTGGCGTCCTGTCAAAAGCCCCGAATTACACGACCGCCGCATTGGTGATGGGGTTCGTGAATTTGATGTGGGTTTTCATGGTCTTGCGGGCCAGCTTTGGGCTGCCCACCGTATTGGCGGCGGGGTATGGGCTGAACTGGCTGATTTCCCGGCTGGCGCGGCGCATTCGCCGCTCAGGCCCCGGCGATCACCTCGGTCGCAGCCTCTAGCGCCCCTGCCCCGTGCGGGAGGTCGAGCGCCGTCAGGCCGGCCTGCACCACCCCCAACATGCCCAGAACCATATGCGCATTCACATGCCCCATATGCCCGATGCGAAAGAACCCGTGCCAGGCGGGATCGTCAGGCTCGGCCATGCCCAGGCCGATCCCGAGGGTCACGCCCGCCTTGTCCTGCACCCACTGGCGCAATTCGGTGCCATGCGGCGCGCCGATGCGCAACGAGGTCACCGCGCGGCTGCGATGGGTCCGATCCGCCACGTTCAGCGCCAGCGGCCCGCCCTGCCCCCAAGCCTCGCACGCGGCCCAGATGGCCTGCGCCAGACGATCATGACGGGCCCAGACGGCCTCGAGCCCTTCGGCATGGATCATGTCCAGCGCGGCGCGCAGCCCATAGAGGTGATGGGTGGGCGCGGTGCCCCCGAAAAACTGGTAGAAATAGTCCGGGTTGGCGCGCGGTGCCCAATCCCAATAGCTGCTGACCCGGCCCAGCCCGGCCTGAACCTGCGCGGCCTTGTCGTTGAAAAACACGAAGCCCAGTCCGGGCGGCACCATCAGGCCTTTCTGGCTGCCCGCGACCATCACATCGACACCCCAGTCATCCATTTCGAACCTGTCACAGGCCAGCGAGGCGATGCAATCGGCCATCAACAACGCGGGATGCCCGGCGGCATCCATTGCGGCGCGGATCGCGGCGATATCATTCAGGATCGAGGTGGACGTATCCACATGCGTGACCAGAACCGCCTTGATTTTGTGTGATTTATCGGCGCGCAAGGCCTGTTCAAGCCGCTCGGGATCGACCGGGGATTGCTTGCCGAAGTCCAGCATTTCCACCTCAGCCCCAAGCCGTGCGGCGATTTCACTCCAGCCGTGGCCGAACCGGCCCGTCGCGGGAACCAGAACCCGATCACCGGGCGCAAGCACATTGGCCAGCGACGCCTCCCATGCGCCGTGCCCATTGCTGATATAAATCACGGCATGCGCTTCGGTGCGAGCGACGCGACGCAGATCGCGCATCAGGTCGGGCATCATCTCGATCAATTCGCCCTCGTAGATATTGGGCGCGGCGCGGTGCATCGCCTGCAAAACCGCGTCGGGCATGACAGAGGGGCCGGGAATGGCCAGATAGGGGCGTCCGTTACTCAACGTCATTTCACAACCTCCTGAAAGCGCCGGGAGACATTACGCCGATCCCCCGCGCCGTCAATCGCTTGCCATGCCGTGCCCGCCCCCCTAAATGAAGGCAACGCCGGGCCCGGCCCCGACAAAACGGAGCGCACCTATCCCATGAAACTGTTCAAACGGATCACCGACTGGGAGCGGGCGCTGCGCAATTCCTACGATGTGGACCTGTCCACGCCCGAAAACCGACGCCGTGCACATATCTACAACCTGTGGTTCGATCACGCGGTGCTGCGCAAGGTGTGGACCAATTTCTATCCGGTCGCGCCGGGGGTGTACCGTTCGAACCAGCCCACGCATGAACGGTTCGAGCGCCTCAAGCAGATGGGCATCAAGACGGTGCTGAACCTGCGCGGAGCCGCCGGGGCGGCGCATTACCTGGTGGAAGAGGAAAGCTGCCGACGCCTCGGCCTGACTCTGGTCAGCGTCAACCTGATGGCGCGTCAGGCCGCACCGCGCCACGATATCCTGCACCTGATCCGGGCCTTTCGCGAGATCGAGAAACCCTTTGTCATGCATTGCAAATCCGGTGCGGACCGCGCCGGGTTCGCCTCGGCCATCTATTTGATGGAGATCGAGGGCCGTCCGGTTGCGGAGGCGCGCAAGATGCTGGGGGTCAAGTATATCCATTTCAAATGGTCCCGCACCGGGGTGCTGGATTACATTCTGGATCGTTACGAGGCGCGGCAGGCCGAAACCGGCATCGGGTTCGAGGACTGGATCGCCACCGAATACGATGCCGCCAATATGCAGGCGGATTATCTGGCCAATAACAAGCCGATTTTCTGATCCTCAGTAGCGGCGCACCAGCCGCTCGGGGCTGACACCGGAAAAATACCTCAGAAGCAAAGACAGGTTGCGCAGCCCGCGCCGCATCCAGCCATCGCGCCGGTACTTTTCGGCGCTCGTCGTGACGGTTGCGGGCATAACCTGCAGGCGGCGGCCAAGCGCACGGGCCATGGCCACGTCCTCCATCAGGGGAATGTCGCGATATCCGCCGACCGAGTCGTAATCCCGCCGCGATATCAGCAGCCCCTGATCGCCGTAAGGCAGGTGAAACAGGCGCGTCCGCAAGTTGGCCCAACCGGCGACCAGCAAGGGCGCGAGACCCCCGGCGTCAAAGCGCAACCGGAAACAGGCCGACCTTCCCCCGGCGATCTGCGCCTGCACGGTGTCCGGCCAGTCCGGCGGCAGAATCGTGTCGGCGTGCAGGAACAACAGCCATTCGCCTTTGGCTTCCTGTGCCCCGCGCCGCAACTGCCCGCCGCGCGAGGGTGCGCCCTGCACAAGGATCGCGCCCGCCTCTTCGGCGATGGTCAGGGTCGCGTCCTGCGACCCGCCGTCCGACATCACAAGTTCGCGGATCAGTCCGGCCTGTATGCCCTGGGCCAGGGCGGGCAGGCTGCGCGCCAGATCGTCGGCGGCGTTCAGGGTCGGGATGATGACCGATAGTTTCGCCCGCATGACCGCCCCCTGTTGTGTCGCGCGTCATGACCTATATTACGAACCGAAGCGCGACGGGAGAGCCAATGACACGCAAGATCATCGAAATCGCCGGAACCGAGGCGCGCAGCTTTCTGCAGGGGCTGGTCACCAACGATATCGGCAAGCTGGATCAGGGGCTGGTTTATGCCGCCGTGTTGACGCCACAGGGCAAGTATCTGGCGGATTTCTTTTTGGTGCCGCGGGGCGATGCGATCCTGCTGGATGTCGATGCGTCGCTGGCGCAATCGTTGATGCAACGGCTGAGCATGTACAAGCTGCGTGCCGATGTCACCCTGTCGGAAACCGATCTGACCGTGCAGCGTGGGATCGGCCCCGCCCCCGCTGGCGCCATGCCGGACCCGCG
The DNA here is from genome assembly GCF_018862045.1 of Roseovarius sp. PS-C2. Classification (NCBI taxonomy): domain Bacteria; kingdom Pseudomonadati; phylum Pseudomonadota; class Alphaproteobacteria; order Rhodobacterales; family Roseobacteraceae; genus Roseovarius; species Roseovarius sp. PS-C2. The sequence goes on from NZ_JAHKSQ010000001.1 coordinate 513,011, forward strand.
CCATCCCGATCTGGGCTGGCGGCTCTATGGCGAGGAATCGGGCGATGACGGGACCGACTGGGACGCGATCCGCGTGGCCCATTGCATCCCCGAAACCGGGATCGAACTGACGCCCGACACCTTTATCCTGGAAGCCGGGTTCGACAGGCTGAACGGCGTCGATTTCCGCAAGGGCTGTTATGTGGGGCAGGAAGTGACCGCGCGGATGAAGCACAAGACCGAGCTGCGCAAGGGGCTGGTCACGGTGCAGATCGACGGCACGTCCCCTGTCGGCACCGAGATCACGGCGGATGGCAAGCCTGCGGGCACGCTGTTCACCCAGTCTGGCGGGCGGGCGATCGCCTATTTGCGGTTTGACCGTGCGAAAGGGCCGATGCAGGCCAACGGTGCGACAGTTACCTACGCCCCATGAGCCTTGAGGCGCGGATCGAGGCGGCGCTCGGCCAACCGGTACTGCGCATCCTGCCCGTTCATGGCGGCGATCTGTCCGATGTCCGGCGGGCCGATCTGGACGATGGCCGCAGCGTCATCGCCAAAGCCGGTCCGCACGTCGCCACCGAGGGGCGGATGCTGAGAGCCTTGCGCACGGCAGCGGCCCCTGTGCCCAAGCTTCTGCATGCCGAAGACGGGCTGATCGTTCTGCAATATCTCGAGGAAACCACACCGACCGGCACTGGCTGGGCCGATCTGGGCACTGCCCTGGGGGCGTTGCATGACAGACCGGGCGAGAGATATGGCTGGCCCGAGGATTATGCGTTCGGGGAGGCGCCCATTCCCAACGATGCCGCAGACGACTGGCCGACATTCTGGGCCGAACGCCGCCTTCTCGCCTTTGGCGATCACCTGCCTGCCGATCTCCGCCAGCGGATCAAGCGGCTGGCTGTCCGGTTGCCCAGGCACCTGCCCCACCAACCGCCGCCCGCCCTGCTGCATGGCGATCTCTGGGCCGGGAACGTGATGTTCACCGCCGCGCGGCCCTGTCTGATCGACCCGGCCTGTTATTACGGGGATGCCGAGGTGGACCTGGCCATGCTATCGCTTTTCGGCGCGCCTCCGGCAGAATTCCATGCCGCCTACGGCCCCCTTGCGCCCGGCCATAAAAAACGCCGGCCGCTGTATCAGCTTTGGCCGGCGTTGGTGCATCTTCGGCTGTTCGGGGCGGGCTATCGCAGCATGGTCAGCCGCCTTCTGGATACGCTTGGCGCCTGAGGGTCAGGCGCGTTCAGCGTAATCCATGGTTTCGGTGTTGACGATGATATCCTCGTCCTGCCCCACGAAGGGCGGCACCATGACCTTGATCCCGTTGTCCAGGATGGCGGGTTTGAAGCTGTTGGCAGCGGTCTGGCCTTTGACCACCGGCTCGGTTTCGACGACGCGGCAAGTCACTTTTTGCGGCAGGGTCGCGTTCAGGGCTTCGCTTTCGTAATATTCGATCTGAACGGTCATACCGTCCTGAAGGAACGGACGGCGCTCGCCAAGGATATCGGCGGGCAGTTCGATCTGTTCAAAGGTCTCGTTGTCCATGAACACCAGCATGCCGTCGGTTTCGTAAAGAAACTGCTGGTCTTTCTGTTCCAGGCGCACGCGTTCGACCTTGTCGGCGCTGCGGAAGCGTTCGTTCAGTTTCGAACCGTTGCGCAGGTTGCGCAGCTCGACCTGAGCGAATGCGCCGCCCTTGCCGGGCTTGACGTGATCGACCTTGACCGCGCTCCAGAGACCGCCGTTATGTTCCAGCACATTGCCCGGTCTGATTTCGTTTCCGTTGATCTTTGGCATAAGACAAAACCATGTCAAAAGGTTGATGAAGGATCACACACCCCTATATCTGGGGAGGCAATGGGTGGCAAGACGACGATATATCGTGCTGCATGTGCAGAAAGCTATGCGCCAAGAGCATAGAAGTTATGCATATTCGCTCTATCCGAATCGATCAAACTCCGCCATAACCATCGCCAAGCCAAAAAGACAAGACCAATAAAAACAAGGACGAAACATGACTGATTTCGTTGACGGCACGGCATTCAATGCCGAGCAGGGCAATCGTGCTCGCAAATTGTTTGCCGCTGTGGTTCTGGCAGCGCTGGACGATGCCATTGCCGATGACAAGAAATACGGAAACGGCCCCGAGCAAATCGCCCGGTGGGCCCGGTCCCGTGATGGCCGCGAAGTGCTGTCCTGCGCCGGAATCGACCCGAACGAGCGTGTCGTTTCGGGCCTGATGGAATTCGTCGGCAAGGGTGTGCGCACGTCGGTCGCCCTGTCGCGCGAAGAAAGCGAACGCCGCAATGCTGCCGCACAGGCCGAAGCCGCCTGATCCAATCGCCTTGCAAGGCTGAACAAGCCCCGCCACGATGGCGGGGCTTTTCTTTTCCGCCCTGCCACCCCGAGGCGCAACAAGCCTTCCCTCATGCCGGTTCGGGCGATATGAGCGCATTGAACCAATCGAGCGGGGCGGCGCATGGCCAAGGCGATCATGATTCAGGGCGCGGGCTCGAACGTGGGCAAGTCGATGCTGGTGGCGGGGCTCGCACGTGCCTTTGCCAATCGTGGCCTGTCGGTCGCTCCGTTCAAACCGCAAAACATGTCGAACAATGCCGCCGTGACGCAGGACGGGGGCGAAATCGGCCGTGCGCAGGCGCTTCAGGCCCTCGCATCCCGCCGCGCCCCGGTGACCGATATGAATCCGGTGCTTCTGAAGCCCGAAACAGAGACAGGCGCGCAGATTGTCGTGCAGGGGCGGCGGGTGGCGACGCTGCGTGCGCGCGACTATTCGTCAACCAAACCCAGCCTGATGCCCCCGGTTCTGGAAAGTTTCCAGCGGCTTAGTGCAACTGCCGATCTGGTGCTGGTCGAGGGCGCGGGCAGCCCTGCCGAGATCAACCTGCGCAGGAATGACATCGCGAACATGGGGTTTGCGCAGGCGGCTGGTGTGCCGGTGGTGCTGATCGGCGATATCGACCGGGGCGGCGTCATTGCCCAGATCGTCGGCACGCAGGCCGTCCTGACACCCGAGGACGCCTCGCAGATCAAGGCCTTCGCGATCAACAAGTTTCGCGGCGATGTGCGCCTGTTCGACGATGGGCTGAACGAGATCGTGCAGCGCACCGGCTGGCCTTCGCTTGGGGTTTTGCCGTGGTTCGACGGGGCGTGGCGTCTGCCCGCCGAGGATGTCATGGACATTGCATCGACACGGGGCGGAACCTTCAGGGTGGCCGTTCCCCGGCTGGGGCGCATCGCAAATTTCGATGATCTCGACCCGCTGTCCTCGGAACCCGATGTCAGTGTCGAGATCATCGAACCGGGCCGCCCCCTGCCCGGCGATGCCGATCTGGTGCTGATTCCCGGCAGCAAATCCACCATCGCCGATCTGGCTTTTTTCAGGGCGCAAGGCTGGGATATCGACCTGCACGCCCACATCCGGCGCGGCGGTCATGTTCTGGGCATCTGCGGCGGCTATCAGATGCTGGGCCGCGAAATCGCGGACCCCGACGGCATCGAGGGGGCTGCGGCCACCGTTCCCGGCCTGGGACATCTGGATGTCGTCACCGTCATGAAGCCCGAGAAGCGCCTGGCCCTGACCGAGGCCACATACCGCCCCACCGGCGATCACGTTCGTGGATACGAAATCCATCTGGGCGAAACCTCGGGCCCGGATTGCGAGCGCGCCTGGCTGGATATCGCGGACCGGGCCGAAGGCGCGGCCTCGGTTTCGGGGCGGGTACGCGGCTGTTACCTGCATGGGCTGTTCAGTTCGGACAGGTTTCGCGCGGCATTCCTGAACGATCTGGGAGGGACATCCACATTGACATATGACAGTGACGTGGACATGACGCTGGATGCCCTGGGCCGTCATGTGGAAACCCATCTGGATCTCGATCTGCTGCTAAGTCTGGCCCGGGCTGTCCGTTAGTCCAGTTCATGGCTGCTGAGGGCGCGATGGATTTCGCGACGCACAAGCTTGCGTACATTGCGGGTGATCCGCTCGCCCAAGGCGCCTTGCAATTCCTGACGGACAATTTCGCTGACCATGTCGCGCAGGGCTTCTTCGTCCAGATAGGCATCGGCGCGCTCGTCCTGCCAAAGCGGCGTATCGTCGTCCTGAGCGGCCCGTGACACCATATCGTCTTCGGCATGATCCGGGCGTTCCGGTTCGGAGTCATCCTGCGGTTCTTCGGGACCGGTCACCTCGGGCTCGGCCGTCGCTTCAGCTTCAGCCTCCTCCGAAGGTTCGGAGTCGGAGTCGTCCTCTTCTTCAGCGGGCTCAGGAGCATAATCTTCCCACGCCATGGGCGAGACGGCACTGCCCGAATACTCATCGCCCGAGTCGCCATCCGGCTCCCACTGATCATCGCGGGCGGCGACTGCAGCCTCGACCTCGGCGATGCGGTCTTCCAGCGCAGCAGAGGCGGGTTCGTCATCCGTGTCGGCAACGGCGTCGTCTTGCGTGATGTCGTCCCCCACCTCGGCCAGTTGATCCGGATCGGCAGACACCTCGTCGTCAGCGCGTTGCGACGTGTCGTCGTCGTGACCGGACTCATCCCCGTCATCGGGCGCATCCTCATCATGCGCGTTGTGGCGGAACTGCCAGACCTCTTCGGCAACCAGCACATCGGTCCCGGCAGGGTCCGATTCGCCGGCCTCCTCTGCGGCTTCGTCGTCATCGGTGTGATCGACCCGCAAGGACGGTGTCAGAACCAGACGGCGCTCGGTATCGGTTGTGTCCGTCTGGGTTTCCTGCGCATCCGTAGTCCCCTCATCGCTGCGGTCGGCTGTCGAAACCAACCGGCGAATAGATGACAGGACATCCTCGATTTCTGCATTGCTGACGGGGTCAGACATGTTTTCGCACCACTCTTGCCTCGCCCCAGTGTAGCCCCGAGGACAAATCCGCACAACAGATCAGGGCGTATTTTAGTTTTCGCCCAACGCGCGCAGAACCCGGTCCAGCTTGCGGCCTTGCGGGCTGATATCCGCGGGAGCCGATTTCACCATGTTGTAGTAAGCCGCCGGATCGTATGTCTGAACCGCAAGGTTCATGTCCTTGGCCGTCAATTGCCCCATGGCCGCCAGAACAGAGTAGGCCGCGGTATAAACGTCGATCTCGGCCGAGATCAGATTGGCCCGCGCATTCAGCAATTCCTGTTCGGCGTTCAACACGTCAAGCGTTGTACGGGCGCCAAGCGTCGCTTCTTCGCGGACCCCGCGAAACGCCACGGTTGCCGCTCGTACCTGTTCGGTGCTGGATGCGCGCCCCGCCCGCGCGGCCCGCAGATTGGCATAGGCATTCCCGACGTCCTGCTGGACGCGGAACTGCGTGACATGCAACGCCCCCCGGTTGGCATCGCGCCGGGCCATCGCCTGCCGGCGCAGCGCGCTCAGACGACCGCCTTGGTAAATCGGACCACTCACGCCCACGCCGACGCTGCCCGTCCGGGTGTAGTTGGAATCACCGACTTCTTCGCTCAGCCCGGCGCGCGCCGTGAGACTTACCGAAGGCCGCATCGCGGCAGCGGCGGCCTCGATGGTCAACTCCGCGGCGGCGACATCGTGCTGGACCTTCAGGACATCGGGGTGATTGCGTGCCGCGACCAACTTGGACTGGTCGATGTCACCGCCGAGAATCGGCAGTGCCCCCGGAGCCTGCAGATCACCAGGCCTGCGCCCGACAGCCGCCACGTATTCCTCGATCGCCTGCGCCAGATCGCCCTGCGCCGCCGCCAGCCCGCTACGGGCCGAAGCCAGGCGCGCCTCGGCTTGCGCCACGTCAGTGCGCGTCACTTCGCCGACCTCGAAACGGTCGCGTGCCGCACGCAATTCCTGCTCCAGCAAACGAAGGTTGTTCTGGCGTAGCGAAACAAACGCGTTGTTCCGGCGCACATTCATGTAGGCGAAGACGCCGCGCAACAGAACCTGCTGCTCTATGCTGCGCAAGGTCTGGCGTGTGGCCAGCACGGTCTCCTTGGCGGCCTCGATCTGGAAGCCCGTGCGACCGAAATCATAAAGCAACCAGTCCGCCGTGATGCCAAGCGACGCGTTGGTTTGCGCAATCGGCTGGCGGTTGCCCGAAACCTTGCTACGACCGAAATCGCGCGTCACATCGACCGACCAGTTGATGATCGGGCGCAGTTGCGACAGCGTGACAGCCACATCTTCGTCCGCCGCACGCAAAAGCGCGCGATTCTGCTCGAGCAGGCCGCTGTTCTGATAGGTGCTGACCAGGGTATCGGCCAGGGTTTCCGACCAGGCCACAACCGGCGCGGCGAAGCTTACTGCCACCGCAAGCACGGGGCCCACTATTCTTCTTACAGTCGCGTGCCTCAATGTATTCTCCTGACGATCAAACCTGTCACACCCCTGCCCGGGACCGCGGCCTAGAGAGTGAATGCCGCGTGGCGTTCAAACCCCGGCAAAACCGGCGCGCCCGCGTTGAACGAAAAGCGCCATGTCATTTCTCCGTCGATCTTGTATCCGATGCGAACCACACCCAGGGCCCCTTCCATGAAAAGACAGGCGATACGACCGCCGTCTTTCAACTGGTCGAGCAATGCATCGGGCAGATGCTCGACCGCGCCCTGCAATACGATCACGTCATAGGGCCCGTGTTCAGCCGCCCCCTGACCGAGCGGTCCCTCGTGCAGCACGACATTGTCGGCCCCGTTTTCCGCCAGCAGGCCCTGTGCCTCGCCGGCCATGTCGGCGTTTTCTTCCACGGCGACGACCGCCTCGGCCATCCGGGCCATGACAGCAGAGGAATATCCAAGAGCGCAGCCGATATCCAGAACCAGCTCATCGCCCTGGATGTCCAGCGCATCCAGCATCTTGGCCAGTGTGCGCGGTTCGATCACCACACGCCCGCCGCCCAGATCGATATTCTCACCGATATAGGCCGCCTCGCGCAGATTGCGCGGCACGAAAGCCTCGCGCGGGACCGACATCATCGCGTCGATGATCGGAAACTTGGTTACGTCGGATGGGCGGACCTGGGTATCGACCATAACGGTGCGCCGCGCGGAATAGTCAGTCATCGGCAAGGCTCTTGTCTTTTTGAAATTTCAGGGAACATTTTGGCACATCCTCTGACGGTGAACAACGCAAATACGTGCCGACATTCCGCAATGCGGCTCTTGCACAGCGCGCAGCGATCGGATAACCGACATGAACCACCCAAGACGGCGAGTTGGCGGAGTGGTGACGCAGCGGATTGCAAATCCGTGTACACCGGTTCGATTCCGGTACTCGCCTCCATTTACTTTCAGTAACTTAGCCAAACCAAGCAGTTACGCGGCACCTGCCGTTTACAGGTGCGTTTACAGTTTTGTTCACGATCTACTCTTTTTAGACTGCGCCAACTTGACCAAAACACTGTGCGTTTAGGCAGGGGATACCTGCGCATAATGCTCGATCACGTTGGCTGCATGTCGTAGCGACCAGCCCATGTGATTGGCAATCTCAGACAGGCTCAATCCGGCGTTCAGCATTCGCGTAGCCGCTGTCCCTCTACAGTCCTGCAAACGCAGTTCACGGCTAAGACCGGCTTTGTCCCGCCACTGCCTCAAACCTTCGGACGCCCGATGTTCGGTATTCCATATCGAGGGCGCCAGGCGCTTGCGGACTTTTCCGGCTGTCGCTTTCTGCACTCGCAACACGTTGTTTTTCAACAGGACCGGCGGTTCCCGGTCATTCGCTGCGCTGCTCGCGAATGACAGAAATGCGCAAAGAAAGCGCCGTTTGTAAACTCTGCCTTCCGAGGGGTCTGGGCGAGATTTCAAGCTGCGACGAGCACACCAAAGCGGGCGCTCTACTGCCGCCCGGAAAGAGGCCGAAAAGCGCTGTCAGTCGGGCGCGCCGCGATGTCCGGGAAAGTCATGAAAAAGGGCCTCGCGGGCCCTTTCGTCGTGTTGTTCATGTCCTGCAAATCAATTCGTGTTGAAGGAATCCTGAAGCGGGAACACATGTCGGATCACCTTCAGCGCTGGCATCAGCCCACTCGGCGGGTTAGCGCATGGATGGAATTCATGATTGGCCGCGATCTTGATTTCGCCGGACGAGTGAAAGCTGACTCCATTGTGGCTGCTCGTGGTAGAATTGCTTTTGGCTGCAAGGTGAATATCGCCGTCCACCACGAAAGCGACATTCGATCCGGCGAAGTCAGACGGGACGTCCATATCGGATTTACCCATGATCGTGCTTTGAAGATCGGGGTCGCACATCGAGTTTGCAACTCCAACGGACGCTCCCTGCGTGGCGGTGATGCTGGCGCTGTTGCTGATCTTGTCTGACAACAGCATCGACGATTGAACCGTCGCGTCGGATGCGAAATCAATGGCGCAATCCGTGATGATCGCGACGCTGTCCAGATTGGCCGTTCCGTCGCTGATCTTCAGTGGCTGGTTCTTTCCGTTACAGGATACGTCATAGGTCAGTCCGCTCGGGACTGCCTCCAAGGCTTCGAAATCCGCTTTATCGATCTCGACCGTGTCACCAGCCTTCAGCGTCCCGGTATTGATGCCGACGGCATCAAGTTCAGGCAGGTCGGCATAGCCCAGTGACTTTCCGTTGAAGAATTCGTCCCTGATGGATGTATCTCCGGTCCCTCGAAAAGCGGCCTCGATCTTGTCGATATGCTCGCCCAGGTCCTCCATGATCAGGTTCTGTTCGAAGGCGGCTTCGGATGCGCCGTCATTGGCATCGTCCACGCATTTATTCTTGCAGTCGTTGAGATCCTGCATGCTGACACCCGAACCGGATTCGAACGTATTATTCTGTGGCATCCAGACGGCGCTTTGACCGTGCAGGCAATAACCTGCCCCGAAAAAGCTTGAAGATGTCAAGTTGACTTCGCCCTTGGCATAGAGGCCGTCCGAGCTGCTGCACCTGCGGGTCTTGACGAAGGCAGCAACTCCGCGAGCCTCGACGTTCCATTCCGACAGGCTGGTTTTAGGTCCGGGCTTCATCAGGTCCGCGATGCGTAACAGGTAAGTCGGAACCGGATTGTTCGTGCTCTCGCTACGGCGCAGAGTGACCGCCACGGCATTCACCTTACCCGATGTGCTGGCCTTGTTGGTGACTGGATCATAGTGCAGCAGTTGCACGTCTTTGGACTGATCTTCGAAAAGCTCGCCATAGTAGTATTTCGGCATGTTGAAACCGACCGAGGAAACAGCGGCGGCGTGGGCGTCTGCAGTGGTGTTGCCCTTCGCCAGTTCAACGGCGCCGGAATGCGCAGCGACATCCGAGGTCTGTTGCAGCAGTTGATGGTGTCGCCAGACATTGGATGTATCCACAGCAACGCCCCCGATTATCAGCACCATGATGATCAGGAAGACGCTTAGAACCGAGCCGACACCGGATTCGTCCTGATGGAAGCGGGTGAGCAGGGTCGTGTCGTTCGTCTTTCGCGCTGTCATCAGATCGGCTCCAGACTTTGGGTGATTGCCGCAGTTACGTCCAGGTCGTCCGCAAAACCGAAGGCATCAAACAGCAAAACCGAGTTCGCTGGAGCTTTCAGGCTCACGCTGACGGTTTCGGCGCGGATAGTGATTTCGGCAATCGGGCTGCCGAAATAGCTTCCGGCACGTGCAACGGCGTAGGCTTGGGCGTCGGGTGTATCCATTGCGTGCCGTGCGACAAGCCTCGCGGTATCGCGTGCGACCCCCCAGTAGTGCGATTGCGTCATGAACAGGATGCTGAAATCGATAGCCGCAATCAGAATGAACATCATGAACGGAGTCCAGATCGCGAATTCGACTGAAACGGTGCCGTCGGACTTCTCCCGAAACTTGTGCAGGCGGGTTCTCAACTTTGTCATCAGGGGCATAAGCCTGACCTCTCATTTGGCGTATCCGTCACCGGGATGGCTGATGAAAAATCTGTTGACACGTGCATCCTGTTTAGTTTTCAGGAAAAAAAGCAGCGCCACCTCAATCGTAAGGGCGAGGCACCGGGCCTCTGAGAATTAACCCGCCGACGGTGCGAAGCAAAAGTGACGAAAAGATGGCGCCTTTATGGTTTGTTAACCAAATTTTAAGATTTTAGGCAGGAATTTCCCGTATAACGGGATGTCAATAACCGACGATTCATTCGCACGGTGCCTCCGCGCGGTGCAGGCGGTCATTGATCGCAAGGCCCAGCCGGTTTGCAGGATCGGGCGGACGGCTGTGAGGCATTAAAAGACCTTGGCGGCGGTGTTTGCGAGGTGAAGCGAATGTTCGCAGCACCGGCATTTCACGGCAAGGGTTTTGGATATTTGCTGGGCGAGCCATCGTCGCCGAAGCGCGGGACACCGGATTTAAGGTTATGCGCCTGGCCACAGGACCAAAGCAGCGCGAGGCGCAGGGGCACTACTGGCGGCTGGGATTGCAGGCGATGGAACCATACTACGATTTGGATAAAAAGATGCGGGAATAGTTGGAGTTTATGGGATTGGACCTGAACCAAAGCCGGTCGCCTGATTGAGCTAGAGTGTGGCTCCACGCTTGCTAGATTTGAAACCGACGATCGCTCGGTTTCGCACAGTGAGAATTCGAGCACACTCTGAATTTGCGCTTGCAGAAAATGGCAGCAATGCGGACTGCGACTGCAGCATCGAAGCGAGGGGCTGAGAGTCCAGTGGGGGCCGTTCAAAGCCGCGTGCTGCCATAGCGGCGCAACGGCCCATAGCTTACTTTTGTGCGGCCAACGCAATGCTGCGCTGTGGCCCACCAGACCGGACGTTCACCCTGGGATCGGCATCCTCACCGCATCTGCGAATGTCCCTGCGTAACGGCGCTGAACTGCCCTTTCTCAGATTTTCAACTTGTATCCGATATGGGTCGGTTCAAAACCCAGACGGTCATAAAAGCGATGGGCGTCTGACCGGGCCTTGTCCGTGGTAAGCTGAATCAACGAACACCCGTTTGCTCGGCATTCTCTGATCGCCCATGCAAACATCGCTTCACCAAGCTTGCCGCCCCGGCGATCGCTCGCGATCCGCACCGCCTCGATCTGTCCTCGCTTGGTTCCATTGCGAGAGAGACCCGGAATGAAGGTGAGATGCAAGGTTCCGACAATCTGCTGCCCGTCCTCGACCACACAAAGAAACTGGTTCGGGTCGGCATCAATCTCCGCAAATGCAGCCCGGTAGCAATCATCTACGGCTGGTGAAGCGTTTTCCCGCGACGCACCGAGCACGTCATCGGCCAGCATTGTGACAATCGCCCTAAGATCCGCTGTGGTCGCCCGGCGGAAACGTGGTTCATCCATGAGCATTGCTCCCTCTCGCTCCATTACCGACCGCTTCCATGGGAGCTGTGGTTGTAAACGAACATGTCGGCGGACAGGGGTCAACTTCACTTCGTTACGCCCTGATGCGGTTCGGTTTTTCAAGCCGCCTGCTCCTGAGACTGCGCGGCCCAGATGAGCGAGAACAGTAGCAGCGCTGCAGACAGTCCGCAGGCGACGGTGCGGACGGCCTCCCTGGATTGGGGCGGTGGCAGGACATTCTGGGCCGTGCCGCCGCAGCAGGCTCAGTTCGCGGGCTACACCGCGGAGAGGCGGGGCGCAGGCTGCAAGAGTCGTCGGCGGAAGGCGGCGAGGCAAAGTACAGCGATGATCAGTTCGACGACGAGGGCACCGATGACGCTCTCGGACGGCGCTCCGTCCACTGCAAGCCCGACCAGCCGCCCGACCGGAAAGGCGATGAAGACCGTCAGGGCCACCGCCATGGCGACGGGCAGGACCGCGTGGCGCTGGATACCGAGTAGCATCAGAATGCCGAAACCAGCGAGACCGGCGCCGGGTGCGCGCAATTCGCTCAGCAGGTTGGCGTCTTCGCCGAGCGTGATGCCGTAGCTGGCGTAGAAGGCGTGCGGCGCGAACAGGATGAAAGCGCCGATGGTGAGCGATGTGAGGCCAGAGAGACCGAGCGCGATCTTCTCGATTAGGGTGGGTTTCATGTCATTTCCCTTTTCTGAGTTGGTTTCAGGCGGCACTTGTCCAGGCGCCAGTTCGGGCGGCGGCCTGGGCGAAGTCCGCAAAGTCACGGGGGCCGCGACCGAGCGCGCGCATCACACCGTCCGTGATGTGGGCGTTGCGCCCATCCAGGGTTTCGCGCGCGATGGCGGTGAATACGTCGGCGACGAAGGCGCCGCCAGCCTGGGCGATGTTCGCGTGAAACTCTTCGAAGCTGATCGGGATATGCCGGATCTCGCGCCCGGTGGCCCGCGAGAGTTCGGTCGACATTTCAGCGAAGGTCATTAACCGTGGGCCCGACACCTCGTAGAGCTCTCCCTTGTGGCCCTCTTCGGTCAGCGCCGTGACAACCACTTCAGCAATGTCATTGATGTCGATAATGGGTTCGGCGACATCGCCGCCAGGCATCGGAAGGATGCCAGCGAGGACCGGATCGCGAAGGTAGCCTTCGGAGAAGTTCTGAGCGAACCAGGCGGCCCGGACGATCGTGAAGTCGACGCCGGAATTGTGCACAACCTCTTCGCCCACCTTCGCGTGGTGTTCGCCGCGGCCGGAGAGCAGCACAAGATGCTCGACGTCCATGTCGCGGGCCGTCTCGCATAGAGACTCAAGCTTTTCCACGGCACCTGGAAAGGCGAGGTCGGGAAAGTAGGTGACATAGGCCGCGCGGGCCCCGCGCAGGGCCGGTCCCCAAGTCTCCGGCGCGTCCCAGTCGAAGGGCGTTGCAGAGTTGCGCGAGCCTTGGCGCACGGGAACGCCCCTCGCCTCGAGGCGGCTGGCGACGCGGCGGCCGGTCTTGCCGGTCGCGCCGATGACGAGAATCTCTTGGTCTTTCATAGGGTATCTCCTTGGCTTTGGTATTGGTAACCAAGGGATAAGCGCGTGAATACTCTGCGGTATTGACCGATGATGCCAGCCTTTTGACCGTCGTCGCCAATGCGCCCGTCAGCGGTGGGAGATATCCTTGCGGTAGGTGGCGGGGGTCGTGCCAACCCAGCGTTTGAAGGCGCGGGTAAAGGCGCTCTGCTCGGAGAAACCGGTGAGAAACGCGATTTCGGCCAGTGAATGGCTCTCGTCTCGCAATAGCCCTTCGGCGAGGTCGCGGCGGGTTTCTTCGGTCAGTGCCTGAAAGTTTATTCCGTATTCGGAGAGGCGCCTGTGGAAGGACCGCACGCTGAGCCCAAGGATGCGGGCTATCTTGGCCATTTTCGGTGCCCCTTCACTGAGAGCCTGAGCGATGGCGGCTTTCGCCTGCCTGATAAGCGCGGGCTCTTGGGTGATCTCGGCCATTTCCGCATCGAGATGCGTGGTGAGGTATTGCGAGATTCCCTTGTCCCCGAGGATGTTGGATCGGGCCAGTGTCTCGTCTGAATAGAGGATCGCGTCGAGTTCGGCTTCGAAGCGCACCGGGCAGCCGAACCACTCCTCGTGCGCAGCGATCGTGCGCGGGGCGGGATGCCGGACCAGAACTTCCATAGGCGTGAGCGGCACCGGGCAGACCTGCCTTGCGATAGATACGGCGCTCGCAAGGGTCGCCTCGTTCGACAGCCGCATCCCAAGACGCCGTTCGCCCGTCCGATGCAGGATGAAGAGTGTGCCCCCAGTCGCCGGCCTCAGCTCGTATTCGACGACGCTGGTCCACAGGCGCGCATAGCGTTCCACCCGCGCGTAGGACGCCCGAAGCGTAGTTGCGGCCTTGAAGGCCAGCCCAAGCGCACCGTATTGGTCAAGCTGCATGGAGGCACCTGTGCGCACTGGCAGGTCGGTCACGTCAATCTGATCCGCGATTCTTTCGAGCATGTCGTAGTAGTGCTCGGCTGGAATCATCTGCCTGGGGTTCCAAGGGCCGTCGGGGTCGATCCCGACTGAAGACAACACCTCTGCAGTATTGACCCCGCTGCCCGCCGCAGCGACCACCTTGCGAGCGAAGAGTGACGTCACATATCCCATGCCCCGCATCCTAAGGTGCGGATGGTGAGCAGCCAAGCTCATGGTGGATCCGAGCGCGAAGCGGATTGGATATTCGCCGGCTGAGTTCTCTCGAAGACGCGAGAAGATGGCAGACACCAGCCATCTGGGTCGCCGTTGGAAAGCAGGTCAGTTGGCGAGGCAATCGCGCAGGAGTCGGCCGCCTTTCCGACTATAAGTCGGTGTCAGACGATCAACAGATGGATGCAGTAGTCGTTCGCGCAAACTGTAGCGAAAGCCCAAAAGGCAACAAACAAATTGCGGGACTAGCCCGCTGCTCTCGTTCCTCGCGTGAGGTCTGCAACCCCAAGCACAGAATTCCTCAGTGGCCAGCGCCAATGAAGACTAGCAATTGGTTGTTTTTGCCATTTGGAACAAAACGCGTTTCACCTCTGCATCTGCTAAGGCCCACGGCACTTATAGGGGCGACCGTCTGGCAGTCGGCACAGGTCGTCAAAATATGCCCCAGACAAACTTCCATACTTCGGCAGCGGATGCTCACGATCGATTTGGTCCAGATAGTTGGAACAAGCCGCGACATAGTAACTGTCACGACGCACATCGCTATCATACCAAGCCTCGAAGGCGGCTGAAGCAGCAAGCCCGACATCGGAAGTCTCGTCCAAAATCCTGTCAAATCTGGCCGCCAGATCCGCTTGCATGGGCCAACCAGCCAGAGCATTCCACATCATTGGCTTGCCCTGCGTTCGCAAATCCGCCGCGACGACAAGGCTCGTGACACTGGCATCGGCCTCCATAGCGAACACCAAACGGACATGTTCCTTCATTGAAAGGTCAAGGCTCGGACAAATGCCGACATCGAACTGTTCGACATGCCGTAATTCGTGCACAGCAACCGCAAGGGTAAGGCCTGGACTCATATCTCTGGCCAGAACGATCGTGCGTTCATCTGGTTCGTAGTATCCGCGCTCAGTTAGCAAGGTATCAGTGAGGCAAAACGTAAGGTCCCTGTTCAAGCTGTGTGCAAGACCCGTATAGGAAGCGACTGTTCCTGAAAGCGCCTCGTAGATTTCCGACAGTTCGGCACTGGCCTCAAAGGGGTATCTATCGCAATCCGACTGCGCCCAGATTGGCGAAATGCCCAGTATAAGAAAGACAGCACTTGTTGCCAGAAACCGCCAGAAAATCACTGCCTCGATCCCTCGTTGCCCCTGCTGACGCCGACGCGCCGGACCAACAATTCGATGCTCGCACCGGATCGTCCTAGCGCCCTTCGAATGAATACCGCAAACACGATGCATCGATTCCAAAGACCTCTCGACTACCCCAAAGCGCGGCAGCTAAACAGCCGATCGGCCACACAGTCCATACAACTACACAAATCTGAGAAAAGTAAGAAGATTAATGGAACTTTGGGGGTGGCTACGTCGGATTTTGCGTCCGATCTGTCCCGTCGATTTGGTGCAACATGCCCGCCTCCGGTCTTCGCCAACAGGCATACATTGCTCGGAGTTTGTACACAGCCTCGGCTGGGAGTGACCATCGCTTTGGCCACTTGGGTAGGCTTCGCAATGGCAAAACGCGTTGCAGATTCCAGAAAACATCACGTTAGGCAACGTCGAAGCATGCCGCTACCGCGCGCGAAGAGCCCGATCAAAAGGTGTGACCGGGCCCCTTCTTTATTGCTGTATCGATTCAAGGTAGTAGACCAACGAGAGGATGCGACCACGAACGACGACCTCCGCACCGTATGGCCCCATTTCTTCGACACTGGCCTTAAAACGACTTCCCCATACGGGCATAGGGTAGCCGTGCCCTCTTGTCCCCTGACGCCCGTCAACCGTATGAATAACCTCTAACATCGGAAATACGCCGTCGTTCTTGGCGCTCAGATCGGTGAGCCCCGGCACCGGGACCGTCATCAGTTCAGCCAGCGGCCCATCACCCAATCCGCTTTCTCCGTGGCAGGTTGCACAGTTCTCCATGTACTCAACTTTGCCAGATTCTTCGGCTAACGACATTGTGCCGACGGCTGCAAACGCACACGCTACACTAACCCTCGAAAGTAATTTGAAAAATCGCATCTTGCTTCCTCCTAAGGTTTTTCACGCATATTGAGCCATGATTGACCCTACGTTAACTTTACTATTGGCGTGTCAAAATCTATTTGACCTCGATCAAATACGGCCGTCTTGATCCAAGCCGGCTTGCTCTAGAAATTGCGACTAGTAGAAATCATTGGCGACTGCTCTGACTGGCCACCCACCAAACCTGACTCAAATTTCCGATGTCAGGAACTGGCGGAAACTCCTCAAAGGTCGCGATCTGCCCATAGCTTCCGCGATTGGCGGCTGCTCCGGCCTCGTCCGTCGCCATATTCAACAGGGCTTGAGTGCGGGCAGGGCGGACAGCAGGCCGCCAGTCTTTCAGAACGGAAGCGACCTGAGCACCCTATCCTCCAGCGAGCGCCCATGGCTCACCCCAACAGGAATGGCTTCGCGCCCGCCACGATAGTACGGGCCTTTCCCCTTTCCCCCGCTGGCATGATCCGAGTCATGGTCATCGGTATGGTCGTCGTCATGGCTGTCAGTGTGATCATCGCCATGATCGTCTTCACCACTATGTGCATCCTCTGGCCGACCATGCTGACCGCCCCCTGCGCCACCGGCACCGGCCCCCCGGCCCGCTCCCGAGGCGTGGTCTGCACCGCCTTCATCCGTATGTTGCGCCAAGCCCGGCCCGGCGAACATCACGGCTAACATGCCGGTTAGAACAAGGCGGCGTTTCACAGCTTCTTGTGACACGTTGATCCTCCTTTCAATGAGTGCGGGGCGGCAACATGGCCGCCCCACAAACCCAATGGATCATTCGATGGCTTCCGGAACCGCGAATTCGTGAATGAACTCGATCACGGCACGCGCATCATCTGCTGCCAAAGTATACGCCTCGAGCGATCCACTCGCCGAGTCATCAACCGAGCCGAACACAACCTCATAAACATCAACGCTTTCCGCCAGGAACGAGCCATCCGACTGCTCGACAAGCACGGTTGCGGTCACGCCCGAATAGGTGTCAGAACGATCATACGAGAACGACGAATAGTCGATCTCGGAATAGGTGACATCACCGACCGACGTCGTGTTGATCCCGAGAAACGCGTCGATATAGGCAATTTCATCCGTCGTGAACTCGCCCGTCTTGTCCGTCGCAGCGGCAAGGAATGCGGCGGATGCGTCAAGATCGGCCTGCGTGTAGGCACCATCCACCAGAAAATCAAAGTCTGTCCCCGCCAGATCGTCGGGCGTCAGCCCCGGAATGCTGCCCGTCGTCAGTAGTGAAACGTAGATCGCCAGGTTCTCCAATGGAGAGTCGATCGTTTTCTCTTCTCCATCCACGGTCAGAACCAGACGGCCTGCGGCATCCGTGGAGATATCCGTAGCACTTGACAGTACGGCGATGACCTCATCGGCACGCGTCTGCAAAACCCGCGACGGCGCACGGCCCACATTCAGGCGGCCAAGTTCAACCTCGGTTGTCAGCGACTCATCGACGGGATGTCCTTCTTCATCAAGCGCGATTGGGTTGCCATCCGCATCCAGCGGTTGGACATACCCCTCGTCGGTCAGGATCGGAACGCCGTTCGCATCCCGCAGAATGACCCAGAGATCGCCGAATATGTCGCCCTTGGTCGACCCGGCATTCGGTGGCTGCCCACCGCCCGCGCCATCCTTGCCCCCGGCTTGGCCGGCCCATTCCGGGCGGTCGGATTCCTCGTCGCCTTCATCCGCAGATTCCGCTGAATCGCCACGACCTCCGACCGGATCATCGTCCATACCGGTAATGTCCCTGAAGATACCTCCAAGGCCCTTTCCTGCGCCACCGCTACCCATCTGACCACCTTGGCCATGACCACCGCCAGCACCACCGCCGGATTGCGCACCATGTGCCTGCTTGCCCGAACCAGCCCCTTGTTGTGCCAACACAACGTCGGGCGTGACCGATACGGTGACAAGCGCCATTGCGGCAACACCAGCCGCGAGCATACCTTTTACCGACTTTTGGAACCGAACCAGTTTAGGCATTGAATATCCTCCTATTAGCCTTGGTTACGCTCCCAACCCACCAAAACGAAATCGGTGTGCCGGAAAATCTCGCACTGATTTAAACACAGAAAAACACATTCTAAAAATGATGTATGTCAATTTTCACGAACCGTGTCTCTCGCGATCAGAATTGTCGTGTCAGACCAATGCGGAACAGGCGTTCCGTCGTATCGAAACTGTCCGTCCCCTGACCGTAAAACACCGAATTCGCGTCATATTCGGTCTGGGTATAGTCCAGCCGGGCCGTCGTCTTTTCACCGATCGGGAATTCGATTCCGCCACCGATCCGAACACCGTCGAGCGTGTCACGCATGTCGACCATCGCCCCACCATAGGTATAGTCGAAATCGAATTTCGAGCGCACGGCGCCAGCCCGCCCGTAAAGCAACACGTTGCCGTTCAGGACATACCCAAGCCGAAGCCCCAACCCGACTGTCCCCAGTTTCTCGACAGAATAGATTCTGCCAACGGGACTGCGTTCGACGTTCCAGTTTGCCGAGGACAGCTCGAACTCGGCCTCGCCACCGGCATAAAATCTTCCGCTTTGGATGCCGTAGCCTGCGAAAACGCCTCCGGTAAACCCTTGCCCCGCCCGCGTGGTGACAAGCGTAAAGGCCGGGGCCGCCGCATTCGGGCGCGGCCCGGAATTGTCGCTCTGCAAGGTACCGTGGCCAATCTGAGCCCCGGCATACAGTCCCGAAAAATCGGTCTCTATGCCGGATTCCGCCGGTTTCGCCTGTCCGCCGAACTCATAAACCAGCCCGAAACGTGCAAGACTTTCCACATTGGCGAAGTTATCATCACCACCTGCCCCCACAGGGGACCCGACGGGATAGTCGTCATAGGCCCTGAGTTGGTACTCCATTCGGCCAGACAATCCGTTCCCAAAGGGTATTTCCGCCCCCATGCCGAACAGCAGCCCGGTTTCGTTCTCTGACCTCAGGACAACAGGGTTGGCGCCCCGCTGATAGGTACTGTCAAACTCGGCCGACACGACGCCGAAGCGACCGTAGACAAGATTTCCGCTCGTGGTACGAAGCCCGGCGATCCCGCTCAGCGCATAAGCGTTTCCGCGTTCGACAGTGAAATCTCGATCCGCCAGATGGGACCAACCAGTATCGTTGAATTCCGCCTCGATCTCGGCCCCCAGAACGAGATTACCGAATTCACGCCGGTATCCGGCAAAAACCCCGCCGGCAAGGCCATGATCGCCGAAATCCGCAGTCAGGTTCCCGCCAGCGCCGCGCGGACCATCCACCTTGGTGTGCATGGCATTATCGCCGACCTGCAAACCGGCATAAAAGCCCCCTGCCCCGGCCTTCGCCAAAGCCGCGGTCTTTTCGTCAAAGCGCGGATCAAGTGAAGCCCCTAGACTCAGGGTGATCCGGTGTTCATCGAAATCCGCACCGGCCACATCGGACAGCCGCTGGCGAAAATCATAGTTCGTATCCAGATAGAGGCGCGGATTGAAGTAATAGCGCAGCGACAGCCCCGTTTCCTTGAGCATATCGGTACGCGGCAAGTTCTGATAGTCATTCTGCGTCAGGAAAGCATACGCCGCCAAAGACATGTTGTTCGCCACCCTGTGGCGCAACCGAAGGCCGGCAGATGTGGAAATATAGCCAGACGCCCCGTTCAGGGTGGTCTCTTCGATGCTACGTTCCACAACCGCGTCAAGCGCGGTGCCATTGCCCAACGGCATTGTCAGATCGGCCCCGAGATCCACCGCAACCGTCGAACCGAAACGCGGATCATCATAGTTTTGGGACATCACCCCCAGAAGAACCTCCCCCTTCATCGGGCCGATCATGCCGGTATAGCCCAGTGCGGCCTGATACCCCGTCGAGCTGCGCTGAAACCCGGTGCCCTGATTGTCGATTGCCTGATCGTAATCGCGCTGATCGTAAATTCCCTGAACGAACACCTCGCCGTTTTCCGTAGCAGCAACTCCGATACGCCCGCCGAACTCGATCTGGCGACGGTCACGATCATCGTTGTCGATGACCCGCCCCAACGCGGCGGGCGTATCGTCATAGTTCAAATCGCGAACATTCAGGCCCAAGCGGAAATTGCGGTCGGCAACTTTCCCGCCCAACCCGACATAGCCGCTGACCTCGCGCAATTCAGTAGGGCGCAAGCCATTCACATCGTCAGGAGATTCACGGCTTTCATGCCCCAAGGTATAATCCAGCCCGCCAAAGGCGAATACTGTATCGCTGATCCGATACTGCGCTTCGGCCCCGAGGAAATAATCTTCGTAATCTTCGTTCGAATAATCGGCAAAACGTGCGATTTCCGCACTCGCCTCGAGATTCAGCCGAAAATCTTCCGCCCGGTATGATAACCCCATCCAGGGCGCGAAAAGCGTCACGAAATCCGACCGGCGGTCATTGGCCGTCAAAAACACATTGTCGGTATACTGCTCCGACAACGTTGCCCCTGCGTCGAATTCGTAAGGCACACTGTCCTGAGCGGACACAGACAGAACATCGGCGTTCTGCGCAAAAGAGAAATCTGCGGAAAGGAGTACAACCGTTGAAACTGATACACCGCAGACAATAGCCGATTTGCCAAACGTCATGGCCAGCTCCTGCAATGGATTGTGATGTCGTCAAACACGCTATGCAACGAAAAGAACAGATTAAATATTCAATTTTACCTATTCTTTTAAAATCTCGACCATGTTGCAAAAATAATGGTCTCAATTTTGTTCAGAAGGCCCTTAAGATGGAACGCCAGATTGCGTTTACCCGATTAACTAAAATTGATCCGGCCGAGATTATTGCTCATATGTCCGATCCTCGCATTGCAGAACATATGCCTCTTCTGACTTCCGGTTGGGATGAAACTACCGTGGCCAATTTTGTCGCAGCCAAAGAGAAGTGCTGGAGCCGCGATGGGCTCGGCCATTGGGCCATTCTGTCAAACAATAAATATGTTGGTTGGGGTGGCTTTCAAAGGGAGGGAGATGAGTGGGATTTCGGCCTTGTTCTAAAGCCGGATTCTTTTGGATTAGGGGCTTGTATCTTGAGAAAAGCGATCAATTTCGCCATCTCCAACGAGCGTATCCCTTTTGTTACCTTTCTACTGCCGCCGTCACGAAGAAATCTGGGAGCGCTTAAAAGGCTTGGCGCAGAATTCATCGGTGAGATTGAATACGATGGATCTACGTTTCTCAAATACCGGTTGAATACCGCATGATCGCTACGCTTCGGATCACAGCCATCAGCGCCATTTGCAGCGAATGGCTGAATTGAACCCGAAATGCCGGAGGCTGCCTATCTATCGAATATCCCTTCTTCGATGGCCCGAGGTAGAACTAAACTGAATCTTGCCAGCAACTCTCTTCAGCGTAGCGGGAATACGCTCTGTGCAACGGCAACGATAAAGGACGACATTGGGTAAATGACAAATGCCCGGCGATGTCCGTTGTAACGTAGAGAGGATTGGGTGCCACTGGTGTCGGCCACTCGGGGTGGCCGACACATGCACATGGAGGCCGGATCAGAAGAAGCCCAGTTTGTTCGGATTGTAGCTGACCAGCATATTCTTGGTTTGCTGGTAGTGATCGAGCATCATCTTGTGGTTCTCGCGTCCGATACCCGATTGCTTGTAGCCGCCGAAGGCTGCGTGGGCCGGATAGGCGTGGTAATTGTTCACCCAGACGCGCCCTGCCTCGATATCGCGACCGAAGCGGTAGGCACGGGTGCCATCGCGGGTCCAGACGCCGGCGCCGAGGCCGTACATCGTATCATTGGCAATAGCGAGAGCTTCTTCCTCATCCTTGAAGGTCGTGACTGACACGACCGGCCCAAAGATTTCCTCTTGGAAAACACGCATCTTGTTGTGTCCCTTCAGAATCGTCGGCTTGATATAGAAGCCCCCGGCAATTTCGCCATTGAAATGCGCTTCCGAACCTCCTGTCAGAACCTCCGCGCCTTCCTCAACACCGATTGTCAGGTAGGATTTGATCTTCGCCTGCTGCTCGGCCGAAGCCTGAGCGCCCACCATCGTGTTGATGTCCCGCGGGTCGCCCTGAACGATGGCTTCGACGCGCGCGATGCAGCGGGCGATGAATTCCTCGTAGATGTCCTCCTGGATCAGCGCGCGTGACGGGCAAGTGCAGACCTCGCCCTGATTGAAGGCGAAAAGGACGAAGCCTTCGACCGCCTTGTCGAGAAAGGCATCATCGGCAGCCATCACGTCGGAAAAGAAGATGTTGGGCGATTTGCCACCCAGTTCCAGTGTTACCGGGATCAGGTTCTTGGTGGCGGCTTTCATGATGATGCGCCCCGTCTCGGTCGAACCTGTAAAGGCGATCTTGGCGATACGCGAGCTTTCGGCCAACGGGCCACCCACGTCCGGCCCCATTCCGTTGACGATGTTCAATACACCGGCTGGCAGCAGATCTGCGATGCACTCCATCAGCACCATGATGGCCGCAGGCGTCTGTTCGGCGGGCTTCAGCACGATGCAGTTCCCTGCTGCCAGAGCAGGGGCGAGTTTCCATGCGGCCATCAGGACCGAGAAGTTCCAAGGGATAATCTGACCGACCACGCCCAGCGGTTCGTGGAAGTGATACGCGACGGTATCATTGTCGATTTCCGACATGTTGCCTTCCTGCGCGCGCAACACACTGGCGAAGTAGCGAAAATGATCGACCGAGAGCGGGATGTCGGCCGCCGTCGTCTCGCGGATCGGCTTGCCGTTGTCCCATGTTTCGGCGGTGGCGATCAGATCAAGGTTTTCTTCGATCCGGTCCGCGATCTTCAAAAGAATGTTCGAGCGTTCGGCGACGCTGGTCTTGCCCCAGGCGTCCTTGGCGGCGTGGGCGGCGTCGAGCGCCAATTCCACATCTTCTGCGGTGGAACGGGCGACTTCGCAGACCTTGGCTCCGGTGATCGGCGTGATGTTGTCGAAATACTGACCGTTTACAGGTGCCACGAATTTGCCGCCGATGAAATTGTCGTAGCGGGATTTAAAGGGCGAAACATAGTCACCTGAAACTTGCGTCATCTCATTCATGATATTTCCTCCATTTGTCCCGGTCCTCCACCGGGAATGGAAGTAAGATGAGCATCGTGCGACGCGCTGTCAGCGGGGAGGTCTCAGTCCAGCCGGGAAGCTTGTCTCAGAAGTGAGACAGTTCAGCTCAGTTTTTCGCCGATACCGAGCCGCTTCATCCGCCGATAAAGGGTTGCACGCCCCACACCAAGAGCACGCGCAGCCTGAGAGACGTTGCCATCGGCCCGCGACAGGGCACGAATCACGGCGGCGCGCTCGGCCTTCTCAAATCCGGTCGGTCCCTCATCGCGGCCGAACAGGTCCGACGCCGGAACGGCGCGCACCGGTCCTGATAGTCCAAGGCCGAAGTTGAGGCGTGCTCCACGCGTGGCCCCGATGACCAGGTCATCGCCGTCCACGGCCAGCAACATGGCCTGGTCGGTATCATCGTCATCGGCCACGATGATGCGCGCGTCGGCGAAAGCGGCGCGGAAGCAGTCGGTCTCGATCTGACGCGCGGTATGGGCAACTTGCGCGGCGATCAACCGGTTGATCGCTTCGGTTTGGTCGGCCCGGGCAGAAGACACATCGAGAGCCCCGATCAGATCACCCTCTGGACCGAAAACGGGCGCGTCGATGCAGCTCATGCCCGTATTTCGGGCATGAAAATGTTCGTCTCGATGAATGATCACGCGGCGGTTTTCGGCAATGCAGGTCCCAATACCATTGGTTCCCTCCGACGCCTCCGACCAGTCCGAACCCGGTGCCAGGCCCCAGGCTTCGAACACCGACCGGTCCGCATCCGACACGCGCACATCCAGCACGACACCGTCGGCATCTGTGAGCAGCACACCGCAGCCGGAACTGCCGACGAGTTGGTAAAGATTGTCAAGCTTGGGTGTCGCGATACGACGAATATTCTCTGCTCTCTCGCGCCGCTCGGAAAACTCCGTCTCGGAAATTCGGTGCACGTCATCTCGCCGGCCAGGGTCCAACCCATGGTGATCCAGAGACCGACGCCAAGAGGCTGCAAGTCGGGAGCGCGCTGCGGCACCCGGGTCCTTGGCGGTCTCTACCACTCGCTCGACATGAGGTATGCGCGGTTTCATGCTATTTTCCCTCTGGTCAGAGATGATACCTGCGCTTCGCAATTCTGGGAAGGCTCTCTCGTTGTCACAGGTATTGCCAACGTTCGGGCAAAATGCAGCTTCGGAAACCTTTGAATCACCTTTGATGAGAACTCTTGATACGCATGAGACGGTCAAAACCATGAATTTTTCTGCTCGTCAGAGAGGGGCGGCTTCTTGATCTGGCGTAGGACAGTGATCAATGGGCAGGCAGTGTGAATATCCTGAAGTCCAGCTTTACAGCCATTGGCACCGCTTGCAGCGAATGACTGGATCGAGCCCGACTTGACCCCTCGTCGTGACGCGGCGAAAGTCTGTTTCGGAACGTCCATGACTTGGGAGGAGCGCCTTGGATTACGTTTGGGGATCGAACACCATAACACAATTTGAACCGGGTTTTGGTCTGCTTTTCGAATGGGACGGTGAGCATCCTGCTGCGGAAGATGACACCACGCTTCGTATTCGAAAAGGCGAACGGGTCGATCCTGGAGCCCTGCCAGTAAGATGTGTCCTGAGCGGTACGGGCAAGCGCGCGCGTGTCCCGGATTTCTTTTTCCTGAACTACTATATCCTCTCCGAAAGTATGGCTCGGATATTCCGGGAGTTTGACCTCGGACATGGCTATCTGCACCCGCTTCAACTAATGGATCGGGATGGCACGACCGTCCTCGGCACGTATTACATCCTCGTCGCCGGGAACGTGAAATCGGCTCTGGTACCCGAAAAATCGGAAAATTTGAAGAAGGATGCCATTAGTCGCCTGAAGTTACCGGTCATCCCGAAGAATGACGCGCTGGTCATGTCGCGCGATGCTTTGGAAGGGCCCGATGTCTGGCACCACCAGCCATTTCTCAAGGGATTATTCCTGAGCGATCGGTTGGTCAGGACGTTGAAATCGCAGAAATGCGACAGGTTGTTCCACCTTTATCGCATCAGGATCGAGTAGTTTGCGCAGTTTTCTTGCGTAAACCGACATTGAAGTAAAACGAGCTGACATCCGCTTTGTCCGCACAACTGCCATCGGCACCGCTTGCAACCAATGACTGGTCGAACCCATACCTCATGATACTGCGGCCTGTATGAATTGGCGCGAGCCCCCTCCGTGCCGCCATTCGCTCGCCTTGAGGCCACAAATCTCAGGACGGTTGTGGTTTTTTCGCAGAGTCGATGCAGACACTCTATAGTGCCTTCATACGTTGAAGAATACTGGAGTGCGCATGAAAGCCCTGACATACCAACGATATGGCGGTCCAGAGGTCCTTCAGATCACTGAGGTCGACACCCCGGTCAACGACGCTAGCGAGGTCCTGGTCCGCGTTATGGCAAGTGGTGTGAATACGGGAGACTGGCGCATCCGGGCTGCGGCCTTTCCCGGCATAATGGCCATTCCGGGCCGACTGATGTTCGGCCTCGTTCGTCCGCGCAACCCTAGGCTTGGAAGTGAGTTCTCTGGTGTCGTCGAAAGCATCGGTTCATCCGTAACACGGTTCGTTGAAGGCGACCAGGTCTTCGGAATGGTTACGTCCGGCGGCGCATCTGCGGAATACATTTCTGTTCCAGAGAAAGGCGCAATCGCCAAGATGCCAGCCTCCCTGAGCCTCGAGGATGCGGCGGGGATGCCGTTTGGCGGGCTTTGCGCATTGGTCTTCCTTGGTCAGCATGCTGATCTAAAGCCGGATCAAAAGGTTCTGATCGTCGGAGCTTCGGGCGGAGTCGGGGCGTACGCCGTGCAGATCGCGAAGGCGCTTGGCGCGCATGTGACGGCCGTGTCAGGTCCTGCTGGCCAAGATTTTGTTGTCGAGCTGGGAGCGGACGAACCAGTCAACTACCGCGAGACAGACATTGCAACGCTTGGTGAGCGGTTCGACGTGGTGTTCGACACGTTCGGAGCGATCTCTCCAAAGGTCTCGCGTGGACTTTTGGCGAAAGGTGGATTGTTTCTGCCGCTCAATTTTGGCCTGAGGGAAATTGGCGCGTTGCTCCTGAACAGTTTTCGGGACCGGAAAATCCATCTAGCCGTAAATGAGGACCGCATGGAAGACATGGTGCGTCTTGCCGAACTAGTCGATTGCGGGAAACTTCGCCCGGTCGTGGACAAGATCTTTCCGTTCGGCGAGGCTGCGCAAGCTCATGCCCAGGTCGAGTTACGACACAAGCGAGGTGCGGTTGTCCTAAAGATTGGCGACGTATGTGGTTGAGAACGGAGCGTCGTCTTCGTCCACCTCCTGTCGGCCGCCGCTGCGCTGCCGCAGGTCTGCTTCGAACCCCAAGAGACTTGCTTTCATGTCACCCTTCTTAGGTAGCACAGCCATATCCAGATCGACATGAAGGGAGGACGCCAAATGATCATGCGAATTTTCCAAGTCTTGATACGCCCCGGCAAGGAA
Source organism: Roseovarius sp. PS-C2 (assembly GCF_018862045.1). Lineage (NCBI taxonomy): Bacteria > Pseudomonadati > Pseudomonadota > Alphaproteobacteria > Rhodobacterales > Roseobacteraceae > Roseovarius > Roseovarius sp. PS-C2. Next base: position 539,510 of record NZ_JAHKSQ010000001.1, read on the forward strand.
GAGGAGTTCAGTAGATTCTTCCATGAAACGGCTATCCCATTGATGAAGCGAACTGCGGGTATCGCGCAGGTTCTGCCAGGTGCACCAAGACCCGAGAGCCCAAGGGAGTTCAGCTTTGTAATGGTTTGGAAGGATATTGAATCCCTGAAAGCTTTCGTCGGTGATGACTTTGCCGGTGCGCATATCGATCCTGCGGAAGCGGAACTGGTGGAATCTCGAGCGATCAAGCACTACGAACTTGTCACGGAGTGACGCATCCTAATGCCGGCTCCGTCCGCCGACCGTGAGTTTTACCAGCAACAGATTTTGCGCTTGCAGCTAATGTCTGCTCTAACAGGCTGCGCCACAGCATCGATGATCGAAGTTGGATGTCGGCTTTGGGCCGTTTGCAAGGTCCCGAAGAAAAGACAGAGACATGACTTCGATTGCTGGTGCACGGTATTCTCAACGCCTAATTTAACGCCAACATACAGACGACCTCGAAGCCGGGCATCGTTCTGACGTGCAAAATTCAGCTTTGCCCCCAAGCGCGGCCCAAGGTTACCTTGGTGTCATCGCCGTTTCGGCGTGGCATTTCCACCCTTGCCAATCTTCTTGGCCGCCGCGCGGGCGCGGTTTTTCTTGCTGTTGGGCTTGCCCTTTGGCGGCGGTGGGCCTTTTCCACGCCCCCCGGAGGGCTTTTTGGCATCCTCTTTGCCAGAGAATTTGTCAGACGCCGTTCCCTGGACGGCTTTGGCATTTTCCTTCGACTTGAATTTGGCACCTCCTGCCCCGCGTTTACGGGCGCTGATTGGTCCATGCACTGTGTCAGCGGGACCTTCTGCCTTGGGCTTTCGCTTTGGCGGCTTGGAATCTTTGCGAATTCCGGGCTTGGGCTTGAGACGGCGCGGTTTGGGAGCATCGCTCCAATCGACGGGCGACGTGTCTTTCTTGGCGGGCCTTGAATTGGCCTTGGAAGCGCGCTCGGGCTTGGAATGCCTGAAGGCTGGCAAGTCTGGCGCCTTTTCGAGGCGACAGAGCTGCTTGTTCCCCTCGATCGTCATGCTTGGACCGATAGCACTCAGAAAACCGGCAACACTGGTTTCGCGGATCTCTATATAGGTCAGGTCATCGACAATGCGGATCGCTCCAATGTCGTTCTTGGTGAGATCGCCTGCCTTGCAGATCATCGGCAGTACATGACGCGGGGATGCTGCATGATTGCGGCCTTCGGACAAAGAAAACCACACACTGGGGCCAAAGGCGGCGCGCGCCCTGGGCGGCTCGGATTTGATCGGACTCAATTCTTCGGGCGCGGAATGGCGTATCTTGTACTGACGCAAATAGGCGGCGGCGATTTGCTCAGGCGTGAACCTTTCAACCAGTTGATCCACCGACGCGCGCTCTCCCTCGGTGATCTCCGCCTGCCAGTCATCCGCGCCCAGCATGCGCTCCTCGTCGCGCGCATCGACATCTCCCGCTGACGGCGCGGCCCCCCAATCCGCAGTCAGTTTCGCAAACTTCAAAATGCGTTCTGCCTTTTTGCGTGAGGAGGGCACGACAACCAGCGCACTGACACCCTTGCGTCCCGCACGACCAGTGCGCCCCGACCGGTGCAAAAGGGTATCATGGCTGTTGGGCAATTCTGCGTGAACCACCAAGTCCAGGTTGGGCAGATCAATGCCGCGGGCGGCGACATCTGTTGCCACGCAGACCCGCGCTCGCCCGTCACGCATGGACTGCAGCGCATTTGAGCGTTCCCCTTGCGTCAACTCGCCCGACAGGGCCACAACCGAAAAGCCACGGTTCGACAGGCGCGTCGTCAGACGCGCCACCATGGCCCGCGTGTTGCAGAATACGATGGCATTGGGTGCCTCGTAATACCGCAACACGTTGATGATGGCATTTTCGCTGTCATGCGGCGCCACCGTCATGGCGCGATATTCGATATCGGCATGTTGCGTCTGTTCGCCAACGGTCGAGATCCGCTCGGCGTCGCGCTGGTAGCTTTGCGCGAGCCTGGCAATGGCCTCTGGGACAGTGGCCGAAAACAGCAGCGTCTGACGCGTCTGCGGCGTTTCCTCCAGGATGAACTCGAGATCCTCCCGAAAGCCGAGGTCCAGCATCTCATCCGCTTCGTCCAGCACAACCGCACGGACCCCGGTAAGGTCGATCGATCCGCGCATGATATGGTCGCGCAATCGCCCCGGCGTGGCGACAACGATGTGCGCCCCGCGCGCCAGCGCCCGGCGTTCGTCGCGCATATCCATGCCTCCGACACATGACGCAAGGATTGCGCCGGCGTCGGCGTAGAGCCAGCCGAGTTCCCGTTTGACCTGCATTGCCAGTTCACGGGTTGGTGCAATGATCAATGCCAAAGGCGCGTCTGCCTGTGCAAACCTGTCTTCGTCGACCAGCAAGGTTGATGCAATCGCAAGCCCGAAGCCAATGGTTTTGCCAGACCCGGTTTGCGCCGACACCAGAAGGTCCCGCCCATCCAATTCCGGTCGGGTCACGGCCTGCTGAACAGGTGTCAAAACATCATAGCCTTTGCGGGCTAGAGCATCTGCAATGGTTTTTTTCATGGTTTGGGTTCTTTTATGGGCAAGAAGTATGTGGCTTGCGACGCGCCTTCCAAGCGGAAGTCTCGCGTAATATCTGTCAATACAGGGTTTGTATAGGCACAGAAATCTGATTGGACCCGAGATGGCCACGTATCATGGAACCTCGCCGGTCTAACGCCACCGGTTTCCAATTTTCGTCAAGCACACGCGTTCGGCAGATAACGTGTCACTCGCAGAACGAGAGACACCTAGCCAACGAGAAGCGCAACTTTTCCAGCCTCGAAACCATTTACACTCGATCTCTAAGGTTTTGATCTTTCATGTGAACAAATAGTGTACGCTTCCACAAAATTTGTTTGCATTCAATGAATACCGAAGGATTGCGAAGCCGTGTAAACCAGTTCGATTCCGGTACTCGCCTCCATTTCATTCTAAATCATAGGGTTAGCTTCAAACCTATCCGATGTGACACAATAGTGGGACACAGGACCATGAAGCTGTCATCATATTTAAGCCATTCTAGACACGGAATTTATTACGTTCGCTGGCCTATCCCTTCGTCTCATGAGGGAACACGAACCACCATTCGCATATCCCTACGTACAGGCTTGCCGGATCGGGCGGGTGATCTGGCCCGTCATCTGGCGTCTTGCGGCAGAGTGTTGTCCAAGCGCGCGAAAACCTCCCGAACCGGATATCTCCGTATCGTGACCTGACGCATCGCACCCGGTTTGATCCTGTCTCCAGAATTGCCTGCCCCCATGTCGGTCAGCGCCACGAGTGACCTGGAACTTTGGGGGGGCCACTTGCATGACGATCAGTCACTCAATATGCGAGGCATGACCGTTCGGTCCATTCGGCGCTTGCGGCAAAAGTGAAGATGGACGGCAGACCGGATCGGGAATGTTGAATACAGGTTTGGGTGAAATATGAAGATGAAATTCTCAGGTACAGTTCTATTGGTTTCTTTGTTGGGTCTGACCGCATGCGGCGAGACGATGTCCGAAGACGAACGGCAGCGACGCATAGACGATTGGCGCCAGGTCGGACAGCAGATCGAAAAGGATCTGAATGCAAACGCAGACAGCCTGGTTCGCGCCTGTGTGACACGTTTGGAAGGGCAACCCATTGACGATGCAAGGCTTGGTCAGGCTCCGTTCCGCAAGACCGTCTCCGGTGAAAAGATCCAGTATCACGGACACTGGAAAGGCGACTACGTTGCGCAGGTCGATAAAGTCCTGCTCATAACCGAGCCCGGAGAATGCCGTTTCATGTTCGGGACAGAATTGAAGCCAATCGAAGGTCACAAATTCCAAGCGTTCCAGCTGAAACCGCTCTATACGCAACAGTTCAACAAGTCTGGCTATCGTTTGTCAAAATTCGCCCCCGCGCTTCTGGGAGAGCGATTTGCGAATGCATCGCTCAGGGCGTTGATTCCCGGTCCGACCTACAAAAACCCGGAAGGCAGGTTGACTGCGAAAAAGGGAGCGCTTGAGCTGGATATCGATATTTACACGATCCGAAACAAAAGCGACCAAGAGGTCCAGCGTCAGGTTATCGAGATCAAGAAGTGATCTTCGGGGCTTAACAGACGGCCAATCCGAACTTGCTCCAGAACCACGATCCAAGGCAGTCGGCGATGCCCGGCTGCCGAAAATCAATAAAACGGAGCGACCTATCATCCCGGTCCCTGAAGGTGCGCAACCGTTCGCCCCCCCTCAGAAGCTGAGCGTCGCGGTCACTGCGCGTTTCCAGGCGTTGTATTTGCGATCGCGCTCGGTGGGGTCCATGTCGGCGGTGAACTGGCGGTCCAGAACCCAGGTCCGAGCGAATTCCTCCGGTCCCGGATACAGCCCGATCTTCATGCCCGCCAGCCATGCCGCGCCGAGTGCGGTGGTTTCCAGAACCTCGGGGCGGTCCACCGGCGCGTCGATGATGTCGGACAGGAACTGCATCGCCCAGTCCGAGGCGCTCATGCCGCCATCCACGCGCAATGTCGCCACCTCGCCGCGTCCCGCCTGCGCCGCCCAGTCGGCGCGCATCGCGTCCAGCAAATCGCGGGTCTGATAACCCACGCTTTCCAGCGCGGCGCGGGCGAACTCCTCGGGGCGCGAATTGCGGGTCAGGCCGAACACCGCGCCACGGCATTCGGCGTTCCAGTACGGTGCCCCAAGCCCGGTAAAGGCGGGCACCAGCACCACGTTCTGCGCCGGATCGGCGCGTTCGGCCAGGGGTTGCGTCTCCGAGGCCTCACGGATGATCTTCAGCCCGTCGCGCAGCCATTGCACCACCGCCCCGGCGACGAAAATCGACCCTTCGAGCGCATAGGTCGGCTTGCCGTCCAGTTGATAGGCGATGGTCGTCAGCAGGCGGTTTTGCGACGCGACCGGCGTGTCGCCGGTGTTGAGCAGCGCGAAACACCCCGTGCCATAGGTCGACTTCATCATGCCGGGACGGAAACAGGCCTGCCCCACGGTGGCTGCCTGCTGATCCCCCGCGACACCGCGAATTGGAATTTCACGCCCGAACAGGTCGGCGCGGGCCATTCCGTAATCGTCGGCGCTGTCACGTACCTCGGGCAACATCTGTCGGGGGATGTCCAGCAGATCGCAGATGGTCGAACTCCACCGCCCCTTGCGAATATCGTAAAGCAATGTGCGCGCGGCATTGGTGGCGTCGGTGGCGTGCACCGCTCCGCCGGTCAGCTTCCAGATCAGGAAGGTATCGACCGTACCGAACAACAGGTCCCCGGCTTCGGCACGCGCCCGCGCGCCCTCGACATTGTCCAGAATCCATTTCAGCTTGGTCCCCGAAAAATAAGGGTCCAGCAACAGGCCGGTGCGGTCGCTGACCATCGCCTCGTGGCCCGCATCGCGCAATGCGCGACAAAAATCGGCGGTTCGTCGATCCTGCCAGACGATGGCGTTGCAGACTGGCGCGCCGGTCGCGCGATCCCAGACAATGGTCGTCTCGCGCTGGTTGGTGATTCCGATGGCGCTGATATCCGCCACGGTCAGCCCCGCGCGTTCGATGACCTCGCGGCAGGTCCCCGCCGTCGTGGACCACAGATCGTTGGGGTCGTGTTCGACCCAGCCGGAATCGGGAAAATGCTGGCGAAACTCTTCCTGTGCGGTCGCGACCAGTCGCATATCGCGATCAAAAAGGATCGCCCGGCTGGAGGTGGTGCCCTGATCAATGGCTAGGATATGGGTCATCGGTCTGGTCCTGCGCGTTTATCGTGTTCGGGATAAGAGAAAGCGACCGCCACGGGCGCGGCGATCGCAGTTTAGCCGTGCCAGCCATCCGTGCAACACCATCGGCAACCGCATGGCGCCAGGGCAGGGTATCCGGGGCCGGCCGGAACACCGGCCCCGGAGTGTGTGTGCTTACTGCCAGCTGGCGATCAGTTCGTCATAGCTGACGGTGACCGGTTCTTCTTCCTCGTTGTCCAGCTTGGGCTTGGGCGAGCCGGGTTGCGACAGCCAGTGTTCGGCGTCCTGCTCGTCGTTCATCGCCGGGCCGATATCGCCCTGAATGCCCGCGCGTTCCAGACGCTCCATCACGCTTTCCATGTCGCCGCACAGGCTGTCCAGCGCTTCCTGGGCTGTTTTCGCGCCCGACATGGCGTCGCCGATATTCTGCCACCACAGCTGAGCCAGCTTGGGATAGTCGGGCACATTGGTGCCGGTGGGCGACCACTGGGTGCGCGCCGGGCTGCGGTAGAATTCCACCAGGCCGCCCAGTTTCGGTGCCCGTTCGCTAAAGCTGTCATGCTGGATCGAGCTTTCGCGCACGAAGGTCAGTCCGACATGGCTTTTCTTCACATCGACCGTCTTGGAGGTGACGAACTGCGAATAGAGCCACGCCGCCTTGGCACGGTCCTCTGGCGTGGATTTCATCAGCGTCCAGCTGCCCACGTCCTGATAGCCGACCTTCATGCCGTCTTCCCAGTATGCCCCATGCGGGCTGGGGGCCATGCGCCATTTGGGCGTGCCGTCCTCGTTCATCACCGGCAGGTCGGGCTTGACCGAAGCCGCGGTGAACGCGGTGTACCAGAACATCTGCTGTGCGACATTGCCTTGGGCCGGAACCGGACCCGCCTCGGAGAAGGTCATGCCCATGGCCGAGGGCGGCGAATATTTCTGCAGCCACTCAATCGCCTTTTCGACGGCATAGACCGCCGCCGGGCTGTTGGCCGCGCCACCGCGCGTAACACAGGCACCGACCGGCTGACTGTTGTCATTCACCCGGATACCCCATTCATCGACCGGCAGGCCGTTGGGTTCGCCCTTGTCGCCCATACCGGCCATGGACATCCACGCGTCGGTATAGCGCCAGCCAAGGCTGGGGTCTTTCTTGCCATAGTCCATGTTGCCGAAGATTTCACCTTCGACCCCCAGATGGCTCAGGTCGCGCCCGGTGAAGAACTCGGCGATGTCCTCATAGGCCGTCCAGTTGACCGGAACGCCCAGGTCATACCCGTAGGCCTCTTTGAAATCGGCCTTGTTCTTCTCGTCGTTGAACCAGTCGTAGCGGAACCAGTAGAGGTTCGCGAATTGCTGGTCGGGCAATTGATACAGCTTGCCATCGGGTGCCGTGGTGAACTGGGTGCCGATGAAATCGTCCAGATCGAGGCCGGGGTTGGTCACGTCTGCGCCTTCGCCCGCCATCCAGTCGGTCAGGTTGCGCACCTGCTGATAGCGCCAGTGCGTACCGATCAGGTCGCTGTCGTTGACATAGGCGTCATAGATATTCTGCCCAGACTGCATTTGCGTTTGCAGTTTCTCGACCACGTCACCCTCGCCGATCAGGTCGTGGGTGATCTGGATACCCGTGATCGCGCTAAAGGCCGGGGCCAGAACCTTGGCTTCGTATTCATGGGTGGCGATGGTTTCCGACACGACACGAATATCCATACCCGCGAAAGGCTGGGCCGCGTCGACGAACCATTGCATCTCCGCTTCCTGCTCTTCGCGGCTGAGGGCCGACTGATCGCCGATTTCGTCGTCAAGGAACGCGCGCGCCTCGTCCATCCCGGCAAACGCCGGAGCAGACAGCAGCGACAGGGCAAGTCCCAGGGCTGTTGTTGATTTCAAACTCAGGGTCATTGGTTTCTATCCTCCCGTGTTTCGAACCAATTGTCGTCATTTCTGTCCGGGGACCTTCGTGTCGTGCGCCGGATGTCCCCGGCCCCCATGCGCACGCCCTGCCCTAGACCCAGCGGAACACCACAGCGGCATAAAGCAGACAAACCAGCATCGCGTAGGGCTGATGCGCCCCCACGATCCCCAACCAGGCCAGGTTGATGAAGGCCGAGCCCAAGAGCGTGATGAACAACCTGTCGCCACGCGTCGTTTCGATCCCCAGAACGCCGTGCCGGGGCGTTTCGGGAAACCTGACCGCCAACACCGTGAAGGTGATCAACAGTACCGCGATCACCCCAAAGAACGCGGCGGTCGGCCAAGTCCATGCCATCCATTCCATTAGAACACCTCCCTAGGGATAGAATTCGCACCAGGCGTCGTAGATCCAGCCACGAAACTTTGCCTCTTTGCCGCCGACGGCGCCGTTCTCGACATAAAGCCACCGGCCTTTGGGCAAAGCATAGACAAAGGCGGCGTCACCATTGTGAAGACGTCCGATTTGCGCGTAATCCGTACCGGGTCCGGCCCGCAGAGAGAGAAAACCGTCGCCATTGGGGTCCAGCCCTGTCACGAGGCAACCTGTGTCGGTTGGCCCCCGATCAGCCGGAATGACGATATTCTGCGCCACCGCGGTGCCTGAAAGCGTGCTGAAAAGACAAAGCGTAAACATGCCAATCTTCATGGGAACCTCCCTGGACGAATGCCCGGATTGCCCGGATTCGCAACTTTGCGATGATGTCTCATTCTCACACCCTCCCCAGGGCAAAGCCCTTGGCGATGTAGTTGCGCACGAAGTAGATCACCAAAGCGCCGGGCACGATGGTCAGCACCCCGGCGGCGGCCAGCACGCCCCAGTCGATCCCCGACGCGCCGATCGTGCGGGTCATCGTGGCCGCGATCGGCTTGGCGTCGACGCTGGTCAGCGTGCGGCTCAGCAGCAATTCCACCCATGAGAACATGAAGCAGAAAAACGCCGCCACACCGATGCCGCTGGCGATCAAGGGCATGAATATCTTCACGAAGAACCGGCCAAAACCGTACCCGTCGATATAGGCCGTCTCGTCGATTTCCTTGGGCACGCCGCGCATGAACCCTTCCAGAATCCACACCGCCAAAGGCACGTTGAACAGGCAATGCGCCAGGGCCACCGCGATATGCGTGTCGAACAGACCCACCGAGGAATACAGCTGAAAGAACGGCAGAGCGAACACGGCGGGCGGGGCCATCCGGTTGGTCAGCAGCCAGAAGAACAAGTGCTTGTCGCCCATGAAGTGATAGCGGCTGAAGGCATAGGCCGCCGGCAGCGCCACCGCGACCGAGATCACCGTGTTCATCACCACGTAGATCAGCGAATTGACATAGCCCATGTACCAGCTGGCGTCGGTCAGGATGGTGGCATAGTTCGCCAGCGTCAGGTTCTGCGGCCAGAGCGTGAAGGCCCCGAGGATTTCGGAGTTGGTCTTCAGGCTCATGTTCAGCAGCCAGTAGATCGGCAACATGAGGAACACCAGATACAGCGTCATCACCACGGCGCTGCCGTTCACCCTGATCCGGCTGGCCTTGCGGGTGGCGCCGGTGTTTACGGTCAGGTCGGCCATGTCAGTTGCCCTCCCGTTTGTCGAGATTGGTCATCACCGTGTAGAACACCCAGGAGATCAGCAGGATCACCAGGAAATACATGATCGAGAACGCCGCCGCCGGGCCCAGATCGAACTGACCGAGCGCCATTTTCACAAGGTCGATCGACAGGAAGGTGGTGGCATTGCCCGGCCCCCCGCCGGTCACCACGAAAGGTTCGGTATAGATCATGAAACTGTCCATGAAACGCAGCAGGATCGCGATCATCAGCACACCCGCCATCTTGGGCAGTTCGATATAACGGAACACTTTCCAGCGGCTCGCCTGGTCGATCTTGGCCGCCTGATAATAGGCGTCGGGGATGGATTGCAGCCCGGCATAGGCCAGCAGCGCCACCAGCGACGTCCAGTGCCACACATCCATGACGATCACCGTCACCCATGCGTCGATCACGTTCTGGGTGTAGTTGTATTCGATCCCGAGCGCGTCCAGCGTATAGCCCAGCAGGCCGATATCCACCCGCCCGAAAATCTGCCAGATCGTGCCGACCACGTTCCACGGCACCAGCAGCGGCAGCGACATCACCACCAGACAGAAACTGGCCCAGAATCCACGCTTGGGCATGTTCAACGCGACGAAAATGCCCAAGGGCACTTCGATCGCCAGAATGATCGCCGAAAACGCCATCTGTCGGGCCAGCGCATCCCACATGCGTTCCTCGGCCAGCATTTCGCGGAACCATTCGAGCCCCGCCCAGAAGAACTGATTGTTGCCGAAACTGTCCTGGACCGAATAGTTGACAACTGTCATCAGCGGGATCACCGCTGAAAAGGCCACCAGAACCAGAACCGGCAGGACAAGGAACCACGCCTTGTGATTGACCGTCTTTTCCTGCATCACGCGGCCCCCCCCTGAACGCGCCAGTCATTGGCGTAGACATTGACATGCGCGGGATCGAACACGACGCGGGTCTTGTCCGCGCCGATCTCTTCGCCCTCGCCCGCGATGATGTTGATGTCGTTCCCAAAGAAATCGGCCCGCACGATCTTGTGGCGGCCCACATCCTCGACCCGGCGGATATTCACCGGCAGGCCCTCGCTGTCCGAGAGGCGCGCAAATTCGGGGCGCACGCCGATTTCCACCTTGCCCTCCAGCGGGCCATAGCCCTGCCCCAGATCAAGCGAGGAGCCGTTGACATAGGCCTGTCGTCCGTCAACCCTGGCGGGGATCACGTTCATGCCTGGCGAGCCGATGAAATAGCCCACAAAGGTATGTTCGGGCCGCTCGAACAGTTCTTCTGGCGTGCCGATCTGCACTACACGCCCGTCATACATGACCACCACCTTGTCGGCGAAGGTCAGGGCCTCAGTCTGGTCGTGGGTGACATAGATCATCGTATGTCCGAATTCGTGATGCAGCGATTTCAGCTGTGTGCGCAACTCCCACTTCATGTGCGGGTCGATCACGGTCAGCGGTTCGTCGAACAACAGGGCGTTCACGTCCTTGCGCACCATGCCGCGGCCAAGGCTGATCTTCTGCTTGGCATCCGCCGTCAGGCCGCGCGCCTTGCGGTCCAGTTCGGCCTCCATGCCGATCATGCGCGCCACATCCTGCACCCGTTCGGCGACATAGGCCTCGTCCCGCCCCCGGTTGCGCAACGGAAACGCCAGATTGTCCCGCACGGTCATGGTGTCATAGACGACCGGAAACTGGAAAACCTGCGCGATGTTGCGCTCGGCCGTGGGGGCATCGGTGACATCCTGACCGTCGAACAGGATACGCCCCTGGCTGGGATTCAGCAGCCCCGAGATGATGTTGAGCAATGTGGATTTCCCGCAGCCCGACGAGCCGAGCAGGGCATAGGCCGCGCCATCCTCCCAGTCGTGGTTGAGTTCCTTCAGCGCATAATCGGCCTCGCCCGTCGGGTTGGGCAGGTAGGAATGCGCCAGATTGTCCAGAGTGATCTTTGCCATTCGCCCTCCTCCTCAGGCCGCCAGCGCATAGGCGGCGGGCGCGACCAGCGCACCGTCCTCGCCAAAGATGTAGACGTGGCTGGGGTCCAGATAGACGTCCAGATCAGTTCCCAGTGTCAGATCGTGCACGCCATGAACCAGCCCCACCCACCGTTCGCCGTGATGATCGAGATGCACGAAAGTTTCGGACCCGGTCAGTTCCGTCACCGTCAGCCGGGCGGTGAATTTCATGGCATCCGCCGTATGCCGCCCGATTTCCAGATGGTTGGGCCGAAATCCGGCGTTGTAGCGGCCATCGGGCAGATCGGCCAATTTGCCGGTGGCGGGGGTCGTCTGACCGTCCCCGAACAGCAGCTTTCCACCGGTCTTGCTGACCTGCAGGAAATTCATCGGCGGGTCGCTGAAAACCCGCGCCGTCGTGGCGTCCACGGGTTGACGATACACCTCCGGCGTCGGGCCGAACTGCGTGACGCGCCCTTCCCACAGCGTGGCAGTGTTGCCGCCCAGCAAAAGCGCTTCTTCCGGCTCGGTCGTGGCGTAGACGAAAATCGCGCCGGACTCTTCGAAAATCTTCGGAATCTCGACGCGCAATTCTTCACGCAGCTTGTAGTCCAGGTTGGCCAGCGGTTCATCCAGCAGAACCAGCCCGGCCCCCTTGACCAACGCCCGCGCCAAAGCGCAACGCTGCTGCTGACCGCCCGACAATTCCAGCGGCTTGCGCGCCAGCATCGGCGTCAGTTGCATCAGGTCGGCGGTTTTCTGAACCTCCGCGTCGATCTCGGCGGCGGGCCGGCCAAGCAGGCGCAGGGGCGAGGCGATATTGTCGTACACGCTCATCGACGGGTAGTTGATGAACTGCTGATACACCATCGCCACGTTGCGATCCTGTACCTTCTGGCCGGTCACGTCCTGATCGTTCCACAGGATACGGCCCGCATTTGGCGCGTCCAGTCCCGCCATCAGCCGCATCAAGGAGGTCTTGCCAGACAAGGTCGGCCCCAGAAGCACGTTCATCGTGCCCTTTTCCAGGGTCAGGTCGGTCGGATAGATATGTGTCTGCCCGCTCACCGCTTTGGATACGCCCTCCAGTTTCAGCGTCATGCGCCCTGCTCCTCTTTCATACCCGACCGGGCCGTCGGCAGATCGACCTGCCCGGCATCGCCCGATGTCATCCACGCATCCAGAGCCGCAATCTGTTCGACCGTCATCCGAAGCCCCAGCCGAGTACGGCGCCAGACCACATCTTCGGCACAGCGGGCATATTCATGGCGCATCATCCACGCCACCTCGCGCCCTGTCAGGGTTCCGCCGAAATCCGGCCCCAGATCCTCGGCGCATGTGGCATCGCCCAGCACCTGCGCCGCCTCGGTGCCATAGGCGCGCACCATCCGTCCGGCCCAATAGGAGTCGAGAAACGGATATCCCACCCGCAAGTCGTCGATCAGGCGTTGCACGCCGTCCACCTCAAAATCCCCTCCGGGCAGGGCAACCCCGGCCGTCCAGTTGCCGCCCGCATCCTCGAAAAACGGCGTGATCCGCGCCATCGCCGCCTCGGCCAGTTTGCGATAGGTGGTGATCTTGCCGCCAAACACGTTCAACAGAGGCGCGCCGCCCTCGTCATTCAGCTTCAGCACGTAATCGCGCGTTGCCGCCGTGGCCGATTTCGCTCCGTCATCGTAAAGAGGCCGCACCCCCGAATATGTCCACACGATATCGTCGCGCGTGACCGGCTGGCGGAAATATTCCGAGGCGAAATTGCACAGGTACTCGGCCTCTTCGGGCGTGCATTCCGGCTTGGCCGAGACATCCTCGTGTTCGACATCGGTTGTCCCGATCAGGGTGAAATCGGTCTCGTACGGAATGGCGAAGATGATCCGCCCGTCCTTGCCCTGAAAGAAATAGCACTTGTCATGATCGAACAGGCGCCGCGTCACGATATGGCTGCCCCGCACCAGCCGGACACCTTCGCTGGGGGTCTGGTTCAACGTGTTGACGATGACGTCCTTGACCCACGGACCACCCGCATTGATCAATGCCCGCGCCATGGTCTGACGTGTTTCGCCGGTGTCACGGTCCTCGGTCGTGACCACCCAGTGATCCTTCTCCCGCCGGGCGCCGGTGACCTTGGTGCGTGTACGGATCACGGCCCCGCGCCCCTCGGCGTCACGGGCGTTCAGCACCACCAGACGGCTGTCCTCGATCCAGCAATCGGAATACTCGTAGGCGCGCGCGAACTTGTCTTTCAGAACCCGCCCCGCCGGATCGTCACGCAAATCCACGGTGCGCGTTCCGGGCAGGATATCGCGCCCGCCCAGATGGTCATAGAGGAACAGCCCCAGCCGGATCAGCCACGCAGGCCGCCGCCCCTTCATCCACGGCATCACCATGTTCAGAAGTTTCGAGGTGGGCGTTTCCCCTTCGAACCTCATATCGCGATGGTAGGGCAGCACGAAGCGCATCGGCCAACTGATATGCGGCATGGCACGCAGCAGGGTTTCGCGTTCGATCAGCGCCTCACGCACCAGCCGCATCTCGAAATATTCGAGGTAACGCAGCCCGCCATGAAACAGCTTGGTCGAGGCCGAAGAGGTGGCCGAGGCCAGATCGTTCATCTCGGCCAGTTCGACACTCAGCCCACGACCGGAAGCGTCGCGTGCGATGCCGCATCCATTGATGCCGCCACCGATCACGAACAGATCGACACTGTCATTGCCTCGGGCTGATGGCACCGGAGCCTCCCTGATCTCAATGCCGCATGTGAGCGCAAACGAACCACAATCAAGGCAATTAAGTCAATTACGAATGTTCGTTTATTTTCGATTTTGAGGAAAGCGTATGATTCAACGGCGTTTTATTTGTAACCAACGCCAAACAAACCATTAATCATCGCGCAAATCGGACCCAAGCCTCGCCGAATCACATGCGAACCTTGAAACACGGACAAAAACGAACATAATCGAAAACACCAAACGGAGATCCAGCAGACGTGTCGCAGTCCTTTCGTCAGCCCGACATTCTCGAAATCGCCCGCACCGAGGGCAAGGTCATGGTCGAAGATCTGGCCGAACGCTTCGACGTGACCGTGCAGACCATCCGCCGCGACCTGACCGAACTGGCCAACGCCGGCAAGCTGGAGCGCGTGCATGGCGGCGCGATCCTGCCCTCGGGCGTCACCAACATCATCTATGACGAACGCCGCCGCCTGAACGAAGACGCCAAACAAGCCATTGCACGGGCCTGCGCGGCGGCGATTGCCGACAGTTCCTCGGTGTTTCTGGATATCGGCACCACGACCGAGGCCGTGGCCCACGAGTTGCTGGACCATTCAAACCTGATGGTCGTGACCAACAACATGAACGTGGCCAATATCCTTTTGGCGAACAAGACCTGCGAAATCGTCGTGGCGGGTGGCAGCCTGCGCCGGTCCGATAACGGGCTGGTGGGCAACCTGACCGCCCGCACCATCGAGAATTTCAAGTTCGACACCGCGATCCTCGGCTGTTCGGCTCTGGACGAGGATGGCGACCTGCTGGATTTCGACATTCAGGAGGTGGTCGTCGGCCAGACCCTTCTGAAACGCTCGCGCGAGGTATTCCTCGTGGCAGATCATTCGAAATTCCAGCGCAGCGCACCGGTACGGATCGGGTCGCTGCGCGATATCGACCGGATCTTCACCGACCTCCCCCTGCCCGGCGCATTGGCCGAAAGCTGTCGCTCCTGGGGCACCGACATGGTCGTGACGGGCTAAACCCGCTCAGGCGCCATAGATCGTGGCCCAGCGCTCGATCAGTTGTTGCTGCAACTGTTTGGCACGCCTGTTCCAACTGGCCGCCCCCGCTGGCCGCCCCGCCGCCCGGCTGTCGATCTGCTGCCGTCTGGCGGTATCCGCGCAAAAGATCGCAAAGGCCAGTTCGGTGCCGTCCGGCGCGGTCATGTAGCCCGCCAGGGAACTGACGAAATACAAGGTGCCGGTCTTGGCCGTCACCTTGACGGGATGCGCCCGGTCGATCCCGCCATTGTCATCGCGCAGCGCAATGTCCTTCAGGATCGGCTTGAGCTGACCGTCGCCGTGGACCCGCACCAAGGCCTTCGCAAGCGCCCCCGCACTCAGGCGCGATTGCTCGCCCAGCCCGGAATGGTCCACCAGCCCCGCCCCTTGCATGCCAAGTTCGGTCCGCGCCCAACGGCTCATTTCCTGCGCCGACGCCGCCAGCGAAGCCACCCGCCCAAGCCGCGCCGCCGTCGCGGTCAGGCCGACCAGTTCCGCGGTCAGGTTGTTCGAGTATTTCAGCATGTCCCGCAGAACGTCGCGCAATGGCGCACTTCGATGGACAACGATGGCCTCGCCTTCGGGCGCATCGCGCAGCGCAGCGCCCGGCGTCAACACGATCCCCTGCGACCGGGCGAACACGGCGAACACCTCGGCGGCATAAGCCTCGGGTTTGCGCACCGGCAGCCAGCGCGCCCCGGCATTGCCCAACGCGGCCTTGGCAACCGTCCAGGCATCGTGATCGCCAGCGTCCTTGTAGGTGTAAATGGGGGCCTTGCGACCGGCTATGGCCATGCGCGCAATGGTCACCGCCGGGCGGTAGCGTTCCGAGCGCGCATCCATGCTGACGTTATACCCGCTGCCGCCGCGCTTCCATTCGAAATGCACCCGGTTGAAATTCAGGTTCAACCCCGAAACAGAAGGGTTGTACCCCACATGCTCGGGCTGGCTCGGGTCGATCACCCGCTCGAAGGGCAATGCGCCGCCCCAGACCCTGAACGCGCCCTGCACCTCGCGCACACCCTTGTCCTTGAGATCGGCGGCCATCTGCGCCAGGGCATCGGTATCCAGCGTCGGATCGCCTCCGCCCGCCAGAATCAGATCACCCTTCAGAACACCGTTCTCGACCGGGCCTGTGGCGATCAGCCGTGTGGCGAACCGATACTCTACCCCAAGGATGTTCAATGCGTAAAGCGCGGTCACGGCCTTGGTCACGCTGGCCGGTGGCACCCCGCCGGTTTCACCGCGCCCTTCCAGCACCAGTCCCGTTTTCACATCCATCACGGAAAAGGTGACCTCCCCGTCCAGACGCGCCGCCTCGATCAGGGCCTCGGCCCCCGGCGCGGACCGCCGATGCAGCCCCTCGGGGCGCGGGTGCGGACGAAGCGATACGGCAGGCGCACCGGCCCATGCCGCACCCGCCACCGCGCTCAGCGCCGAGCCAAGAAAAATCCGCCGCGATAAAACTCTGCTCATGACGTGAAAATAAGCGCAGTGCGGACATGCGCACAATCGCTTTTCTGCATCACGCCTGCGTCATGCTCGCCCCGATTTCGGCCAATCGCCGCGCGCCCGCAGCCCGGTCGAAGAGACGGCACGCATCGGAACATTGACAAAGCACCATGCCGGAGGGGCTCTGTGGCCTAGCCTATGGCTGAGCGCTGCTGGCAAACGGACATCGGAATAAACCCTTGCCGCCTTGGACATGCGCGCGGAAATACGCTGACCGGGGCGGGCCAGAACCCCCATGGGAACACGCTCGATGATATCGCGCCAATCCTGCCATTGATCGAATTGCGCAAGGTTGTCGGCCCCCATCAGCCATACGAAACGCACACCGGGCCGCACCGCCTGCAAGGCGCGCAGCGTCTGCGCGGTATAGCGCGTGCCCAGTTGCGCCTCGGCGTCGGTGACATGGATGCGCGGATGATCCACCAGTGCCCGGCAGGCCGCCATACGGCGCGCCAGCGGCGCGGGGCCATGGGATTTCAGAGGATTGCCGGGGCTGACCAGCCACCACAACTGGTCCAGCCCGAACCGTTTGAGCGCCTCGCGGCTGATATGCACATGCCCCTCATGAGGCGGATCGAACGATCCGCCCAGCAACCCGACCACCTGACCGGGGCGGACATATGGCAACGCGATTTTCATCATGCTTCCATCACCTTGCCTTTCCACCAGTGTCAACCTCCAAGCCGTCATTGACAGGCGAAAATAGTTTACTTAAGTAAACCATCATGAGTTACGACCCCGTCGCCCGCATCCGCCGTTTCAACCGCGCCGTGACCCGTGAAACCGGGGTTCTGGACACGTCCTTCCTTGGCCGGGGCCGCCCGCTGGGCCTTGCCCGCGTGATCCACGCCATCGGGCGCGACGGGGCGGACCTGGAAGCGATTCGCGACACCCTGGGGCTGGAAAAGGCCCTGCTCAGCCGCTACCTGAAATCGCTTCAGGACGAGGGGCTTGTCACGCTGATCCGGGATACGGAGGACGGCCGCCGCCGCATCGCCGCCCTGACCGACACCGGGCTGGCCGAGCTGGAGGCCTACAACGCCCTGTCCGACACCCGCGCCAATGACCTGCTGGATCGCCACCCGCATCCCGAAACCCTGCTGGCGGCGATGGATCTGGTGGCCTCGGCCCTTGGGCGTGATCGCGTGACGTTTCAGCTTGCCGATCCCCGCAGCTCCGATGCGCTCTATTGCCTTGGCGAATACTACGCCGAACTGGGCCGCCGCCTGAAAACCGGGTTCGATGTCACCCTCAGTTGCGACCCCGAAGCGACCGATATGCTCACCCCACGCGGCGCGTTCCTGCTGGCGCTGTCGGATGGGCTGCCGCTCGGCTGCGTCGGGCTGAAAGGCACCGACAAGGGCTATGCCGAGATCAAGCGCCTCTGGGTCGCGCCCTCGGCGCGGGGCATGAAACTGGCCCGCCGCCTGATGGACAGGATCGAGACCACCGCCCGCACCCTCGGTATCGCCACCCTGCGGCTCGATACCAACTCGGCCCTGCCCGAAGCCGTCGCACTCTACCGCGCCTCCGGCTGGACCGAGATCGACCGCTTCAACGACGATCCCTACCCCGACCATTTCTTCGAAAAAACGCTGAGTGCCGCCCAGCGTTGAGTGATTGCCCCCGCGCCGTGCCTCGGCTATCACAGCCGGCAACACACGATCACCCATCAGGAGCGGACGACAGATGGCAGCCTATCAATACGTCTATCACATGCAGGGCGTCTCCAAGACCTACCCCGGCGGCAAGAAGTGCTTCGAGAACATCAATCTCAGCTTCCTGCCCGGCGTGAAGATCGGCGTCGTCGGCGTGAACGGCGCCGGTAAATCCACCCTGATGAAGATCATGGCCGGCCTCGACACCGATTTCACCGGCGAGGCCTGGGCCGCCGAAGGCGCCAAGGTCGGCTATCTCCCGCAGGAGCCGCAGCTCGACCCGGCCCTGAGCGTGCGCGAAAACGTCATGCTGGGCGTGGCCGCAAAAAAGGCCAAGCTCGACCGCTTCAACGAACTGGCGATGAACTATTCGGACGAAACCGCCGACGAGATGGCCCAGTTGCAGGACGAGATCGACAGCCAGAACCTCTGGGATCTCGACGCGCAGATCGACGTGTCGATGGAGGCCCTGCGCTGTCCGCCCGACGATGCCGATGTCACCACCCTGTCAGGCGGTGAAAAACGCCGCGTCGCCCTGTGCAAGCTGCTACTGGAAGCGCCCGACATGCTGCTTCTGGACGAACCGACCAACCACCTCGATGCCGAAACCATCGCCTGGCTGCAACAGCACCTGATCGACTACAAGGGCACCATCCTGATCGTCACCCACGACCGGTATTTTCTTGACGACATCACCGGCTGGATTCTGGAGCTCGACCGCGGCCGCGGCATCCCCTACGAGGGCAATTACTCAAGCTGGCTGGAACAGAAAGCCAAGCGGCTGGAACAAGAAGCGCGCGAGGACAAGTCCCGCCAGAAAACGCTGGAACGCGAACTGGAATGGATGCGGCAGGGTCAGAAGGCCCGTCAGGCCAAATCCAAGGCCCGGATCAACGCCTATAACGACCTCGCCAACCAGTCCGAGCGCGAAAAACTCGCGCGCGCCCAGATCGTCATCCCCAACGGCCCGCGCCTTGGCTCCAAGGTGATCGAAGTGAACGGCCTCAAAAAACACATGGGCGACAAGCTGTTGATCGAGGATCTGACCTTCTCGCTGCCGCCGGGCGGCATCGTCGGCGTGATCGGCCCCAACGGCGCGGGTAAATCCACGCTGTTCAAGGTGCTGACCGGGCAGGAAGCCCCCGACGAAGGCACCGTCGAATATGGCGACACGGTCGAACTTAGCTATGTCGATCAGTCCCGCGACGACCTGAAAGACAACGAAACCGTGTGGGAGGCCATCACCGGCGGCGCCGAGATCATCCAACTGGGTGACGCGCAGATGAATTCCCGCGCCTATTGTTCGGCCTTCAACTTCAAGGGGGGCGATCAGCAGAAAAAGGTCTCGCTCCTGTCGGGTGGCGAACGCAACCGCGTCCACATGGCCCGCCTGCTGAAATCGGGCGGCAACGTGTTGTTGCTCGACGAACCGACCAACGATCTCGACGTCGAAACGCTGCGCGCTCTGGAAGACGCGCTTGTCGATTTCGCCGGTTGCGCCGTGGTCATCAGCCACGACCGTTTCTTTCTGGACCGCATCTGCACCCATATCCTCGCTTTCGAAGGCGAGGCGCATGTCGAATGGTTCGAAGGCAACTTCGAGGATTACGAGGAAGACAAGAAGCGCCGCCTGGGCCCGGATGCGCTTGAACCCAAACGGATCAAGCACAAGAAATTCGCGCGTTAACCACCGTAGGGTGCGCATTCACTGCGCACCACACACCCCAGACAAACGGTGCGCATGAATGCGCACCCTACGCGGCCCAGCCCCCGGCCCGAATATCGCGATGCACCGAGGAATAGGGCCAATCCTGCGCCCGTTCCACAAACCCGTGCTTCACCGGATTCAAATGGCAATAGGAAACCGCTGCCGCGTAATCCTGCGGGCCGCGAATATGATGTTCCCAATACCGGCGCTGCCAAACGCCGCGTTCTCGGCGGCGGATATGGCTGGGCCGCCTGAGCCCCTCCGGCACCTGCCGGGAAAACCGGGCCTTGATCACGCGCCATCGGGTCGCAAAATCATGGTCTTCCGGCGGCAAGGTCCAAACCGCGTGCAAATGATCCGGCAGCACCACCCAGGCGTCGATATAAAACGGATGATCAAACCGCGTGGCGCGCACCGCCTGTCGCAGAACCTCAACCTGATCCACCAATAATGACGTCCCGCGCTCCGCAAGGGTCACGGTGAAAAACACGGTGGCGCCGGGCACCTTGGGGCGTTTGCAATTCGGCATGTTTCCATGCTGAGCCGACCAATGTTAAAATGACGCTAACGTAGGGTGCGCATTCATGCGCACCGAACCCCCACCTCCACCGAAACCCCTTGCCACAACTCCCGGTCCCTGTCATACGCAGCCCCGCTACGTTATTCTTTTTCGACCCACTGTCTCCCTCACACGGCGCTCAGTCATTCGATCCAGACGACAACGCCGGGCTGCCGCACTTCCGCGGGCAGCAAACATGCAGGAGACTTCACATGGCCAATGGCACCGTGAAATGGTTCAACACCACCAAAGGTTACGGCTTCATCGCCCCTGAAACGGGCGGCAAGGACGTGTTCGTTCACATCAGCGCCGTCGAGCGTTCGGGCCTGACCGGCCTCGCCGACGACCAGAAAGTGACTTTCGACGTCGAAGCGGGCCGTGATGGCCGCGAAAGCGCCGTCAACATCGAACTGGCCTAAGGGCCACGCGCGCCGGTCTGGCGCAGCGTAAAATTGCGCGGGGCGGGCCATTGGCCTGCCCCGTTTCCGTTTGCCTTTGGCAATCGTCAATCCTTCAGCAATCCCTTGCGCCGCATCGAGGCCTCGTAATCCGGGTCCAGCGTCGGCATGTCCTCGGGCGGCTCGGGTTCCTTGTATCCGACGCGTTCGCGCAGATACTCGTCCAGCTTGACCTCGCCGGCGATCTTCATCTGCGCCCATGTGGCCAACAGGCGGTTGATCCGGCCCTGATATCCCTGCCCCATCGCGCGATAAAACCGCGCAACCGACCGATCGAGATAGAGCGTCACCTTCTCCTTTTTCTCCTCGACATCCAGATCGGCCTCGAGCGTGTGCCAGGCTTCGGGAATCTCCTCCTCGATCACCGACGATATCCAGCCATCGCGGTGCAAATGGATCAGGTTCTTCATCAGCCCCTCGCGGGCGATGCGTTCGGTCTTGGTCATGCGGGTCATCAAAGGGCTCCTTTCGCGCCCCCGAGCCTGCCGTGGACGGGGTTAACATCGCGTCAGCCGACCGTGCGGTCGCACCGACAGGATACCGACGTTGTACCGACGCCATACCGGCAGGAATTTCCGGCCCTTCACCGGGTTTTGATTTTTCCCCGTCAGGATGGCAAACTATACGTCGCCGTGTGTATTCCAGAGGACCTGAAATGATAGATCGCCGCTTTTTCATCGGGGCCGGACTGGCCGCAGCAAGCCTGCCCGCCTCCGCCCATGCCTTTGAAGTTGAAGATAAATTCAAACCCACCAAGGTACGTATCTCGGAACAATACGCGCCCGGACAACTTCTGATTCTGCCGCGCGCGCATTTCCTCTATTTTGTCACCGCCCCCCGCGAAGCGCTGCGTTACGGCGTCGGCGTCGGCAAGGCCGGCCTCCAGTTCACCGGCACCGCCACCATCGACGTCAAGAAAAAATGGCCCACCTGGCGCCCCACCGAGGAAATGATCGAGCGCGAACCGCAGACCTACGGTCGCTTCAAGGACAATGATTATGTCCAGCCGGGGGGCCCGGAAAACCCGCTTGGAGCGCGGGCGCTGTACCTGTTCCAGAACGGCCGGGATACCTATTTCCGTATCCACGGCACCACCGCACCGCGCTCGATCGGGCGGTCGGTGTCCAACGGCTGCATCCGCATGCTGAACGAACACGTGAAAGACCTGTACGAACGAGTTCCGGTGGGAACCGTCGTCACCGTTATCTGAGCGAAGTAACGCATGACAACGCGCGGCGGCCACGACCGGCCCCGCGCGATTTTTTCTTGCGTGGCGAGATTTACAGCCCCATATAAACGGCGCGACGTTACCTCTATCGACCATCTGCTCCGTCACGACCGGCTCAGTCACTCGATCTTGCTCTGACATAGCCGGGTTGCCGCAACACCGTGGGCAACACAAACCAAAGGAGAAAACGGATGGCCACAGGCACCGTCAAATGGTTCAACACAACGAAAGGCTACGGCTTCATCGCGCCCGATGGCGGCGGCAAGGACGTATTCGTTCACATCTCGGCCGTTGAACGCGCAGGCCTCACCGGCTTGGCCGATAATCAGAAAGTGACCTTCGACATCGAACCCGGCCGCGATGGCCGCGAGTCGGCGTCGAATATCGCACTGGCCTGATCCCGGCTGGCCAACGCGCCGGAACCGGATCGTTGCGGGCCCCTGACGGGGCCCGTTTTCATTGGATATTCTGCACCAGTTCCACGACCTTCGGTCCAAGAGCCGCGACAATTTTTTTAACGCCTTCGGCATTGGGATGAATACCGTCGGGCTGAAAATAGTCCTGCACTTCAGCCGGATCGGCATCGCCGAGCCCTGCAAAGAAATCCTCGACGTAAAGCGTCTCGTAGGTTTCCGCCAAATCCGGGTAAATGCGGTCGAACGCAGCCTTGTAGCCTGGCCCGTAATTGCCCGGCGCCTTCATGCCCACCAATAAAACCTCGACCCGGTGCGCCTGCGCTGCAGCCAGAATACGATCCAGATTGTCACGCGATACAGCCGGATCGATTCCGCGCAGCATGTCATTGCCGCCAAGGGTAACGATCATTGCATCCACATCCGGCGTCAGGCTCCAGTCGACGCGGGCCGCGCCTCCGGCGGTTGTATCGCCCGAGACACCACCATTAACGATGCGCACCTCATGACCGTTGTCTTCAAGCCATTTGTCCAGTTGCGGAACGAGGCCCTGCTGATCCAATAAACCGTAGCCCTGGGTCAGGCTGTCACCGAAGGCCAGTATGGTGGCCTCCTCGGCCCAGGCCGGGAACGCGGCGAAAAGAAACGCCGCAATCACCTTGCCACGCAACACCGCGACCCCATATGACAGAAATTCCTTTGTAATCAGGTGTAAACCCATGACCGATCCCGTTCTTTCGCTCAAGGATGCCACGCTGTCGCTTCAGGGCAACGCGGGGCTTGTCCGAATACTCCACGGGATCACCCTGGATGTCCAGAAGGGGGAAACCGTTGGTCTTGTCGGACCGTCCGGATCGGGCAAATCTTCGCTTTTGATGTTGATGGGCGGGCTGGAGCGGGCCAGTTCAGGACAGGTGCAAGCCCTCGGGCACGACCTGTCGGCAATGAACGAAGATCAACTGGCCGCCCTGCGCCGCGATCATTTCGGAGTTGTATTCCAGTCCTTCCACCTGATCCCCACCATGACCGCCCTTGAAAATGTCGCAACCCCGCTGGAACTGGCCGGACATGCGGATGCCTTCAAGCGCGCCGCGCGCGAGCTCGAGTCCGTGGGGCTGGCCGAGCGCGGCGATCACTACCCTTCGCAACTCTCGGGCGGTGAGCAACAGCGCGTCGCCCTTGCCCGCGCCGCCGCGCCGCGCCCCGATATCATGCTCGCCGACGAACCGACGGGAAATCTGGACGGCCAGACAGGCGCAGCGATCATAGAGCTTTTGTTCGATCTCAGTGCGCGCAAGGGTTCCACCCTGATCATGGTAACCCATTCTCCCGAACTGGCTGCACGTTGTGACCGGGTGATCGAACTGGTGGACGGACGACTGACCGACACGGCACAGGTGCCCGCATGAGCCTGTCCACCGCTGCGCGTCTGGCCCGCCGGGAACTGCGCGGTGGCTTGCGAGGGTTTCGGATTTTTCTGGCCTGCGTGATCCTTGGCGTCGCGGCCATCGCCGCCGTTGGCACCGTGCGCGAAAGCATCGCCAACGGGCTGGCCCGCGAAGGCGCGACCCTGTTGGGGGGCGATGCCGAGATCGAATTCACCTATCGCTTCGCCACGCAGGCCGAACGCGACTGGATGGAGACCACCGCCACCACTGTGTCCGAGATCGTCGATTTCCGCTCGATGGCGGTCGCCCCCGACGGCGAACGCGGACTGACGCAGATCAAGGCCGTTGACGGGGCCTATCCCCTGTTGGGCGAGGTCGTACTGGACCCGGCCATTCCCCTCTCGGAAGCGTTGAACGGAAAGGACGGTTTGCCCGGCGCGGTCATGCATCCTTTGTTGAGTGGCAAGCTGGGCCTCGTTCCGGGCGATCGCTTTCGCCTCGGCACGGCCGAGTTCGTCCTGAGCGCCGAAATCGTGACCGAACCGGACAATGCCACGTCGGGCTTCGGTCTGGGGCCACGGACCATCCTGCGCCGTGCCGATCTTGAGGGTGCGGGGCTGCTTGGGCCGGGAACGCTCTATTCCACGCATTACCGCATGGCCTTACCGCCCGGCACCGATCTGGCCGCCCTCCAGCACGAGGCGGAAACCACCTTTGCCGAAGCGGGGTTGCGTTGGCGGGATGCGCGAAACGGTGCACCCGGAGTAGCAGAATTCGTCGACCGCCTTGGAGCATTTCTGGTGCTTGTCGGTTTGTCAGGGCTGGCCGTGGGAGGTGTAGGCATATCGGCCGCGTTGCGGGCCTATCTGGCCACCAAAACCGAAACCATCGCCACCTTGCGCACTATCGGGGCAGACCGCCAAACGGTATTCCTGACATACTTTCTGCAGGTCGCGGTGCTGGCGCTAATCGGGATCGCCTGCGGTCTGGCGCTCGGGGTGGGTGTGCCGATCCTTCTGTCGCCGATCATCGAGGCGCGCCTGCCTGTACCGGCCCTTTTTGCCCCTTACCCCGCACCGATGGCCGAGGCCGCGCTCTATAGCGCGCTGACAGTGCTGATCTTTACCCTTTGGCCGCTGGCGCGCGCGCAGGATATCCGCGCCGCCGCCCTGTTTCGCGACGCCTTGGGCCAGGGACGCAAATTGCCCCGCTGGCCTTATCTCGTCGCAACGCTTGCGCTGATCGCCGCCCTGGTCGGCGCTGCGATGTGGCTTTCGGGCAATGCAAGACTGACCCTTGCCACCACCGGCGGAATCATGGGCGCGCTGTTCCTGCTGGTGCTGGCGGCCCTTGCGATTGTCCTGATCGCACGCCGCACCAGGCGTTTGGCCCGTGGACGGCCTGCACTGGCCTGGGCTCTGGCCGCAATCGGCGGGCCGGGCACCACAGCGGGGCCAGTCATGCTTTCGCTCGGGTTGGGATTGTCGGTTCTGGCAGCGGTCGGACAGATCGACCAGAACCTGCGCAACGCGATTTCACGCGATCTGCCCGAACGTGCACCGTCCTATTTCTTCGTCGATATCCAGAAAGATCAAATGCCCGCCTTCATGGATCGGTTGGAGAACGATCCCGCCGTATCGCGCATCGACAACGCCCCGATGCTGCGCGGCGTGATCAGCCGCATCAACGGGCGTCCGGCCATCGAAGTCGCACCCGGCCACTGGGTCGTCGAAGGAGACCGGGGAATAAGCTATGCCGACGCCCTTCCCGAGCGCACGCGGATCGTCGACGGGACGTGGTGGGGTGAGGGGTATACCGGCTCGCCACAGATCAGCTTTGCCGCCGAAGAGGCCGAAGAGATGGGCCTGAAAATCGGTGACGAGATCACGGTGAACATTCTGGGCCGCGACATGACGGCCAAACTGACATCGTTGCGCGAGGTCGATTTCTCGACCGCCGGAATGGGGTTCGTCATGGTGATGAATGCCGCCGCGCTCGAAGCGGCGCCGCATACATTCATTGCGACCGTCTACGCCGATCCCGATGCCGAAAAGGCGATCCTGCGCGATCTGTCAAATCGGATGCCCAATATCACCGCGATCAACGTGCGCGATGCGGTTGACCGGGTGTCGGGCTTGCTGGCAGGATTGGCGTCGGCCACGGCTTGGGGCGCGGCGGCCACTTTGCTGACCGGGTTCCTGGTCCTGATCGGGGCTGCTGCGGCCGATCAGACAGCCCGCACCCGCGAGGCGGCGATCCTCAAGACACTGGGGGCCTCGCGCGGTCGCATCCTGCTGAGTCTCGCGCTGCGGGCCGCGATCCTTGGCGCGGTGGCGGGGCTGGTTGCCCTGGCGGCAGGAATCGCCGGAGGATGGGCCGTCAGTTACTTCGTGATGGAAACCGATTTCGAAATTGCGTGGCTGTCGGCATTGGGAATTGTCTCGGGCGGTGCACTGATCAGCCTTCTGGCCGGGCTAGCCTTTGCCTGGCGTCCCATGCAGGCCCGTCCCGCCCGTGTTTTGCGCGCACGGGAATAACCGCATTGCCATTCGTGTGGCGCGATGGCACTCAAAAGCCGTTCAAGCACCAGAATCCGAGGCCCGAACAATGACCGATTTCCTGCCTGTCGCCCTGACCGCCCCTCTGAGCAAAGCGCAAAAAGTCAGTCTGATCAATCTGGTCCGTCGCACGGCCCGTGCCGAGATCATGCCCCGGTTTCGCAATCTGTCGCATGCAGATATCTCGGCCAAGTCCGACCCCCATGACCTTGTGACCGAGGCCGACACTGCCGCCGAAGCCATGCTGACGCGTGGTATTCAACGCATATTTCCCCACGCGCTGATCGTCGGCGAGGAAGGCGCAGCCAAATCGCCGGACCTGCGCAACAAGATCGCCGAGGCTGAAATGGCGGTGATCCTCGATCCGCTGGACGGCACCTGGAACTTTGCCCATGGCTTGCCACTTTTCGGAATCATCCTGTCGAT
Source organism: Roseovarius sp. PS-C2 (assembly GCF_018862045.1). NCBI lineage: Bacteria > Pseudomonadati > Pseudomonadota > Alphaproteobacteria > Rhodobacterales > Roseobacteraceae > Roseovarius > Roseovarius sp. PS-C2. Next base: position 566,425 of record NZ_JAHKSQ010000001.1, read on the forward strand.
CACCCGCTTTGGGCACCCGGTGTTCGGCCTGCTTTATGATCCGGTGATGGACGACTGGATCTTCGCCGATTCCGAAACACCTGCACATCTGTCGCGCAATGTGGGGGCCGACCGGCCGCTCAGCGTCTCGCGTGGCGGCGATCTGGAGAAAATGTCGGGCTATATCCACCTCTATCTCCTGCCCGCGGAAAAACAGGCCGAAATGGCCGCCTGCCTGCCGGAATTCGCGCGCACGGTCATGCTGCGCTGTTCCTGTCACGAATACCGGACCCTGGCGCAGGGCGGGATGGATTTCATGCTGTCGGGCATTCCCAATCCCTGGGACCATGCCGCGGGAGTCCTTATCTGCCAGCAGGCCGGAGGAATCGTGCGAATGCTGGACGGACAGGATTATAATGCGGGAATTACCGAAGGTTACATCCTTGCCGCCCCGAACGAAGCCGCCTGGAATGTTTTGAAAACCCGTTTTTCATTCCTTCTTGACACTCAGACAGACAACGGCTGAAACCGCTATCGTGATCCGTTAACAACCATGATTACCCTGACGCGAAACGAGCATGACTTAACATCGCTATACGCGTACCATGCCAAAGCGCGGAGGCAATCGAATGACGAAAGTGGACCCGGCGAACCCTTGTAAGGACACAAGGCAGACACTGTCCGACGAAACACGCGATGCGGCCATCAGCCGTTTGTACGATGTGGCCCTCGCGCCGGACCGCTACGAGGCACTTCTGGATCTATGGGAAGATGCCGTTCGCCCGTTGCGCGGCCAGGCCGATCTGGATGCCCCGCGCCTTCTGGAAGATCCGTTGATTGCCGGGCATTTCGAACGTGCAAGTGCCTTTCTGGATCGTGTCGAAACAGTCGGTTCCGCCACCGAGTTACGAGACATTTTACGTCCCTTTGGTCGCATGTCGGCCTTTTTGCTGGACGCCTCACTGACTGTCTGCGCCGGGAATGCCGCCGCATTGACGGTATCGGGCCTGAAGGAAGGAACGACGCTCAGCGATCTGCGGGTGATGCCCGAAGACATCGACGCAATCAGCAAAGCCGCACGCAATGTTCTGCAAAGCCCACAGCAGGATGCGGTGGTCTTGCGTGTACGTTCGGTCGAGAAAGATCACTACATCATCCTGCGTCTTCAGCTGTGCAAACTGGCAGATGAAACACCCCTCGTTCTGGCGGCCTCGAACGATATCTATTTCTCGGAAGACAGCCAGGAAATATTGCAGCGGGCCTTCGATCTGACCAACGCCGAAGCGGGCGTTCTTCTGGGGCTGGTCGAATGCGGATCGGTTAGCGATATCGCCGAGAAACGGGGCAGATCGGTGGACACGATCCGCGCACAGATCAAGGCCATCATGTCCAAGACCGAGGCGCATTCGCAGGTCGAACTGGTTCGGCTGGCTCTGTCAGTGGTGGACATGGCCGGTATGACCCCGGAAAACATGCCCGCCCCCCGGCAGGTCAGCCGCGGCTACGCGACACTGGAACCAAGCGTTTTTCATTCGCTACGCACACCGGACGGACGGCAGCTGGATTACCTCAGGCTCGGCGATCAGACAGGTCGCCCGATCCTGTTCCTGCCTCTGGATTATGGGTTGGTGCGGTGGCCTGCGTCCGCGGAAGCAGAAGCCAGGCGTCTTGGGCTTCGCATTATCGTACCGGTCCGGGCCGGTTTTGGCGCCTCCGATCCCCTGCCCCGCAGCACCGATTATGACGACGCGGCCACCACCGACTGCCTGCAAATTCTCGATGCCGAAAACGTCGATCACTGTCCGATCATCAGCCTCGGGAGCGATTCATTCTACGCCATGCAGCTGGCCCTCCGGTCTCCAGAAACGATTACCGGGCTGATCTGCTGTGCAGGCACCCTCCCGATGACCCGGCGCGAACAGTATGAACGCATGGAGAAATGGCATCGTTTCATCATCGCCGGGGCGAAATATACGCCGCACCTGCTACCTTTCATGGTCAAGGCGGGGTTTCTTCTGGCCCGGCGGATCGGCAAGCAGGGGTTTGTTCATGCGGTCTATGGCAAATGCCCCGCCGATGTCGACACGTTCGAATCTCCCGAAGTCTTCGAAGCCATGGTCACCGGCTCGGAGGTCGCCCTGTCCCAAACGCATTCTGCTCACGATGCCTTTGTCCGCATGCTGACAGGCCGGTTTCTGGAAGACTGGAGCGCCGACGTGGAAGCCCTGCGCGGGCAGCTACCTGTCATCTTCATGAATGGCCTGCAAGACCCGCAAGTTCCCCCCGCAACACTCGACGAGTTCCGCACGACGTATGACTGGATCGAATATCATGCCTACGAGGATGCTGGACAGTTGATCTTTTTCCGGCATTGGCGGAACGTGCTCGACAAAGTGCAACAGCTGCTAGCCTGAAATATTACCTTGTAATTCGGATTTTACCCAATTCGGGGTATGACCGGACCACTCGCTGCGCCTTAGGGTTTTACCAGTTGGTTTGCGGATGTGTGTCATGGTCGACTTCATTCTGAACAGTCTCAAATACCACCGCCTGTTATCTTCAGGCGTTGAGGCGATGTGTTGTGCGGGTTCGTGAAATGAACACGAAAGCGCCAGGGCAATCAGAATTCGGTCACACGGGTGTTACGTAGTCCGAGCTATCAACGGGTTGCGGTTTAATTTCATCAGCTAACCCTTTTCACAAAGCCCTTTTCAGCAGCAAAAAAGGGGCGGCCGAGATGGCCGCCCCTCCTTCATTGCAAACAATCGCCCTTATTCGGCGGCCTCGGCATAGTCTTCCATCGGGGGACAGGTGCAGACCAGATGCCGATCACCATAGACATTGTCCACGCGGTTGACCGGTGGCCAATATTTATCCACCCGGAAAGCCCCCGGAGGGAAACAGCCCTGTTCACGGCTGTAGGGGCGTTCCCATTCGCCGACCAGATCTTCGACGGTATGCGGCGCGTTCTTGAGCGGGTTGTTCTCGCTATCGCTACGACCCTCCTCGATATCGCGTATCTCGTCACGGATCGCCAGCATCGCGTCACAGAACCGGTCCAGTTCAGCTTTGGTTTCGGATTCGGTGGGCTCCACCATCAGCGTTCCGGCCACCGGAAAGCTCATGGTCGGCGCGTGAAACCCGCAATCGACCAGCCGTTTGGCGATGTCATCCACGGTCACGCCCGCGCTTTTCTCGAACGGTCGGGTGTCCAGAATGCACTCATGCGCGACATGACCTGTGGGCCCCTTGTAGAGAACGTCGTAGGTCCCCTCCAGACGCTTGGCGATGTAGTTGGCGTTCAGGATCGCCACGCGCGTCGCTTGGGTCAGCCCCTCGCCGCCCATCATCAGGCAATACGCCCATGAAATCGGCAACAGCGACGGTGACCCGAACGGCGCCGCCGAAACCGGCCCCTGCTCGCCGCCGGTCGCCGGATGGCCCGGCAGATGCGGAACCAGATGCGCCTTGACCCCGATGGGCCCCATGCCGGGGCCGCCGCCGCCATGCGGAATACAGAAGGTCTTGTGCAGGTTCAGGTGACTCACGTCACCGCCCACGTCGCCGGGCCGTGCCAATCCGACCATGGCGTTCATGTTGGCCCCGTCGATATAGACCTGTCCGCCATGGTTATGCGTGATCTCGCAGACGTCACGCACGGTTTCCTCGAACACGCCATGTGTCGAGGGATAGGTGATCATGCAGCCCGCCAGGTTTTCGGAGTGCTTTTCGGCCTTTGCGCGGAAATCCTCGACGTCGATATCGCCATTCGCCGCCGATTTCACCGCAACCACGTCCCAGCCCACCATATGGGCGCTGGCCGGGTTGGTGCCATGCGCACTCATCGGGATCAGGCAAATCTTGCGGTGCCCCTCACCATTGGCACGGTGATAGGCCGAGATCGTCAGCAACCCCGCATATTCTCCCTGCGCGCCCGAATTGGGCTGCATCGAGATCGCCGCATAGCCGGTGATATCGCACAGCTTGGCGCTGAGGTCGTCGATCATTTCGGTATAGCCCTGCGCCTGATCGGCGGGCACGAAGGGATGCAACAATGAAAACTCGCGCCAGCTCACCGGCATCATCTCGGCGGCCGAGTTCAGCTTCATCGTACAAGATCCAAGCGGGATCATCGCCCGATCCAGCGCCAGGTCGCGATCGGCCAGACGGCGCATATAGCGCATCATCTCGGTTTCGGCGCGGTTCATATGGAAAATCGGATGGGTCAGGTAATCCGAACTGCGCAGCAACGCATCGGGCATCCGGTAATCCGAGGTGAACTCGCGGTCTTCCATGATGATCCCGAAGGCACGCCAGACGGCTTCAATCGTCGCGGTACGGGTGCGTTCGTCCAAGGTGATGCCGATCCTGGTGTCGCCAACGCGACGCAGGTTCACACCTTCGCGCACGGCGGCCTGCAACACCCCGCGCTGCAACAGACCGACATCGACGGTGATTGTATCAAAAAAGGTATCGGGCTCCACCTCGAACCCTGCGGCCTCCAACCCCTTGGCCAGACGCAAGGTCTTGCGATGAATGCGCTGCGCGATGGCCTTGAGGCCCTTGGGCCCGTGGAATACCGCATACATCGACGCCATGACCGCCAGCAACGCCTGCGCGGTGCAGACGTTCGACGTGGCCTTTTCGCGGCGGATATGCTGTTCGCGGGTTTGCAGGGCCAGCCGATAGGCGCGGTTGCCGTGGCTGTCCACGCTGACCCCCACGATACGGCCCGGCAGGGCGCGCTTGTAATCGTCCTTCGTGGCGATATAGGCGGCGTGCGGGCCGCCATAGCCCATCGGCACACCGAAACGCTGCGTCGAACCAACGGCGATGTCGGCCCCCATGGCGCCCGGTTCCTTCAGCAGGGTCAAGGCCAGCGGATCGGCAATGACGATCCCGATTGCCTTGTGTTCATGCAGAGCCGCCATTTCATCGGTGAAATCACGCAAGTGGCCATAGGTGCCGGGATACTGGAAAATCGCCCCGAACACCTTGTCGGCTTCCAGATCCTCGGGGGCTCCGACGATTACCTCGATATCCAGCGGCGCGGCACGGGTTTGCATCACCGCGATGTTCTGGGGGTGGCAGTTTTCATCGACAAAGAACGCCTTGACCTTGGTCTTGGCCACGCGCTGCGCCATGGTCATCGCCTCGGCTGCGGCGGTTGCCTCATCCAGAAGCGACGCATTGGCAATCTCCAGCCCGGTCAGGTCGCTGACCATGGTCTGAAAGTTCAACAGCGCCTCAAGCCGCCCCTGGCTGATTTCGGGCTGATAAGGCGTATAAGCTGTGTACCACGCCGGGTTTTCAAGGATGTTCCGCTGAATCGCCGGCGGCGTGACCGTGCCGTGATACCCCTGCCCGATCAACGAGGTCAGCACCTTGTTCTTACCCGCGACCTTGCGCATGTGGTGCAGCAATTCGCGTTCCGATTTGGGCTTGCCAAAATCCAATGGTGCGTCTTGCCGGATGGATTTCGGAACCGTGTCGTCGATCAGCGCATCCAGACTGTCAACGCCAAGCACCTCGAGCATCTGGGCCATTTCCTCGGGCGATGGCCCGATATGGCGGCGATTGGCGAAATCATAGGGCAGGTAATCGGTGGGTTTGAAAGGCATGGAATGTCCTCGTCCTGACGAAAGAGCGCCCCGCAGACGCGGACAGCCCTTTGAAATTCGCACCCGACCCACCCAACGGGCAGGCCGGGCAAAGTGATTTAACCGATGAAGTCCTTGTAGGCGTCTTCATCCATGTAGTCGTCCATCTGGCCGTCATCGGACGGTTTCACCTTGAAGAACCACGCATCCCCCAACGGGTCTTCGTTCACCTTGCCGGGCTCGTCGACCAAGGCTTCGTTGATCTCGGTGATTTCGCCGTCGATGGGAGCCATGATATCGCTGGCAGCCTTGACGCTTTCGATGACGACGACCTCGTCGCCCTTGGTCACCTGCGTTCCGACTTCGGGCAATTCGACGAATACCACATCGCCCAGTTGCTCACTGGCATGTTCGGTGATTCCAACGACCACGACATCGCCATCGCTGCGCAGCCATTCATGTTCTTCGGTGAATTTCATCTTTGTCTTCCTTGTTGGTCTGATGTGGTTTTCAACGTTTGAAATTGGCCGGGACGAACGGCAAATCGGCCACCGTGACAGGCATCCGCTTGCCGCGCACCTCACCGTACAACGGGGTGCCCGTCTCAGACAATTCATGCGGCACATACCCCATGGACATCGGCGCACCCAAGGTCGGCCCGAAAGCGCCCGATGTCACGATGCCGACAGGATCCCCCCCCTCGGTCGCTGCAAAGAGCGGGGTTCCCTCACGCATCGGCGCGCGCCCCTCGGGGCGCAGCCCGACGCGTTTGCGCGGCGCGCCGCTCTCAAGCTGGCCCAGAATCACGTCGGCCCCAGGAAAGCCCCCGGCACGATCCCCGCCCGCGCGGCGCACCTTCTGGATGGCCCATGCCAGACCGGCCTCGACCGGTGTGGTCGTGGTGTCGATGTCGTGGCCATAAAGGCACAGACCCCCTTCCAGCCGCAGACTGTCACGCGCACCGAGGCCGATAGGTTCAACCGCCTCATGCGCCAGCAGGGCGCGGGCAAATGCTTCGGCCTGATCGGAAACGACCGAGATCTCGAACCCGTCCTCGCCCGTATATCCCGAGCGTGAAATCCACATCTCGCCATAGGCGCTGTCCATCACAGCCACATCCATGAAGCGCAGGGCTTGCACGCCGGGCACTATCTCTTCCAGAACCGCCTCGGCCTGCGGCCCCTGAAGCGCCAGCAGAGCACGGTCGGTGATTTCCTCGACCGCGCAATCGGGCAACCCCGCACGCATATGCGCGATATCGTCGGCCTTGCAGGCGGCGTTGACCACGACAAACAGATGATCACCGCGATTGGCCATCATCAGGTCGTCCAGAATGCCGCCCTGATCGTTGGTGAAAAATCCATAGCGCTGCCGGTTCTCGGCCAGTCCCAGAAGGCTGACGGGCACCAGCCCCTCCATCGCCTGCGCAACGGCCTTGTATCCGCCTTCGGCACGCACGATGACTTGCCCCATATGGCTGACATCGAACAGGCCGGCCGCCGCGCGGGTATGCTGATGTTCCTTCATCACGCCAAGGCCATATTGCACGGGCATATCGTATCCCGCGAACGGGACCATCTTGGCCCCCAACTCCACATGAAGCGCATGCAAAGGGGTCTTGCTCAGGACGTCGCTCATTCGGTTTCTCCCAAACAGCGCCAGCTTGATCTGTGACATCAATCCGGCATCGGTTCCGCGCACCCGTTCCGGTCACGCCACGATGCCCCCTCTGTCCTTTGGCCTGAGATCGCTATCCCTTCGGCGTCCCGGTCAGATCCGGGAACTCTCCAGAGTTTTTCAAATCCGATCGGTCCTTGTCGCCTGAGAGTTTCCGGGGCGGTTGCTCCTTCGGCACCGGGTTTACCGGTTCTCCCGATCAGATAATGAGTACGCTAGTATACCGGCTTCGTGACTTCAAGCGGGATTCATGCACCGTGGCGATACGAATACATCCAGAAGCTGGACGTTATCACAAACCAGCGCATTCAGCGGGATTTCGTCGAGATGGGCGTAAAAGGCCTCGGCCGCATCCGCGATGGCCAGTTTCAGGCGGCAGAAATCGACCAGCGGGCATGTATTGTCCACATCGGCAAAACACTCGGCAATCGGGACATTCGCCTCAAGCTGGCGAAACACGTCGCCGATCACGATCTCGTTCATCGGCCGCGCCAGGGTGATCCCTCCGCTGCGCCCGCGTTGCGTATGCAGAAAACCCAGTTGAGCCAATCGGTTGATGACCTGCGCCAGATGGCTTTCCGAGGTGTTGCAACAGGCCGCAATTTCAGACTTGGTAACCAGACGGTCGGCATTGGCGCCACAGAACATGAGAACACGAATTGCGATGTTGGTACGCTTGGTAATACGCATGAGATAACGGCCCGTTTGCTTGAACTTCAGCCATCGTGACGGCAAAACAGCCTTGAATACATGACTTAGATCAAGGGGGCCGCAAAATAACATACATGCAACATGCATATTTCTTTGGTTACGGCAGCCTCGTGAACCGCGACACCCATACCTTTGCCGAAACCCATTGCGCCACCTTGCGCGGATGGCGGCGCGTGTGGCGGCATACCATGTTGCGCCCGGTCGCGTTCCTGACAGTGGTGCCCGATGACCAAAGCGAGATCGACGGGCTGATCGCGCCGGTACCCGGACAGGATTGGGCGGCACTGGACGAACGTGAACGTGCCTATGACAGGGTTCCCGCCGCCCATCAGATACGCCATGCCCTGCCCCATGATCCGCAGATCGCCGTCTATGCCATCCCCTCCGGCCGTCACGGCACACCGGCTGAATCTCATCCTGCATTGCTCAGCTATATCGACGTGGTTGTTCAGGGATACCTGCGCGAATTTGGCGAACAAGGGGCCATCCGGTTCTTCGACACCACCGATGGCTGGGACACTCCGGTTCTGGATGACCGCGCCGATCCCGCCTATCCGCGTCACCAACGGCTGACCCGTGACGAACGCGGCTTTGTGGACGATCAGTTGCGCGCCCGAAGTATCCGCATCCTGCACCGCTGACAGCCATCTGCAGACTGGACCGCACAGCACCCTTGGGGCATGGTGAATCCCAACCGGGGGCGCAGTATGAAAATCAAGACAGCATCCAAAACCATCCTCATGCTCCTGCGCCTCAGCAGGCTGCTATGGGTGCGCGTCGCATTGATGGCGTTGCTGGCCATTGTCGCATCGGCTGCTGCCATTCTGCTTGAAAACATGATCCCCGCCTCGCTGAGCCAGCGCTTCACTCCCGAAGCGGTCATGCCGATCCTGACGATCCTGGCCTCCAGCATGCTGGCGGTCAGCACCTTTTCGCTGAATGTCATGGTCTCGGCCCATAATGCGGCGGCCTCGCAGGCGACCCCGCGCGTGCATCGTATCCTTCTGGCCGACACCACGACCCAAACCGTCCTGGCGACTTTCATCGGCGCATTCGTCTATGCCCTGACCTCGATCATCCTGTTCAAGGCGCAATTGCACGGCCCCGGAGCCGCCGTAACGGTCCTGGCGTTCACGGTGGTGGTCGTGGTGCTGGTGATCCTGGCCATGCTCCGTTGGATCGACCACCTGAGCGACCTTGGCAGCATGGATACCAGCGTGCGTGCAACCGAGACTGCGGCGCGCGACAGCCTCATGCAGACACGCAGGGCCCCGGCCCTGTGCGCACAGCCGCTGACATCTGAAACCATCATTCCGGAGGATGCCGAGCCCGTCGATGCGCCCCGTTCGGGGTTCCTGCAATTTATCGACCTGCCCCGGCTGAGCTCTGCCCTGGGGGATGGCGAAGCGCGGATATTTTTCCATGCCGCACCGGGGAGCCTCCTCCTTCGGGGGCGTCCTGTCGCCTATGCCGCGGGCCTGACCGAAACGCAGCGCGAGACAGTGCAAAACTGCCTCACCATTTCCGATACGCGCACTTTTGAACAGGATGCCACCTACGGTTTGCTTGTTCTGTCGGAAATCGCATCGCGCGCACTGTCTCCGGGCATCAACGACCCCGGCACCGCGATCGACGTCATTGCCCGGCAACAACGCCTGCTGTGGGATTGGAACAATACCCCGGTCAGTGAAGACCCGCCGCAATTCGACCGCATCTTCATTCCCGACACGTTGCCCGAAGACCTGATCGAAAAAGCCTTTGGCAGCATTGCCCGCGACGGCGCGGGCATGCTCGAGGTGGTCAATCGCCTGCTCGACGCGCTCGATGCGCTAAGCAAATGCACGAACGCGGACCTGGCGCAGGCCGCGCGTGACATGGCCGGGCGCGCCCGCGCCTATGCGGACAAGGCCTTGGCCCTGCCCATCGAGCGGGCAAGCCTGCGAGAGGACACCTGAAGCCAGGCGGTCGCTGGCTCCGGCGTCAGCCCCGCGCCTTGATCGTCTGCAAAAGCGGCAGAACCTGCCCCATGTCGGGTCCGTGGCTTTGCCCGGTCAGCGCCTTGCGCAACGGCATGAACAGACCCTTGCCCTTACGCCCCGTCACCTCCTTGACCCGCGCCGTCCAGTCCGACCAGGTACTATCGTCAAACGGGCCTTCGGGCAGCAATTCCATAGCCTGAGCAATGAACTCGCGATCCTCGTCCTCGATCACGGGCTCGGCCCCGTCACGGAACATCACCCACCAGCCCGGCAGGTCGTTGAGCGTGGTGACGTTTTCACGGGTGACCGTCCAGAACCGCTCGGCCAGGTCGGCGGGGACGCCGACGCGCGCGATTTCATCCCTGACCTCGTCATAGCTGCGCTCATGCAGCAGGCGGGCGGTCAGTGGGAACAGGTCATTGACGTCGAATTTCGTCGGTGCCGCGCCGAAACGGGTGATGTCGAACCCTTCGATCAACTCGTCCATGCTGGTGCGCAACTCGACCGGATCGGCCGACCCGAGCCGCGCCATCAGGCTGAGCAACGCCATCGGCTCGATCCCCTGTGCCCGCAGGTCGCGCAGGCTGAGAACCCCCAGGCGTTTCGACAGCGATTCCCCCTGCGGCCCGGTCAACAGCGAATGATGCGCGAACTCGGGCACGGTGCCGCCAAGCGCCTCGATGATCTGGATCTGGGTGGCGGTGTTGGTCACGTGATCGCTGCCCCGCACGACATGGGTCACGCCCATTTCGGTATCGTCCACGACCGAGGCCAGCGTATAGAGAACCTGCCCGTCGCCCCGGATCAGAACCGGGTCGCTGACGCTGGCCGCGTCAATCGAGATATCGTCAAGGATTCCATCCTTCCACTCGATCCGCTCCTGATCCAGCTTGAAGCGCCACACACCATCGCCGCGCTCGGCCCGCAGCGCATCCTTTTCCTCGTCGGACAAGGCCAATGCCGCGCGGTCATAGACAGGCGGTTTTCCCATATTGAGCTGCTTCTTGCGCTTGAGATCCAGTTCGGTGGGCGTCTCGAATGCCTCATAGAACCGCCCCAGTTCGCGCAGCTTGTCGGCGGCCTCGGCATAGCGGTCCAGCCGCTCGGACTGTCGTTCGACCCGATCCCAGTGCAGGCCCAACCACTCGAGGTCCTGCTTGATCGCATCGACGTATTCCTCTTTCGAGCGCTCCGGGTCGGTGTCGTCGATGCGCAGGATGAAGGTGCCGCCGGCCTTGCGGGCGATGAGATAGTTCATCAGTGCGGTACGCAGATTGCCCACATGGATATAGCCGGTGGGCGACGGGGCGAAACGGGTGGTGGTCATGGGTCTCTCCTGGTTCGCCTGCGCCATGTCACAGCCGCACGCGTTTGTCCAGATTTTGCACCGGCTCCATGACACACCGGACACATCTTCCGGCTGGCCGGACAACGGCGCGCAAACACGCGCGCCACCTCACAATCCCGTTATGACAGACAGTTTCAGGATCGTTTGCACTAGAATTGGTCCAAACATGATCAGACACAGGAGGCTTACCATGACCGATACAAGATTAACCCGCCGCGGCCTAATCGCCTCGGCAGCAGCACTGCCCATCGCCGCCGCCGGAGCTCGCATGGCGAATGCCGCCGCCCCGATGCTGGGGGTGGGCGCTTCGCGGTTCAATCGTGTGACCCTGGGCGGTTTCGAGGTGACGACCATTCTGGCGGGAACGCGCACCGTGCCTGACCCGCAAACCATTTTTGGCATGAATGTCGGCCCCGAGGAATTTGCCAACGCATCCGACGCGGCGCGCATCCCGACCGATGCGGCGCAGTTCTTTTTCACGCCCACCATCGTGAACACCGGCAGCGAGTTGGTCCTTTTCGATACCGGGCTGAGCGCCGACGCCACCACGGCGGCCCTAGCCGAGGCCGGGTACACCCCCGATCAGATCGACGTGGTGGTGATCACCCATATGCATGGCGACCATATCGGCGGGTTGATGACCGGGGAAACTGCGACGTTTCCCAATGCGCGCTATGTCACCGGTGCGGTTGAATACGACGCATGGTCTTCCATGGATAACAACGGGTTCGAGACCAAAGTTAAACCTTTGCATGAACAGATGAGCATGATCGCGGACGGCGACAGCGTGGCCCCCGGCATCACCGGGATGGAAGCCTTCGGGCACACGCCGGGACACATGACCTATATGATCGAAAGCGACGGGGAGCAACTGCTGGTAGCGGCGGATTTTGCCAACCATTATGTCTGGTCTCTGGGGTACCCGGACTGGGAGGTGAAGTTCGACATGGACAAGGCCGCCGCCGCCACGACACGGCGCAGGATTCTGGACATGTTGGCCTCGGACGGGATTCCGTTCATCGGGTATCACATGCCATGGCCGGGACTGGGATATGTCGAGGCGAAGGGGGACGGATTTCGCTATGTTCCCGCCAGTTACCAGTTGATGATGGAACGCTGAGGGATGGGGTTTGTCTTTTCCATACAAATACTTACTTCACGGAAATGAACGCTCCTGACCCCAGCCTCGATGAGATATACCACATGGCCCGCGACACGGTTGCGGGCCTGCCTGCGCCGTTCCGGCCCGCCGCGCGGGAGGTGGCGCTGCGGGTGGAGGAATGGCCTGCGCGCGACATGCTGGAGGAACTGGGGCTGCACGACCCGCTAACCCTGACGGGGCTCTACGAAGGCATCCCGGTGACACAGAAATCCTATATGGATCAGCCGCTTGCACCCGATACCGTCTGGCTGTTCCGACAGCCGATCCTGGCCGAATGGCGCGATCGGGGGGATATCGGGATCGCCAGGCTGGTGGCCCATGTCACTGTTCACGAATTCGCCCATCATTTCGGCTGGTCCGATGCCGACATCGCCAGCATCGACCGCTGGTGGGAGTGAACGGCGTTTTGTACAAAACGTACAAAATGGACATGGGTTTTGTACGAAATACCGGCCATTCTTTCAGATTTGCGTCCATCATGAACGCATCCGCATAACCTGCGAAAAAAGCACGCCACGTTTACCCCGGCTTAATCCGAGTACGGTTCACTGGCTGCAACATGCGAGAGACACCCAGCCAGAGACCGATGCAACCACGCGCCCCTCACACAGACCCGCCCCCGGCAGGCCGACATGGATGACGATATGATCGGAATCTGTGGCCCGTCATTCCATCGGCGGCAGGTCGACGCGCCATTCGATGCGCGCGGGCACCGGGGCGGCGCCCTCCGCCACTTTCGGCTCGGAGGTGTAGCCCGTCAGGCGCAGGACTTCGCCCGTCACGACACCCGAGGCGGTATCGCCCTCCATCGTGAATTCGGACAATTCGCCCGCGCCGCCATCGGCCCCCATGGCCAGCGGCGCGTCGTAGCCCTGATCGTCGAACAGTTCGGCAGACAAAAGCCTCATGCCCCCCATGTGCTTTTGCAGCGTGACCTGAAGCATCGGACGCCCCGGTTCGCCATCCTCATCCACCGCCATCCCCAGGACGTTGATCGTCAGGAACTGGCCCATGATCATTTTCTGCTCGGCAGAGCCGCGCTCTTTTTCGGTGTCGTAGGGAATCACCAGATCGAGCGTGTCACCGCCAATCTGCGCGGTCATGGTGCCCATGGCGGTGTAGCGGTCGGCCAGATCGGCGGCGGCAAGGGGCGTGGCAAGCGCAAGCGCGGCCAGCGCGGGAAAGAAACGGGTCATTGGAAATCTCCCTTGGATCGTGTCAATGGCGGGAGCGTAACACTGGCTGACCTTCCGGCAAAACGGTCAGTTCCCGCTGTCGTCCCGCCACCGATTGACGATGGGATAGCGCCGGTCGAGCCAGAAGGCGCGTTTGGACAGGCGCGTACCTGGGGCGGACTGGAAGCGTTTGTATTCCGAGATATAAAGCAGGTGTTCCACCCGTTTGGCATCGGCCCGGTCATACCCGGCGGCGACGCAATCGGCGATGGACCCGTCCTGATCGACGAGAATGTCGAGGATGCCATCCAGCACCTCATAGGGGGGCAGGCTGTCTTCGTCGCGCTGATCGGGGGCCAGTTCAGCACTTGGCGGACGGTCGATGATGCGCTGCGGGATGACCTGCCCCGCCGGTCCTTCCATCCAGTCGCGGTGATTGGCGTTGCGCCAGCGGCAGGTCTCGAACACGCGGGTTTTATACATATCCTTCAGCGGGTTATACCCGCCCGACATATCGCCGTAGATGGTGGCGTAGCCCACCGCGACCTCGGATTTGTTGCCGGTGGTCAAAAGCATCTCACCGAATTTGTTGGAAATCGCCATGAGCAACAGCCCGCGCAGGCGGGACTGGATGTTTTCCTCGGTCACGTCGGGTTTCATGCCATCGAACAGCGGCGCAAGCGTGTCGGTGATCGCCTGCCGCCCTTGCGCGATGGGCACGAAATCGTACCGGCAGCCAAGGTTTTCGGCCAGCGCCCTGGCGTCTTCCAGCGAGGCGTCCGAGGTGTATTCCGAGGGCAGCATCACGCAGCGCAGGTTGTCCGCGCCCAGCGCATCGGCGGCAACCGTGGCCACCAGCGCCGAATCGATCCCGCCGGAAAGGCCCAGCAGAACCTTGGAAAATCCCGCCTTGCGCAGATAATCGCGCAGGGCCAGCACCATGGCGTGGTAATCCTGTTCGGTGGTCTCGGGGATCGGGGCCAGATCGCCCTTTTCGAAACGCCAGCCGCCGTCGGTGCGGATCAGGTCGAGATGCACGATGTCTTCCTGCATCAAGGGCATTTGCAGGGCCAGTTCGCCCCCCGGATTGAGCGCGAAGGTGCCCCCGTCGAACACCTGATCGTCCTGCCCGCCAACGAGGTTGAGATAGATCAGCGGCAGGCCGGTTTCGACCACGCGGGCGACCATCAATTGATGCCGGTACGAAACCTTGCTGTGGTAATAGGGCGAGCCGTTGGGCACCAGCAGGATCTCGGCCCCGGTTTCGGCCAGGGTTTCGGCCACATCCTCGAACCAGCTGTCCTCGCAGATCGGGCTGCCGATGCGCAGACCGTCAACCGCATAGGGGCCGGTCACGTCGCCCGAGGCGTAGATGCGCTTTTCGTCGAACACGGTTTCGTTGGGCAGGTGATGCTTGAACACCCGCGCGGCAATCTTGCCGCCCTGAAGGATATAATAGGCGTTATAAAGCTCCACCCCTTCCAGCGCAGGGCCGCCGATGGCCAACGCGGGCCCGTCAGCGCAGTCGCGCGCCAGCGCCTCGATTTCGGCGATGGCGTCGGCCTGAAAGGCGGGTTTCATCACCAGGTCCTGGGTGTTGTAGCCGGTGATGAACATCTCGGGCAGGGCCACCAGATTGGCCCCGGCGGCGCGGCCCTCGGCCCAGGCCTTGCGCGCCAGCGCGGCGTTGCCTTTCAGATCGCCCATCGTGGGATTCAATTGCGCCAGGGTCAGGCGAAACCGGTCGGCCATGGGGTGCCTCTTGTTTGAATTTCAAGCCAGATTTAGCAGATCGTTGCGCGAGGGAAAGCCGATTTGGGCAAAACCCGTTGTCACTGCGGCGAGGCTCCACTAGATTTCACAAGCACCCGCAAAGGCGCGGGCAAGCCGGGGATCAGGGGCAGACATGAACGTTTCACTGGGCAGAATCATCCTTGTCGCCATCATGCTGGGCGGGGCCGCGCAGGCCCAGGACGACGAGGTGCGCACCAAGCAATACGACGATGGCGGCATCTACGAGGGCACGTTCCGCAACGGCCTGCAGCACGGCACCGGCACCTATACCCTGCCCAACGGGTACGAATATTCCGGCCAGTGGGTCGATGGCGAGATTCGCGGCGAGGGCGTGGCGCGTTTTCCCAACGGATCGGTCTATGAGGGCGAGTTCGCCAAGGGCAAGCCCGAGGGCGTGGGCCGCATCGTTTTCGCCGATGGCGGCACCTACGAGGGCGAGTGGGTGGATGGCAAGATCACCGGCCAGGGCGTGGCCGTCTATGCCAACGGCGTGCGCTACGAGGGTGGATTCCGCAACGCGATGCATCACGGCAAGGGCCGGATGGAAAGCCCCGGCGGCTATGTCTACGAAGGCGACTGGGTGAACGGCGTCAAGGAGGGCATGGCGAGCATCACCTATCCCGACGGCGCGGTCTATGAGGGCGAGGTTCTGCGCGGGGCGCGCCACGGTCAGGGCAAGCTGACCATGCCGGACGGGCTGATTTACGAGGGGCTCTGGAAAGAGGGCCAGATCGACGGCGAGGGCCGGCTGACCCAGCCTAATGGCGATGTCTACGAAGGTCAGCTCGTGGCCGGGCGCCGGGAAGGGCAAGGCAAGGTCACCTATGAAAACGGCGATGTCTACGAAGGCCAGTTCACGGACGACCGCCGCCACGGGCAAGGCACGTTCACCGGCACCGATGGCTATCATTACGAAGGGTCGTGGGACGCCGGCAAGATTTCCGGTCAGGGCAAGGTGACTTATCCCGACGGCTCGGTTTACGAGGGGCAGTTCCGCGACGACCTGGCCAATGGGCAGGGCGCGATCACCTATCCCGACGGCTCGACCTATGAGGGCGACTGGGCCGGCGGCGTGATCGACGGACAGGGCAAGGCCACCTACCCCAACGGCGTGGTCTATGAAGGCGAGTTCGTGAATGCCCGCAACGAGGGCTTTGGCGTGATGACCTATGCCGATGGCTATCGCTACGAAGGGCAATGGCAGGACGGTCAGCGTCACGGCATGGGCACAGCGACCTATCCCGATGGCACGGTCTACGAGGGCCAGTTCCGGGAAGGCCAGCGCCACGGACAGGGCAAGATCACCATGCCCGACGGGTTCGTCTATGACGGCGCGTGGGAAAACGGCGAAATCTCGGGGCAAGGCGTGGCCACTTACACCAATGGCGATGTCTACGAGGGCACCTTCCTGAACGGCAAGCGGCAGGGCGAGGGCACCATGCGCTATGCCACCGGGGAAGAGGCCAGCGGCACATGGGACAACGGCGCGCTGGCCGATCAGACCGAAACCGCACCCGCCGGGGATGACGCGACCGAAGAGTCCGCCCCTCCCGAAACACCTGCGGACAGCACAAGCGACAGCACAGCGGAGTGATCCGCACTACAAGTTGATCACCGCCTGATGCGCGCGCCCGCCTGGCCAAGGCGGCCAGGTTTGCCCATGTGCTATACTTCCCCCACGGGCCGGACGCCCGGCCCCGCAGCACAAGGGGGAACACGCAATGATCATGCGAATTTTTCAGGTCACGACCCATCCTGGCAAGGAGGGCGAATTCAGCCGGTTCTTTCACGACACCGCCATTCCGCTGATGAGAAACACCGAAGGGATTGTCGATGTCCTGCCCGGCGCGGCGCGGCCAGACAGCCCGCAGGAGTTCAGTTTTGTCATGATCTGGCGCGATCTGGACAGTCTCAGGGCCTTTGTCGGCGAGGATTACACCAGCCCGCACATCGCCCCGGACGAGGCCGAACTGGTCGCCGCGCGACAGATCAGACACTATGATCTGGTCGTCATTTGAGCGGCGCGTGAATTTCGGGGTTTTCAACGGCGCGGCGCGTTCCTATACTGCGCGCCATGACGAAGCAGACCCATATCGCGATTACGCAAGCGCCCCGCCCCGCGGGTTGCGTTTCGGCTCTGCTACTCCTAAGCCGCCTCTGAGCGTGCCGTTCCGGCGCGACCGCTCAGAGGATGTGCCTGCTTTCGCGCCAATGGCTTAGGACAAGAAACGAGTTCCGACATGACTGATCAAACCAAAGACGTATCGCCCGAGGCGAACAAGGACCGCGTCGTGATTTTCGACACCACGTTGCGCGATGGCGAACAATCCCCCGGCGCGACCATGACTCACGAAGAGAAGCTGGAAATCGCCGGCCTGCTGGACGACATGGGCGTCGATATCATCGAGGCGGGGTTCCCCATCGCCTCCGAAGGCGATTTTCGCGCCGTTTCCGAGATTGCACAGCAATCGAAGGACGCCACGATCTGCGGGCTGGCGCGCGCCAATCTCAAGGATATCGACCGCTGCTGGGAGGCGATCAAACACGCCAATTCGCCGCGCATCCACACCTTTATCGGCACCTCTCCGCTGCACCGCGCCATTCCCAACCTGACACAGGACGAAATGGCCGAGCGCATCCATGAAACGGTGACGCACGCGCGCAACCTTTGCGACAACGTGCAGTGGTCGCCGATGGATGCGACGCGCACCGAATGGGAGTATCTGAAACGGGTGGTCGAGATCGCCATCAAGGCGGGTGCCACCACGATCAACATCCCCGATACGGTGGGCTATACCGCCCCGGTCGAAAGCGCCGATCTGATCCGCCGCCTGATCGAAGAGGTGCCCGGCGGGGACGAGGTGGTGTTTGCCACCCATTGCCATAACGATCTGGGCATGGCCACGGCCAACGCGCTGGCCGCCGTTGCGGGGGGCGCGCGCCAGATCGAATGCACGATCAACGGGCTGGGCGAGCGTGCGGGCAACACGGCGCTGGAAGAGGTGGTGATGGCCCTGAAGGTGCGGGGCGACATCATGCCGTTCTATACCGGGGTCGACAGCCGCAAGATCATGAATATCAGCCGCCGCGTGGCGACGGTGTCGGGCTTTCCGGTGCAGTACAACAAGGCGATCGTCGGCAAGAACGCATTCGCCCATGAATCGGGCATCCATCAGGACGGGATGCTGAAGAACGCCGAGACCTTCGAGATCATGCGCCCCGAGGATGTGGGCCTGACCGAGACCAATATCGTCATGGGCAAGCATTCGGGCCGCGCCGCGCTGCGCGCGAAGCTGAAGGACCTGGGCTACGAACTGGCCGACAACCAGTTGAACGACATGTTCGTGCGCTTCAAGGACCTGGCCGACCGCAAGAAGGAAGTCTATGACGAAGACCTGATCGCGCTGATGCGTGCGGGCGAGGACGAGGCCAGCGACCGGCTGATCGTAAAGTCGCTGCGCGTGGTCTGCGGCACAGGCGGCCCCGCCGAGGCCGAACTGGTCATGAGCATCGACGGAGTGGAAAAGACCGCGAAACAATCGGGCGACGGCCCGGTGGACGCGACCTTCAGGGCGGTGCGCGAGTTGCACCCCAATGACGCGCATCTGTCGCTCTATCAGGTGCATGCGGTGACCGAAGGCACCGACGCGCAGGCCACGGTTTCGGTGCGCCTGGAGGAAGAGGGCAATATCGCAACGGGGCAGTCGGCGGATACCGATACGGTGGTCGCCTCGGCCAAGGCCTATGTGAACGCGCTGAACCGGCTGCTGGTGCGCCGTGGCCGCGTGGGCGAAAACCAGAAGGAAATCAGCTATAAAGACGTGAGCTGATCCGTTTCAAGCGGTGATGAACAGGCCCCGGCCCGCCAATGCGCGGCCGGGGTTTTTCTTTGTCCGGCACAGGATCAGGGGGCGCTGCCTCCGTCGCGCGCTGCGCGACTCATCCGGGATATTTCCGGCAAGAAGAAACATGCGGGTCCCGGCTTTTGCCGTGTTGGACTATCCCGAGCGATCCGGGGGGCTGGCCCCCGGCCCCGGGAATGGGGTCACGCGGCCTCGGTTTCCGGGTTGTCGGCCCATTCCCAGGGGCGGGTGAACTGGCCGAGGACGTGGCCGAGTTGTTCTTCATCGACCTCGCCGGTTTTCTCCAGTTGCGCGACGAGGCCGCGCTTCTTGGAATCGATCACGTGGCTGACACGGGCGGCGATGCCCGCCTCGTCCAGCGCGGCGTTGTAGATGCGGGTGATCGCCAGTTTGCGCAGGTCGGGTTTGAAGACCTTGCCCACCGCCGTCTTGGGCAGTTCGTCGAGGATTTCGACATGTTTGGGGATGGCCGCGCGCTCATGCACATGGGTCTTGCAATGGGCCAGCAATTCCTCGGCGGTGGCGGTGCCGCCCTCGACCAGTTCCACATAGACGCAGGGCAGTTCGCCGGAATAGGCATCCGGCTGACCGATGGCGCCCGCGATGGCGACATCGTGATGCGCCATCAGCGCCTCTTCTATATCGGCGGGGTCGATGTTGTGGCCGCCGCGAATGATCAGATCCTTGGCGCGGCCCGTGATCCAGAGATAGCCGTCGGGGTCGATCCGGCCCAGATCGCCGGTGCGCAGGTATTTCTCGTGGAAATAGAGATCGGCGTTCTTGGCGGTTTCGGTATAGGTGTTGCCGGCATAGACGCCCGGATTTGAAATGCAGATTTCGCCCACCTCGTCCACGGCGCATTCGACTGGTCCGCCGCTTTCGTCGGTCTTGTAGATGCGCACATCGGTATAGGGGAACGGCACCCCGACCGAGCCGACCTTTTTCTCGCCCTCGGGCGGGTTGCAGGACACGAGGCAGGTGGCCTCGGTCAGGCCGTAGCCTTCGATGACGGTCATGCCGGTGGCGGATTCGAAGCGGTTGAACAGTTCCAGCGGCATCGGGGCCGAGCCGGAAAAGGCGTTTTTCACGGTCGAGATATCGGCATTCACCTTGCGCTGCATCAGCGCCGACACGGCGGTGGGCACGGTGATGACAAAGGTGGTTTTCCAGCGTTCCAGCAGCTTCCAGAAATTGTCGATCACCCCGTCGCCGCGATAGCCCGCAGGCGTGGGGAACACCACATGCGCCCCGGATTTGATCATCGCCATCAGGATGACGTGGCAGGCAAAGACGTGAAACAGCGGCAGCGGGCACATCACGCTGTCATGTTCGGTGAACAGCAACTGATGCCCCAGCCAGCCGTTATAGACCATGCCGGAATAGCGGTGCTGCGCCACCTTGGGCATGCCGGTGGTGCCGCCGGTGTGGAAATAGGCCGCCACGCGATCCTGCCCGCCGTCGTCAAAGCCGAGCGTGATCGGGTATTTGCGCATTTCCTTGTTGAAGCATTTGACATCGGCGTGGTGATTGCCGGGATTTTTCGGGCGGATCAGCGGGACGATCCAGCTTTTGGGCGGGCTGAGGTAACGGTTGAGGTCGATTTCCAGAACCGTGTGGACATGCGGGGCGTGGCGCACGGCCTCGGCGGTTTTCTGAGCGATGTCGGTTTTCGGGAACGCCTTGAGCGTGACCACGACGCGGGCGTCGGTTTCGCGCAGGATCGCGCCGATCTGTTCGGGTTCGAGCAGCGGGTTGATCGGGTTGACGATCCCGGCGATGGCCGCGCCGATGGTGGCGATGGCGGTTTCCAGCGTGTTGGGCAGGATCAGCGCGACCACGTCGGTTTCGCGAATCCTGAGATCGCGGAACATGTTGGCGGCGCGGCACACCTGTTCGTGGAACTGTTGCCAGGTCAGGGTTTGCGACGGATCGGTCGCGCCTGAGAGCAGTTGATAGCTGATCGCGGGGCGGTCGGGGAAGGCCTCGACCGTGTCGCGCAGCATCTGGTAGAGCGTGGCGGGATGGTCGCGCGACTCCCACGGCATTTCATTCTGAATATCAAGCGCATCCTGCCGCGAGGCAAATGTCATTGCAGTCTCCTCCCGAAGAACGGCCCAAGGACGGGCCGTATCGTTCCCTGCCGATCACCATGGTCAGCTTTGGCGCGTCACGCAAGTTTGACGCTGCGTTTCGCACCAAATGCCACTGCAAGGAGAACTGCAACGGGGGATCAGCCCAGATCGGACAGGCAATCGGTCATCGCATCCGCCATGTCGCGCAGGAGGGCCGGGTAGAGCCCCGGACCCACCGGATGATCGAGGCCCAGCGGATCGAGCTGCCCGATGCGCAGGTCGCCGGCGAAGACGTTTTCGAGGATCGCGGTATTGAACTGCGGTTCGGCAAAGGCGCAGACGATGTTTGCCTCGTCGACAAGGGTGCGCAGTTCGGTCAGGCGCGCCGGGCCGGGATCGGAGGCGTCGCTGAGCGAAACCGCCCCTGCCGCGGCGAGACCGAAACGGGTTTCGAAATACTGGTAGGCGTCATGGAATACCAGGAAGGGACGATCCCCGAGCGGCGCCAGTTGCGCGGTGATATCGCTGCTCAGCGCGGCGAGTTCGGCCCTGGCCTCTTTGGCATTGGCGGTGTAGAGCGCGGCATTTTCGGGATCGAGCACGGAAAGCTCCGCCGCGATCAGGCCCAGCCAGCGTTCGCCGTTCTGCGGATCGAGCCAGGCATGCGGGTCTGTGCCGTCATGTGCATGGCCATCGTGATCGTCGTGGTCACCGTGGTCGTCGGCGTGATCGTCATGGTCGTCGGCATGGTCGTGCGCGTCGCCGTCATGTGCATGATCGTCGTGATCATCGTGATCGGCATGGTCGTCGGCGTGATCGTCGCCTTCGTGATCATGCTCATCTTGGTCCCCGTGATCGTGGGCTTCGAAGCGCGCGCCGGTGCGGGTGGGCAGGATGTGCGTTTCGGGATTGTCCAGCAAGGTGATCACCGCCGCATCCCCGGCCAGCGTTTCGATCGCGTGTTCCATCCACGGGGTCAGGTCGGCCCCCATCCAGATCACCAGATCGGCCTGTTCGAGTGCGCGGGCCTCGGACGGACGCATGGCGTAGCCGTGGGGCGACATGCCGGGGCGCACGATCACATCGGCCTCCCCTGCCCCCTGCATGACACGCGCCACGAGCGACTGGACCGGCGTGATGTCTGTGGCCACGCGCGGGGCCTCGGCCATTGCGGGCAGGCCGCAGGACAGCAGGGCGGCAAGGGAAAGGGATGGCAGGCGCATCGGAAGCTCCATGTGATAATATAACATTTCGGGCGCTTGATATATGTAACCATATAACATATCAAGCCGTAAATTCCGGGAGGCCCTCCGCATGGACGCGATAGGATTCGAACGCCACGATCATAGCAGTTGCATCCGCGCCGGTCTGGACGCGGTCGAGCAAAGCTGCGCCGAACGCGGATTGCAGCTGACGCCGGTGCGCCGCCGGGTGCTGGAATTGCTGCTGGAAGGGCATCGCGCCATGGGCGCTTATGAAATTCTGGACATCCTGCGTGAAGAAGGTATGGGATCGCAGCCGCCGGTGGCCTATCGCGCGCTGGATTTCCTTGTGAGCCACGGATTCGCCCACAAGATCGAGCGGCTGAACGCCTTTGTCGCCTGCATGCATCCGGGCGAGGATCATACCCCCGCCTTTCTGATCTGCCGGTCCTGCGATGCGGTGGCCGAAGCCCATGCCGACCCCGCGCGCGGATTTCTGGGGCAGGCGGTGCGCGAAACGGGTTTCGTCGTGGAACAGGCGGTGGTCGAGGCCGTGGGCCTGTGCCCCCGCTGCGCCGGAGCCCGCGCATGAGCCTGATCAGGACCGAAGGGCTGGGCGTGCAGATCGGCGGCACGCGCATTCTGGAGCATGTGGATTTCGCCATCGAGCGCGGCGAGATCGTCACCATCGTCGGCCCCAACGGGTCGGGTAAATCGACGTTGCTGCGGGCCATCATCGGCGCGGTGAAACCGACCGAGGGCAGCGTCAGCCACGCTCCGGGCCTGAAGATCGGCTATGTGCCGCAAAAGCTGCATATCGACCCGACCCTGCCGATGACTGTGGGGCGGTTCCTGAACCTGCCGCAGCGCCATCCGCGCGCTGCCATCCGCAACGCACTGGAACGCGCGGGCCTGCCCGATCTGGCGGGGCGGCAGATGACCAACCTGTCGGGCGGGCAGTTTCAGCGGGTTCTGCTGGCGCGGGCGTTGATGAACACGCCCGACCTGCTGATTCTGGACGAGGCGACGCAGGGGCTGGATCAACCGGGATCGGCGGCGTTCTATCAGCGGATCGAAGAGGTGCGCCAATCAGTCGGCTGTGCGGTGCTGATGGTGAGCCACGATCTGCATGTGGTGATGAGCGCCAGCGACAGGGTGATCTGCCTGAACCGGCATATCTGTTGCGAGGGCCAGCCCGAGCATGTCGCACAGGCCGAGGAATACCGCGCCCTGTTCGGCAGCGGAACGCATGGCGCGCTGGCGCTTTATCGGCATACGCACGATCATGCGCATGACGATGGCGAAGGCTGCGCCCATTCCCACGATCACGACCATGAGGCGGCGCAATGATGATGCTGGACGATTTCATGATGCGCGCGGCGCTGGCGGGGCTTGGTCTGGCGCTGGCCGCCGCGCCGCTGGGCTGTTTCGTGGTGTGGCGACGGATGGCCTATTTCGGGGATGCGACGGCACATGCCTCGATCCTTGGCGTGGCTTTGGCCCTTGGGTTCGGGGTGTCGGTTTTTGTCGGGGCGCTGGTGATGGCGCTGATCATGGCGATGACGGTGTCCACCCTGTCGGGGCGGGGCTATGCGATGGACACGCTGCTGGGGGTTCTGGCGCATTCGGCGCTGGCCTTCGGGCTGGTGGCGGTGTCGTTCCTGCGAGGGGTACGGATCGACCTGATGGGATACCTGTTCGGGGATATTCTGGCGGTCGGGAAAACCGATCTGGCGGTGATCTGGGGCGGCGCGGCCCTCGTGGTGGGGCTGTTGGTGTGGCGCTGGCAGGCGCTGTTGACGGCCACGCTGAACCCCGATCTGGCTCAAGCCAGCGGAATCGACCCGCGGCGCGAGCAACTGGGCCTGACACTGGCCCTGGCCCTGGTGGTGGCGGTGGCGATCAAGGTGGTGGGCGTGTTGCTGATCGCGGCGATGCTGATCGTGCCCGCCGCCGCCGCACGCCCGATGGCCCACACGCCCGAGCGCATGGCGCTGATCGCCACGGTTCTGGCGGC
Organism: Roseovarius sp. PS-C2; assembly: GCF_018862045.1. NCBI lineage: Bacteria > Pseudomonadati > Pseudomonadota > Alphaproteobacteria > Rhodobacterales > Roseobacteraceae > Roseovarius > Roseovarius sp. PS-C2. Next base: position 591,004 of record NZ_JAHKSQ010000001.1, read on the forward strand.
GGGGGCCGCCGTGGGCGGTTTGCCGGTGTCCTTTGCGCTGGACACGCCAACGGGGCCGACCATCGTGTGCATCGCGGCGTTTATCTTTGCCCTGACCACCGGAGCCGCAGCCATCGGGCGGGCCAGCGCCCGTGGGTGATCTGACCTCACGGCGAAGCTGATGCGAAACCGGGAAACGCCGATCAATTTTCGTCTTGACTGTTTTTGTCGGAAATAGGTAGGGATACCCTATCAATTTCGTCAGAATAAAAGGATGAGTCTGACATGACATTTACAGCCCCCCGCAGCCTAATCGCGGCGCTTGCCCTTTCGGCCATGGCCGCACCGGCCCTTGCGCAGGAGGTCAACGTCTATTCCAGCCGTCACTACGATTCCGACGACGCGCTGTTCGACGAATTCACCAGCCGCACCGGGATCACCGTGAACCGGATCGAGGCCAAGGCCGACGAGCTGATCGCGCGCATTCAGGCCGAGGGCGACAACAGCCCCGCCGACGTGCTGCTGACCGTGGATGTGGGCCGCGTGGGCCGCGCCGAGGAGGCAGGCATCCTGCAGGCGTTTTCCTCGGACGTGATCGAATCCCGCGTGCCGCCGCATCTGCGCGACCCCGAGAACCAGTGGTTCGGCGTGTCGCAGCGCGCGCGCATCATTTTCTACGCCAAGGACCGCGTTGAAAACCCGCCGCGCACCTATGAAGACCTGGCCGCGCCCGAGTGGAAGGGCAAGGTTTGTATCCGTTCGTCCTCGAACATCTACAACCAGTCGCTGCTGGCCTCGCTGATCGACGCGAATGGCGAAGACGCCGCCAAGGAATGGGCCGCCGGTGTGGTCGGAAACATGGCGCGCGCGCCGCAGGGCGGCGACACCGACCAGTTGCGCGGCATCGTCTCGGGCGAGTGCGACGTGGCGGTGGCCAACCACTATTACTTCCTGCGCGGGTTCGAACAGAATGTCGACGGCCTGACCGACGGCATCGACAATATCGGTTTCGTCTGGCCCAACCAGAGCGGCCGGGGCGCGCATGTGAACCTGTCCACGGCAGCCAAGACGGCCAATGCGCCCAATGCGGAAGAGGCCGACAAGCTGCTGGAGTTCTTCACCACCGAGTTCGCGCAACAGCATTTTGCCGGGCAGAACAACGAATACCCCGCCGTCAGCGGCGTGGCACTGGATGAAGACACCGCCCGCCTGGGCATGTTCATCCCCGACACCACCACCAGCACGGCGGTATTCGGCGACAATGCGAAAACCGCACAGACGATTTTCAACGAGGTCGGCTGGGACTGATCCGCGCGGATTTCCGTCCTTCGTCCCCGCGCCCGTCCGGCGCGGGGGGTTTTCTTTTGGGCGGGGATGGCGCAGGACCGCCCGCTTCGGGTTGAGCATTCCGGCGCAGTTCTTTATCCAGAGAGTTCGCAGGCGCCACCCGGAGACCCCGCATGTCAGCCACCCTGAAACTTGCCGTGGGCAGCCTGATCGTCGGTGCGCTGGTGCTGGCGCTGAAGGCGCTGGCGTGGTGGCTGACGGGATCGGTCGCGCTGTTGTCGGACGCCCTGGAAAGCACGGTGAACGTGGCCACGGCGATTGCCGCGCTGGTGGCGATCCAGGTGGCGGCCAAACCGGCGGATGCGACCCACCCGTTCGGGCATCACAAGGCCGAATTTTTCAGTGCCGTCCTGGAAGGCGTGATGATCGTGATCGCCGCGCTGCTGATCCTGAAAGAGGCCTATCACGGGTTCACCGCGCCGCGCAGCATCACCGCCCCGGTCGAGGGGCTGTTGCTGAACGGGGGCGCGACGGCGATCAACGGGATCTGGGCGTGGATACTGATACGGCGCGGCGGCAGGCTGCGTTCGCCCGCTTTGGTGGCGGATGGATGGCACCTGTTCACCGATGTGGTGACATCTGGCGGCGTGGCGGTGGGGATCGTGCTGGCGCTGATCACCGGCTGGTGGGTGCTGGACCCGCTGATGGCGACGCTGGTGGCGGTCAATATCCTGTGGTCGGGCTGGAAGGTGATCGCGCAATCGCTGAGCGGGCTGATGGACGAGGCGGTGCCGGACGAGGACCTGAGCCGCATCCGCGAGGTGATTTCCGAACATGGCGGCGGGGCCGTGGAGGCGCATGACCTGCGCACGCGCCATGCCGGGCGCGCCACCTTTATCGAGTTTCACCTGGTGGTTCCCGGAGAAATGAGCGTGTTCGACGCTCATGAGATCTGCGACCGGCTGGAGGCGGCGCTGCAGCACGCCATTGACGGGGCGCAGGTCACGATCCATGTGGAACCCGAGCACAAGTGCAAACACAGCGGGATCGTCGTGCTGGATTGACGGCGCGCGGCGGGGTGCGGGAAAGGGACCATCATGGCGCATGATCATCACGGGGGCCACGACCACCACGGCCATGCCCATCTGGACCCGGCCAGCGGCGACCGGCGCGTCAGCCTTGCGATCTGGGCCAACGGATTGCTGACCGTGGCACAGATCGTCGGCGGCATCCTGTCGGGCAGTCTGGCGCTGGTGGCGGACGCCATGCACAACCTGTCGGACATGGCGGCGCTGGTGATCGCCTTTGCCGCGCGCAAGATTTCACGCAAACCTGCGGACCGGGCGATGACCTTCGGCTATGGCCGGATCGAGATCGTGGCGGCGCTGATCAATTACACCACGCTGATCCTTGTGGGGTTTTTCCTGATCTACGAGGGGGCGATGCGCCTGATCGAGCCGCCCGAAGTGGCGGGCTGGACGGTGGTGATTCTGGCCGGTGTGGCGCTGATCGTGGATACGCTGACGGCGGTGCTGACCTATGCGATGCAAAAGGACAGCGTGAACATCCGGGCGCTGTTCCTGCACAACCTGTCGGATGCGCTGGCCTCGGTCGCGGTGATGGTGGGGGGCGCGCTGATCCTGCTGTATGACTGGCGAATCGTGGACCCGCTGATCACCATCGGCATCGCGGGCTATATCCTGTACCTGGCCCTGACCGAGATCGGCAGCCCGATCCGAACGCTGATGCTGGGCAGCCCGGCAGGCATCGACAATGACGAGGTGATCGCGGCGATCCGGGGCATCGACGGGGTGCAGGACCTGCACCATGTGCATTTCTGGCAGATGCAGGAACACAGCACGTCGCTGGACGGCCATATCGTCCTGACCGCCGACGCCTGGCCCCGGCAGGAGGCCGTCAAGGCCGAGATCAAGGCGATGCTGGATCATCGGTTCGGGATCGGCCATTCCACGCTGGAATTCGAGCACGCCGCACATGCCCATGAGCACGCAGCGCTTTATGGCTGCGGCAAGGCGGCGGTCGATCTGTAGGCGGCACCCGCAGGCCGCCAGCTATTTCGCGTCCACCGCATCGCGAAAAATCCCTGCGATTTCCGTTAGTTGCAGCGCCAGCGGATTGGTCTTGCGCCAGATCATTCCGACGGTGCGTGTGGGCCTTGGCTGTGGCAGCCGGGCCACGGACACATCCGCCGAGCGGGTTTCGATCGGCACGGCCATATCCGGGATCAGCGTCACGCCGATGCCCGCGCCGACCATCTGCACGAGGGTGGACAGCGAACTGGCCTCCATCAGATCGCGCGGAACCGAAGGCGACATGTTGCAGACAGACAGCGCCTGATCGCGAAAACAATGCCCTTCCTCCAGCAGAAGCAGTTTCATTTCGCGCAGGTGGTCGGGCCTTGGCGCCGGTTTGCCGGCATCCGCAGCGGGGCGCACCAGAACGAATTCCTCGTCGAACAGCGCCACCTCGGTCAGCGCGGGCTCGGACACGGGCAAGGCGACAATGGCGGTATCGAGTTCCCCGTCAGCCAGATCTTCGATCAGTTTCTGCGTCACGGCCTCGCGCGGGCGGATTTCGAGCTCGGGGTAAAGCGCGGTCAGGCTCTGGACCAGCCGGGGCAGAAGATAGGGCGCGACGGTGGGAATCACCCCGATCCGAAGACGCCCGACCAGCCGGCTTTGGGCGGCGCGGGCCAGGTCGCCCAACTCATCGACGCTGCGCAGGATGTCGCGCACACGTTCGGCAAAGGCCTCGCCCAGCCCGGTCAGGCGGATTTCGCGCGCGCCGCGTTCGACCAGCGAGGCGCCGAGGATTTCCTCCAACTCCTTGATCTGAACCGAGAGTGCGGGCTGCGAGATCGCGCAGGAATCGGCGGCGCGTCCGAAATGGCCGTGCCGGGCCAGCGCCTCGAAATAGCGCAGGTGTTTCATGGACAGGCTCTTCATAACAAAACCTTATCGGTTCAATTAAAAAATCCAAATTCCTCTTATCGCATTTCTTTGATACCAAGCAAGCGATCAAGCGAATCCCACAGCGGGCCCGCTTGAGCCATTTTCCACGGCCGCCCCGCCACGGGGCGCGCCAGGCCACGACACCGAAGCGACAAGATGGGAGAAAGCATCATGGACGGCAACAACGCGGGCAAATGCCCGATCATGCATGGCGGCAACACCGCCGTCGGCAATTCCAACATGGATTGGTGGCCCAATGCCCTGAAGCTGGACATCCTGCACCAGCACGACACCAAGACCAATCCGATGGGGAAGGATTTCAACTATCGTGAAGCGGTCAAGGGTCTCGATTTCGACGCGCTGAAGAAAGACATGCACGCCCTGATGACCGACAGTCAGGACTGGTGGCCGGCGGACTGGGGCCACTATGGCGGCCTGATGATCCGCATGTCGTGGCACGCTGCCGGGTCGTACCGCACGGCGGACGGCCGTGGTGGCGGCGGCACCGGAAACCAGCGTTTCGCGCCGCTGAACTCGTGGCCCGACAACGTGAGCCTCGATAAGGCGCGCCGCCTGCTGTGGCCGATCAAGAAGAAATACGGCAACAAGGTGAGCTGGGCCGACCTGATCGTTCTGGCGGGCACCATCGCCTATGAGAACATGGGCCTGAAAACCTACGGCTTCGCCTTTGGCCGCGAAGACATCTGGCACCCCGAGATCGACACCTACTGGGGGTCGGAAACGGAATGGCTGGCGCCCAGCGACGAGCGGTATGAAAACGTCGACGATCCGTCGTCGATGGAAAACCCGCTGGCCGCCGTGCAGATGGGCCTGATCTATGTGAACCCCGAAGGGGTGAACGGCACGCCCGACCCGATGAAAACCGCCGCGCAGGTGCGCGAGACCTTTGCCCGGATGGCGATGGACGACGAGGAAACCGCGGCGCTGACCGCTGGTGGCCACACCGTCGGCAAGACCCACGGCAACGGCGACGCCTCCCTGCTGGGCCCCGATCCCGAGGCCGCGGGCCCCGAGATGCAAGGCATGGGCTGGGACAACCCCAAGATGGACGGCAAGGCCGCCAATGTCGTGACCTCGGGCCTCGAAGGGGCATGGACGACCCATCCGACGCAATGGGACATGGGCTTTTTCGATCTGCTGTTCGGCTATGAATGGGAATTGCGCAAATCCCCCGCCGGGGCATGGCAGTGGGAGCCGATCGACATCAAGGAAGAGGACATGCCGGTGGACGCGACCGATCCGTCGATCCGTCACAATCCGATGATGACCGATGCCGACATGGCGATGAAGGTCGACCCGATCTACAACGAAATCTGCCAGAAGTTCATGGCCGATCCCGCCTATTTCGACGAGGTCTTCGCCCGTGCATGGTTCAAGCTGACGCACCGCGACATGGGTCCTAAAGCCCGCTATATCGGCCCGGACGCGCCGCAGGAAGATCTGATCTGGCAAGATCCGGTTCCGGCAGGCAGCTATGACTATGACGTGAACGCGGCCAAGGCCAAAATCGCGGCTTCGGGTCTGTCGCTGTCGGACATGGTTTCGACCGCATGGGACAGCGCCCGCACCTTCCGCGGATCGGACATGCGCGGCGGCGCCAACGGTGCGCGCATCCGCCTTGCCCCGCAAAAAGACTGGGAAGGCAACGAGCCCGAGCGCCTGGCGCGCGTGCTGTCGGTGCTGGAACCGATCGCGGCGGAAACCGGGGCGAGCGTGGCCGACATGATCGTGCTGGCCGGGAACCTGGGTGTCGAGCAGGCCGCCAAGGCCGCCGGTTTCGACATTGAGGTGCCCTTTGCGCCGGGCCGTGGCGACGCGACCGACGAGATGACCGATGCGGCATCTTTTGACGTGATGGAGCCGCTGGCCGATGGTTATCGCAACTGGCTGAAGAAGGACTATATCGTCAGCCCCGAGGAACTGATGCTGGACCGCACGCAGCTGATGGGCCTGACCGCCAATGAAATGACGGTTCTGGTTGGCGGCATGCGCGTCATGGGCACCAACCACGGCGGCACCAGGCACGGTGTCCTGACCGACAAGGAAGGCGCATTGACGACCGACTTCTTCGTGAACCTGACCGATATGGCGAATACGTGGAAGAAGGCCGATGACGGCGCCTACGAAATCCGCGACCGCAAGACCGACGCGGTCAAGTGGACGGCCACCCGCATGGACCTGGTGTTCGGATCGAACTCGATCCTGCGCTCCTATGCCGAGGTCTATGCCCAGGACGACAACAAGGAGAAATTCGTCAAGGATTTCGTTGCCGCCTGGACCAAGGTCATGAACGCCGATCGCTTCGATCTGGCCTGATACGATCCTGACGGTTCCGCCCGGCCATGATGCGCCGGGCGGGGCTGCTCGCGGCCCTGCGGGGCCTTGCGTGCTCGGCACGCCCTTTCCCCTGACACTCCGTTGAAGAGACCGTCACGCCACGGCGAGACAGGCCCCTGCCAAAACACGCCCAAAAATCAGGCGACTCGCCCATTTTTTGCCCGCAACGCCGGTCCGGCCGGGCCGTGCGGCAGGGTTCGGGGTGGATTGCATGGACAGTCCGCGCGCCAAGCAACGCGAAGCCGACACCCTGTTTCGCCTGACCGGGATCACCTTCAACGTCTATGGGCGTGCCGAAGCCGAAGAACGGCTGATCCCCTTCGATATCATCCCGCGCATCATCTCGGGGCCGGAATGGGCGCGGCTGTCACGCGGAATCGAACAGCGGGTCCGCGCGATCAACGCCTTCATCCACGACATCTATCACAAGCAGGAAATCGTGAAGGCCGGGCGCATCCCCCAGGAGATGATCAGCCGCAACGACGCGTTCCTGCCGCAGATGATCGGGGTCGCGCCGCCCGGCGGCATCTACACCCATATCGTCGGAATCGATCTGGTGCGCACCGGGCCGGGCGAGTTCTATGTGCTGGAAGACAATGCGCGCACGCCCTCTGGCGTCAGCTATATGCTGGAAAACCGCGAAACCATGCTCCAGATGTTTCCCGAGCTGTTTTCGCGCAATCGCGTGCAGCCGGTTCAGACCTATCCCACCGATTTGCGTCAGTCGCTGGCCGCCTGCGCCCCGGCCTGCACCGAAGGCAAGCCAGTGGTGGCCGTCCTGACGCCGGGCATCTACAACTCGGCCTATTTCGAACATGCCTTTCTGGCCGACCAGATGGGTGTCGAACTGGTCGAGGGGCATGACCTGCGCGTGGTGGACGGGCGCGTCGCGATGCGCACGACGCGGGGTTACACCCCCATCGACGTGCTGTATCGCCGGGTGGATGACGATTTCCTCGATCCGCTGAACTTCAACCCCGACAGCCAGCTGGGGGTGCCGGGCATCATGGATGTCTACCGCGCGGGCAATATCACCATCGCCAACGCCCCCGGCACGGGCATCGCAGACGACAAGGCGATCTATTCCTACATGCCCGAGATCGTGGAGTTCTACACCGGCGAGCGCCCCTTGCTGCGCAACGTGCCCACCTTCCGGTGTTCGGAAGCCGACGATCTGGCCTATGTGCTGGACAACCTGGCCGATCTGGTCGTCAAGGAGGTGCACGGTTCGGGCGGGTATGGGATGCTGATCGGTCCCACCGCCTCGAAAAAGGAACTTGCCGCGTTCCGCGCCAAGCTCAAGGCGCGTCCGGGCAATTATATCGCGCAGCCCACGCTCAGTCTGTCCACCGTTCCGATTTTCTCCCGGCAGGGGCTGGCGCCGCGCCATGTCGATTTGCGGCCCTTCGTTCTGGCCAGTCCGAAGGGTATTCGTGTCACGCCCGGCGGGCTGACGCGGGTGGCGCTGAAGAAAGGGTCTTTGGTGGTGAACTCGTCCCAGGGCGGGGGCACCAAGGATACCTGGGTGCTGGAGGACTGAGCGCAGATGCTGGGAAAAACCGCAAATGGCCTGTTCTGGATGTACCGCTATCTCGAACGCGCCGAAAACACCGCCCGCCTGATCGAGACCGGCCAGCGCATCGCGCTGACCCGGCTGAACGACCGGGACGAGGAATGGGGCCCTGTCCTGCAATCGGCGGGAACGCTGGCGGCGTTCCGGGCTCAGGACGAAGACCTGAACAAGGAAACGGCCATCGACTGGATGCTGCGGGCGCGCGGCAACCCGTCGTCGGTCCTGTCCTGCATCGAGGCCGCCCGCCAGAACGCCCGGCTGGTGCGGGCCGCCGTGACCGGCGAGGTCTGGGAGGCGGTCAATGCCGCCTATATGGACGCGCGCGACCTGCTGGCCCGCCGGGTCAGGGAGCGCGACCTGCCACAGGTGTTGCGCGCGATCCGGCAAAGCACCTCGCTTGTGCGGGGGATGACCCACGGCACGATGCTGCGCAATGAAATCTACGATTTCGCCCGGTTGGGCACGTTTCTGGAGCGCGCCGACAACACCGCGCGCATCGTTGACGTGAAATATTACGTGCTGTTGCCCTCGGCGGGGTCGGTGGGCACTTCGATCGATAATGTGCAGTGGGAAACGATCCTGCGCTCGCTGTCGGCGCATGGCGGGTTTCGCATGGAATACGGTGCCGGCGCGGGGCCGCTGGAAATCACGCAATTCCTGATCCTGGACAAGCGCATGCCGCGCAGCCTCGCCTTTTGCGTGGACAAGCTGTGCGACAACCTGCGCTATCTGCACAAGGGCGACCGCGCGCTCATGCCCTCGCTGAAACAGGTGAACCACCTGCAGGCGATGTATCTGTCGCACGATGTCAACGCGATTTTCGATTTCGGGCTGCACGAGTTCATCGGCCAGATCCTGGACCATCTGGGCCAGGTCGCGCGCCAGATCGAAATCGACTACAGGTTCTACGAGTGATCCCATGCGGCTGAAAATCCAACATGCCACCGAATACCGTTTCGACCAGCCGGTCAGCTATGGGCTGCAACAATTGCGCAAGACGCCCAAGACCTCGCCGCAACAGCATATCCTGTCCTGGCAGACCCGCGTCGAGAACGGGCAGAAGGAACTGAGCTTTGAGGACCATTTCCACAACACCGTCGAACTGATCAGTTTCGCCCGCAACGCCACGGCCCTGTCGGTGATCAGCGAAGGCGAGGTCGAACTGACCGATACCAGTGGCGTCATCGGCCCGCACCGCGGCCCGGCGCCCTTGTGGCTGTTCCGCCGCCAAACCGGATTGACCCAGGCGAAAAGCGGGGTGCGCGCCCTTCTGCGCAATGTCGGGGCCGATGGCGGGCTGGAGGGGTTGCATGACCTGGCGAGCGCGATCCGCTCTAGCGTGCGCTATGAAATCGGGGCCTCGCACCCCGGCTGGAGCGCCGAGGACGTGCTGGAGGCCGGGGCGGGGGTGTGTCAGGATCACACTCATGTCTTTCTGGCCTGCGCCCGCGAACTGGGCGTTCCGGCACGCTATGTTTCGGGATACCTGATGCTGGACGATCGCACCGTGCAAGACGCGATGCACGCCTGGGCCGAGGCGCATGTCGAGGGTCTGGGCTGGGTCGGGTTCGATATTTCCAACGGGATTTCCCCCGATGCCCGCTATGTCCGGGTTGCGTCGGGGCTGGACTATGGCGATGCCTCTCCGGTATCCGGCCTGCGCGTGGGCGGCGACGGCGAATTGCTGGACGTTCGCATCGACGTGGCGCAGCAATAGGGACGGCGACATGACATATTGTGTGGGGATGGTTCTGGACAAGGGGCTGTTATTCATGTCCGACACCCGGACGAATGCCGGGTTGGACAATATCTCGACCTTTCGGAAGATGACCGTCTGGGAAACTCCCGGCGAATGCGTGATCACGCTGATGGCGGCGGGCAACCTAGCCACGACGCAGGCCGTGGTCAGCCTGCTGGACGAGCGCAGCAAATCCCCGGAAGAACGCCAACCCTCGCTGCTGACGGCGCCATCGTTGTTTCAGGCGGTGCGCATGGTGGCCGAAACCCTGCGCGAAGTGATCGAGCAACAGGGCAGCGGCGGATTGCGCGCCGACAGCACGTTCAACGCCACGCTGATCGTCGGCGGCCAGATCGCGGGCAGCCCGCCGCGCCTGTTCATGATCTATCCCGAGGGCAATTTCATCGAAGCGGGCCGCGATACCCCGTTTTTCCAGATCGGCGAAACCAAATACGGTCGCCCCATTCTGGTGCGCGCCTACGATCCGGCGATGAGCTTTGAAGAGGCGATGAAGCTGCTGATCGTCAGTTTCGATTCCACGCTCAAGGCGAACCTGACCGTGGGGGCGCCGTTCGATTATCATTTCTACGAAACCGACAGCCTGAAATGCGGTGTGCAGGGCCGGATCGAGCAGGACGACCCTTATTTTCAGGCCGTGTCGAAGGGATGGGGGGATGCCCTCAAGGAGGCGCTGGACAGCCTGCCCGCGTTTTCCACCGAACGGCGATAGCGCGCCGAACGCACACCGCATCTGAAACCGGCCCGCCGCCCGCCATCGGGCCGGGGCGGCCACGGGCGGGGGTCTCCCGCCCGCGTCACCGTCACTCTTTGCTGCCGTAGCCGCCCGCCGTGGGCGTGACCACCGTAACGCAATCGCCCGGCGCGACGCGATTCTGATCGGCGGCGCGCAGCGGCTCCAGCGTGCCGTCGGCGCGCTGGATTTCGGTTTTGCCCACGCGGCCAGCCCCGCCGCCCGCGATGCCTTGCGGCGGTCGCCCGCGATGCGAGGACAGGATCGCCATTTCCATGTCTTCAAGGAAACGGATGCGCCGGGTGGTGCCGTCGCCTGCCGCAAAACGCCCCTGCCCGCCCGATCCGGGATCGATGCGGAAATCCTCCAGCAACACGGGATAGCGCAGTTCCAGCACCTCGGGGTCGGTGAGGCGCGAGTTGGTCATGTGGACATGCACCGCATCCGTCCCGGCAAAGCCGGTGCCATCGTTCAGCACGCCCGCCGGGCTGCCCGAACACAGCGTTTCGTAATACTGGTGCCGGTCGTTGCCGAAGGTCAGGTTGTTCATCGTGCCCTGACTGTTGGCAATCGCCCCCAGCGCCCCGAACAGCGCGTTGGTGACATGCTGCGAGGTTTCCACATTGCCCGCGACCACCGCCGCCGGATAGCGCGGCGACAACATGCAACCATCCGGGATCACGATTTTCACCGGGCGCAAACAGCCCGCATTCATCGGGATCGGGGATTCCACCATCACGCGGAACACGTAAAGCACCGCAGCGCGTGTCACCGGCTCGGGGGCGTTGAAGTTGTTGGCCTGCACCTCGGACGTGCCGGTGAAATCCACCGTCGCCTCGCCCGCGTCGCGATCCACGGTGATCTTTACGCGGATCACTTGCCCGGTGTCGGTTTCGTACTCATAGGCCCCGTCTGACAGGCGCCCGATCACGCGGGCGACCTCGGCGGCGGCGTTGTCCTGCACATGGCCCATATAGGCCTGCACGACCTCGAGCCCGAACTGGCCGATCATCGCCTTCAGCTCGGCCACGCCACGGGCGTTCGCCGCGACCTGCGCCTTGAGGTCGGCGATGTTCTGTTCGGGGTTGCGCGCGGGATAGGGGTGATCGGTCAGCAGGTCATGCAGCGCATCCTCGCGAAAGCGCCCGCCCTCGACCAGCTTGAAATTGTCGATCAACACACCTTCTTCATCCACCGTGGTGGCCAGCGGCGTCATCGAGCCGGGCGCGACCCCGCCCACATCCGCATGGTGCCCGCGAGAGGCGGCCCAGAACAGGATGTCATCGCCAGAGTCGCCAAAGACAGGGGTGACAACGGTGATGTCGGGCAGGTGCGTTCCCCCGTTATAGGGCGCGTTCAGGGCGAACACGTCACCGGGGCGCACCTTGCCCTTGTTCAGCCGGATGATGGTTTCGACCGAGCGATCCATCGAGCCCAGATGCACCGGCATATGCGGCGCGTTGGCGACAAGCGCCCCGTCGGCATCGAACACCGCGCAGGAGAAATCCAGCCGCTCCTTGATATTCACCGACCGCGCGGTTTTCTGAAGCGCCACGCCCATTTGCTCGGCGATGTTCATGAAGAGGTTGTTGAACACCTCCAGCAGGATCGGGTCGGCCTCGGTGCCCATCGCCTTGTCGCGCTGCGCCGCTTCGGCGCGGGTCATCAGGACGTGATCGTGCGGCGTGACTTCGGCGCGCCAGCCGGGTTCGACGACGATGGTCTGGTTCGGTTCGATGATCAGGGCCGGGCCTTCGACGCTGCGCCCCGGTGTCAGGGCCTCGCGCAGAACGACACGGGCCTGATGGGTCTGGCCGCCGGAATAGAGCGGCACCTCGGCCACCGCGTCGGCCTTGCCCGTGGCGGGATCGGCATGGGGTTCGGGATCGGCCGACGGATCGGCAGCCTGTCCTTCGATCTCGGCGGATTCGATCACCAGTTGGGTGTCGGGCGCGGTAAAGCCGAACTCGGCCTCATGCGCGGCCTCGAACGTTGCGCGCGCGGCCAGCACATCGCCCTCCCAGACCACCGGCAGCGCCGTATCGGTGCCCGCGTAGCGCAGGTGCAGACGCGGGATCAGGGTAACGGCTTTACCCGGAACGCCCTGCGCCGCCAATGCGGCGCGCACATCCGCCGAAAGATCGGCAAGGGTGGCTTCGACCTCGGGTTTTCCTTCGTCGGACAGTTCGGTTTCAAGGCCACGCTGGCGCGCTTCGGTCACGCGGGCCAGACCGATACCATAGGCCGACAACAGGCCCGACAGCGGATGCACCAGAACCTTGGTCATGCCAAGGGAATCGGCCACGAGGCAGGCATGCTGCCCCCCGGCCCCGCCAAAGGCGTTGAGCAAATAGCGCGTCACGTCATAGCCGCGCTGCACGCTGATCTTCTTGATTGCGTTGGCCATGTTTTCCACGGCGATGCGCAGGAAACCTTCGGCCACCTCTTCGGGGGTCTTGCCCTCGGCCTTGGCGATGTCGGCGAATTTTGCCGCGACGGTATCGTAATCCAGGCGTTGATCCTGATCGGGGCCGAAGATCGGCGGAAAGTAATCGGGGTTGAGCTTGCCCAGCATCACGTTGGCATCCGTCACCGTCAGCGGCCCGCCCCGGCGGTAACAGGCCGGGCCGGGATCGGCCCCGGCGCTGTCGGGCCCGACGCGGAACCGCCCCGGATCGGCATGCAGGACGGACCCGCCCCCGGCGGCAACGGTATGAACCCGCAACATGGGCGCGCGCATACGTACGCCTGCCACCTGCGTTTCGAAGGCGCGTTCGAAATTGCCGTCGAAATGCGCCACATCGGTCGAGGTGCCGCCCATGTCGAACCCGATCACGCGATCCTCGCCCGCGATCTGGCCGGTGCGCGCCATTCCCACGACGCCCCCCGCCGGCCCCGACAGGATCGCATCGCGCCCCTTGAACCGATCCGCCGCGGTCAGCCCACCCGAGGACATCATGAATTGCAGCGTCGGGCCGTCCTGATCGGGGGGCGTGGCGCCCAGCGCCTGCGCCACCTTTTCCACGTAACGCGACAGGATAGGCGTGAGATAGGCATCGACGACGGTGGTGTCGCCCCGGCCCACCAGCTTGATCAGCGGCGAGACCTCGTGACTGACGGACACCTGCCCGAATCCGGCATCGCGGGCGGCCTCGGCCAGGCGTTGTTCGTGTGCGGGCGACGTCCAGGCGTGCATCAGGACAATGGCTACGGCGTCGATCCCGTCGGCTTTGGCCTGTTCCAGCACCTCGCGCGCGCCGGACAGGTCCAGATCGCGTTCGACCGTACCGTCGGTGCGCACGCGTTCGTCCACCTCGGCGACCCGTTCATACAGCATTTCGGGCAGGACGATGTCCTTGGCAAAGATGTCGGGCCGGTCCTGATAGCCGATTCGCAACGCATCGCGGAACCCTTTGGTGATCAGCAGAAGCGTGCGATCCCCCTTGCGTTCCAGCAGCGCGTTGGTGGCCACGGTGGTCCCCATGCGCACGGTGCCGATCCGTTCGGGCGGGATGGCGCCCGGCGCGGCACCCAGAAAGCGGCGAATCCCTTCTATTGCTGCGTCATCGTAGACACCGGGGTTTTCCGAAAGCAGCTTCATCGCCGACAATTCGCCAGCCGGGTCGCGCCCGATCACATCGGTAAAAGTACCCCCCCGGTCGATCCAGAAATCCCAGCGGCCTGTCATGGCGTCGCTCATCCCCGCGCTCCTCTTGAAACAGCATTCAGTCACAAATCGTTGACAAATTGTCAGCGTCTGGTCAAGCTTTCCAAATCCGGGCCAAGGGCGGCGGGCCCGGTTTTCTCAGATCGCCGCCCCTCAGACGACAGGGAACAATACCATGACCATCAGCCTTTTCCGCAGCCTGCCCGGCGCCATTGCCGCCGCCGCTCTTGCGCTGCCTGCCGCCGCCGCGAACTGGGATATGCCAACCCCTTATGGCGACAGCGTTTTCCACACCCAGAACATTCAGCAATTCGCCGAAGACGTGGCCGCCGCCACCGAGGGCGAAGTCGAGATCACGGTGCATTCCGCCGGGTCGCTTTATGCCCATCCCGAGATCAAGGATTCCGTCCGCCGGGGCCTGGCCCCGATCGGCGAGGTTCTGATGTCGCGGCTGGCCAACGAAGACCCGGTCTTTGCCGTCGATTCGATTCCGTTCCTGGCCTCCAGCTATGACGAGGGCCGCGCGCTCTGGGCCGCGTCGCGCCCGCTGGTCGAGGAAAAACTGGCCGCTCAGGGGCTGACGCTTCTGTTCGCGGTGCCGTGGCCGGGCCAGAGCATCTATACCGAGGCCCCGGTGAACTCGACCGCCGACCTGCAAGGCGCGGCCTTCCGCGCCTATAACGCGGCGACCGAACGGCTGGCGCAACTGATGGGCGCGGTTCCCACACAGCTTGAGACCGGCGATATTCCCACCGCCTTCGCCACGGGCCGGGTGGCCGCGATGATCACGTCGCCCTCGACCGGGGTGTCCAGCCAGGCATGGGATTTCACCTCGCATTACACCGACACGCAGGCCTGGTTGCCCAAGAACATGGTGATCGTGAACTCCGGCGTTTTCGATGCCCTGCCCGACGATCAGCGTCAGGCGATTCTCGATGCCGCCGCCGAGGCCGAGACCCGCGGCTGGGAAATGTCGGCGGCTGAAACCTCGGCCAAGATGGCGACGCTGAAGGAAAACGGCATGACCATCTCGAGCCCGTCGGAAACCCTGTCGGGCGAGCTGGCCGAAATCGGCGCGACCATGACACAGGAATGGCTGGAAAACGCAGGTGACGAGGGCAAGCAGGTCATCGACGCCTATAACGCGGCCAAGTAACGCTGCAGGCGGGGCGCAATAACCGCCCCGCCTCTTTTCTCATTCCCCTATTAGCCGGAGGGCCGGGATGCGCCGGATGCTCGACCGCCTTTATGCTGCCGCGCTATGGCTGGCGGCCATCACCTTTGCACTGATCGCAGTGCTTGTGCTGCTGCAGGTTCTTGGGCGGCTGACAGATCGCGCCGCGCGCCTGATGGACCTGCCCCCGCCCGGCCTGACCATTCCATCGCTCGCGGAATTCGGGGCCTTCCTGTTCACCGGCGCCGTTTTTCTGGGCCTTGCCGGAACCTTGCAGGCGGGCAGCCATGTGCGAGTGAAACTGTTGATCCAGTCCCTGCCCGACACGCTGGCGCGCTGGATGGGCGTTCTGGTCTGCGCGCTGGCCGCTGGACTGGCGGGGTTCGCCACATGGTCCAGCGCGTTGCAGGCGCTGGACAGCCTGAAATTCGGCTCGGTCAGCTATGGGGTCATCCCGATCCCGCTGGCCATTCCCCAAGGGATCATGACCGCTGGCCTTGCGCTGTTCTGCATTGCGCTGATTGACGCGATGGTGACGCTGGCGCGCGGCGGCCTCCCCGCCTATCAGGCCGCCGAGGCCACCACGCAGGAGGCCGAGTGATGGAGATCGCAACGCTTGCGCCGCTTCTTGTGGTGGTCCTGTTCGGTGCCCTGGCCGCCGGACTGTGGGTGGGTTTTGCCCTGATCGCGGTGGGGCTGGTCGCCATGCTGGCCGCTGCGCCGGCGCCGCCCTCGCTGGTGTTTGCCACCAAGGTCTGGGGCGGGCTGTCCGTCTGGGATCTGACGGCGCTGCCGATGTTCATCTGGATGGGCGAAATCCTTGTGCGTTCGCGCCTGTCGTCGGACATGTTTTCGGGGCTCGCGCCCTTCACCTCGCGCCTGCCGGGGCGGCTCTTGCATGTGAACGTGCTGGGCTGTGCGCTGTTCGCCGCTGTGTCGGGATCGTCGGCGGCAACCACCGCCACCATCGGGCGCATGTCCCTGCCCGAGTTGAAAGCGCGCGGGTATGACGACCGCATGGCCATCGGCACGTTGGCCGGGTCGGGCACCTTCGGTTTTCTGATCCCACCGTCGATCATCCTGATCGTCTATGGCGCGGCGACCGAGCAGTCCATCGCGCGGCTGTTTCTGGCCGGGGTGCTGCCGGGGCTGATGCTGGCGGCGCTGTTCGGCGGCTATATCATGCTGTGGTCGATGCTGAACCGCGACCGCATGCCCGAGGCCGAACCGCCCGCCGACCGGCGCGAGGCGCTGGCCGCCGCCGCCCGGCTGCTGCCGGTCGTGGGCCTGATCGTGGCGGTGATCGGCTCGATCTACCTCGGCGTCGCCAGCCCGACCGAAGCCGCCGTGATCGGCGTGACCGGCGCGCTGATCCTTGCGGGGCTGACCGGCGCGCTGTCGCTGGCGGGGTTCTTCGATTCGCTGCGCGCGGCCACGATCACCACCTGCATGATCGCCTTTATCCTGGCCGGGGCGTCCTTCCTGACGGTCGCCATGGGCTATACCGGCATCCCCCGCGAACTGGCCCGCGCCATTGGCGACATGGGCCTGTCCTCCTATGCGCTGCTGGCGATGCTGACGGTGTTCTTCATTGTCATGGGCATGTTCCTTGACGGGATATCCATCGTGGTACTGACCGTTTCGATCATCCTGCCGATGGTGATCGCCGCCGGGATCGATCCGATCTGGTTCGGCATCTTCCTTGTCCTCGTGGTGGAGATGAGCCAGATCACCCCGCCCGTCGGGTTCAACCTGTTCGTCATCCAGACGATCACCGGGCGCGACATATTCGCCGTCGCGCGCTATGCCGCGCCGTTTTTCTGCCTGCTGGTGGTGGCGGTGGCGATCCTGTCGCTGTTCCCGCAGATCGCGCTGTGGCTGCCCGGAACGATGTTGTCGCGATGAGTGAGAACGAGAGGAAACCCCCCGGCGTCGGGCCGGTCGTCAGTTCGGCGCATCTGGCCGCGTCGGGCCTGCCCGAACTGTCCGAGGTCGAATACGCGCTGACCATGGCCAACAACGCCTTTCAGCGCTGGATCACCCGCTGCATGGATGCCGCCGGCGCGCCCGGCATGTCCCCGCTCGAGGTGCTGGTGCTGCATCTGGCAAACCACCGCGACCGCGCCAAGACACTGGCCGACATCCGGCTGGTGCTGCATATCGAAGACGCGCATCTGGTCAGCTATGCCGTACGCAAGCTGTCCGAGCGCAAGCTGGTGACGACCGCCCGCAAGGGCAAGGAAAAATCCGTCGAGATCACCGCGAAGGGCGCGGCGCTCTGCACCCGTTATGCCGAGGTGCGCGAGGCGCTTCTGGTGGACCTGGCACGCGAAACCGGCTTCCGCCCCGAGGACATGTCGCGGCTGGCGGCCCTGCTGCGCGCGGTTTCGGGCAGTTACGATCACGCCGCGCGTGCGGCGACCACCCTTTGAGGGCGCTGGCCACCCTGGCCAGGCACGGGCGCTGGCTGTTGATCGCGGGGCTGGTGGCGGGCGTCTCGCTGCCGGGCCTGGCCGGATACCTGACCCCGGCCATCGTGCCGTTCATCGCGGTCATGCTGTGCATCACGACCCTGCGTGAAGGGCCCCGCGCCGCCCTGCCGCGTCCGGGCAGAGCCCGGCGTGCCCTGACCACCACATTCATCCTGCAATGCGCCGCGCCGTTCGTGGCCGGTGGGGGTCTTTGGGCCTGCGGTTTGCTCGATACCCCTCTGGCCACGGGCGTCGTACTGGCCCTTGCCGGTGCCCCCATTACCGGCACGCCCGGCCTTGCCGTGATGTCCGGCGCCGATGGCGGAGCCGCCCTGCGCATGTTGATCATGGGCACGGCGTTGTTGCCCCTGACGGCGGTGCCGGTGTTTGTCGTCCTGCCGGTCTTTCCCGATCCGTGGGCGGTGATCTCGGGCGCATTGCGGCTCCTGGCGATCATCGGCATATCCGCAGGGATCGCACTGGTTCTGCGCGCCCGCATCCCCGCCCTGACCCGGCCCGAAACGCGCCCGGCGCTCGACGGGATCATGGTGCTCGCGATGGCGCTGATCGTGATCGCCCTGATGTCCGCCGTGGCCCCCGCCGCCCGCGACACCCCCGGCCAGCTGGCGGCGGCATTCGCGCTCGCCTGGGGGCTTTACCTTGTGCAGACCTTCGCCGCATGGCACACCGCCCGCAGCGCCCTGCCCCGGCCCGAAGCCCTGTCCGTCGCCATCGCCGCGGGCAATCGCAACCTCGCACTGTTCCTCGCCGCCGTACCGCCCGAAACGGCGGCCCCCCTGATGGTCTTTGTGGGTTGCTACCAGATCCCGATGTACCTGACCCCGATGCTCCTGCCACGCCTCACGGACGCCCGCCGCTGAAATGCAGGCAACCCGCCAAGGCCCCGGCAGAGCGGCACTGGCGGGTGACGGATAACGGGTGTCTTCTGTTTTGGAAGACGTGGTGCCCGGGGGCGGAATCGAACCACCGACACGAGGATTTTCAATCCACTGCTCTACCCCTGAGCTACCCGGGCACGGGGAACGCGTTTGCGTTCGGGTGGGCGTGTCTTAGGCGAGCGCGGGCGGGGTGTCCAGAGGGATCATTCAATTTTTTCAGTGCGGCTTGGCGCGTTGCCGCTCGACCTCATCGAGGGCGCGTTCGATATCCTCGGGGTCGCGCGACGGCACAGCATATTCACCGCCCAGCCACTTGCCCAGATCGACATCGGCGCAGCGTTTGGAACAGAACGGACGAAAGCGCGGATCGGTCTCTTTTTCGCAGATCGGACAACTCATCGGATCACCTCGCTCAGGGGGATGCGGTCGCGTTTGCGCTGTAGCTCGAAATGGCCCAGCGGCGTCCAGCCGACAAGGGCGGTCTCGACGATATCGGCGCGAAACGCCGCGCGCAGGGTGGTTTCGAACTGGCGGCGGTCCTTCTTGGGCATCGGGGCCGGGTCCATCACGACCTGCCCGCCAAGGCCGCGCAGGCGCAACTGGCGCGGCAGGTCCCTGGCGGCGGCCAGGTTCGCCTTGAGCCCCGCCGCGGGCGAGGTATCGCCGCCGGTGTTCACGTCCACCGCCACCAGCGCCCGTGTCGGCTCGACACTGATCGAGGCCCCGCCGCCCAGCGGCGCATCCGCCAGGCGAAGCGCGTCGATCTGATCGAGCACGCCATGATCGGTAAAGGACCCCGAAGCGGTGTCCACCTGCGCCGGGGCGCTCCATTCCCGCCAGGCCAGCGCATGAGGGCCGTCGCCATCGGTCAGCTTCTCAGGGTCCGCCCCCTCGGCATCCCCTGTCACCGCCTGCGCCAGATCGTGCATGGCGCGGATATCCTCGGCAATCTCATCGTCAGCGGCCTCGGCGCAAGACGAGCGCAGAATCAATCCCATCTCCGAGTCGCCCATTTCCTCATGGGCAACGGCCAGCAGCGCATCGCGCCGGTCATCGTCACGAATGCTGCGCGATATATTCAGCCCCGGCGCATCGGGCGTGACGATGGCATGGCGGCTTTTGAACAGCACCTTTGCGGTCACCGGCAGCGCCTTGCCCGGTTCGGGATACCCCGTCACCTGCACAAGGATCGGCTGGCCGGGGCTCAGCCCCTTGATCTGTCGCAGGAACGCCGCGCCATCGGGGGTGCGCAGGAACATGCCGCCCTGCCCTTTCACCGGCCGGTCGGCGATGCCGCGATAGATCGCGCCGGGGCGCGGGGCGTCGCTGTCCAGAAACAGATCTTCCAGACGGCCATCGACCATCAGCGCGGCGGCCTCGGCCCCGTCCAGATGGTCCAGTGCGATCAATCGTCCCTTCATGCGCCCCCCTGATACACCGGATAGCCCGCGGCCTGCAAAAGCCCTGCGGTTTCACACAGCGGCAGGCCCACCACGGCGGTGAACGAGCCCTGAATCCACGGAATCAGCGCCCCTGCCGGCCCCTGAATACCATATCCGCCCGCCTTGCCCTGCCAGTCGCCAGTGGCGAGATAGGCGTTCAGCTCCTCGTCCGACAGCCGCTTCATCCTGACCGTCGTGACCACGTCACGCTCCCAAACCTGTTCGCCCCGGCGCACGGCCACCGCCGTGATCACCGTATGACGACGGCCCGACATGGCCAGCAGGAATTGCGCAGCCTCGCCCGCATCGGCAGGTTTGCCGAGGATGCGGCGGCCCAGTGCTACGGTGGTATCCGCAGACAACACTACATCATCGGCCCCTGCCGTTACCGCAAGCGCCTTTTCCCGCGCCATGCGGGCGCAATAAGGGCGCGGCAATTCGTTTTTCAATGGGGTTTCGTCGATGTCGGGCGGGCGGATGTCATCCGCCACCACCCCGATCTGCGCCAGCAAATCCCGCCTGCGCGGGCTGCCCGATCCGAGGATCAAACGCATTTTCGTCATAGCATTCCGCATCCTGTCCGAAAACCGGCATCCACCCGAGGGATGCGGATATCGCGCTTACTTGAAGCGATAGTTGATCCGACCCTTGGTCAGATCGTAAGGGGTCATTTCCACCTGAACCCGGTCGCCAGCCAGAACACGGATGCGGTTCTTGCGCATCTTGCCTGCCGTGTGCGCGATGATTTCATGGCCGTTATCCAGCTCGACCCGAAACGTCGCATTCGGCAGGAGTTCCTTCACGACACCGGGAAATTCGAGCGTATCTTCCTTGGCCATGGTCTCTCCTTCGTTGCACGGCCCACCAATTCATGAGCCGCGCCTTAAATGGGACCATTTGCCGTGTTTTTCAAGCGTATAATCAGCGCAGGCGGGTTGTTGTGGCTTTCTCGACGCGACCGGGCTGTTCGTTCCAGTGGCTGCGGTTCAGCACCACACCGTCCGCGCGCACCTGTTCGATCAGATGCGGATCGGCCTGCGCAAAGGTCCATCCGGGGCGGTTCAACTGCCCTTCGGCGATCACGCCGGTGGGCGGAAACCCGGTATCGGGCGGGCCGAACACGCCCCCCATGCCGGTGTTTTCATCCACCGCCGGGCACCACGCCGCATCGCCCACGTTCGAGGCCATCGCCACAACGCATTGATTTTCCAGCGCCCGCGCCATGGCCCCGATCCGCACCCGCCAATAGCCCGCCAACGCCTCGGTGGCCGAAGGCACAAGGATCACGTCCGCCTCGGCCAGCGCCCGGCCCAGCAGCGGGAATTCGCTGTCATAACAGATCAGGATACCGATCCTGCCCAGCGCCGTGTCGAACAGGGTCAGCGGCCCGCCGGGGATCACGTCCCATTCCTCGCGCTCGAAGCGGGTCATGATCTGCTTGTCCTGCACCCCGCAACCGCCCTGCGGCGTGAACAGGCGCGCACGGTTGACCGGGCGCTCGCCCAGCGCCTCGTCGAACACCGGGGCCGAGGCGGCGCAGATATGCACCCCGAATTTCGCCGCCAGGTCGGAGTGCAACTCGTCCACCTGCGGCAGCCAGCGGGCCACCGCATGAAGCGCGCGCTCCAGATCGCCCGCCGCCTCGGGGCCGTCCAGCATGGCCAGTTCCATCGCGCCGTATTCCGGGAACAGCAACAGATCGGCCCCCTGCCCCGCGGCATCCCCCACCCAGTCGCGCAGCTTGTCGGCATAGGCCTGCCAGCCTTGCACGGGGTCCAGCGGATAGGCGGCGGTGGCGATCTTCATCAATGGCATCCCTTACATCCCGAAAGAACTGCTAACGCGCCAAACGCGCCCTGTAAACGCCCGCAAAAAACCGCCCATGAAAAAGGCCCCGCCCGATCGGGGGCGGGGCCGCTTCATTCAGGTCGCAATGGCCGCTCAGGCCATGGTGCCGTCCTGCGGGATACGCAGCTTCTGACCGGGGTAAATCTTGTCCGGGTCGCTCAGCATCGGGCGGTTGGCCTCGAAAATCTTCTGATACTCCGCCCCGTTGCCCAGGGTCTTCTCGGCAATCGCCCACAGGGTGTCGCCCTTCTGGACCTCGTGGAACACCGGATCGGCGCCCCCGGCATTGTCCTCGACCGCGGCGATCCCTTCGAGGTTGCCCACCGCCATGATGATCTTTTCCTTGGCTTCCTGGCTGGCCGCCTGCCCGGACACCTTGACGACGTCACCTTCCACGGTGATGTCCAGCCCTTCGGTATCCAGCCCCAGATCGCTGACTTCCTGTTGCACCTTTTCGGCGCTCGGCTCGTCCCCGCCAAACAGCGACTTGCCCGTGTCTTTCATGAAACTCCAGAGGCCCATTCTTACTCTCCCGTTGCGAAATGATACGCCCATCATTGCCGCACCGCCCGCAGGCGCAAGGGGAAACTCGCCTAAGCCGCCTCACCGTCGGTGAATTGCAGGCGGGCCAGCCGCGCATAAAGCCCGCCCTCGGCCACCAGCGCCTCGTGGGTGCCCTGCGCCACGATGCGCCCGGCCTCCATCACGATGATCCGGTCGGCCTTTTTCACCGTCGCCAGCCGGTGCGCCACGATGATCGTGGTGCGGGTGCGCGCCATCTGTTCCACCGCCGTCTGCACCGCGCGTTCGCTTTCGGCGTCCAGCGCGCTTGTCGCCTCGTCCAGCAACAGCACCGGCGCATCGCGCAGAATGGCCCGCGCAATGGCGATGCGCTGTTTCTGGCCGCCCGACAACATCACGCCACGCTCGCCCACATAGGTGTCATAGCCCTCGGGCAGTGCGGTGATGAAATCATGCGCGGCGGCAGCCTTCGCCGCCTCTTCGACCTCGGCATCGGAGGCGTCCAGCCGCCCGAAACGGATGTTCTCCCGCGCCGAGGTGGCAAAGATCACCGGGTCCTGCGGCACCAGCGCCAGTTCCTGCCGGAAATCGCTGCGCGCCATGTCGCTCAGCGCGATCCCGTCCAGCGTGATGCGCCCCCCGACGGGGTCGTAAAACCGCTGGATCATCTGGATCACGCTGGTCTTGCCCGCCCCCGACGGCCCCACCAGCGCGATGGTTTCGCCCGGTGCGACATTCAGATCGAAATCGTTCAACGCCGGAATATCGGGCCGCGCGGGATAGGCGAACTGCACGTTCTCGAACGCGATTTCACCCCGCACCGGACGCGGCAGCGCCACCGGACTGGCCGGGTCCTGCACCTTGTCCTCGGCGCGCAGCAATTCGACCAGGCGCTCGGTGGCCCCCGCCGCGCGCTGCAACTCGCCCCAGATTTCCGACAGCGCCGCCACGGCCCCCGCCACCATGACCGAATAGATCACGAACTGCACCAGCGTCCCGGCCGTCATCGTGCCCGCGCGCACATCGTTCGCGCCGATCCACAGCACACCGACGATCCCGGTGAACACAAGGAAAATCACGATCACCGTCATCGCCGCGCGGGTGGTGATCCGCCGGCGCGCCGAATCGAAGCTCTGCTCTGTCACCCCGGCAAAGGTCGCGCGGCTGGCGGTTTCATGGGTAAAGGCCTGCACCGTCTGCACCGAAAGCAGCGCCTCGGATGCATTGCCCGAACTGTTGGCGATCCAGTCCTGATTTTCCCGGCTCAGCTTACGCAGCTTGCGCCCCATGGTCAGGATCGGCACGATCACCAGCGGCACCAGCAGCAGAACCATACCCGTCAGCTTGGCCGAGGTCAGCAGCATCAGGCCCAGCCCGCCCACGAAAATCAGCAGGTTCCGCAACGCGATGGACACGGACGAACCGATCACCGACAGGATCAGCGTGGTATCGGTGGTGATCCGGCTCAGTACTTCGCCGGTCATGATACGTTCGAAAAACGCGGGGCTCATGCCGATCACGCGGTCGAACACCGCCTTGCGAATATCGGCGACCACCCGCTCGCCCAACCGGGTCACAAGCGCATAGCGCAGCCCCGTGCCAACG
Source organism: Roseovarius sp. PS-C2 (assembly GCF_018862045.1). Lineage (NCBI taxonomy): Bacteria > Pseudomonadati > Pseudomonadota > Alphaproteobacteria > Rhodobacterales > Roseobacteraceae > Roseovarius > Roseovarius sp. PS-C2. Next base: position 615,290 of record NZ_JAHKSQ010000001.1, read on the forward strand.
GCCAGCAACGCCGCGATGCCAAGCGCGGCCATGAAATACTGATCCAGAACGGCGCCGTCCTCGGCCCCGAAATTATCGACCACGCGGCGCACGGCCATCGGCAGGATCAGCGACACCGTCGCCGTCAGCGTCAGCGCCAGAAGCGCGGCCAGCACCAGCAGGCGATAGGGCTTCAGAAAGGGCCACAACTCGGCCAGCGCGCCCACTTCCTTCGACTTGTCGCGTTCGATCATATCTGCGCCATTCGAGGCTCTGCGCACCATGGTGTGTTTCCTTCGGCCTGTTCGGTCACGGTTCTTGGCCGCGCAGACGCGCCGGGTCAAGTGCGCAGATTAGCCGCAGGCAGGGTGAAACCGGGTGAATACGTCGTGATCGGGGAAATTCGGGTTGGAGCGGGCAGCGGGAATCGAACCCGCACCAAGAGCTTGGAAGGCTCGTGTGATACCATTTCACCATGCCCGCTCAACTGCGCGACGGGATACGTCATGGCGCATCGGGGGTCAAGCGGATCGTCGCGGCCTGTTGGGCGATGGACCGCGTTTGCGGTCGATCCGGCATTTCGGCTTCGTACGAAACTGGGGGTCGTTTCGTACGAACGGTACGCGCGCGCCTTGTTAACCACGGCGATTTACCGATCCGACACCGACGCGATACCGACGTGATACCGATGCAATACCGAACGCCGTTTTGGCTTGTTAACCAGTGGCTTGACCCTGATTCGCGTTCCTCACCCCATTTTGCGCCCCGGCGGGTCGAACGGCAGGAACTCGACCGCGCTCTGTTTGACCGGCGCAGGGTAGAGTTTCATCAGGTCGAGAATTTCCGGCGGCATCCCCACGGTGATCGCCAGGCCCAGATCCCGCGCCTCTTCCGGGGTCAGCGCATAGTCATGCGTCCACGTCCCCGAAGCCAGCTTGTGCGCCAGCGCCTCGGCCTTGTCGCGCTCCATCCGCGGGGTCATGATCTCGACCGCGCCGCGCGTCACCTGCCGGATCGCCTTGTCGCTGACATCGGCCAGCACCATCGCCACATCCGACACATGCTCGACCGGCTTGGCATCCCGCGCGGCAATGATCGACGCGGCGGAAATCCCCATGATCTGCGGGTCGATCGGCCCCAGCATGGAAAACTCGCCCATCACGATTTCATCCGCCGCGAGGGCGATCAGGGTGCCCCCCGACATCGCATAAATCGGAACGAAAACAGTGACTTTCGCTGGGTGCGCCTCGACCGCGCGGGCGATCTGCATGGCCGCGATCACCAGTCCGCCGGGGGTGTGCAGCACAAGGTCGATGGGTGTATCCCTGGGCGTCGCCTTGATCGCGGAAATGATGGATTGCGCATCCTCGAGGTCGATCATCCGCGACACGTTCATGCCGAAGAAATTGCGCTTTTCCTGCCGGTGAATCATGGTGATCACCCGGCTTTTGCGCTTGCGCTCGATGCTGCGGATTGCCTGTTCGCGGCGAAACCCGAACACCCGCCCCGCCAGCAACGGCTGCAGGATCATGACCATGAAAACAATGAAGAATAATGTGGAAAGACTGAAATCCATGGGGCCTCCGAAGACGCTTGCACAGGCATCCTCGCAGGTCGGGCAGAGGTTGTGAATTGAAAAATCCCCGCCAATCAGGCAATGATCGCTCAGAGCAGGGAAAATCACCGGCGATGCGGCGAAAACGGAACAAACTCCGCCAGATCGTCAAGGAAAACAGGGCAAACAGGATGAAACAGGTATTGGTTATCGGGTGTGTGGCTCTTCTGGCCGGCTGTGGCGGAGGAGGCGGCAACCGGCTGCCGCCCGGCGCCGTCCCCATCGCCTCCGGGCCGATCAGCAACGCCTGCATGGCGTCCAACCGCAAGGCGCGCTCGCACCGCCTGTGCGGCTGCATTCAGGCGGCAGCGGATCAGACCCTCAGCCGCTCGGAACAACGCCGCGCGGTCACCTTCTATTCCGACCCGCATCGCGCACAGGAAATCCGTCAGTCCGACCGCCCTGCGGATGAACGGTTCTGGCTGGCCTACAAGGCTTATGGTGAACGCGCCGAACGCTTGTGCCGCTGAAAAAATGGCTGATCTTCAGGCCTTTAGACGATAGCCCCGCCCGAACATGACCCAGGCCACCAGCGAGATCGCGAGCGTCGCGGCGATACCGACCATCAGGCCCAGAACGGGCGAGCTGTCAGACACCCCGATCATCCCGTAACGCACCCCGTCGATCATGTAGAAGATCGGGTTGAAATGGGTGATCTCGTTGAGCACCGGCGGTAGCGCCTGAACCGAATAGAACGTGCCCGACAGGAACGCCAAAGGCGTGACCACAAAGTTCGTGATCGCCGCCATCTGGTCGAATTTATTGGCAAAAATACCGGCAACCATGCCCAACCCCGACAGGAACCCCGCACCCAGCAATACAAAGACCAGCGCCCAAAGCGGATGCGCGGGAAGCATCCCGCGAAAGACGAACAGGCCAGCCGCGATGGCCACGGCCACCAACAAGCCGCGCCCGACCCCTCCCGCCATGTAGCCGAGCACCATCTCTCCGGGGCTGATCGGCGGCATCAGGGTATCGACGATATTGCCCTGCACCTTGGAAATCACGATAGAGGACGAGGTATTGGCAAAGGCATTCTGGATCACCGTCATCATCATGATGCCCGGTGCGATAAAGGTGGTGAAATCCACGCCCATCACGTCGCCCCTCCGGGGGCCGATCGCGATCGAGAAAATCACCATGAACAACCCTGCCGTAACCAGCGGCGCCAGCAAAGTCTGGGTCCAGACCGCCAGGAACCTCTGAACCTCGCGTGATGCCAGTGTATAAAGCCCCAGCCAGTTGACCCGGCCAAAGCGCCGCGTGCCCATTTCCGTGCTGCCTGCCATGCTGTCCTCATATGTATTGGGTGGACGATTCGATGCCTTGTAACTTACCGGCGAGTGATTAGAATAGGGCCGATATCGGATTTTGCAGGGCGGCGCGGGCAACCGGCCGCCTTTTGAGATAGGAAAAGCACCATGTCCTGGAGCGACGAACGCGTCGAATTGCTGAAAAAACTATGGGGCGAAGGGCAATCCGCCAGCCAGATCGCCAAGGAACTGGGCGGCGTGACCCGCAATGCGGTGATCGGCAAGGTGCATCGCCTCGGCCTGTCCAACCGCAACGGCTCCGGCGGTGGGGCCGCTTCGGAAAGCGCGGCCAAGGCCAAACCCGCCCCCAAGGCCGAGGCCAAGGCGAAACCCGCCGCCAAACCGGCCCCCAAGCCCGATCCCAAACCCGCCGCCGAGGAAAAGCCCGCAGCGGCCCCGGTTTCACGCGTCAAACAGATCATTCCGGCCGGTCAACCCTTGCCGCCGCAACCTTCGGCAAACGAGATCGACCCCGAGGCGCTGGCCAAGGTCAGCGAGATCGAAAAAAAGGCCAAGAAACTGACGCTTATGGAGCTGACCGAGCGGACCTGCAAATGGCCCGTAGGCGACCCGGCAACCGAGGATTTCTGGTTCTGCGGCCTGCCCGTTCAATCCGGCAAACCCTATTGCGAGGCCCATGTCGGCGTGGCCTTCCAGCCCATGAGCAGCCGCCGCGACCGCAAACGCTAGATCGTCGGTGGAACCATCGAAGTGATGACCGGGCGCGACCAGCAAGGACGCGCTCGTTTTATTTCTATTCGAACAGCTTCAGAAGACCCTTGGCGGCTTCTTCTTCCAGTTTTTTCTGAAAGGCATCTTCAAGCGACTGGCCCTCTTCCACCGTCACCCCCAGTTCCTTTTCGACGGTGCGGTTGATCTCTTTCTGGGCTTTTTCTTCCAGCTTCTTGCGCTCTTCGCGCACCTTCTGCTCCAGCTTTTCCTTTTCCGCCTTGAGGTTCAGGTCGATGGCCTTTTCGAGGTCAGGGGTAATGCGCGGATTGGCCCAAGGGCCGCGAATACGCACCGGAATCGCCAGCCCCTTGCGGTCCTCGCCCTCCAGCAGCGTGGGGGTGAACAGATAGTCGATGTCGCGTGCCCCAAGTCCGATACGGCCCTCACCTCGGGCGCGGGCAAGGGGCAGGCTCAGCAGAAGATCGGTGTTAAACAGGTTGCCCTTGTTCATGGTGAAACTGGCGCTCAGGCTGTCGAATACGGTGGTGCCGCCACTCAGGTCGCCCGACCGCATCAGCCGGTCCAGGTCGATCCCCGAGATCACACCGCGCGCCGTTTTGATCGCACCGTTCCCGCTGAGGCTGTTCATGATCGCGTGCAGGGATTGGCCCACGCCAAGAAAGCTGACCTCGGCATCGCCAGTGGTGGAGAAGCGTGAAATGTCGACCGCATCGGTGAGGAAGGTTTTCATGTCGATCCCCCCCGCCTTGATCTTGCCACCCACCGACAGGCCCGAGCGGTTGTTCATCACGAACTCCCCGGTGATCAGGCCGCCATACGCCTGCAACTCCCGCAGTTCGAATACTGCGCGCGAGCGGTCGAGCGTCATCAGGCTGCGGGTTTTGCCCAGTTTGAAATCCCCGAGGTTCACACTGTCGGCCACCAACGCCACCTCGGCATCGGCCAGGGCCAGTGCACTGGCGTCGATCGGGGCTTTCGACCAGCCATCCGTGGGCACGTTGCCGCCACCGGCGGCCCCTGCTCCGCCACCTCCTCCGCCGCCACCCGAGGACGCGGCCAGGGCCGAGAAATCCAGCGCCCCGGCACGCAGATGCGCATTCACCCGCGGCTTGGCCCCACCCAGATAGATATCGGCGGCCCCGGTCAGGCTGTTGTTGTCCAGCGTGATGCCCGCGTCACGCAACGACAGGCGCATTTCCTCGGTCAGGGTCAGATCGGTTTCAAGCGTTGTCGCACGCCCGAATCCCCGGGGAATATCGACACCCGACACCCCGAGCGCAGCCAGAAAACGCGCGGTACTCTCCAGATCGGCGCTCAGGCGCCCACCGATCTGCGGCTGCATCCCGGCCCGGCCCACGAAGGACAGTTTGCCGCCCGGCGCCGAAACATCGGCCCGAACATCCGAAACCCCGCCAGCGATGAAATTACCAACCTTCTCAAGCTGTCCTGAAATCGCGACCGCCTGGCCAGCCGGGCTGAGTGACGCCTCAAGCGTCGCGGCACCGTCGTAATCGGGCCAACGCAGATCGAAATCCATATCCACCATGTCGATCCGCTCGCCCGTCCCGTGATCGACATAGGACAGCACCGCATCGGTGATCAACGCCCGGTCCAGCGTCAGCGACAACCGTTCGGATCGCGCGGGCTGCCCATCGCCGGCCTGCCCCGACGGCGCAACGCCCTCGACCCCCAACTCCCAGTTCACCCGGCCATTGGCGGCACGCTCCAGCAGGATCTGAGGCTTGACCGCCTCAAGACCGGTAATGCGAATGTCGCCACCGAACAGCGCCGTCGGTTCGACCCCGATTTTCAGGCTGTCGGCCTTCAGCATCGGCCCGGCATCGGACCAGTCGGCATTGGCCACCGTGACTGCCCCGGTACTGACCCCCAGAACTGGGTAGAAACTGACGGTCGTATCGCCCGTCATGGTGACCTTGCGGCCGGTCGCATTGCTGATCTGTTCCGCCGCGATGCGCGCGACCCGGTCACCGGGCAACATGAACAACGAGACAACCGCGACCAATGCCACAACGATTACAAGCCCGACCAGGCGCAACAGCCACCGCATACCAGTTCTCCTTCGCTACCTTCGTGAAATGTAAGACCGCATAGGTTTGCCAACAACTGCTTTTCCCTTCCCGCACGGCCCACACTGGATTATACGCCCGTGCATGAGCACCAATCCCCCCGACCTGCGGCCCGATCTGGCCCGCGCCCGCGTGACCGAAACCGCCCGTCAGGGCCAGCCCACCATCGGCATGGTCAGCCTTGGCTGCCCCAAGGCTTTGGTCGACAGCGAACGCATCCTGACCCGCCTGCGGGCGGAAGGGTACGGAATTTCGTCCGACTATTCCGGGGCCGATGCGGTGATCGTGAACACTTGCGGATTCCTTGATTCCGCCAAGGCCGAGTCGCTGGAGGCCATCGGCGAAGCCCTGAACGAAAACGGACGGGTGATTGTGACCGGCTGCCTCGGGGCAGAGCCCGACTACATTACCGGTGCGCACCCCAGGGTGCTGGCGGTGACGGGACCGCACCAGTACGAGCAGGTGCTGGACGCCGTGCATGCCGCCGTGCCGCCCGCTCCCGATCCTTTTGTCGATCTGTTGCCCGCGTCGGGCGTCAAACTGACCCCGCGACATTACAGCTATCTCAAGATTTCCGAGGGCTGCAATCACAAGTGCAGGTTCTGCATCATCCCCGACATGCGCGGAAAGCTGGCCAGCCGCCCGGCCCATGCGGTGCTGCGCGAGGCCGAAAAGCTGGTCGAGAACGGCGTGCGCGAACTGCTGGTCATCAGCCAGGACACAAGCGCCTATGGCGTGGACATCAAACACGCAGAAACGAATGGCCATCGTGCGCATATCACCGATCTGGCCCGCGATCTGGGTGGCCTCGGGGCATGGGTGCGGCTGCACTACGTCTATCCCTATCCGCATGTGCGCCAGTTGATTCCCCTGATGGCCGAGGGGCTGGTGCTGCCCTATCTGGATATCCCGTTCCAACACGCACATCCCGATACCCTGAAACGCATGGCGCGTCCTGCCGCTGCGGCCCGAACGCTTGACGAGATCGCGGCATGGCGCCGGGATTGCCCGGACATCACCCTGCGTTCCACCTTCATCGTGGGTTACCCCGGCGAGACCGAGGATGAATTCCAGACCCTGCTGGACTGGCTGGACGAGGCGCAACTGGATCGTGTGGGGTGCTTCAAATACGAAAACGTGAATGGGGCGCGTTCGAACGACTTGCCCGATCATGTGCCCGAAGACATCAAGCAGGATCGGTGGGAACGCTTCATGCAAAAGGCACAGGCCATTTCCGAAGCGAAACTTTCTGCCAAGGTCGGCACCCGCCAGCAGGTGATCGTTGACGATATCGACGCCGACGGCATTGCCACCTGCCGCACCAGGGGCGACGCGCCGGAAATAGACGGCTGCCTTTTCATTGACGAAGGCACCGAGGCGCTCAGTGTGGGGGATCTGGTTATCGTCGAGGTCGACGAAGCCGGCGAGTATGACCTTTGGGGGCGCCTGATCACACCGAGTTGACACCGGGGCCGACATGTCCTGCGCCTTTTCGAAAAATTCTATGATATTATCCTGGTGTTTACCTTTGTCTGACAGACAGGAGGCATGATCGACTTGTCCTATCCCGACTACACCCGTGCCGAACGTATCGCCGATGGCGTCGTGCATATTGCCGGCATCGTTGCCGCGCTGATCGGAATTGCGGTTCTGTTCGCCTTCTGGGCTTTTCAGATGGATGGACCGACGCTGGCGGCAACGGTTCTGTACTGCACCGCCCTTGTCATGATGCTTACGGCCTCGGCGACGTATCATATGGCGGCGCACACGTCGGCGCGGCCAATATTGCGGCGGCTGGATCATGCGGCGATCTTCGTCAAGATCGCAGGCACCTTCACACCTCTCGGTGTCGTCCTAGGAACGGCATTCGGATATATCGTTCTGGCTGTGGTCTGGGCCTGCGCCCTGATCGGGGCCGGGATGAAATTGATGACCGCACCGGGCAAGATGACAACCGGGTGGGTACCTTACATGGCGCTTGGATGGGCCGGTCTCGCCCTGTTTATCCCGCTCGTCCCGGTTCTGCCGGTGCTGAGCCTGACAATGATCGTGGCCGGAGGTTTGCTGTATACGGGTGGTGTGGCGTTCTATTGCCGGGAAGACCTGCGGTTTTCCAATGCCATATGGCATATCTTCATCGTGATTGCCTCGGGCTGCTTCTTTGTCGGCATCACCGCCGCTGTGGCGCAAGGCAGCTAGGCTCGCTCCATGCGATACTGTGTGGCATCGACCGGCAGACAGGCGAAGTCGTACCGACCCGCTTAACAGAATCCCGGACACGGGTTAGGCTGATCCCCGACCCATCGACCATGGCCAAGAAGGGATGCTCGCCATGATCCACGTAAGCACCACCTGCCCCGATCTCGACGCGGCGCGGATGCTGGCCAGTTCTGCGCTCGAGGCGCGCCTGGCGGCCTGTGCAAACATCACGCCGGGACTGATCAGCCTGTTTCACTGGCAAGGCGCAATCGAAGAAGAACAAGAAGTCCTGCTGACGCTCAAGACCCGTGCAGACCTGCGCCAGCCCCTGACCCGAATGCTGGAAGCGGATCATCCATATGACCTGCCTGTCATAACATGGGAAGATGTCGGCAGCACATCTGACGCCGCCGCATGGCTGTCCGAGGAAACGGGCGGCGACTGACGCCTGCCCGAGGGCGCAAGCCGACAGCCTGCCCCTAGGCTTTAAGTTCAGCCGCCAACCGGTTGAGGATATCGGCATTCGGGCAATGATCGGGCGCGCGGGTGGCCGAAGCGGCGTTCGACGCCAGCCATGCTTCGCATGTTTCGACATGCTGACATTTGCGGCATCGCGTCACGAGGGCCGAATATTCCTGCACATTCAGGCATCCATTGGTCATGGCCTCGGACAAATTGACATATGCGGCCCGCGCAACCGAACGTGTCAGCCAGAAATGCAGCGTCGGATCGCCAAGGCGGGCTACCTGCGCAGTCATGTGCAGTCCAACTCTTCTTCGATCTTCAAAAGCGCCAGCCGCGCCCGGTTGCAGCATCTTGACGGTATATGACGAGGCCCGGGCGCGCCGCGCAACCACGATTGACATCCGTCAGGCCAGCTACAGGCGCGACAGCGACCAACCATACCGGCCCATTCCTGCGTGCTGATCCGCCCTTCGCGAAACGCCCTGGCCAGATCGACCTGGGTGGCTTTCGCCATATCCTGCAACAACCAATAGTGACGGCATTGCGACCCGATCGGTTTCATCTCATATCCGTTTCCCGGCCTTCAGCGCCGCAAACAGATCACTGTTGCGACACATCCCCGGTGGGGCATCTGCCCCCTCATCGTTCAAAGCAAGCCAGTGAACACAATCTTCAGGCCCCGCGCATCCCGTACAGCTCAGGACCGCATCGCTGATCCCGTCAAAGTCGATTTTGCCTTCCATGACCTTTTCTTCCAGATCGACCCCGAGTGCGTTGGCCATCCGATCAACCAGTTCCGCATGGCGTTTCAGCGTAATGGATGTGGACATTCGGACGCTCCCTTTTGCTGCGCCCTCACAGTATGGGCACACACCCAAGCCTAAATCACACGGCCTGCCGGAACCTTGACCTGAGTCAATCGCCGAACCTGTCCAGGTAAGCGCGGACACAATCCTGCACATGCCGAAAGCGATCCCCGCCCAAGTGCTTTCCGCCATACCACCGCGTCACCACGATCACATGATCCCGGATATTCGCGCGTTCCAGCATGCGTAAAATGACCATGCCAGCCCCGGATTCGCCATCATCGCCCTTCATCGGCGTCCCGTCCGACATCAGAGCCGCCCAGGTATTATGCGTGGCCTTGGCGAATTTCTTGTCCCGCTTGAGGGCTTTCAGGAACTCCTCGATTTCCGCGCGATCCGCGACAGGGCCACCCGATACCGCGTATTTTGATCCGCGGTCGCTGATCACACCCGTCAGTTGGTTCATCGCAATTGGGCATCGACGCGGCGCACGGTTTCGATACGTTGCGCATTGGGCGGGTGAGTTCCAAGGAACCGGTCGCCCGGATCGGGGATACGGGTAAAGAAGGCCGCACCGCGCACCGGGTCATATCCGGCCGCCCTTGTAATCGCCGTTCCCAGTGCATCGGCCTCAAGTTCGAATTCCTTCGAATAGCTGCGCGCGCCAACCGATGCACCCAGATCAGCAGCCGTGCGGACGGCATCCGCGCTGGCCCCGCCGAGTGTCGCCAAGCCCCCCAGCAAAACGGCCCCGGCCATCGCGTTCTGCTGTTGGCGTGGAATATGTCCGGCAATGTGGTGCGCGGCCTCGTGCCCCATGACAAAGGCCAGCTCGTCACGGTTGCGCACTTCCGCAATCATGGGAAGCGTGAAGGCGATGATCGGACGCCCTGATTTGTCGAGCGTCTGATAGGCGTTCACTGGCTGGTTGGGGCGGTCATCCACGACAATACGGAAATCGCAATTCGTCCCCGCTGCGGTCCGGCTGCGGCACACATTTTCGGCCACCGGCTCGACCGAGTTCACGACCGACACGAACTGGTCCACCTTAGCGCGCGTCGGCATGGAGGGCGTTGTCGGGGGGGATGTCGGCGCGGGGCGCGACGGGGCGCCGGTTTCGGTCGCAGGCACACAACCAGCGAGGCCGATCAGGCAAAGAATGGCGATCAGGCGCATGGGTAAGCTCCAAATTCCCTTTGGCCCGGAACCTAGCAGGTTTTCAGGCCGCTGGAAGCCCCCACCCCAGGAAGCGCACGACGGTTGCAAAGTGCCGCCAACAGGTTAGGCTGGACCCATGTTTTCGATTGAACACGAATTCGACGCCACCGTGGTGACGCTTGTGGATGACGGCAACGCACCGTTGCAGGAGGATGTCGTCATAAATGCCTTTGAAGAATGCGTCACGGTCGAACAATACGACCCGCGTACAGACACGACCAACAAGGTCACGTTGTCGATGGAGCAGTTGCGCGATCTTGGCGCGGCGCTGAACCTGCCCGAGGGCGTCTATACGATCGGCCCTGACGGCAAGTCATCGTAACGCTCATAATCCTCAAGCGTTATCGATCCTGAACACTTTGTCCCGGGATTTCTGCCCCTGAGTCAGCGTCAAGCGGGATTTCGGAAGCCCGAGGGCCTTTGCCAATAATTTCTGAACGGCTGTATTGGCCTTGCCGTCCTCTGGCGGAACCGTGACATAGATGCGGATGTCGCCTTCGGGGGCCATGACGATACGATTGCGCGATGCCTTGGGCGTGACGCGCACGGCGATGAGTGCACCGGGCAAAGCAAGATGGCTGAGCATCGGATCCGACATGGCCCCTGCATACGTGATCCGATCATTCTACACCAGATGGCACATGCGGGCTTGACCCCATGCGCCCCCGCCCCGACATGTAGGGCTCAGGATCAAACAGTGACAGGACCAATATGCCAGCCCCCAATCCAGATGCCTTGGACTTTCTTCTGACACGACGCTCACGCCCGGCCAAAACACTTTCCGCGCCGGTCCCCACGCGAGAAGAGTTGTTGCCGATTCTGACGGCAGCGGCCCGCAGCCCGGATCACGGCAAGCTGGAACCCTGGCGCTTTATCGTTCTGGAACGCCCGGCACTGGCCCGGCTGGCCGAACTGGCCGGTGCACGCGGTCTTTCCCTGGGCCGGGACGAGGCCGAGATCACGAAAGGGCGCAAGCAGTTCGAAGACAGCCATCTGGCCGTGGCGGTGATCGAAGTTCAGAAACCGTCGGACAAGATTCCGTCGCTCGAGCAGACCTATTCAACCGGAGCCGTTTGCCTCGCCCTGCTCAATGCCGCACTGGCCTCGGGATGGGGCGCGAACTGGCTGAGTGGCTGGCCCGCGCATGATCGCGGTTTTGTGGAAACGGGTCTTGGGTTGGGCACGACCGAGCGCGTGGCCGGGTTCATTCATATCGGAACGGAATCCGCCGCGCCGCCTGAACGACCCCGCCCCGATCTCAACCAGATTGTCGAATGGGTATCGGAATGATCTTCACATCCTTTTTCAAAGCCCTGTCCCAAATCGGCGACCCGCGTTTCCGTAAGGTTCTGTGGCGGGGCATCGGATTGACGTTGTTGCTTCTGGCCGGGATTACCGCGCTCCTGGTGTGGGGCGTGGGCTGGATGGTTGGAGATAGTGTCACCCTGCCGCTTTTGGGCGAGGTGCAATGGGTCGACAACGTGATCAGCTGGGCCTTTGTGGCGCTGATGTTCGTCATGTCGGTCTTCCTGATGGTCCCCGTGGCATCGGCCTTTGTGTCCATGTTCCTGGATGAGGTCGCCGAAGCCGTCGAAGACCGGCATTATCCAGGCCTTCCAAAGGTTTCTGGCGTGCCGCTGCGCGATGGCATCATCGACGGCCTGTCCGCCATGGGCGTTCTGGTCGTGGCGAATATTCTGGCATTGCTGCTGACGCTGGTATTGCCCATTGCCGGTTTGCCGGTGTTCTATGCGGTCAACGGGTTTCTTCTGGGACGGGAATATTTCACCGTGGCCGCGATGCGGCGTTTGGGCCGGGCCGGCGCCATGCAGATGCGCAAGAAGCATGGCCTGACGATCTGGATGGCAGGGGTGCTGATGGCCGTACCGCTGACGGTGCCGATCCTCAACCTCGTGGTGCCGATCCTTGGGGCGGCCACGTTCACCCATCTGTTTCACCGGCTACAGGCGCGTGCGGCAAGGTGATTGAATCGCAGGCTCTACCTCAAGGCGCGTGCTACTCGGTTTCGCTGTACCACATGCTGTCTCCTGGCCCGAGCCGGTGAAACAGGTCGATGTCACGCACCGAGATCACGCCGGAGAGGATGGTCCCTCCGATAATCACCCAGAGAACCGTTGCAATCCCTGTGGTGATCCACGCCTTTTTCTTGAGATGATGCTTTTGCGGTGAGCCCGCATGCGTGCCGGGCACGATTTCCCCCAGATCGCCCTGTGTTTCGATACGGATCGGGATCACGACCAGAAAGGTCATGAACCAGATCACCATGAACAGAACGATGGCCGAGGCGATGCTCATCAGACTTGCTCCAACTCCACGAGCGTGCCCTGAAAGTCCTTGGGATGCAGGAACAGAACCGGCTTGCCATGCGCCCCGATCTTGGGCTCACCCGAGCCCAGAACCCGCGCGCCGCTTGCCTTGAGCGCATCACGTGCTTCGATGATGTCTTCGACCTCGAAGCACATGTGGTGAATCCCACCCGATGGATTCTTTTCCAGGAAACCATTGATCGGGCTGTCCTCTCCCAAGGGATAAAGCAATTCGATCTTGGTGTTTGGCAGTTCGATGAAGATGACGGTCACGCCATGATCGGGTTCGTCCTGAGGGTCCCCGACTTTTGCACCAAGCGCGTTGCGATACTGGTCGGCCGCAGCCTGCAGGTCCGGCACGGCAATGGCGACATGGTTCAGGCGTCCGATCATGGTCAATTCCCTTTGGTTTGGTTGCGCCCGTTATGGAGGCACGCGTCCGCCGAGGCAAGCGACAGGGGGACGCAACCCCGGAATTAACCGCTTGTTAGCCAAGACTGGCCTAGCCTCTGCGAAGCACCTGCAGCCAGAGGATCATGACATGGATGAGTTTGAGACATTTTCACCCTTCCCTGCCCCGACAAATACGCGTCCCTTGCTGGGGCTGACGATTCTCCTGGTCGAGGACAGCCGCTTTGCTTCCGAGGCCATGCGCCTGATGTGTCTGCGCAGCGGCGCGCGCCTGCGGCGGGCGGATTGCCTGTATGCGGCGCGACGTCATCTGAAAGTCTATCGCCCATCGGGCGTGATCGTCGATATCGGCTTGCCTGACGGATCGGGGCTGGAACTGATCGAGGAGTTGAGCACAGCCAGCCCCCGAGTGGGGATGCTGTTGGGCTTGAGCGGCGATCCCGATGCCGCAGACAAGGCCGCGGCAGCCGGGGCCGACGGGTGCCTCATCAAACCGTTGCACAACCTGGCAAGCTTCCAACAGAAAATCCTTGCCGCCCTGCCCGCCGAGCGTCAGCTTGCCGGGCCTCGCGCCCTGACCGACGAGGTCATCGAACCCGACCGGACGGCCTATTGCGATGACATGAGCCGCGCGGCAAACCTTCTGAATGTTCCCGGCGACGAGGGCATTCTTGATTACGTGGCACAGTTCCTTGGCGGCGTTGCCCGGTCTGCCGGGGACGACCAACTGGCCGATGCAGCGCGCAAACTGGCCCATACCCGACGCAACGGCACACCAAGCGATTTACTGGCCGCCACCGCACGGATCGGGACACTTGTGCAGGATCGGATGCAAAAACGCGCCGCGATCTAGGTGTTCGAAGCCGAGGCCAACGCCTGTGCGGTCAGAACGCTCAGGCGGCTTTTCTGACCTCCGGCCGCATCGAAATTATCCGATGCCAGCCAGTCCGCGTAGGCCGTGCGCAACGCGGGCCATTCGCTGTCGATCATCGCGAACCATGCCGTATCGCGGTTGCGCCCCTTGACAACGGTGGCTTGCCGGAAGGTCCCCTCATAGGTAAATCCGAACCTTTGCGCCGCCCGCCGCGAGGGCGCGTTGAGCGCGTCGCATTTCCATTCGAATCGCCGATACCCCGCGTCAAACGCCCATTGCATCATCAGGAAAATTGCCTCGGTCGCCGCACGGGTGCGCTGAAGGTGCGGCGACATGGCGATATAGCCGACTTCGATTGATCCAGAGGCGGGTTTGATCCGAAGAAACGACGCGAACCCGCCCCAAGAGCCAGTATCGCGGTCAAAGATCGCATAGAACAGAATATCGTCGCGGGCGGTCGCGGCTTGCATCCAGTCGGCAAATGCCTCGGGCGTCGCAAAGGGACCGTCGGGCATGTAATCCCATACCCAGTCATGCCCGGCAAAGGCGTCATACAACGCTTGGGCGTGCGTCTTGGCGGAAAGCCGTTCGAGCAGAGCGAAACGCCCCTCCAACCGATCAGGGCCGGGGAATGGCGGCGTTTTCCAGTTCCCGAGTGGCGGGCCAAGGGGGCGGTCTGTCATGAAAGGCTCCGGCGCAATGTCGGCGCAGCATAGGAACCGGAGCGAAGCATGAAAAGGGCGCATCGCTCGGATGCGCCCCTGATCATGATCAGTCCTGCTGTTCGATGACCCGCAGGCTGAGATCCATCAACTGGTCGCTGGTGGGCTCGGAGGGGGCATTCATCATCAGGTCTTCGGCCCGCTGGTTCATCGGGAACATGATGACTTCGCGGATATTGATTTCATCGGCCAGCAGCATCACGATCCGGTCGATCCCTGCAGCGCAGCCGCCGTGGGGCGGTGCACCATACTGGAATGCGTTGACCAGACCGCCAAAGCGTTTGTGCACCTCGGCCTCGTCGTAACCGGCCAGTTCGAACGCCTTGATCATGATGTCCAGCTTGTGATTCCGGATCGCGCCCGAAACCAGCTCATACCCATTGCAGGCAAGGTCATACTGGAAACCCAGAACGTCGAGCGGATCGCCGTTCAGCGCGTCGCGCCCGCCCTGGGGCATCGAGAACGGGTTGTGCGAGAAGTCAACCGCGCCGGTTTCGTCGTCTTTCTCGTACATCGGGAAATCGACGACCCAGCAGAAGGCGAAGCGGTCTTTTTCCGTCAGGCCCAGTTCCTCGCCGATGACGTTGCGGGCACGACCGGCCACCGCCTCGAAGGACGAGGGCTTGCCGCCAAGGAAAAATGCGGCGTCGCCCTTGCCGAGGCCAAGTTGCAGGCGAATGGCTTCGGTACGTTCGGGGCCGATATTCTTGGCAAGGGGGCCAGCGGCCTCCACCCCGTTTTCACCATCGCGCCAGAAGATATAGCCCATGCCCGGCAATCCCTCTTTCTGGGCATAGGCGTTCATGCGGTCGCAGAACTTGCGGCTTCCGCCGGTGGGCGCGGGGATGGCGCGGATTTCGGTGCCGTCCTGCTCCAGCAGCTTGGCGAAGATGGCAAAGCCAGATCCGCGGAAATGCTCGGATACGTCCTGCATCTTGATCGGGTTGCGCAGGTCGGGCTTGTCGCTGCCGTACCACAGCGCCGCGTCACGATAGGAAATATGCGGCCAGTGCTTGTCGACCTTGTGGCCACCGCCGAACTCCTCGAACACGCCTTCGATTACCGGCTGGATGGTGTCGAACACGTCCTGTTGTTCGACAAAGCTCATTTCCAAGTCGAGCTGATAGAAATCGGTGGGCGAGCGATCGGCGCGCGGGTCTTCGTCGCGGAAGCACGGCGCGATCTGGAAATACTTGTCGAAACCCGACACCATGATCAGCTGCTTGAACAGTTGCGGGGCCTGCGGCAAGGCGTAGAACTTGCCGGGATGCAGGCGCGAGGGCACCAGAAAATCGCGCGCGCCCTCGGGCGAGGATGCGGTGATGATCGGCGTCTGGTATTCGCGGAACCCGTTATCCCACATGCGGCGGCGGATCGAGGCGATCACGTCCGAGCGCAAGGTCATGTTGCGCTGCATCTCTTCGCGGCGCAGATCGAGGTAACGATAGCGCAGGCGGGTTTCCTCGGGGTACTCCTGATCGCCGAAAACCATCAGGGGCAGTTCATTTGCACTGCCCAGAACCTCGATATCGCGGATGAACACCTCGATCTCGCCGGTGGGGATCTTGGGATTGATCAGGCTGTCGGCACGCGCCTTCACGTTGCCGTCGATACGGATGCACCATTCCGAACGGACCTGTTCCACCTCGGCAAAGACCGGGCTGTCGGGATCGCACAGAACCTGGGTGATGCCATAGTGGTCGCGCAGGTCGATGAACAAAACCCCGCCGTGATCCCGGATGCGATGCACCCAGCCGGACAGGCGAACGGAGTCGCCCACGTTGGATTTGTCGAGTTCGGCGCAGGTATGGCTGCGATATGCGTGCATGACGTCCTCTCTGGCCCCGGTGGGCTGCGTGGCTTGGTTCGGGCCGATACACCTTGGCAGAAGACCAAAGTCAAGGGGCGGGCGGGCGCGCATCCGGCCTGAGGCAGCTAAAATCGTTTGCAGACAGGGTTTTCTTGGGCAAAAATATGGACATCGGGCAGAAAAGCCGGGGAAACCCGGCCGACCGTCGGCAGGTTTCGTATCTCCGTATGACCGCGTCAGGTGCTGGCGCATTTGCATGGGGGTGAAACAAAATGTGGACGAAAGCACTGGACAGGCTGCTGGAGCACCTGTTCCAAAGCGGTGATCTGAAGATCGTGTTTCCCGACGGGACAGCACGGCGATATGGCGATGGAACCGGGCAATCCGTGTCTGTTGCGCTGCTCGATGACAGCCTGCCCCGCCGGATCACCCTGTCGCCCGACATGGCTGTTGGCGAAGCCTATATGGATGGCCGGCTAACCATCGAGGACGACGACCTCTATGGTTTTTTGACGCTCGCCATTCGCAACATCGCTGCCAGCGGGCAACCGTGGTTCCGCAAGCCGCTGGTCATGGGCCGCCACCTGCTGCGCCGCCTGGATCAGTTCAACCCGATGAGCCGCGCGCAAGCCAACGTCGCGCATCACTATGACCTGTCCGGCGAGTTGTACGACCTGTTTCTGGACAGTGATCGGCAATACTCCTGCGCCTATTTCCGAAATCCCGACATGACGCTCGAACAGGCGCAAGTGGCCAAGAAACACCACATCGCCGGCAAGCTGCTGATCGAACCGGGCATGCGGGTTCTGGATATCGGCTGTGGCTGGGGCGGTATGGGGCTTACGCTTGCGCGCGACTATGGGGCCGAGGTTCTGGGCGTGACCCTGTCGAAGGAACAGCATGCCATGGCCAATGCCCGCGCCGAAAAGGCGGGGTTGGCGGATCGCGCAAAGTTCGAATTGCTGGACTATCGCAAGGTCGAAGGACAGTTCGACAGGATCGTTTCGGTCGGCATGTTCGAACATGTGGGCATTCCGCATTACACTGAGTATTTCCGCAACGTGTCGGAGCGTCTGGCCCCCGATGGCGTCGCCCTGATTCACACCATCGGACGGGCCGAGCCACCGGGCACGACCAGCCCCTGGATCACCAAGTATATCTTTCCCGGCGGCTATGTTCCGTCGATGTCCGAAGCCCTGAAAGCCATCGAGAAACAGCCGCTGTATACGACGGACGTGGAAATCTGGAGGCTGCATTACGCGGAAACCCTGCGCCATTGGTATGACCGCTTCACCGCCAACCTCGACAAGGCGCGCGCACTCTATGACGAACGGTTCTGCCGGATGTGGCGCTACTATCTCGTTGCCTGCGAACTGACGTTCCGCCTGAACCGGCAGGTGGTATTCCAGTTTCAGCTTTCACCCAAGCAGGATGCGGTGCCGTTGACGCGTGATTACCTGTACCCGGACAATGAGAAAGACTCGCTGCGGCACGCGGCTGAGTGAGTGCCCTTCAACCCCGCCCCGACACAAGACGGCTGGCGAAACGGGCTTTCCACAGCGCCTCTTCGTATTCCGAAGCGGCGGTGCTGTCATAGACCACGCCCCCTCCCACGTTCAGCGTTGCGCATTCGTCCTCCAGCAGCAGCGTACGAATGGCCACGTTGAATTCCGAACGCCCGTCCGGCGCGGCCCATCCGATGGACCCACAATAGATGTCGCGCGGGGACGGTTCCAGTTCGGCCAGGATTTCCATGGCGCGCAATTTCGGCGCGCCGGTGATCGACCCACAGGGAAATAGCGCGCGGAAAATATCGGACAGGCCCCTATCTGACTGCATCTGCCCGACAACCAGCGAGGTCATCTGATGCACGGTCTCATAGCTTTCGACCTTGAACAGTTCAGGCACACGCACGCTACCGGGGGTACAAATCCGGCTGATATCGTTGCGCAACAGATCGACGATCATCAGGTTTTCGGCGCGGTTCTTTTCGTCCGTGGCCAGAAAGGTGCGGTACTGGGCATCCTCGGCCGGATCGTCGCTGCGCGGCTGCGTGCCCTTCATGGGCCGCGTTTCGATCCTCCCCTGAGCATCGGTGCGAAAGAACAGTTCGGGTGAGCGTGACAGGATCGCTGGCAGGCCTTCTGCCTCGATCAATGCGCCGAAACGCACGGGCTGAACCCTGCTGAGCGCGGCATAGAGCGCCTGCGCCCCGCCCCTGGCGCGCATACGCAGCGGGAATGTCAGGTTGGCCTGATAGATATCCCCCGCCCCGATATAGTCATGCACGGTCTGAAAGGCGGCGGCGTAGTCCTGTTCGCTCCAGTCCGGGAGAAGGTCGTTCAGGGTCACGTCCGTCAACGGTAGATCGTCTGCCTCGTTCGGTGGTGTGTCATAGACCCCAAAGCGCAACAGTGGCAGGCGGCGCCCCTTGGGCATCAACGCCTCGAGACGCGGCTCCAGCGCATAGCCAAGTTCATAACTTGCGAACCCGGCCAGCCACTTCCCCGCATCGCGCGCCGCATTCAGGGCCAGCAACGCGGCAGGCACATCCGCGATCCGGGACGCCTCGATGATCTGCCGCGGGCGGGCGAAGACCGCCGCATTCCCATCCGGTCCATGATCAAAGCGAATCTGCACTGTGTCTTTCCTCGGGCTCTGGTGGCGGGTATGTAGAGCCTACAGGTGGAAAACACACCCTCAAAAGCGGCCTTTCGACCTTGTTTTGCGATCCCCCTTGCAAGCGGTCGCGTGATGGATATAACGCCAACAATTTGCGCACGCCCCATTGTGGCGGTGCGCCCGCTCAGCTGCCCGAGGATCAACATGCCGAAAAGAACTGACATCTCGTCCATCATGATCATCGGGGCGGGCCCGATCATTATCGGCCAGGCCTGCGAATTCGACTATTCCGGCGCACAAGCCTGCAAGGCCCTGCGCGAAGAAGGCTACCGGGTGATCCTGGTCAATTCCAACCCCGCAACGATCATGACCGACCCAGGATTGGCCGACGCCACCTATATCGAGCCGATCACCCCCGAAGTCGTGGCCAAGATCATCGAAAAGGAACGCCCCGACGCGCTCCTGCCCACGATGGGCGGGCAGACCGGGCTGAACACCGCACTGGCAGTTGCGGATATGGGCGTGCTGGACAAGTTCGGCGTCGAACTGATCGGCGCCAACCGCGAGGCCATCGAAATGGCCGAGGACCGCAAGCTGTTTCGCGAAGCGATGGACCGGCTGGGCATCGAAAACCCGCGTGCCACCATCGCCAACAACATAGACGAATGCATGGCCGCGCTCGAAGACATCGGCCTGCCCGCTATCATCCGCCCCGCCTTTACCCTTGGCGGCACCGGGGGCGGCGTGGCCTATAACCGCGACGATTACGAACATTACTGCAAGACCGGACTGGATGCTTCGCCTGTCAGCCAGATCCTGATCGACGAATCCCTTCTGGGCTGGAAGGAATACGAAATGGAGGTCGTCCGCGACAAGGCGGACAATGCGATCATCGTGTGTTCCATCGAGAACGTCGATCCGATGGGTGTGCATACCGGCG
This sequence comes from Roseovarius sp. PS-C2, assembly GCF_018862045.1. Lineage (NCBI taxonomy): Bacteria > Pseudomonadati > Pseudomonadota > Alphaproteobacteria > Rhodobacterales > Roseobacteraceae > Roseovarius > Roseovarius sp. PS-C2. Next base: position 635,371 of record NZ_JAHKSQ010000001.1, read on the forward strand.
ATTCGATCACCGTGGCCCCCGCCCTGACGCTGACCGACAAGGAATACCAGATCATGCGCAACGGCAGCATCGCCGTTCTGCGCGAGATCGGTGTCGAAACCGGCGGGTCCAATGTGCAATGGGCAATCAACCCCGAAAATGGCCGCATGGTGGTGATCGAGATGAACCCGCGCGTGTCGCGCTCGTCCGCGCTCGCCTCCAAGGCCACCGGCTTTCCGATTGCCAAAATCGCCGCGAAACTTGCCGTGGGTTATACGCTCGACGAGCTGGACAACGATATCACCAAGGTCACACCGGCCAGTTTCGAGCCGACCATCGACTATGTGGTCACCAAGATACCGCGCTTCGCCTTCGAAAAGTTCCCCGGCTCGCAACCCAACCTGACCACCGCCATGAAATCCGTGGGCGAGGCGATGGCGATCGGCCGCACGATCCACGAATCTCTGCAAAAGGCCCTGACTAGCATGGAAACGGGGCTGAGCGGTTTCGACGAGGTTGCTATCGAGGGCGCACCGGACAAGGCCGCCGTCATCAAGGCAATCAGCCAGCAAACCCCGGATCGCATGCGCACCATCGCGCAGGCCATGCGCGAAGGCCTGAGCGACGATGAAATTCAGGCCGCTACAGCCTTTGACCCGTGGTTTCTGGCTCGCATCCGCGAAATCGTCGAGGCCGAGGCCGACATCCGCGAAACCGGCCTGCCGCGGGACGAAGAAGGCCTGCGCCGTCTGAAAATGATGGGCTTCAGCGATGCGCGTCTGGCCAAGCTGACCGGCGTTACCGAGGCCGACGTCCGCATCCGGCGCGTGGCCGCCGGTGTGACCGCCGTATTCAAGCGCATCGACACCTGCGCCGCCGAGTTCGAGGCGCAAACGCCCTATATGTATTCCACCTACGAGGCCCCGATGATGGGCGAGGTGGAATGCGAGGCGCGTCCCTCGGATCGCAAGAAGGTGGTCATTCTGGGTGGCGGCCCCAACCGGATCGGCCAGGGGATCGAGTTCGACTATTGCTGCTGTCACGCCTGTTTCGCGCTGAGCGACGCGGGGTACGAAACGATCATGGTCAACTGCAACCCGGAAACGGTTTCGACCGACTATGACACGAGCGACAGGCTGTATTTCGAACCGTTGACGTTCGAGCATGTGATGGAAATCCTGCGGGTCGAGCAAGAGAACGGCACCCTGCATGGTGTGATCGTGCAATTCGGCGGCCAGACCCCGCTGAAACTGGCCAACGCGCTCGAAGCCGAGGGTATTCCGATCCTGGGCACCACTCCGGACGCTATCGACCTGGCCGAAGACCGTGAGCGTTTTCAGGCGCTGGTCAACCAGTTGAAGCTGAAGCAGCCCAAGAACGGCATCGCCAGTACCGACGCTCAGGCGCTTGAAATTGCTGAAAGTATCGGGTTCCCGCTGGTCATCCGCCCGTCTTATGTTCTGGGGGGGCGCGCGATGGAAATCGTGCGCGACATGGCCCATCTGGAACGCTACATCGCCGAGGCGGTAGTCGTTTCGGGTGACAGTCCGGTGTTGCTGGACAGCTACCTTTCAGGCGCTATCGAATGCGACGTGGATGCCCTGTGCGACGGCGAAACCGTGCATGTCGCGGGGATCATGCAGCATATCGAGGAGGCTGGCGTTCACTCGGGCGACAGCGCCTGTTCCCTGCCCCCATATTCCCTAAAATCCGACACCATCGCCGAAATCAAACGCCAGACCGAGGCACTGGCCCTTGCACTGAACGTGCGCGGGTTGATGAACGTGCAGTTCGCCGTGAAGGACGACGAGATTTACCTGATCGAGGTGAATCCCCGCGCCAGCCGGACGGTTCCCTTCGTGGCCAAGGCGACGGATTCGGCCATTGCCTCGATCGCCGCGCGCCTGATGGCCGGTGAGCCGATGGCGAACTTCCCGCATCGCGGCCCCTATCCGGCCGACGCCAAGCCCGGCACATTGCCGATGGCCGATCAGATGACGCTGGCCGATCCGGCGATGCCCTGGTTCTCGGTCAAGGAAGCGGTCTTGCCCTTTGCCCGCTTCCCCGGCGTGGACACCATCCTCGGCCCCGAGATGCGATCGACCGGCGAGGTGATGGGGTGGGACGTGTCCTTCCCGCGGGCCTTCCTCAAGGCGCAATTGGGGGCTGGCAGCGATCTGCCGTCGGGTGGCAAGGTGTTCTTTTCGATCAAGGATGCGGACAAGACTCCACAACTGGTGGACACAGCGCGCCTGCTTGTCGATATGGGCTTCGAACTGGTCGCGACACGCGGCACCGGCGGTTTCCTGGCCGAGCATGACATCGCCTGCGAGATGGTGAACAAGGTTTATGAGGGGCGCCCCAATATCGTTGATATGCTCAAGGATGGTCAGATCGCGCTGGTCATGAACACCACCGAAGGCACACAAGCGGTAGAAGACAGCCGCGAGATTCGTTCGGTGGCGCTGTATGACCGCATACCCTATTTCACCACCGCCGCCGGTGCTCACGCCGCAGCACAGGCGATCAAAGCCCGCGATGAAGGTGAGTTGACGGTCATGCCACTGCAAGGAATTGCTTGAGGCCGACCTAACGCAACATTCAAGCCTTTGATATTTTTGGATTAACCTCCAAAAACATCGCTCAACGCGAAATCCATGCTGTGGCCGGCAAGCTGCCATGCATAAACCGCATGGATTTTAGAGAAGTTTTTGATTGCAAGGTGCGATTTTTCGACTATGTGCGGGATATGGACGTGAGACACGCCCGACTCAACCGCAACCTCGATTAATCAGGAGGCCGACATGACCCGCGACGAACTGAACCGCGAATTGCGTATGCACAGTGCTTCCTGGCCGGCGGTACTCATCGTGTACGGCATCATCGTGGCGACGATGGTGTTCAGCGCGATGTCCATCACCTGATCCAGGGCATGTATTGACCGGCGCCTTTTTGCGGCTCCGGGCACGCATTTCAGAATAGATACGGCGGATGGCATTCCCTCCATCCGCCGTTTTCCTTTGTGACTGGCAGCCCTCAGATATTCGTGCCCTGCACCTTGGCATCGTCGGGGTCGATATCGGACGATGCTGCCTCACCCACGTTGTCGACGCCGCGCTCTTCCAGAAGGGTCGTCAGCCATTCGGGGTCCATCTCGGGAACCGAACTGAGCAACAGATCCGTATAGGGGTGATGCGGAGGCTTGAACATTTCGTCCTTTGGTCCCTGCTCGACCACCTTACCGTGCTGCATGACCACCACCTCGTCAGCTATGGAACGCACCGTCGCCAGATCGTGGGTGATGAACATGTAGGCCAGGTTCAATTCTTTTTGCAGCCGATCCAGCAGGCGCAGGATACCCTCTGCCACCAGCTGATCGAGGGCCGATGTCACCTCGTCACAGATGATGAAAGTCGGGTTCGCCGCCAAAGCCCGTGCAATACCGATCCGCTGTTTTTGCCCACCGGACAGCTCGGGCGGATAGCGGTTGTAGAACTTGGATGGGTCCAGTTCGATCAGGTCCAGCAATTCGTCGACGCGACTTTTCAGCTCGCTTCCTCGTAAGCCCTGATAGAACGCCGCCGGGCGCCCAATGATCTCTGAAATCCGCACCTTGGGATTCAGTGCCGTATCGGCCATCTGATAGATCATCTGACACTGGCGCAACTGATCCTTGGTTCGGTTCCGATAATCGGGCGGGAAAGGTTCGCCCTTGAACAGGACCTCGCCCTTGCTCGGTGGCAACAACCCGGTGATCACCCGTGCCGTTGTCGATTTACCAGAGCCGGATTCCCCCACGACGGCGACGGTCATGCCCTCGTAGACATCGAAACTGACATCATCGAGAACTTTCGCGCCTCCCGTATAGGACGCATCGACATTGCGCACCGAAATCAAAGGCACGCCATCCTTGGGCCGGCTTTTCTGAGGCCGCTTGAAGCTCCGGACAGCCCAGAGGCTTTTGGTATAGTCCTCCTGCGGGTTGTCCAGCATCTCCTTTGTCGTGGCCTCTTCGACCTCTTCGCCCTTGAGCAGCACCTTGATCGTGTCCGCCATCTGGGCCACGACCGCAAGGTCATGGGTGATATAGATCGCCGCCGTATTGAACTGATCTACGATATCGCGGATCGCGGCCAGCACTTCGATCTGGGTGGTCACGTCGAGGGCGGTCGTGGGTTCATCAAAGATGATCAGGTCAGGACGGCACGACATGGCCATAGCCGTCATCGCGCGCTGCAACTGCCCGCCCGACACCTGGTGCGGATAGCGAAACCCGATTTCCTCGGGGTTCGGCAGGCGCAGGCGATTATACAGGTCAATCGCGTCCTCCTGGGCCTCCAACCGCTTTTTCAGCCGATACTGAAGAGGTGCCTCGGTGTGCTGGTCGATGATCTTGTGCGCCGGATTGAACGAGGCCGCCGCCGACTGCGCCACATAGGCGATGCGGTTGCCGCGCAGGCTGCGCTTTTCCGACTCGGTCGCGGTTGTCAGTTCCATGCCATCGAACTCGATGGAGCCGCCCGAGATCCGCGTGCCGTCGCGGGCATACCCCATGGCGGCAGCGCCGATGGTGGATTTGCCCGCCCCCGATTCACCGATCAGCCCCAGAACCTCGCCCCGATGGAGGGTCAGATCGACACCCTTGATGATGTCGACCCATTGTTCATCGGAATAGCCCTGAATTTGCAGATCCTTGATCTCGAGCAGGACTTCTCTTGATTTTACCATCTTATTTCTCCTTCAGGCCCGAGGAACGGAACAGCATCCAGTCCACCACAAAATTGACCGAGACCGTCAACAGAGCAATGGCCGCCGCCGGGATCAGTGGCGTGATGTCACCGAACGAGATCAAGGTTGCGTTTTCCCGCACCATCGATCCCCAGTCTGCCGTGGGCGGCTGGATACCGAGGCCCAGAAAGGACAGGCCAGCAACCAGCAGGAACACGAAGCAGAACTCCAACCCGAATTCCGCAACCAGAGGCGCGGTCGAATTGGGCAGGATTTCCCGGCGGATCAGGTACCATGTGCCTTCGCCACGCAGCTTGGCCGCTTCGATATAGTCCATGACCACCACGTTTCCGGCCACGGCACGCGTCAAGCGGAAGACCCGCGGCGCATAGATCACGGCAACGGCAATGATGATCACATGGATATGCGGCCCGAAGATCGACAGCATCAACAACGCGAAGATCAGCGATGGGATCGACATGATCACATCTGCAAAGCGCCCCATGAACTGATCGAACCAGCCCCCTTTTGTCGCGGCCAGAAGGCCCGCCAGAGCCCCCAGAACGAAAGCCGCGACCGTGGCCGCCAGGGCCAGGCCCACCGAGTTGCGCGTGCCATAAATGATCCGGCTGAAGATATCGCGACCCAACTGATCTGCCCCAAGCAGCATGTTTTCATCCGCCGGCGCAAAGGCCGACGCGATCACCTCGGCCTCGCCGTGCGGGGCGATCCACGGGGCAAAAATCCCCGCGATGGCATAGGTGAAAATGATGAACATGCCGAACGCGGCAGTAAGCGGGGCAGTGCGCAATTCCTTGGCCATCTCATGCGATGCGAGGATGATCAGGAATTCGCGGAACGCGTAGGAAACCATACCCGCCAGAGCCAGCAATCCCGCCCCGATGGCAACGGCCCGAAGTGTCCCTGTTCCGCCGACGATGCCCAGAATGAAGGACACCAGCGTCAGAGAGAACAGCAACAGGAACCATGTGCGCTTGTTGAAATAGGCCGCCAGACACGAGGCGATCAGGAGAAGGGTATAGTAGACGATTACGAAAAGGTTCATTGATCTGCCCCCCTCACTTAGGATGCCGCAGGCGCGGATTGGTCAGGATGGCTCCGACATCTGCCGCAAGGTTCAGCAGGATGAAGGTCGCCGCGAAGATCAGACAGCACGCCTGTACCACGGGGAAGTCACGCTTGGACACTGCATCGACCAGTGCCTGGCCGATCCCCGGATAGACGAACACCACCTCGACCAGAACAACACCGGTAATCAGGTAGGCAAGGTTCAGCGCCACGACGTTGATGATCGGGGCCCATGCGTTCGGCAAGGCGTGCTTGACGATCACTTTCCACGGCGGCGCGCCTTTCAGGCGCGCCATTTCGATATAGGGCGATGCCAGCAGGTTGATGATTGCCGCCCGTGTCATACGCATCATGTGCGCTGTCACCACCAGAACCAGCGTCAGGGCCGGCAGGAATGTGCGATAGAGAAGGTCTCCAAGACTCATCCCCTCGCTCAGGCTGGAGATAGCGGGAAACATGCCCCACTTGACCGAGAAGTAGAGGATCAGGATATACCCGAGAAAGAACTCGGGAGACGAGATCGAGGTCAGCGTCAGCACATTGGCCACCCTGTCGAACACCGAGTTGCGCAACAGCGCGACGATGACGCCAAGGACAATCGCGAACGGCACGGCGATCACTGCGGCATAGGCCGCCAGGAACAGCGTATTCATGAACCGTTCGCCAATCAGCGTGGTCACACGTTCCCCGGTCACCACCGAATTGCCGAAATCAAATGTCACAGCGCCGCTCAACCATTCGAGATAGCGCACGATCGCCGGTTTGTTCAGGCCCATCTGCTCACGCAATGCGGCAAGGTTTTCTTCGGTCGCGCCCTGACCCAGAACCGCCTGAGCGATATCGCCAGGCAGCAATTCGACCATGAAAAAGATAATGATCGAGATCACGAAAAGAATGATCAGTCCGAGACCGAGCCGTCTTCCTATCAGCCCTAGAATGTCTCCCATCTGTCCCTCCTGCTGTTGTGCCTGCGTCTTGGGAACTTCGGATTCCCGGCGCATGGCCGAACAGATTAGTTCTTGTTTCCCTGCCCCGGTGTTGATCTGCGTTTACTTTGTCCGGGGCGGTTTTTGGCCGGATGAGCGAGGCTGGGAAACCTCTGACACATCCGGCAGCGAGCAGGCCCGGCGCGTTTCACGCCGGGCCGTCCTGTCGTTTAGCTGCCGAACCACCAACGGCTGCACGCGCGCGCGCCATCCATCTGCCAACTCGGGGCCAGATCGGGGCCGTGCTGCACATTCTTGCGGCGGGCATAGACGAAGTTCGAGAAGAACGGGATCAGCGTGCCGCCATCGTCACGGGCCAGCATCGCCATTTCACGATACATCTCGCCACGAAGGTCATTGTCCAGCTCACCCTTTGCCTGAAGCAACAGTTCGTTGAACCGTTCGTTCTGCCAGTGGCTTTCGTTCCAGGCCGCGTCGTCCTTGTAAGCCAGCGAGTACATCACGTCCGGCGTCGGACGCGCGCCCCACTGCACCACGCACCACGGGTCTTTCAGCCACACATCCGAATAGTACCCGTCGCTTGGCGAACGATTGACCTTTATGTCGATCCCGGATGCCTTGGCCTGCTCGGAGAACAGAACGCACATGTCGACCGCCCCCGAGAAGACCGAGTCGGCCACCTTGAGTTCGACAGACAGCCCCTCGGCACCGGCCTTTTTCAGCAATGACTTGGCCTGATCGGGATCGTACTCGCGCTGCGGAATATCCTCGGGCCAGTAAGGCATCGCAGGTGAGTGATGGAAATCATTGCCCATCGTCGCAGTGTTGAACGTGATTTTCTCGATCACTTCCTGACGGTTCATGGACAACTTGATGGCATTGCGCACATCGGCATTATCGAACGGCGCCTGATCGCAGAACATCGGCATCGTGATCGCCGCCGCCGACGGTACGTTGTCGATCTCGATATTCGGATCGCGCTGCAACAGGGCCAATGTCTTGAGCTCGATCTGCGTGATGCCATCGACATCGCCGGTCACGAGCGCGGTCTGACGCGCATTCGGATCGTTGAGAACGGTAATCGTGACCTCGTCGAAATACGCACCCTCCAGGTGCCAGTCGTCGTGGCGTACCAGATGGTAATTCACACCGAACTCGGTTTCGACCAGCTTGTACGGGCCACACCCGTCGCCTGACTGCCAGTTCAGCGTGCCATCGTCGTTGGCAGGGCAGACGGCAAAATGGTAGTCCGTCATCAGCCACGGCAGATCGGCATTCCCCGAGCCCAGCTTGATGGTGATCGAATGATCGCCGTTATCGGTAATGTCCTCGACATCCGTCAAAAGCGCTTTCGCCGCCGACGTGGAGCTTTCACCCCGGTGATGGTTCAGCGACGCGACGACATCCGCGGCGGTTACCTTTTTACCGCTGTGGAACGTCGCCCGGTCGTTCAGCTTGAACGTCCACTCCTTGGCATCCGGCGTGGCCGACCATTCAGACGCGACATCCGGCCCCAGAGAGCCATCGGACTCGATCAGGGTCAGATAGCTGCGGAACGTATGGATCAGCATGATCGTCGAATAGGTCACGTAAGTGCCCGGATCATGGCTGTCTGACGTATTGCCGTCATGTGCCCCAAGGCGGAAATGACCGCCCTGCGTGGGGGCGGCATTGGCTTGTGTGGTCCAAAGGCCCGTTGCCGCCGAGGCCGACAGACCTGCCGCCATCGAATAATTCATGAAGGACCGGCGCGATACCTTTCCCTCACGGGCGGCATCAGCTAGCCGATCAATAAGGCTCTGATCTTTTACGGTTTTCATATCGTCTCCCTAGGTGGTTTCAGAGCGCCCCGTTCACGCAGCGCAAGGATACGGCGGCAAGGCGCATTTATTTGCTTTTTTCTTGCCCGTCATACAGCGGGCCAACTGGTTACTTTCTCCTGGTCGTGCCCCCTTGTTCTTTGCTTCATACCTGCAGAAGGGAAAGGTCCGGCGCCCTGCCGGCGCCGGACCTGAATTATTTCGCGATCAGCTTGCGAACCACCAACGGCTGGGTGCCCGCGCGCCATCCAGTTCCCAACTGGCGGCCAGACTATCGCCGCGCATCACGTTGCTGCGGCGCGCGTAGACGAAGTTGTTGAACATCGGAATGATCGTGCCGCCATCATCGCGGGCCAGCATGGCCATCTCGCGATACATTTCCGTCCGCAGATCGTTATCCAGCTCGGACTTGGCCTGAAGCAGCAGTTCGTTGAACCGCTCATTCTGCCAGCGGCTTTCATTCCATGCCGCGTCGGATTTGTAAGCCAGCGTATACATCACATCAGGCGTCGGACGCGCGCCCCAGGATACGGCGCAGAACGGCTTTTTCAGCCAGACATCCGAATAATAGCCATCGTTCGGCTCACGCACGACCTTCACGTTGATCCCTGCCGCCTTGGCTTGCTCGGCATAAAGCACACACATATCCACCGCGCCCGAAAACAGGCTGTCAGCCGTGGAAATGTTGACGGTAATCCCCTCGGCACCGGCCTTCTTCAGAAGCGACTTGGCCTGATCCGGGTCATACTCCCGCTGCGGGATATCCTCGGGCCAGTAGGGTTGCGCCGGCGAATGATGGAAATCGTTGCCTTTGGTCGCGGCGCCGAAAGCGATTTTCTCGATGATCTCATCGCGGTTCATCGACAGTTTCAGCGCATTCCGGACATCGACATTATCGAATGGCGCGGTATCGCAGAACATCGGCATGGTGATCGCCGCCGCCGACGGAACGTTCTCGATCTCGATATTCGGGTCCCGCTGCAGCAGGGCAGATGTCTTGAGGTCGATCAGCGACACCGCATCCACATCTCCCGTCACCAGCGCGGTCTGGCGCGCATTCGGATCGTTGAGGACCAGCATTTCAAGCGCGTCGAAATAGGCCCCTTCCAGATGCCACCCGTCATGACGGCTCAGCGAGAAGCCAACACCCCATTCGCCCTTGTCGATCTTGTAGGGGCCCGAACCATCGCCGGATTTCCAGTTTGCGGTGCCATCCTCGTTGGCCGGACAAACGGCAAGGTGGTAGTCGGTCATCAGCCACGGCAGGTCGGCGATACCACTTTCCAGCGTGACGACCACCGTATGATCGCCGTCGGCTGAAATATCGGTCACCGACGCCAGCAATGCCTTGGCCGCGGATGTCGACTTTTCACCGCGATGGTGGTTCAACGATGCAATGACGTCTGCAGACGTCACAGGCTTGCCACTGTGGAACATGGCATTCGGATTGATCTCGAACGTCCAGACCGAGGCGTCTTCATTGGCCGACCAGCTGCTGGCCAGGTCCGGCCCCAGGGAACCGTCGGATTCGATCTGCGTCAGGTAGCTGCGGTACTGGTGAGCCAGGTAAATCTGCTGACGCGACACATATTGCCCCGGATCGTGCGTGTCCGACGAATTGCCGTCATGTACACCGAAACGGAACGTGCCACCACGCTGAGGCGCCGCATTGGCCGCGCTCCCCCAAAGGCCGGTCGCCGCCGATGCGGTTACCCCTGCGGCCATCGAAAAATGCATGAAGGAACGCCGGGAAATGCGCCCTTCATGAGCGGCATCCGCCAGGCGGCCCATAAATGGCTGATCACTAATGTGTTTCATTTTTTCTCCCTGAATTTGCCGGGTTAGGGCCGGTCTGTGCTGCTGTATCATACAGCTTCACTCCGGATTGAGATATCAGGTAGCCCAATAACGACATGTATCAAACAAAACACGAAATCCGCCCTGCTTCTACCCTCTAGTTGCCGGTTTCAAATTTTTTTTATGTTTATCCGATAGATAAAGAAACTATGCAGCATGGTACGCTGGCGAAATCCGAACTTCAGTGCAAGTGACTATTCCAAAAGCGACATCAAGCCGCCCTGATCGAAAGATCATTCCCGATGGCTTGCCTGAATTTCAGCTCGATTCCCGGCGCGTCCGAAGGCGGGAAAAGTAATCGAGACGCTTCTTCAATTCGCGCTCGAAGCCACGCTCGACAGGCTGATAAAGAACAGGCCGTTTCACCCCTTCCGGAAAGTAATTCTGGCCCGAAAAACCATCTTCGGCATCGTGGTCATAGGCATAGCCTGCGCCATACCCCTGCTCTTTCATCAGCGTCGTCGGCGCGTTCAGAATATGCCGGGGCGGCGGCTCGCTTCCGGTCTTCTTCGCCTCGCGCATTGCCGCCTTGTAGGCCGCATAGCCGGCATTCGATTTGGGGGCGAGCGCAAGGTAGATCACCGCCTGCGCCAAGGCCAGCTCGCCTTCGGGGCTTCCGAGGCGTTCGTAGGTTTCCCAGGCATGCAGGCAAATGGTTTGCGCGTGGCTGTCGGCAAGCCCAATATCCTCGACCGCCATGCGCGTGATACGCCGCGCCAGATAACGCGGGTCTTCTCCCCCGGCCAGCATCCGCGCATACCAGTACAAGGCTGCATCCGGGTCCGAGCCGCGCACCGATTTATGCAGGGCCGAAATCAGATTGTAATGCTCATCCCCGCCCTTGTCGTATTTTGCCGCCCGCCGCATCAGCCGCGCCCCAAGGGCCTGTGCATCCAGTTTGCCGTCCACCTTCCAGGCGGTGACCTGTTCGATCAGGTTCAACAATGCACGTCCGTCGCCATCGGCCATTTCCAACAGCGCCTCACGCGCCGGACCGTCCAGTGGCAACGGCTTGCCCAACTCCCCCTCGGCGCGCTGCGCCAGCCGCTCCAGATCGGCCAGGCTCAACCGTTCCAGCACCAGCACCTGCGCGCGGCTCAGAAGGGCGGCGTTCAACTCGAAACTCGGGTTTTCCGTGGTTGCCCCCACCAAAAGGATCGTTCCGTCCTCCATATGGGGCAGGAAACTGTCCTGCTGGGCCTTGTTGAAGCGATGGATCTCATCCACGAACAGCAACGTCCCCTGCCCGTTCGCGCGGCGATGTCGGGCCTCCTCGAACACCTTTTTCAATTCGGCAACGCCACTGAAAATGGCGCTGATCTGTACGAAATGCAGATCGGTTTCGTCGGCCAGAAGCCGGGCGATGGTGGTCTTGCCCACCCCCGGCGGCCCCCAGAACACCAGTGACGACAGGCTCCCCGAACCGAGCATGACGCCAAGCGGGGCCTCGGCCCCGAGCACCTGTTCCTGTCCGATGACATCGGACAGGCTGCGCGGGCGCAAGCGGTCTGCCAGCGGGCGGGGGGCGCTGTCAGGAGGCGTTTCGCCGGGTGTGTCGAACAGATCGGCCATGGATTACAGCCTGAACCGCATGACCAAACGCTGCCCTGCGCGTTGTATCTCGAGGGTCAGCCACCCTTCGGCCCCGGACAGAAGCGCCTGCGCCACATCGGTATCGGAACACTCCGCCCCGTTGATCGTTCGCAGAATGTCGCCCGGACGCAGCCCGACGCGCGCGCCGATCTGGCCCGGATCGTCCACCACGACACCCTTGGCGGCGAGCGGCAGGTCGTGTTCCGCCACGACCACCGGATTGATGGTCGAGAGCGTCATTCCCGGTATGGCCGATCTGCGGGCGGTTTCGACCTGTGCCCGTGGCGGATCGTTCGGCGGGGCGGTCAGGGCCAGAGTGAAGTCCTCGGCCTGCCCGTCGCGAATACGCGTGATGGTGGTCTCGGCTCCCAGACCCGCCACCGACATCCGAAAAATCATTTCCGCAGGGGTATTTACCGGCTGGCCGTCCACCGCGGTGATCACGTCGCCCGCAGCCACCCCCGCCGCAGCGAAGCCGCTTTGCGGATGCACCTCGGAAATCACCAGCCCGCCGGGCCGGTCCAACCCCAGCCCTTCGGCCATGTCCGCCGTGACGGGCTGCCCCCCCAGACCAGCCCAGGGCCGTTGAAATTCGGTCTCGCCCGCGCGGGCCTGCGCGACGAATTGCGCCACAAGGGCGGATGGGATGGCAAAGCCGATTCCATTGGACCCTCCCGATCTGCTGAGGATTTGCGTATTTATTCCAATGAGTTGACCATTCACATCCACCAGTGCCCCGCCCGAGTTTCCGGGATTGATCGGCGCGTCGGTCTGAATGAAATACCCCCGCCCGTTGCCGGTGGCGGTGCCAGACCGCGCCAGCCCCGAGACGATACCGCTGCTGACGGTCTGGCCCACACCGAACGGGTTGCCGATGGCCAGCACCAGTTCGCCCACCTCGACGCTGTCGCTGTTGCGCAGGGGCAGTGCGGGCATGTCGGGGGAGTTTTCCAGCTGAAGAATGGCCAGATCGCTTTCTTCGTCGGACAGGAGGACGCTTGCGGAGAACTCGCGCCGGTCGTTCAGGACCACGCGGATGTCCGTTGCCTCGCCCACAACGTGGTAATTGGACACGACAATTCCGTCCGCCGACAGGATGACACCGGAGCCGAGCGAGTTCTGAACACGTTGTTGGGGAACATCGAAGTTCCTGAAAAGGTTCTGAAAAAACGGATCACGGCTGAACGGGCTGGAGCGCACGTTGACGATCCGGCGCGCGTAGATGTTGACCACGGCCGGAGCGGTGCGCTTGACCACAGGCGCGAACCCGAGGGAAATTTCGGCCTGGCTGGTCGGCACGCGGGTTTCGGCCCGGACGGGGCCGGCAAGGCAGATCAGAACAATGCAAAGCGCCCGGATCACGTGTCTTCCTCCAAACCTGTGTGCCTGAAACATATGCGAAGAGGGGCCGGGCAATGCAACCGCCGTGTTCTCTTCGAGGGGAAAATCGGCGTCCCGAAAGGCAAAGGCCCCCGCCGATCCGGCGAGGGCCTTGAAAAGAAACCGTTTGGTTTCAGTGCTTTATTCTTCGTCTGCGGTCGCTTCTTCGGCTGCGACGCGCGCGCGGTCAGCGGCGCCTTTGGCATCGACGTCGCGATCGACGAATTCGATGATGGCCATCGGGGCCATGTCGCCATAGCGGAAGCCGGCCTTGAGGACGCGGACGTAACCGCCCTGGCGGTCCTTGTAGCGCGGGCCTAGAACGTCGAACAGTTTCGCGACGTATTGGTCCTGCTTGAGCTGGGCCGCGGCCTGACGGCGTGCGTGCATATCCCCACGTTTTCCGAGGGTTACCAGCTTTTCGATGATACGGCGCAGTTCCTTGGCCTTGGGCAAGGTCGTCTTGATCTGCTCATGCTCGATCAGCGAACCGGCCATGTTGGCCCACAGGGCCTTGCGGTGTTCGTGGGTGCGGTTGAGGCGGCGGTAGCCTTTTGCGTGACGCATTTTTCAGTCTCCTAAACGTGTTTTGCTTTGTCTGGCCGGCGATGCGTGTCACCGACTCTCCTTGGGGCGGATGCCCGAGCGAGTTTCGTACGTTTCGTACAAGGTGTACGCGGGTTTTGTACGAAACCCGGTGGTGTCACCGGGCGGTGTGTCCATCAGGGACGCATCGCCCGGCAAAAACCTCAGAACTGGTCTTCGTATTTCTTGGCCAGGTCTTCGATATTGTCGGGCGGCCAGTCCTCGACATCCATGCCGAGGTGCAGGCCCATGCCCGACAGAACTTCTTTGATCTCGTTGAGCGACTTGCGGCCGAAGTTCGGCGTGCGCAGCATTTCCGCTTCGGTCTTCTGGATGAGATCGCCGATGTAAACGATGTTGTCGTTCTTGAGGCAGTTCGCGGAGCGCACCGACAGTTCCAGCTCGTCCACTTTCTTGAGCAGGAGCGGGTTGAACTCCAGCCCCTCGTCCTCGGACTCGCGACCAGCGGATTCGGGCTCTTCGAAGTTGACGAAGATCGACAGTTGATCCTGAAGAATACGCGCGGCGAAGGCCACGGCATCGTCCGGGGTGATCGAGCCGTCGGTTTCGACCTTCATGGTCAGCTTGTCGTAATCCAGCACCTGGCCCTCACGGGTGGGCTGCACATCGTAGCTGACTTTCTTGACCGGCGAATAGATGGCGTCGATCGGGATCAGGCCGATGGGCGCATCTTCGGGCTTGTTCTTGTCGGCGGCGACATAGCCCTTGCCGGTGTTGACGGTCAGTTCCATGAACAGGTCCGCGCCTTCGTCGAGGTGACAGATGACGTGTTCCTTGTTCAGGATCTCGATGCCTGCGCTGTCCGAAATGTCGCCAGCGGTGACGACTGCGGGACCCTTGACCGAAATCGACAGGCGCTTGGGCCCTTCGACTTCCATGCGCAGGGCGACGCCCTTGAGGTTCAGCACGATGTCGGTGACATCTTCGCGCACACCGGCAACCGAGCTGAATTCATGCAGCACGTTGTCGATCTGAACGCTGGTGATGGCCGCGCCCTGAAGCGAGGACAACAGAACGCGGCGCAGCGCGTTGCCAAGTGTCAGGCCAAAGCCACGCTCCAGCGGCTCGGCGATGACGGTCGCCTGACGCAGCGGGTCATTGCCCGGCTTGACGTCGAGCTGAGTCGGCTTGATCAGTTCTGCCCAATTCTTATGGATCATGCGGTCCCTCCATTCCTGTCCCGGCTCCATGTCCAAAAGCACGGGACGCCCGAGGTTCAAATGACGGAGTGGGGCCGCGACAAAGGCGCAGCCCCACCCATTTAAATTGCTTAGACCCGGCGGCGTTTCGGCGGGCGGCAGCCGTTGTGAGCGATCGGCGTCACGTCACGGATCGACGTGATGTTGAAGCCCACGGCAGCCAGCGCGCGCAGCGCCGATTCACGGCCCGAACCGGGGCCCTGAACTTCGACTTCAAGGGTCTTCATGCCGTGTTCCTGAGCCTTGCGGCCCGCATCCTCGGCGGCCATCTGGGCGGCGTAGGGGGTCGACTTGCGCGAGCCCTTGAAGCCCATGGTGCCAGCCGACGACCACGAGATCGCATTGCCCTGAACGTCGGAGATCAGGATCTTGGTGTTGTTGAACGAAGAGTTCACATGAGCAACGCCGGTGGCGATGTTCTTGGAAACTTTTTTCTTGGTGCGACGGGTATCACGTGCCATTGGTTCAGCCCTCCCTTACTTCTTCTTGCCGGCGATGGGTTTCGCCGGGCCCTTGCGGGTGCGGGCATTGGTGTGCGTGCGCTGACCGCGAACCGGCAGGTTGCGGCGGTGACGCAGGCCGCGGTAGCAACCGAGGTCCATCAGGCGCTTGATGTTCATCTGCGTTTCACGGCGCAGGTCGCCTTCGACGGTGTAGTTGGCGTCGATATGTTCGCGCAGCGCCAGAGCTTCGGCATCCGAAAGCTCGTTGATGCGGCGGGTCTGGTCGATGCCGGTTGCTTCGCAGATGGCTTTGGCCGAGGAATGGCCGATACCGGTGATGTAGGTGAGGGCGATAGGCACCCGCTTGGAAGTCGGGAGGTTAACGCCGGCGATACGTGCCACGTGTCATGTCCTTTCGTTGCGGTTCCGTAGTTCCAGAACCTTTTTTCACAACGTAAGCCCGAGGCAGGATGCATCGGGCCGCAGCTGAATTCAGGTGATTGGCCCTTGCCGGGCCAGCCCCACGTCAGAATCAATTCCGCGTGGGATGGTGCTGGTTAGGGGCAATTTCGGGGGGCGTCAACCCCCCTGCCCTCATTTGTCCAGCGCGCCCGCGATTGCGGCCTTGACCTCGTCGATCTCGCCCAGGCCGTTGATGGAGCTGAGCTGGCCCTTGGCGTAGTAATATCCGATCAGCGGCGAGGTCTTCTTGTAGTATTCCATCAGCCGTTGCTTGAGGCTTTCCTCGTTGTCGTCGGCGCGGCGCTTGAATTCGGTGCCGCCGCATTTGACGCATTTGCCATCCGCCGGGATCGGCTTGGTGATGTCGTTATAGACCTCACCGCAATTGGCGCAGGTCGAGCGCGCGGTGATGCGGCTGACCAGGGCCTCGTCGTCCACCTGCATTTCGATCACGGCATCGAGGGTTTCGCCCTGTTCCTCCAGCAGCGCAGCCAGCGCGTCGGCCTGCGGCAGCGTGCGCGGAAACCCGTCGAAGATGAAACCGCCCTTCTTGTCGCCTTGCAGCTTTTCGCGGATCAGGCCGATCACGATCTCGTCGGTGACGAGTTCGCCGCGGGCCATGACCTCGGCCACCTTGTTGCCCATCTCGGTGCCGCTGTCCTTGGCTTCGCGCAGCATGTCGCCGGTCGAAAGCTGGATCATGTCACGGCCCTCGACGAGGATGTGAGCCTGAGTTCCCTTGCCGGCGCCCGGCGGTCCAAGAAGGATGATATTCATTTGCGGCCTGTCCCTTTCCTGCGAGCGCGCTTCTTGCCTTTGCCCTTGCCGCTCAGCTGCGATTTCTCGATCAGCCCTTCGTATTGATGGGCCAGCAGGTGGCTTTGGACCTGCTGGATCGTGTCCATCGTCACCGAGACCACGATCAGAACAGATGTGCCGCCGAAATAGAAGGGGATGGCGAACTGACTGCGCAGAATTTCCGGCAGCAGGCAAACCAGAGCGAGATAGGCCGAGCCGAGCACCAGAATGCGCGTCACGACATAGTCGAGATATTCGGCGGTTTTCTTGCCCGGACGCACGCCGGGAACGAAACCGTTCTGGTTCTTCAGATTGTCGGCCACCTCGTCGGTCTTGAAGGCGACGTTGTAGGTGTAGAAATACGCGAAGAACACGATCATCGCTGTGAAGAACAACAGGTACAGCGGCTGTCCGGGGCCGAAATAGGCCATGATCGTGGACATGACCGGGCTGGTCTGGTTGCCCGAGAAGGTGCTGATCGTGGTGGGCAGCAGCAGAAGCGAGCTGGCGAAGATGGCCGGGATCACGCCTGCGGGGTTCACCTTGACCGGCAGGTGCGAGGAGCCGCCGTCATAGACCTTCATGCCGACCTGGCGGCGCGGGTACTGGATGTGGATCTTGCGTAGCGAGCGTTCCATGAACACCACGAAGGCGATCACGGCGACGACCATGATGATCACGCCGACGATCACCGCCGGGCTGATCGCGCCCGAGCGGCCCTGGCTGAAGAACTGTGCGAGGGCGGCGGGAACCTCGGCGATGATGCCGACGAAGATGATCAGCGAAATGCCGTTGCCCACGCCGCGCGCGGTGATCTGCTCGCCCAGCCACATCAGGAACATCGTGCCGCCGACGAGGGTGATCATGCAGCTTGCGATGAAGAAGAAACCGGGGTTGGTGACCAGATCGCCCGATTGCAGGCTGACGGCCAGGCCGTAGGATTGCAGCGTCGCCAGCCCCACCGTGCCGTAGCGGGTGTACTGGTTGATCTTCTTGCGGCCCTGTTCGCCCTCTTTCTTGAGCTGCTCCAGCGCGGGCACCATGGCCGCCAGAAGCTGCACGATGATCGAGGCCGAGATATAGGGCATAATCCCGAGCGCGAAGATGCCCATGCGGCCAAGGGCGCCGCCGGTGAACATCGACAGCATCCCGCCGATCGACGCGGCCGCGCCTTCCATGAATTCACGCAGCTCGGCACCGTCGATCCCCGGCACCGGGATATAGGTGCCAAGGCGGTAGACGATCAGGAGCGCCAGGGTGAAGAAGATGCGTTTGCGAAGATCAGTGGCCTTGCCAAGCGCCGACCAGCTGGTGTTGGCGGCCATTTGTTCTGCTGCAGATACCATGCGCGGTCTCTTTCAAGTGACAACGCCGCCACAAGCCGTTTTCCGGCCCAGGCGGCGTTTTCGGGAAAACTTAAGGGTATGTAAGCGGCACGCTGGCCGCTCACAACCTCTTATTCAGCCGCCTGCGCGGTTGTGACCTTCAGAGAGCCACCCGCCTTTTCGACAGCTTCGACGGCCGATTTCGACGCGCCGGTGACTTCGAGCGTCAGCTTGGCGCTGATGTCGCCCTTGGCCAGAACGCGCACACCGTCCAGCTTGCGGCGCACCAGGCCGCTTTCGACCAGCGCGTCCTCGGTGATCGCCTTCTTGGCGTCCAGCTTGCCGTCGTCTACGAATTTCTGGATCAGGCCGAGGTTCACCACGGCGAATTTCTTGCGGTTGGGTTTGGTGAAGCCGCGCTTGGGGAGGCGCTGGTAGATCGGCATCTGCCCGCCTTCAAAGCCCTTGATGGCCACACCCGAACGGGATTTCTGACCCTTGATACCGCGGCCTGCGGTTTTGCCCATGCCCGAGCCGGGGCCACGGCCAACGCGTTTCTTACGTTTGGTTGCGCCGGGATTGTCGCGCAGTTCGTGAAGTTTCATGTCGCTTCTCCTGAAGCCGGATGTGACCCCCGAAGCGTCATGGGGCCAACCACGGCATGTCTTGATCTGTGAATCGTGGCGCGTGAGGCCACCCGCGGGCGTATACGTGGTGTTGGGGTGCGATGCAAGGGGGCAGAGGCGACGACGTGCGGGCTGCGCCCCCCCCTACCCGCTCAGCCGTTTCCGGTCAGGGTCAGCGCGCCGACGACTTCCAGCCCGCTCAGGACGGAATCCACCGCGACCGTCGCCAGAATCATGCCCATCACCCGGCTGATGACATTCGCGCCGGTGTTGCCGATGACCCGCTTGAGCCGCGCCGCCAGCAGCAAAAGCACAAGCGTCAGCGCGAGAACCGCCAGCAGAAGCAGCCCCGTGACCGCCTGATCGGGAATGGAATGACGGTGATTGTCTGTCAGGATCACGATGGCCAGCATCGCGCCGGGCGACGCGATGGACGGGATCGCCAGCGGAAAAACCGCGCCTTTCATGTGGTCTTTCTCGGCCTCTTCGATCTCGCGGGCGGCCTTGGGCTCTCCGAAGATCATCGTGAGGGCGAACAGGAACAGAATGATCCCGCCGGCGATCTGGAACGACCCCAGCCTGAGACCGACGATTTCCAGCACGAATTGACCGCCGATCAGAAACAGAACCAGAACGATGGTCGCAACGATCACCGCGCGGGTGGCCAGACGCCAGTGCAGGTGCTCCGGTACGCCCGCGGTCGCGAAATAGAACACCGGCAA
This sequence comes from Roseovarius sp. PS-C2, assembly GCF_018862045.1. Lineage (NCBI taxonomy): Bacteria > Pseudomonadati > Pseudomonadota > Alphaproteobacteria > Rhodobacterales > Roseobacteraceae > Roseovarius > Roseovarius sp. PS-C2. Next base: position 654,945 of record NZ_JAHKSQ010000001.1, read on the forward strand.
TGTTCCGATCGGGTCGATCACGACGAACAGCGTGATGAATTCACGAACAAGCGAAGCGATGTCGAACCCGGTCAACTGGAATGTCCTTTGCGAAATGTGTCTGAGTTTGCTGTAGCAGGTTACACCCTGTGGCGGCACCCCCTCTACAAAATACGAAAGCGCCCCGGCCATTCATGACCGGGGCGTTTCAATTCCGGCGTCGGCAACTTTAAAAGTTTCCGGGCCGTTTTCTTTTCAAGAAAACGGGCTCAGCCCTTTTCTTCGACGATCTGAACCAGGTGCGGGATCTTGTTGACCATGCCGCGCACCGAAGGGGTATCTTCGAGTTCGCGGGTCTTGTGCATCTTGTTCAGGCCCAGGCCGATCAGCGTCTGGCGCTGTTTTTCCGGGCGGCGGATCGGCGAGCCGATCTGCTTGACTACGATGGTCTTTGCCATGGGTCGCTCTCCTTACGCTTCCGCTGCTTCCTTGGCAGGTGCGTCGTCCTTTTTCAGGATGTCGGCGACCTTCTTGCCACGGCGCTGTGCCACCATGCGGGGGCTGGCCTGGAATTGCAGCGCGTTCAGCGTTGCGCGGATCATGTTATAGGGGTTCTGCGAGCCGATCGACTTGGCGACGACGTCCTGAACGCCCAGCATTTCGAACACGGCACGCATCGGACCACCGGCGATGATCCCGGTCCCGGTCGGGGCCGTGCGCATCACCACCTTGCCGGCGCCGTGACGGCCATAGCCATCGTGGTGCAGGGTGCGGCCTTCACGCAGGGGCACGCGGATCATCTGGCGCTTGGCCTGTTCGGTGGCCTTGCGGATCGCCTCGGGCACCTCTTTGGCCTTGCCCTTGCCAAAGCCGACACGGCCTTTCTGGTCGCCTACGACCACGAGCGCCGCGAAGCCAAAGCGCTTACCGCCCTTGACGGTTTTCGACACACGGTTGATCGCGACGAGGCGATCGGCGAATTCCGGCGCTTCGTCGCGATCGCGACCTCCACGACGGTTGTCATCTCTTGCCATTTGGCATCCTTTCAATGCGGCACCCTGCGGCGCCTGTTCCTTGGTCAATCCTGGTGAGCGACGCCACGCGGACGCGCCCCCGGATCATCGAGGCGCCCCGAACACCGTCCGGGGCGCCTGCGCTTAGATTTTCAGGCCGCCTTCACGCGCGGCGTCGGCCAGAGCCTTGATGCGGCCGTGGAACAGGAAACCGCCACGGTCGAACTGAGCCTCGGTGACGCCTGCCTTCTTGGCACGCTCGGCGATGGTCGCGCCGATCTTGGTCGCGGCTTCGACGTTGTTCTTGCCGACCAGACCCAGATCCTTTTCCAGGGTCGAGGCCGAGGCCAGCGTCACGCCGTTGACATCGTCGATCAGCTGAACGCTGATGTTCTTACTGGAGCGGTGAACCGACAGGCGCGGACGCCCGACGTTGACCTTGCGAAGTTTGTTCCGAACGCGCATGCGGCGTTTCTGAAACAGTTGTCTTTTGCTGTTTGCCATCTGTCGCGTCCTTACTTCTTCTTGCCTTCCTTCTGGAAGATGTACTCGCCCTTGTAGCGGATGCCCTTGCCCTTGTAGGGCTCGGGGCGGCGCCAGTCGCGGATATTGGCCGCGACCTGTCCAACGAGTTGCTTGTCATGGCCTTCGACCACCAGTTCGGTGGGCTTGGGCGCGGTGACGGTCACACCTTCCGGAACTTCGAAATCGACATCGTGGCTGAGGCCGAGGTTCAGCTTCAGGGTGTTGCCCTGCATCTGAGCCCGGTAACCGACGCCCTGAATTTCCAGCTCCTTGCGGAACACTTCCTTGGCGCCATGCGCCATGTTGGCGATCACGGTGCGGGTCATGCCCCACTGCTGGCGCGCGCGCTTGGATTTGCCGCGCGGCGTGACAGTGACGGTGCCGTCTTCGACAGTCAGGGTGACGTCATCGGTGGCCGTGAAGCTTTTGGTGGCTTTCGGCCCCTTGATTTCGATGGTCTGACCCGAAAGGTTGGCGGTGACGCCATCGGGCAGAGCCACGGGTTGTTTTCCGATACGAGACATGTCCGAGCTCCTTAGAATACGGTGCAGAGCACTTCACCACCGACGTTGGCGGCACGCGCAGCTGCATCCGACATCACACCCTTGGGGGTGGAGACAATCGACACGCCCAGGCCCTGACGGACCGAAGGGATGTCCTTGACGCTCGCATAGACGCGACGACCGGGCTTGGACACCCGCTTCATCTCGCGAATGGCGGGGGCGCCTTCGAAGTATTTCAGGCTGATTTCCACGGCCGGATGACCGTTTGCATCGGTCGTCTTTTCGTAGCCACGAATGTAGCCTTCGTCAGCCAGCACATCCAGAACCCAGCAACGCAGCTTGGACGCCGGGGAGGAAACGGTGGACTTGCCACGCATAGCCGCGTTGCGGATACGGGTGAGCATATCGCCGATAGGATCGTTCATTTTGCGTCCTCCTTACCAGCTCGATTTCACCATGCCGGGAGCCTGACCGTTCGAGCCAAGCTCGCGCAGGGCGATCCGCGACACTTTGAGTTTACGATAATAAGCGTGCGGACGGCCCGTCAGCTGGCAACGGTTGTGCAGCCGGGTTGCCGAGCTGTTGCGCGGCAGTTCCGCCAGCTTCAGGGAGGCGCGGAAACGCTCTTCCATCGGCTTGCTTTCATCACTGATGATCTCTTTAAGAGCGGCCCGCTTGGCGGCGTATTTCTCGACCAGGCGCTGACGCTTCTTCTCGCGTTCGATCATTGCTTTCTTAGCCATATCTCTTTCCTTCCGCGATCAGCTGTTGAAGGGCATGTTGAAATGCTTCAACAGCGCCTTGGCTTCAGCGTCGGTCTTCGCCGTGGTGGCGATAACGATGTCCATGCCCCAGACTTCATCGACCTTGTCGAATTCGATCTCGGGGAACACGATGTGCTCCTTGAGGCCCATGGCATAGTTGCCGCGGCCATCGAAGGATTTGCCCGACACGCCGCGGAAGTCGCGGATGCGGGGCATTGCGATCGTGATCAGACGATCCAGGAAATCGTACATGCGGTCGCCGCGCAGGGTGACCTTGGCGCCCATCGGCATGCCTTCGCGGACACGGAACCCGGCGATCGAGTTCTTGGCGTTGGTCACCAGGGCCTTCTGGCCGGCGATCAGGGTCAGGTCTTCCTGGGCCGACTTGGCCTTTTTGGAATCCTTCACCGCCTCGGCGCCGCAGCCGATGTTCAGGACGATCTTGTCCAGGCGCGGGATCTGCATGTCGTTGCTGTAGCCGAACTCTTCTTTCAGAGCGGCGCGGATCGTGTCGCGGAACTGCGTGCGCAGGCGCGGGGTGTAGTTTGCACTATCAAGCATCGATCACGTCCCCCGTGGTCTTGGCGAAACGCACTTTCTTGTCGCCTTCGATCTTGAAGCCGACACGGGTGGGTTTGCCGTTCTTGTCGAGGATCGCCAGGTTGCTGAGATCGATCGGCATGGGCTGCGGAATGCGGCCGCCCTGGCTCTGCTGGCTTTGCTTGGTGTGACGGATGGCCATGTTGATGCCATCGACCACGGCCTTGCCGGTCTTCGGGCTGACGGAGGCGATGGTGCCTTCCTTGCCCTTGTCCTTGCCGGCCAGCACGACGACCTTGTCGCCTTTTTTCAGTTTAGCAGCCATCTTACAGCACCTCCGGGGCGAGCGAGATGATTTTCATGAACTTCTTGGCGCGCAGTTCACGCACCACCGGCCCGAAGATACGGGTGCCGACGGGTTCATTGTTGTTGTTCAGAATGACGGCCGCGTTGCGGTCAAAACGGATGGCGGTGCCATCTTCGCGGCGGACTTCCTTGGCGGTGCGCACGACGACGGCCTTGCGGACGTCCCCTTTTTTCACGCGGCCGCGCGGGATGGCCTCTTTCACGGAAACGACGATGATGTCACCCACCGACGCGTATTTCCGCTTGGAGCCACCCAGGACCTTGATGCACTGAACCCGGCGCGCGCCGGAGTTGTCAGCAACATCCAGATTGGTCTGCATCTGGATCATTTGGTTTCTCCCGACCTTTGGGGGGCGTTATTGCCTGTTCCCCAGGGTTTCGCTCAAACCGGAAGGTTTGCAGGCTTACGCCTCCAGAACCTCCCAGCGTTTCGTTTTCGATTTCGGCGCGCATTCGATGATGCGGACAGAGTCGCCGACCTTGAAAGCGTTCTTTTCATCGTGAGCCCGGTACTTCTTGGACTTACGGATGGTTTTCTTCAGAACGGGGTGCGTGAAGCGGCGTTCGACCGAAACGGTCACGGTCTGGTCGTTGGCGTCGCTGGTCACGGTGCCTTGAAGGATACGTTTGGGCATAACTCAAGGCCTCCCTTATTCTGCTGTGGCCGCGTCTGCGGCCTTTTCGTTGAGAATCGTTTTGACACGCGCAGCGTCACGGCGGACCTGCTTCATGCGTGCCGAATTCTCCATCTGCCCGGTGGCAGCCTGAAAGCGCAGGTTGAACTGCTCTTTCTTCAGGGCGACCAGATCCTCGCGGAGTTGATCGGGGGTCTTGTTTCTCAGTTCACTGGCGTTCATCGCCGGTTCCTTTCTCAAAACACCAGCAGGCCCCTGACGGATGGTTCAGGGTAACCCGAGACCTGGTGGATGAATTACAAACGCACGAATCCCCCCGCATCGCGGGGTGACGTGGATTGCGGCTCTATAAGGGAGGCCGGGGCATAGGGCAAGGGTTAGTTCTGAACTTTGCCGTAATTCCGCGATTGGCGATGGATACGCGCGCCCCGGATGTTCAGACCGGCGGCGCCCCGCGACAGGCGCGGCGCCGCATCCCGACAACCTTGCCGGTTTTCTTATTCGCCTTCGGCCTCCCCCGCCGTGACGTATTTCGAGGCATAGCGTTCCTCGCCCAGACGATCCAGCAGGCTCAGCTGAAGTTCCAGCCATTCCTTGTGACCCACTTCCTCGATGGCGATGCTTTCGAACAGGGCCTTCGAGGCCAGATCGTCGGCCTCATACGCGGCTTTCGCGGCGCGTGTATAGAACGTGATCGCATCCTTTTCGTCGGCCAGATCGCTTTCGAACATGTTGCGCAGCGATTGGGAAACCTTGGGCGTCGCGGCAAACCCCATCTCCGGCTCGCCGTCCAGGGCGAAGATACGTGCGAGGAAGCGATCCGCATGGCCGTTTTCCTCTTCGAACTCCCCGCGCATCTGCGCGGCCAGCTTGTCCAGCCCCCAATCGTCCAGCAGATGGGCATGCAATTGGTATTGGTGCGCCGCGGTCAATTCCATCTGCAAAGCGGTGTTCAGGTTTTTCAGTGTGGTTTCATTCGACATGACGAACGCTCCTTTCAATCTGCCTGCAAAGCTACTCATCGACTGGCTGAATTAAACCCCAACCGCGTGACTTTTCCTTTGACGCAGCGCAAAAGGCCATGCGCCCATGCCGCTTGGGTCCTTGGGAAGGACGTTCATTTGCCAGCAGATTCGGAGCGCCCGACACCTGAGTGCCAGCCCTGTTCACAACGGTCATGCGGTGATCGTGGCTTTGGTGGCGCTCACGCCCAGGCGTAGTTGAAGCTCACTGAAATCCGGTCGTCTTCGGACATGTTCATCGGAACCTCGTGGCGCAGCCAGCTTTCCCAGAGCAGCACCTCGCCCACGGAGGGGGCTTCGTAGATGAAGGTCTGCAACTCGCGCCGGGCGGTTTTCCTGCGCGCGGGGGCGGCCATCATCCGGGCCGAACGCGGGTCTTCCAGCTTCAGCGCCGAGGCACCGTCGGGCATGGACACATAGGTGGTGCCCGAGATCACCGAATGCGGGTGCAGGTGCGAGGAATGCGTGCCGCCCTCGGGCAGGATGTTGATCCACAGGTCTTCGAGTTTGAGGTCGCGCCCGTCCAGATCGAACTCCAGATCCTCTGCAAAAGCCGCGACATGGGCGTCGAGCGATTTCACCAGATCGGAAAAGATCGGAAAGCGCCAGGGCAGATCGGTCAGCGACGCATAGGACGTGTAACCGGGATAGCCTTCGGTTTCGCACCATTCCTGGCCCGCCTCGTCATCCTCGGCGATGGAATAGCAGGACGCTTCGAGTTCGGCCGGGTCGATGGCGGGGCCATGCTCGGACAGCTTTGCGCGGTAAAGGCGGGTCACGAAGAGGGAATCAATCTGTGCCATGGCGGTGGTTTAGCCCAGTTACGCGGCTTGCGCGAGATTGAACTGCGCGATGCGCGCGATATAGAGTGCGCCCGACCCACACCTGGCCCCGGAGGTGCCGCATGACGCATTGGATCGCCCGCCTGCGCGCCCGGCGCAAAGCCCGCTTTTTCGCGCGGTATCAATCGGCGATTTCCGATATCCGGCTGGCGCTGCAACAGGAGGCGACCCGATCCACCGCGCGGTATGTGCGGGAGCATATGTACCGTGTGCAATCGGTCGATAGCTGGCGGGCGGTGCATGACGTGGCCATTGACCATGTGCGCCTGAACGGGCTGGTTCTGGAATTCGGCGTCTACAAGGCGCGCACCACGGCCCATATCGCAAGGCGGCGCGACTGGCAGGTGCATGGGTTCGATTCCTTCGACGGGCTGCCCGAGCCGTGGCGCGATGGCTACCCGCGGGCGACATTCGCCCTGCCCGCGCTGCCGGAGGTTCCCGCCAACGTGACATTGCACAAGGGGCTGTTCGCCGACACGCTGCCCACTTTTCTGGCCGCCCTGCCCGCGCCGCCCGACCCTGTGGCCTATCTGCATGTGGACAGCGACCTATACAGTTCCGCCAAATGCATTTTCGAGCATCTGGCGGACCGGATCGTGCCCGGCACGGTGATCGTGTTCGACGAGTATTTCAATTACAGCGGATGGGAACAGGGTGAGTTCCGCGCCTTTCAGGAATTCATCGCCGCGCGGGGCGTCGGGTATGACTACCTGTGCTACAACCACGAACATCAGCAGGTCGCCGTTCAGATCACCTGAGCCATGCCGCTTGGCCGCCCATACACGGCAAAACCCCCGGCGCTTTCGCACCGGGGGTTTTCTTTTTCCAGCGTGGGGTCGCCCCCGTCCGCTTACCAGTCTTCGCGAACCACGACGCGGGTCTTGACCGGCAGCTTCATCGCGGCGAGGCGCAGGGCCTCCATGGCGATTTCCTCGTTGACGCCGTCGATCTCGAACATCACGCGGCCGGGCTTGACCTTGCAGGCCCAACGGTCGACCGAACCCTTACCTTTACCCATCCGAACCTCGATCGGTTTCGCGGTGACGGGGGTGTCGGGGAAGATCCGGATCCAGACGCGGCCCTGACGTTTCATGTGACGCGTCATGGCACGACGGGCGGCTTCGATCTGGCGCGCGGTCACACGCTCGGGCTGGGTGGCCTTGAGGCCATAGGACCCGAAGTTCAGATCAGACCCGCCTTTGGCCAGGCCCTTGATGCGGCCCTTGTGCTGCTTGCGGAACTTTGTACGCTTTGGTTGAAGCATCGTTCAGTCCTCCTTAGCGACGGCCGCCGGCGCCACGGGGCGCGGGACCATCCTGGAGCTCCTGGGCTTTGCGGTCACGGGCACTGGGGTCGTGCTCCATGATCTCACCCTTGAAGATCCACACCTTGATGCCGATGATGCCATAGGGCGTTTCGGCTTCCTTGTGGGCATAGTCGATGTCGGCGCGCAGGGTATGCAGGGGCACGCGGCCCTCGCGGTACCATTCGGTCCGGGCGATTTCAGCACCACCCAGACGGCCGGCCACGTTCACACGGATGCCGAGGGCCCCCATGCGCATCGCGTTCTGCACGGCCCGCTTCATCGCGCGGCGGAACGACACACGGCGTTCCAACTGCTGAGCGATCGACTCGGCGACCAGCGGTGCGTCCAGTTCCGGCTTGCGGACTTCGACGATGTTGAGGTGCAGTTCGCTGTCGGTCATTGCCGACAGTTTCTTGCGCAGGGTTTCGATATCGGCGCCTTTCTTGCCGATGATCACACCCGGACGGGCGGTGTGGATCGTGACGCGGCACTTCTTGTGCGGACGCTCGATGATCACACGGCTGACGCCAGCCTGCTTGCACTCTTTCTCGATGAACTCGCGGATCTTGACGTCTTCCAGCAGAAGATCGCCGTAATCCTTGGTATCGGCATACCAGCGGCTGTCCCAGGTGCGGTTCACCTGAAGGCGCATGCCAATCGGATTGACTTTGTTACCCATTAGGCTTGCTCCTCAATTTGACGCACCTTGATGGTCAGTTCCGAGAACGGCTTGCGCAGGGCGCCAAACCGGCCACGGGCGCGCGGACGACCGCGCTTCATCACAAGGTTCTTACCGACATAGGCCTCGGCCACGATCAGCTCGTCGACGTCGAGGTTATGGTTGTTCTCGGCGTTGGCGATGGCCGACTGGAGGCACTTGCGCACATCCTCGGCGATCCGCTTCTGGCTGAAGGTCAGGTCATTCAGAGCCTTGTCGACCTTCTTGCCACGGATCATCGCCGCGACGAGGTTCAGTTTCTGCGGGCTGGTGCGAAGCATGCGCAGTTTTGCCATTGCTTCGTTGTCTGCCACGCGGCGGGGGTTCTTTTCCTTGCCCATGACTTACTTCCGCTTCGCTTTCTTGTCGGCGGCGTGACCATAGTAGGTACGCGTCGGCGAATATTCACCGAACTTCTGACCGATCATGTCCTCGGATACGTTCACAGGCACATGCTTGTGACCGTTGTAAACGCCGAACGTCAGGCCCACGAACTGGGGCAGGATGGTCGAACGGCGCGACCAGATCTTGATGACTTCGTTACGGCCGCTTTCGCGTGCTGCCTCGGCCTTTTTCAGGACGTAGGCATCAACGAACGGGCCCTTCCATACAGAACGTGCCATGTCTTAGCGGCCCTTCTTCTTGGCGTGACGCGAGCGCAGGATAAGCTTCTGCGACGCCTTGTTCTTGTTGCGGGTGCGCATGCCCTTGGTGGGCTTGCCCCAGGGCGTGACCGGGTGACGACCACCCGAGGTCCGGCCCTCACCACCACCATGAGGGTGGTCGATCGGGTTCATGACGACACCGCGAACCGACGGACGGATGCCCTTGTGGCGCATGCGCCCGGCCTTGCCGTAGTTCTGGTTGCTGTTGTCGGGGTTCGACACGGCACCGACGGTGGCCTTGCATTCCTGACGCACCATGCGCAGTTCGCCCGAGCTCAGGCGGATCTGTGCATAGCCGCCGTCACGGCCGACGAACTGGGCATAGGTGCCCGCGGCGCGTGCGATCTGGCCGCCCTTGCCGGGCTTCAGTTCGATGTTGTGAACGATGGTGCCGATCGGCATGCCCGAGAACGGCATGCAGTTGCCCGGCTTGATGTCCACCTTGGCGCCAGCCAGAACCTTGTCGCCCACAGCCAGACGCTGCGGCGCCAGGATATAGGCCTGTTCACCATCTTCATATTTGATCAGCGCGATAAAGGCGGTCCGGTTCGGGTCATACTCGATCCGCTCGACGGTGGCCGCCACATCGAATTTGTTGCGCTTGAAATCGACGATCCGGTAGAGGCGTTTCGCCCCGCCCCCGCGACGACGCGAGGTAATCCGCCCGGTGTTGTTCCGGCCGCCCGACTTCGTCAGACCCTCGGTGAGGGATTTGACGGGGCGTCCTTTCCACAGCTCCGAACGGTCGATCAGCACCAGCCCGCGCTGGCCCGGCGTCGTCGGCTTATACGACTTGAGTGCCATGCTTTCTGTCTTCCGTTTGCTAACGGCGGGGCCTGAATGCCAGGGTATCCGCCTATGTTTAAGCCCCCCGAAGGTGGCCGGTTTATAGGGCCCCGAAGGTCCCCGATGGAGCGGTGCGCAATGACTGCGTACCCTACGCTGCCGGTCCGATATATGCCCTGCGGCCACCGATCCGGCAAAAACAGGCAGCCCCGGACGAATCCGGGGCCATGCCGATAGGGTCTGTTAGTGGAGCGCGCGCAGCCGGTCAAGGGGGGAACGCCAAGAAATACAAGGTTTCCGCGCCAGCCAGCGCCGGGCCGGAGCCGCAAAAGAAAACCCGGCTGTGAAAACAGCCGGGTTCCCGTATTTCCGTAGGGTGCGCGGTCTCCGCGCACCGCCCCGATCAAAGACCGGTGCTGACGTCGATCGTGTTGCCCTCTTCGAGGGTCACATAGGCTTTCTTCACGTCATTCCGGCGGCCAAGCTGGCCACGGAAGCGTTTCTGCTTGCCCTTGGTGATCGTGGTGTTCACGGCCTTGACCTTGACCCCGAAGAGCGCCTCGACGGCTTCTTTGATCTGGGGTTTGTTGGCGTCCATGTGCACCTCGAAGACGACCGCGCCGTTTTCCGACGCCATGGTGGCCTTTTCGGTGATGATCGGCTTGCGGATCACGTCGTAGTGTTCGGGTTTCGCGCTCATTTCAGACGAGCCTCCAGTGCTTCGACACCCGCCTTGGTGAGCACCAGCGTGTCACGCTTGAGGATGTCATAGACGTTTGCGCCCATCGACGGCAGCACATCGAGACCTTCGATGTTGGCCGCGGCCTTGGCGAATGCGGCATTCACCTCGGCCCCGTCGATGATCAGCGCGCGCTTCCAGCCCAGATCCTTGACCTGCTTGGCCAGGGATTTGGTCTTGCCGTCCGATTCAGCCGTGTCGATCACGACCAGCTCACCGGCTTTGGCCTTGGCGCTGAGGGCATGCTTGAGGCCCAGCTGACGCACCTTCTTGGGCAGGTCATGCGCGTGGCTGCGCGGGGTCGGGCCCTTGTAGATGCCACCCTTGCGGAAGATCGGCGCATTGCGGTCGCCGTGGCGTGCGCCACCGGTGCCCTTCTGGCGGTAGATCTTCTTGGTGGAATACGAGGTTTCCGACCGGGTCTTGACCTTGTGAGTGCCCTGCTGCGCCTTGTTGCGCTGCCAGCGGACCACGCGGTGCAGGATGTCGGCACGCGGCTCCAGGCCGAAGATGTCTTCGCCCAGATCGACCGAGCCGGCCTTCCCGCCGTCCAGTTTGATCACATCGAGTTTCATGCGTCGCTGTCCTTCTTCTCGGCCTCGGCCTCGGCGGCTGCCTCTTCGGCGGCCTGCTCGGCTGCGGCGGCTTCTGCTGCTGCGGCTTCCTCGGCAGCGGCCTGAGCGGCGGCTTCCTCGGCGGCTTTGGCGGCCTCGTCAGCGGCCGATTTCAGCGCGGCGGGCAGGATCGCGTTCTCGGGGAAGGGTTTCTTCACCGCGTCCTTGATCGTGACCCAGCCTCCCTTGGAGCCCGGAACGGCGCCCTTGACCATGATCAGGCCCCGGTCGGCGTCGGTGCGCACGACCTGCAGGTTCTGGGTGGTCACGCGGGCGGCGCCCATGTGGCCGGCCATTTTCTTGCCCTTGAACACGCGGCCCGGGTCCTGACACTGACCGGTCGAACCGTGCGAGCGGTGGCTGATCGACACACCGTGGCTGGCCCGCAGACCGCCAAAGTTGTGACGTTTCATGGCACCGGCAAAGCCCTTACCGATCGAGGTGCCCGAGACATCCACGAACTGACCTTCGAAATAGTGATCAGCGGTGATTTCCTCGCCCACGGCGATCATGTTTTCAGGCGCGACACGGAATTCCGCGACCTTGCGCTTGGGCTCGACCTTGGCAGCCGAGAAATGCCCGCGCATGGCCTGGCTGACCCGCTTGGCCTTGGCCGAACCGGCGCCCAGCTGAACAGCGGCATAGCCGTGCTGCTCGGGGGTGCGTTGTGCGACGACCTGAAGCTTGTCCAGTTGCAGGACGGTCACAGGAACCTGACGGCCGTCTTCCATGAACAGCCGGGTCATGCCGACTTTCTTTGCGATAACGCCAGAGCGCAACATTACCTTGCCCTCCTCAAACCGAAATCTGCACGTCGACGCCAGCGGCGAGGTCGAGCTTCATCAGCGCGTCCACGGTCTGCGGCGTCGGGTCGACGATGTCGAGCAGACGCTTGTGCGTGCGGATCTCGAACTGGTCGCGCGATTTCTTGTTCACGTGGGGACCACGCAGAACGGTGAATTTTTCGATCTTGTTCGGCAGCGGGATCGGGCCCCGCACGTCGGCACCCGTCCGTTTGGCGGTGTTGACGATTTCCTGCGTGCTGGCATCCAGCACACGGTAATCGAATGCCTTCAGCCGAATGCGAATGTTTTGACTTTGCATCAGTCTGGCCTTTCACGGCGTTGGAGTTGATAGGAGGAGGGCCAGATCATTCCGGCCCCCCTCGTCGAACCCTTGCCCCGGGCCGAAGCCCGGAGCCTTTAGGATCAGTCGATGATTTTGGAGACGACGCCGGCGCCGACGGTGCGGCCGCCTTCGCGGATGGCGAAGCGCAGGCCGTCTTCCATGGCGATCGGGGCGATCAGTTCGACTTCGAACTTCAGGTTGTCGCCCGGCA